>NZ_JAAUHW010000003.1:0-452655 GCF_012030025.1 Shewanella sp. Iso12
ACAGACGAACGCGGAGAGCTTGCTCGAAGCTGGCCATCGCCAGACGCCCAATTTTATTTTCACTTTTTAAAAAAAGTGGAGACAAAACAGTAACAAAAAAGCCCTAGCATTTAGCTAGGGCTTTTTTGTTTGTCTCGCTTCCAGCGAGCATGACTTAACATGCAGCCCAAAGCTGCTTACGCAGTGCGGGCCCCTCAGCTCGCAGCCAAGCTGCTTCGCGCTACAGCCATCTATCAAGCTGTGCTTGATGAGCAGATGTCTTTCGCCCCCATGTGAGATGGTGCTGTGGAGATATTGAGAATGGCTCGACCCGTTTGTTTGGTCAGATTCATCCAGTCTCTGGAGCACAGAGATTTAACCCAACCGGTATCCTCAATAAAGGTACTCGTGGCTTCTTTGGGTTTGGAACCTATGGATTTTGCTTAGCCCCACCCCATTCATCCTGCTCGTGATATCTACTACCCCTTATTCAGGCGAAAGCCGCTTTGGATTGTTTGCCCTTAGCATTCCTTGGTTATTTAAGCTTCCTACCTGCATTACCAGACAGCGTCTTTGAGCACGAAAACAATTTTGAAGTTAGACTCTTTGCCTGTAAGTTAATTTGCCGTTAGCATTAAGCGTTATGTGTGCCTTCTTGTCATGAGCATCAAGGATTTCATTTGTGAAGATGCCAAGGCCTGCCATGGCCTATGTTGTTCCTTTTTGTGTATTTTTTATTTATCTCTGTCTTGTTGCCGGGGAGTATTTCTATGAGCGTCAGTCACTGGAGTCTGAGGCTGCTTCGGTTCAGATAGAACAGCTCAAGAAAGAGCTGTTCAGGATGCAGCATCTTGTTGAGAAGGCTGTAGGTAACCACAACCTGGATAGCGTGGCTGAAGAAATATCTCTGGCGGCAACCGACTTCAATATAATGGTGTATATCCTGCTTGATGACACCAGCCTTATTCGCCACGCCAATCATGTAGTCTGGCGCGACAGCCGGGCTTTGCAGGTTATCGATGGCTATTCTATGGAACTGCAGCGGCAAGTGGTCAACTCAGGTAAACCCTTGATATTTGCCAATCCGGATCGACTATCGATACAAGCCTATTACCCTATTGCAGCAGAAGCACCCGTGGGCTTTGGTGAAAAGGTCGAGCTAATCTACCTGGAATATGATTTGTCACCGGCAATGGCTAAGGTGACAGATGCTCTCAATGTACGTTTTATGCGGGTTTGGGGCTTGGGAGCCTTGTTCGTTTTGGGCTTTATGCTGGTGTTGCACTTTATGCTGATCCGCCCTTTAAGAAGCCTGGTTTGGCAGGCCCGGAAAGGTGAGAGCAGTTCTTTTCATATAGATAGTCCGTGGCTTTTCAGCGAAATACGGGTGCTGCAGGATTATTTACATCAGAGTCAACAGAAGTTGCAGCGAACCCTGAAACAATTGAGAGACAATGAACAACGCTGGTTATTTGCGGTGGAAGGAACCCGCAATGGGATCTGGGATTGGAACATCGCCAGCGGCGAAGTTTTTCTGTCGGACCGCTGGAAAGAGATGATAGGTTATGGCCCTCATGAGCTTGAAGGGCTTTATTCTACTTGGGAAAGTCGACTTCATCCCGATGATAGAGAGGCGGTGCTGTCGTCTCTACAGGCCTACCTCAATGGTGAAACCGAGGCGTTTGAGAGTGTTCACCGTCTGCGCCATAAAGAGGGGCACTATATCTGGGTGCTGGACAGGGGAATGTTGGTTGAATGGGATGAGCAGGGGCGCCCTTGCCGGATTATCGGTACCCATGCTGATGTGTCGGATGATGTACGTAATCAGCAAGCTCTGGCCCATTTAGCCAATCATGATGCATTGACTAACTTGGCTAACCGTCGCGCCTTGATGGATGCCTTGTATGAGCAGCAAAAGCACTGTCACAACAGCTTGCAGTGTGCAGCGCTGTTTCTTATCGACTTGGATAATTTCAAAACCATTAATGACACTCTAGGACATCACTTGGGAGATCGACTGTTGATACAGCTGGCCGCTCGTTTCTCGGGCTATTTTACTGCCAATACTTTGGTTGCCAGGTTAGGGGGAGATGAGTTCGTTATCCTGGCAAAAGACCTGACCCAAGACAAAACCACAGCGGCAAGGCGGGCCTTGGCGTTGGCCAGTGAGATCAGGCAGTTGGTTGCCAGACCCTTTAATATCAGTGACAAGCAGCTGCATGTGTCTGCCAGCATTGGTGTCTGCCTGTTCGATGAGCAGGATGATATTGATGCCGAGGAGCTTTTGAAGCGAGCCGATATGGCTATGTTCCAGGCCAAGGAAGGCGGAAGAGATAACTGCATGATCTACAACTCCGAGATGGAGGTTAAGGCTCACCAGAATCTGCTGATCCAGAATGAGTTGCGCTATGCCATCGAGCGGCAACAACTCTCTTTGGTTTATCAGCCAATAGTCGATTCCCAGGGGCAATTGACAGGGGCAGAGGCGTTATTACGCTGGCAACATCCGCAACAGGGGAATATTTCGCCGGCGGACTTCATTCCCATTGCGGAAGGCAGCGGCCTTATCAGTGAGATTGGCCATTGGGTCATTCTTGAAGTTTGTCGCTTCATTCGTGAGCAGCAGGCCAAAGGTATAAAGGTGCCCAAAATTGCCATTAACCTCAGTGCCAGGCAGTTTAACCAGCCTGAGTTTGTGGAGCGCCTGATCGCCTTGTTGAAGGCCCAGGGGATTGCTACGGATGCATTGGAGCTGGAGTTGACTGAGTACGCCCTGTTGACCAACTTGTGCATCATGAATACCCGAATCGATCTGTTGAAGAAGGCAGGGATATCTGTGGCAATAGATGACTTTGGCACAGGTTACAGTTCGTTGAGTTATTTACAGAACCTGCCTCTATCCAGACTAAAGATAGATGCCTCTTTTGTGCAGAAGATAGGCTCGGGGCGTAGTGCGGATGCTATAGTCAGGGCCATAGTCGAAATGGCCCACAGCCTGGAGCTGAAAGTGGTTGCCGAAGGGGTTGAAACGGCACAGCAAAGAGCCTTTTTGAACCAGCTCGGCTGTGACTGCTTCCAGGGATATTTGTTCAGTCAGCCTTTGTCTGAGACTGAGTTCGCGACTCTGTTGCATGCGCCGAAGCATGAGTTACTGTGTGCTGCGCCAGGAAGTTGAAAATAATACTCAGCACCTGCTCACGTATTGCATCGATTTCAATAAAGAGTTCATGTCTGGCTCCCATGATCTTTTCCAGTATTACCTCTGGGCCAATTGCAGCGATTTGCGCCTGGTTATCGACGATAGTGTCCTGCTCAGCTTGTAGAATGAGGATCGGGACCTTGGACTCTCTGGCTGCGGTGATGGTCTTCTCGCAAGCATCCAATGCTTCTATCAACCACTGATTGGTGGGCGAGCCCAGTTGGATCTCCGGACGTTGCCGGCATAAATCCAGTAAGGCCTGATACCGGCTTTCGCTGTGGGTCAATTGATTATCTTTAAACTCGAGTGGACGATAATCATGGCCAGATAACACGTAGTTGGGCTCGGTATGCGGGCCATAACTATTGAGTTTCCCCGCCAACCAACGTACGAAGTTGCGCGGCATTGGCAAACGGATCCCATACATGGGGGCAGAGAAGGCCGCGGCAGTAAATCTCTGGGGATATTGCTGCAAATACAGAGTTCCTATCGCTCCTCCCATGGAGTGGCCTACCAGAAAATACTGTTCATATTGGTTTGAAACTACTACTTGCTCAACGAAACAGTGCAAGTGATCAACATAGTCCTGAAACTTATCTATGTGCCCTTGGTGAGGATTGGCGGTTAGCCTGCTGGATAGCCCTTGCCCAATATGATCCAAGGCGTAGACACTAAAACCTTGCTGATAGAAGTCATGGATCAGCTCCCGATACTTGAGATAACTCTCAACCCGGCCATTGCTGATGACGACGGCCTGTTTCGCCTTTGGGTGGCAAATATAACCGTAGGCCAGCTCTTTACCGAATCCCACTGCCAGCTTGGCATGGGTGACACCTTGCCAGAAAGTCTCCAATTGAGACTGGGTTGAAGCGGGTTCTGCGTTGCGGGCCTGGGTCGTTACCATCCAATATTTCCTGATCTAAAAAAGCCAGTGCTCAAAGGCACTGGCCGAGTGTATCAGAAACAGGGCTTCATTGCTGTGAGGCGATAAAATCGGCTATCTGTTGTTCCAGCACAGACATGGGCACAGAGCCCTGTGCCAAAACTGCATCGTGGAATTGGCGGATATCGAACTTTTCCCCCAGGGCGTCTTCTGCTTGCTTTCGCAGACGTTTGATAGTCAGCTCGCCAATCTTGTAGGCCAGCGCCTGCCCAGGCCAGGAGATATATCTGTCTATCTCTGTGGTGACATTGTGCAGCGACAGAGCCGTATTACCGGCCATAAAGTCTATTGCCTGCTGACGGCTCCAGCCTTGGGTGTGCATACCTGTATCGACTACCAAGCGAGCGGCGCGCCACATCTCGTAAGTCAGGCGTCCAAAGTTGCTGTAGGGATCCTGATAAAAACCCCCTTCCAGCCCCAAATATTCACTGTATAGTCCCCATCCCTCGCCAAAGGCCGAGATATAGCTGTAGCGGCGAAAATCGGGCAGTTGCTCCAACTCCTGATTGAGGGAAATCTGCAGGTGGTGACCCGGAACAGCTTCATGCAGGGTGAGTGCTTCCAACTCATAGAGAGGGCGCTTATCCAAAGCATATGTGTTCACCCAATAAAAACCCGCCACAGTCTCCGAGTTGGAGCCGGAATAGCGCCCGGTTGTATATTTGGGGGCAATTTCTGCCGGTACAGGGGCTACGCCATAGGGTTTGCGTGGCAGCTTGCCAAAATAGCGTGGCAACATGGCGTCGGCTTTTTTGGCAATATAGGAGGCCTCTTTGAGCAGTTGCTCCGGCGTGCTCACATAAAAGCGTTTGTCGGTGCGCATAAAATGCAGAAACTCGGCAAAGCTGCCTTTAAAACCGGTTTGTTTGATGATCTGTTCCATCTCGGCGCGGATCCGTTTTACTTCACTCAGCCCCAGTTGATGGACTTGCTCAGGCGTCATATCCAGAGTGGTGTAGTACTTGACCCTGTTTTCATAAAAGGCCCGACCATTGGGCAGAGCTGATGCGGCAATGCTCTGACGGGCGCCAGGGATATATTCCTCGGTCATAAAGTCGTAGAAGGCTTGATAACTCGGTAACACATGCTGCTCGACACTGACGTACCCGGCATGGCTCAGTTCCTGTTTAAGATTGGCAGAAAAGTGTTCTGGAAACGTCTCAAACGGCTTGAAATAGCTGCTTTGCTGCACTGGTACCATATAGGCCTGAATACTCTGTTCAAACCCTCTCAGCACAGATTGCGGCTGAGTGATGCCCTCGGCAAGCCCTTGGCGCATCCAGTGTATCTGTTGCTGGAAATAGCGCGGCAGAGATCGCAGCTTCTGCAGGTAATGACGGTAATCGGCTTCTGTCTTGAATGGCCCGGAGGCCATAGAAGCAATGTAAGCGTGAAAGCCACTCTCTGAGGTAATCGGCAGGTAATGGGCCTTGAACCTGAAGCTATCCACGCTCTCCTGCAATTGGTATTCGAGAATACTGGTATTGATGGCGGCTTCTTTGCTCAGCTGTTCTCTGGGTATGGCCTTTAGCCGTTGCAAAAGTGCTGAATTGGCCGCAGCATCGGCCGCCAGAGCTTCAGCTGACAAGTCTGCTAACTTACCCGCGGCCGAGTCATCGCCAAACTGGAAGGCCATCTGTGGGCTTTCTGCCAGCCTTTGCTGCCAGGCATCGGCTATTAGCTGCTGGAGTTGGCTATCGGCTTGGGATAGTTGCTTGCCTATTTCTGGCGTGTTGGCTTCATGAGTAGGGTGTTGGCAGGCGCCCAAGAGTCCGGTGAGCAATAGGGGTAGCAGGAGTTTTTTCATTTGATTTTGTTCCTTTTTTATCCTTGAGAACGGATTATGCCTCAAGCTTGGTGGCAGCCCCAGCCATTCGAGCTCACCTTTTGGTAACAAAGCCTGTCTGCAGACTAAGAGGTGTTAACAAAAGGCGTGTTACACTTAAGCGTCCCCAGACCAAAAAATAACTAAATTGGCGGGGTAGTTCATACAGGGGTTATTTTTATGATTGATACTTCAATTCCGTTGGTCGATTTACATCGCCATCTGGACGGTAATGTCAGGGTTGAGACCATATGGGAACTGGGTCACCAACATGGCATTGCCTTGCCGGCGGCCTCGCTTGAGGCCTTGGCACCTTATGTACAGATCCAGGGTAAAGAATCCAGCCTGGTGGCTTTCTTGAAAAAGCTGGACTGGATGGTTGCCGTGCTGGCCGATTTGGATGCGGTAAAGCGGGTGGCCTATGAAAATGTCGCCGATGCGGCATTGTCCGGGTTGGACTATGCCGAATTAAGGTTCAGCCCTTACTACATGGCAATGAATCACAAGCTGCCGATAGAAGGCGTGGTGGAAGCCGTTGTTGATGGTGTAAAAGCCGGGTTCAAGGACTATCAGGTTAAGATAAAACTGATAGGTATTCTGTCTCGCTCATTTGGCCAGCAGGCTTGTACTCAGGAGTTGGATGGCTTGCTCGCGCACAGGGAGTCTCTGGTCGCGGTTGATTTGGCCGGTGATGAATTGGGTTTCCCCGGTGAGTTGTTTAATGAGCATTTCAAACGGGTACGCGATGCTGGGCTTCAGATAACGGCTCACGCCGGAGAAGCCGCCGGTGCCCAAAGCATGTGGCAAGCCATCAAGGAGTTGGGGGCGACTCGCATAGGCCATGGGGTCAATGCTATTCATGATCCCAAATTGATGGAGTATCTGGTGGAACACAAGATAGGTATCGAGTCATGTCCCACCAGTAATCTACATACTTCCACTGTGAGCAGTTATCAAGAGCATCCGCTGCGAACCTTTATGGAAGCCGGTGTGCTGGTTGGCTTGAATACCGATGATCCAGGCGTCAGTGCCATAGATATCAAGCATGAATATCGTGTGGTTAAGCAGGAGATGGGCTTCACCGACGCTGAGTTGGCCAAGCTGCAGCGTAATGGCGTGGAGATGGCCTTCCTCTCAGACAGCGAGCGCCGGGAACTTTACGCCGCTAAAGCATAAAAGTTTGGTTAAGACACAAAAAAGCCGATGGATGATTCATCGGCTTTTTTATTCTACTCAGGGTTAAATTACCCGGGAGAACTGTTGCTGACGTGCCTTTTCTCGGAAGTAGACATCGAAACAGATACAGATATTACGGATCAACAGGCGCCCGGTTGGGCTGATGCTGATCTGACGGTTTTCAATGTTAACCAGTTTATCGTCGATAAAGGTTTGCAGCAGCTTGAGATCTTCGGCGAAGTACTCTTCAAACTGGATCCCCAGTTGTTGCTCCATCTTGACCATATCAAGCTCAAAGTGACAGATAAGCTGCTTGATCACCGCGCGACGGATTTCATCATCACGATTGAGTTTACAGCCTTTCCACAGAGCGTGGCCCTGCTCATCTATGGCTTCATAGTAAGGGCGAATATCTTTCTGGTTCTGCGCATAACAGTCACCAATCTGACTGATGGATGACACCCCTAGTCCAAGGAGGTCACACTCTTCCTGGGTGGTATAGCCCTGGAAGTTACGGTGCAATCGGCCTTCTCTTTGCAGCTTGGCCAGCTCATCATCGGGTTTGGCGAAGTGATCCATGCCTATGTATTGATAGCCGGCGCCGGTCAGGGTCTCAATAGTCTGATGCAGCATGTCCAGCTTCTGTTGTGGGCTGGGCAGGTGCTCATCTTTGATTTTTCGCTGGGCCGCGAAGCGGGCCGGCAGGTGAGCATAGTTGAATACAGACAGACGGTCTGGAGACAGATCCAGAATTCGCTGAATGGTTTCGGCAAAGGTTTCCGGTGTTTGATGAGGCAAGCCGTAAATCAAATCGACATTGGTAGAGACAAAGCCCATCTCTTTGGCCTTTTTGATCAGCGCAAAAATGAAGTCTTCATCCTGTTCACGGTTAACTGCTACCTGAACCTCTTTATTGAAGTCCTGCACCCCAATGGATATACGGTTGAACCCTGCCTCTTTGAGGGCATCCAGCATAGACAGTTCGATTTCTCTAGGGTCGACTTCGATAGAGTATTCACCCTGTTCGGCAAAGTTGAAGTGACTCTTCAATAGTGACGATAACTTGATGATTTGCTCTGGGTTAAGGAAAGTCGGTGTGCCACCGCCCCAGTGCATCTGAGTCACAGTGTAGTGCTTGAACAGAGGCGCCCGCTTGACGATCTCGGCTGCCAGGTACTCTATGTACTGATCGGCTTTGTGCTGATGCCGGGTGATTACCTTGTTACAGCCGCAGTAGTAGCACAGCTTGGCGCAGAAAGGGATATGGATATACAGAGACAGTTTGTCGCTTTTGCTGCCGGCTATGGCCGACAATAGATCGCCTTCGGTGAATGAGTCGTCAAACTCCAGCGCCGTTGGGTAGGAAGTATAACGGGGACCGCTGTAGTTATATTTCTCGATCATTGATTGATCCCAGCTGATATGAGTGGGCTGCTTCAAGGCGTGTCCTCCGACAGTAAATTAGCAATGAGCGAAGTATGCAGGGTTATAGCTCAAATAACCTTGATCCAGGTTGTAAAAATTACATGTACACAACTGGACGTTAGGGAATATCCATGAAAACGCTTTCGATGTCTGTTGTCTTATTGAGGTTTTGTGCACCGACTCACGCCGGGGAAGGGATTCAGCGGGTGCGATAGCTACTCGGCTGAATAGATAGAGGGTTATTAACCCTCTATCTATTAAACTGACATGTTTGGGCCAAGAAGGCCATATGGGCAGAAGGTTTGAAGAGCGTTAGTGTAGAAAGCGCTGCCGACTGCTGAGAAGCAAGCCGGCAGTTGAAACCTTAGTGGGTTGGCTTTAGCTGAAACTCGGAGAGTTTCTTGGCATCGGCCAATATGCCTTGTTCCAGCTCGGCTTCAGACTTCATTCTGGCCAGGTCGAGCCGCATCCGTTCTTGCTTGGGCAACTGAGCCCTGGCCTCCAGAATTGGATGATCCTTGATGCGCTCAAAATGCATAAACACATCCGGGTAATCACCACTGACTCTTTCTGTCAGCGACAGCAGATCGAACAGTTTAACGATTCTGACCACTCCTTCAGACAACTCACAACGCTCTTCTGTCATTGCGGCAGCAATATAGCGAATATCGGCAAGCAGGGATGCCTGTTTAGCTTCCATAACCGCCTTTTGCTCAGCCATCGCTTGTTCTCTGGCTTGAGTTTGTTTCCTCAGACGCAGCAGCAACACTGTGGCATAGGCGCTGAGGCCTATGATGATCAACATGGCTAAGGTGATAAGGATAAACTGCATCCCGGCCTCCGTTAGTTGTCTTGGTATTGTTTCAGAAGCTCAGCACCGGATTCGAATTTCTCCAGCAATTCGTCATCGCTATGACCCTTGCTTGGGGCTTCATCGGCCTGATCCAAATCGGTAATGCCAAGTTTTTCCATCAATTTCTCTATCTTGGCCAATTGCCGCTCCAGCCATTGCTGGTCATCGGCGGCCAGTTCCCGTCCTTCTTCCAGCTGATCCAGCAGCTTATTCAGGCGCGGATCTTCCTCCAGTTGCAGCAGCAACTGTTCATCGGTCAGTTTGGGTTGTTTGGGCTGTGCAACCTTTTCTTTGACTATATCCAGAGCGACAGGCTTTTTACTGCCAAGGCGGATATCCTGTTTGTCAGAGCCAGCCCGCTTTTGCCCCTTTGGAGCAGCAGGGTTTTGGCGACTGCCCGCCTTATTGCCTGAATCCTGCTTCTTACGGGCCGGAGCGCGCTCAGATTTCTTGGTTCTGGGGGCTAGTTTGGGGTTGTTCTCGCCGACTTTACGGGTCTTTTTACTACGGGACATAATTCTCTCGATAAAAAGTAGTTGGTTGCGTCCGAACCGTGCCGGGTTCAGTCTACAAGCGGCGGTTCTGCATCAAGGTCGCGTGTTATAGCAGATCCTGATGTTTTTTGCATCAAGATGAAGTCCTGCGCTGCAAATATTAGCTTAAATTTACCCAGAGATGCCAAGTAAGCAAAAGTCTGCTGCTGGTAGAAGCTGACATGAGTCGGATTGTTCTTGTAATGCCATTTGGCAAACGCCGTCAAAGATGTCAGCAGCGGAGTGGATATGGCCAGCCAACCCCCTGGTTTCAGCAGCGTTTCGATTAAGCTCCACTCTTTTGCAGGGGTTCTGAAGTGTTCGAACACCCGAAAACAACAGATAAAGTCATATTGGTGGTGTAGTAGCTGGTGGTCTGCCGCAAAAAAGGGATCGAATTGTTGTAAATGGTGACCGGCGTTGCTGATCTGCTGCAGTCCTTCTTCGCTTAGCACCCGGCCGAAGTTGAGACCAAATAGCGGCGTGGGTTGCAAAGATTGAAGTTGTTCCAACAAGGGGTGGATAAAGCGTGCCAACTGCTTTTGCTTTCCTGCTTGGCGGGCTCTGCCGTAACGCTGTTTCTCGGCATCGGGTAACAAATAACTGCTGGAATCTGCAAACAACAGCCGACATTCGGGACAGAGATAAAAACCTCGTTTCTTATCCTGAAAGCTGAGTTCAGCATGATCGTTATGACACAGTGGGCAACGACGCATGGACTAATTAATATCTGCTCAACGGTGGTTAATAAATTATGCCATAAAAAAAGGCGGCAGTATGGCTGCCGCCTTATGATGGTGCTAACTAACACCCTATTCTGATTTCAAGTTTCCTTACTTGCTATGCGACTTTCCCGGTCGATATCCTTCTTTTTTTGACAGCTTTCCCTGCAGCTTTTCTCGTTATCGGTCTTCCAGACACTTTCTTGGGTTTCCTGCAAATAGCGATGGCCAAATTGGCTCATCATTATCCAGTCGTCTTCTGTGACGCCTAACAGACCATCCTTGTCTACTAAGTACCTTCCAGTGATAACAAGCTTCCAGCCAGTGCATCCAAAGCGCGTTGCTTCCTGTGCCAATGTTTGAGTCCTGCAAACATCTTCCTGTTGGAGCAAGTTCCCCTGTTAATTCGTAAGGACAATGCTAAAAAGCGGTTTGGCAAAATCGCCGGTTCCTTACTTTTATTGACCTGGATTTCAAACTGAAATCTCGACTCGTTATTATTATTTGCGAGTGGTCTTAGTAGTCTTATTGTTATTGGATTGCTTTATTCTTATATCTTGAATGTAAATTATACCGAAACCTGAATGTTGTTGGTAAAGTTTTTATACAAAC
This sequence comes from Shewanella sp. Iso12, assembly GCF_012030025.1. NCBI lineage: Bacteria > Pseudomonadati > Pseudomonadota > Gammaproteobacteria > Alteromonadales > Shewanellaceae > Shewanella > Shewanella sp. Iso12. Next base: position 11,268 of record NZ_JAAUHW010000003.1, read on the forward strand.
AGATGGGTTTATCTCGGTACGGGCACATTAAACCTAAATCTGTGATCTGTGTCAAGCATTAATATTTTCAGTTTACGTAAACGTAAACTTTATGGCTTAAGAAAAGGGTGAAACGTCACCCCTTTCCAAGCTACAGCAAAAATTACTTCAGGCTGGAGATGTACTTGGCCAGCGCTTCAATGTCTGCATCATTCAGCTTTTTAGCTGTGTCCTGCATCATTCCGTTTAAGTCGTTATGACGGCTCTGATCACGGAACTTATTCAGCTGGATCTTGATGTAGTTGGCGTGCTGCCCAGCAACTGCCGGGAAACCGGCCAGTTCGCTGCCTTTGCCTTCAGGACCGTGACAAGCGGAACAAGCGGCTATGCCACGAGACATATCACCACCCTTGAACAGCTTCTCGCCGGCATCAGGAACATCCTTAACTTCAGCAACCTGCAATGTTTGGCTGGCAAAATAAGCTGCAACATCGGCAATATCCTGATCGCTCAAGGCTACCGCCATGCCGCCCATGATAGGATCCATACGGCCATCTTTGCCACCGGTTTGGGCTGCACTACGAAACTCCCGCAGCTGTTTTTGCAGATAGGTTGTGTGCTGACCAGCCAACTTGGGATACATGTCGATCATGCTGTTGCCATCAAGGCCATGGCAGGCAGAGCAGACAATGGCTTTGGTTTTTCCCGCTTCAGCATTACCTTCAGCAATCGCAGGTGAAGATATGGCGGCGACTACAGACAGCGCAAGGGCTAACTTTTTCATGGCGTTCCAACTTCTTTCGTTAAATTATTGTCCTGAGCTTACTAGGGTGACCCGCAAGCGTGGTAAAATACAAATAATGTGATCGGGCTAATATTTTACACGAAAACGTGGAAAAGTAAGCAAGTCTTCAATATTTATGCTATCACCCAGCAAAATTCCGGAGTCAGAAGTGACAGCAACTCGTATCGATTTTCGCAAGACAAAATTCCTTATCAGTGCGCCTGATATTGCCCATTTGGACAAGCACTTACCGGGCGACACCGGCGTGGAAATCGCCTTTGCCGGTCGCTCAAATGCCGGTAAATCAAGCGCTTTGAATGCTTTGACCGAGCAGAAAAACCTTGCAAGAACCAGTAAAACCCCAGGTCGTACTCAACTGATCAACGTGTTTGAGCTCGATGAGCAGCGCCGTTTGGTGGATTTACCCGGCTATGGTTTTGCTCAGGTACCACTGGCCATGAAGCTCAAATGGCAAGAGTCGCTGGGTGAGTATTTACAAAAGCGTGCCTGCCTGAGTGGTGTGGTGGTGCTGATGGATATTCGCCATCCGTTGAAAGACTTGGACTTGCAGATGATTGAATGGGCTGTTGCCAGTGAGATCCCTGTGCTGGCACTGCTGACCAAGGCTGATAAGCTGCCACAGAGTGCCAAGATGAAGACGGTCAATGAGGTACGTAAAGCGCTGGCTGACTTTGGTGATTGGGTCAGAGTCGAGCCTTTCTCATCACTTAAGGGAACCGGGAAACCTAAGGTTCTGGCGATTCTGGATGAGTGGTGCCATCCAGCTTGGTTGGAGCAAGAAGAGAACGAACAAGAGTGATGGACTCAAACTATGCAAACGGCAGCCATATAGGCTGCCGTTTTTGTATCTGCTGTGTGTGCCGGGAGAATTCAGGACAAAAAAAACCGGCGACTCAGTCACCGGTTAAATTAGCTCTTTTGGGGAGAAGCTAAAATTTCAACAAGACTCAAGTACCATCAAACTTGGACTTCGATGGCTCTCAATGGCGGTAGCATAACGCGAACTGAATCAGTTTTAAAGTAATTACTCTAAAAAATATTGCAGACGAAAAAAAGCCCCAGCAAATGATTGCTGGGGCGCCAGAATTTGGCTGATCACTAAAAGTGAAATAAAGGTCTGAAAGATAGAACATCTTAACCTCTGTACCCTACGCCGAGAATAATACTGTATTTATCTCTCATGGGAAAACTGTTTTTTCAAAAAGACGACAATAATGTGCAGTCGATCACAAGAATCGTTGGCTAGAAAAGCGCCTTTTGATCTTTAAATTACAAAATGAGCTTAAAATGCAGGCTTTTAGCGTTGTTTTGTCGATTTTTTGCCAAAAATTGTTGTTTTTAGTTCAGGTAGGGTAGCTAATGACGGGAGCAAATGCGGATAATCATAGCCTTGTGTTCAAAACACAAAAAAGCCATCCCGAAGGATGGCTCTTGATGGAATAGATAGATTATCAGTGAGCCTGATCCCAGCTGTCACCCAAGCCGGCTTCGGCCAGCAAAGGTACATCCAGGGTAGCGGCTTCAGCCATGAGTTTGCAGATCTGGTGTTGTAGCTCTTCGGCTTTCGCTTCATTGACTTCAAACACCAATTCATCGTGAACCTGCATGATCATGGTGATTTCCCCCTTGGTATCAGAGGCTATCCAGTCGGCAACTTTGATCATCGCCTTCTTGATGATGTCGGCTGCTGTTCCCTGCATAGGAGCGTTGATTGCAGCCCGTTCTGCGGCTTGACGCCGCATGGCATTGCGATCACGGATTTCCGGCAGATACAGGCGCCGACCAAAGAGTGTGGAGACATAACCTTGCTCGGCAGCGAGTGCCCTGGTCTCTTCCATATACTTGAGCACGCCGGGATAACGCTTGAAGTAGGTATCCATATAGCTTTGTGCTTCAGTGCGGGGAATATCCAGTTGGCGTGCCAAGCCAAAGGCGGACATGCCATAGATAAGACCGAAGTTAACCGCCTTGGCCCGTCGGCGCTGCTCTGGAGTGACAGTTTCAAAAGCCACATCAAAGACTTCAGCCGCCGTTGCTCTGTGAATATCTTTACCCTCGGCGAATGCCGCCAGCAGGCCGGCATCCTGGGACAGGTGAGCCATGATCCTGAGCTCAATCTGTGAGTAGTCGGCGGCCAGAATCTTGCGCCCTGAAGGTGCGATAAAGGCCTGACGAATTCTGCGCCCCTCTTCGGTGCGGATAGGAATATTCTGCAGGTTAGGGTCGCTGGACGACAAGCGGCCGGTGGCAGCGTTGGCTTGATGATAGCTGGTATGCACCCGGCCGGTTTTGCCATTGATCATCAGCGGTAACTTATCTGTATAAGTGCTCTTGAGCTTGGTCAGGCTGCGATGCTCGAGAATGATCTTTGGCAATGGATAATCCAGCGCCAACTCTATCAATACCTCCTCGGCGGTGGATGGCGCGCCTTTCGGCGTTTTCTTGATCACCGGATAACCCAGCTTTTCAAAGAATAGTGCCTGCAGCTGTTTGGGAGAACCCAGATTGAACTTCTCTCCGGCTATCTCATAGGCTTTTTGCTCCAGCGCATCTATCTTTTGTGCCAGCTCATCACTCTGCTGCGACAGTTGCATACTGTCGAGCAACACTCCGTCGCGCTCCATCTGTGAGAGCACCTGAATAAGCGGCAACTCAAGTTCGGTGAAAACGTTGGCTAACTCTTGCACCCGCTCAAGCCTTGGCCACAGGTGTTGGTGTAGCCTGAGTGTGATATCGGCATCTTCGGCGGCGTAAGGCGCCGCTGTTTCCAAAGGGATCTGGTTGAATGTCAGCTGTTTGGCGCCTTTACCGGCAATATCTTCGAAGCTGACACATTTGTGCCCCAGATACTTGAGCGCCAGGCCATCCATGTCGTGTCTGGATGCTACAGAATTGAATACATAGGATTCGAGCATGGTATCGAAGGCGACACCGGCCAGTTTGATACCGGCATTGGCCAGAATACTGATGTCATATTTTAGATTTTGACCGACTTTCTTTATCTCGGGATCTTCGAGAATAGGCTTGAGTTTGGCCAATACCCCTTCTCTAGGCAGCTGCTCGGGGGCATCCAAGTAATCGTGTCCCAGTGGCAGATAGGCGGCTTCTCCAGCCTTGACGGCAAAGGACAAACCCACCAGTTTGGCGTCCATATAGTTGAGGCTGGTGGTTTCAGTATCTACCGCCATCAGTTCGGCATCGGCCAGCTTTTTCAGCCATTTTTCCAGTGCGGCTTCTGTCAGTATGGTTTCGTATTCTGTCTCTATGGTGACTTGAGATGGGGTTTCCTCCTGAGTCTCTGGCGCTGTTGTGTTGGCCGCCTTGGGGTGCGGCATCTTGTTGTCCAGAACTTCTGCCAACCAACGCTTGAACTCCATCTCGCCGTAAAGCTGTGTCAGTTGGTCTTTATTGGGCTCGGTAATATTGAGTTGATGCCAATCCAGATCCAGCTCGCAATCTGTTTTGATAGTTGCCAGATCGTAGGATAGTTGCAGCATCTCGGCATTGTCGGTGATTTTCTTGGCCATGGTCTTGGCACCACGGAAGCCAAGTTCCGTGACACAATCCGGTTGCTGCAGTAGCTTGGCGACACCACCGGCCCCTGTCAGCATGGCCAACGCGGTTTTCTCACCCACACCAGGCAATCCCGGGATGTTATCGGCCTTGTCGCCCATCAGGGCCAACAGGTCGATGATAAGCTCGGGGCCGACGCCAAATTTACTGGTGACCTCTTCCGGTCCCATTATGGTGTCTGTCATTGTGTTGATCAGGGTGACATTGTCATCCACCAGTTGCGCCATATCCTTATCGCCTGTGCTGATCAGAATAGCACGGCCTTCCTTACTGGCCCTGGAGGCAAGAGTGCCTATCACGTCATCGGCTTCCACCCCGGGAATACAAAGGAGTGGCAGGCCAAGAGCCTCTATGATGGCATGCAGGGGGGCTATCTGACTTCGCAGATCATCAGGCATTGGTGGCCTGTGGGCCTTATACTCGGCGTACATCTCGTTACGAAACGTGGGACCCTTGGCATCAAAAACAACCGCCATCTGTTGTGGCTTGTATTTGCCCAGCAAGCTGCGCAACATATTGACTACGCCGTAAACAGCCCCGGTAGCTTCACCCTTGGAGTTGGTCAGGTGAGGTGGTGCATAGTAGGCCCGATAGAGGTAGGAAGAACCATCCACAAGGACGAGGGGGTTTTCTGCTATTGTTGGCATAGTTTTGTTTCAATCTAAGCTGTCTTAAGTGCTGCTAAGCATGCCATATCAAGGCATTTTCGGCCATGACAAAATCACCCACAGCCTGTGGATAAGTCTGTGAGTGAAAAAATCAACATAGAGAAAGGCGGTAGAGAACAACATAAAGTTGTTTTTATAACTTGTTGATATTTATTTGTTATTTGTTTTTTTGTGAGTCAGGTAAAAGTTTTACTAAATCTTATCGGTTGTGGATTTTTTAAATTCCTTTTCCAGATTCGCACCTTGGTAGCGGTAAAAATCGCCTCTTAGCAGAGACGATGAATTAAGTTAGCATGATTTTTAATCAGATCAACCAGTTTGTAACTGGTTTGTTAAACCCAAATGACATAAGAGGGAATTTTTAATGAAAAAAATCGCAGTTCTTCTCAGTGGTTGCGGTGTCTTCGATGGCAGTGAAATCCATGAGGCGGTGTTGACCCTGCTGTCCCTGTCTCGTTCGGGCGCGGCTTACCAGTGTTTTGCCCCTGATATTCCTCAAATGCATGTGGTCAATCATCTCAAGGGTGAAGTCGTGGAGACTGAGCAGCGCAATGTGTTGGTGGAGGCTGCTCGAATTGCCAGGGGTGATATCAAGGCGACTTCTGAACTGAATGTGGCTGACTTCGACGGCCTGATCATTCCCGGAGGCTTCGGGGCCGCTAAAAACCTCTGTAACTTTGCCGTAAATGGCAGCAATAGTGAGATTGCCGCTCCGGTACGTGAATTTATCAGTCGTTTTATCAGTGCAGACAAGGTGGTGGGTTTTATCTGTATCGCGCCTGTGATGATCCCGAGCCTCTATGATGAAGGGGCCAGAGGCACCATAGGGACGGACGCCGAAACCGCAGCGGCCTTTGTAGCCATGGGTGGTGAACATCAAAATGCCAAGGTAGATGAAATTGTGGTCGACAGTGAGCGCAAGATAGTCAGCACCCCGGCTTACATGCTGGCAGGTTCCATTGCCGAGGCCAATAGTGGCATTGAAAAGCTGGTGGCCAAGGTGTTGGAGCTGGCCTAAGCCCTGTCCAAGTTACTTTGAACCTATTCAAGAGGGAGCCTGAGCTCCCTCTTTTTAGTGTTGCCGGCTGTGCAGAGTAACTTTGGCGTGTACAAACCTGAGCCACATAGGATTATCTTTTCCCGCGGTTGTCGAGCCAGCCTTGGGCCAGCCCGACCAAGAGTCCACCCAGATGCGCGCCGTTGGCTATCGAAAGGCCAAACACATCCATAAAGCCAAGTACCAGCCACAACAGCATAAAACCCATCAAGGCCGGTGGCAGACCTATGCCTTTCTCTGGGCTCATGCGGCCGCTGACCCAGGTATAACCCACCAGGCCATACACAACCCCGGAAAGACCGCCGAAGTTGGGACCACTGAGATAGAACTGCACTATATTGGGCAAAGTGCCGGCGACCAACAGCAGAGTCAGTAAAGGAGCAAGACCGATACGGTTTTCTATTTTGCCACCCAAGACCCACCACCAGAGTAGGTTAAAGGTGATATGCAGCGCCGAGAAGTGCAGCAGGCTCGGGGTAAACAGGCGCCAGAATTGGCTGAAACCGGCATCCGAAGTGGCGCCGAAGAAGGCCAGGGCTTCGAATACCTGATTGCCGTAGCCCAGGTTCATGGCTGCGAAGATAGCTATGCAGGCCAGTAGAATGATCAGCGTCAGCGGTCCGGCGCCGGTAATAAATTGGCTCAGCAGTTGCAGCGATGGCGCGCCATAGTCAAAGCGGATTCGGTTGTCGCCATGATCCCAAGAGGCCTGCAAGTACTTGGGGTTTAACGGATCTTGGACAAAGTCGAGAAATGCTTTGCGCCCCTTGGCTTGGTCTGTGTCCTCGATAACATGGATGGCCACCCCCTGCTCCAGATGTGTGATGCGACAGGGGATCCCTTCACCCTTGAGGTAGTCTACCAGCGCCTGGGCAGCACGTTCATTGGGGAGGCGGCCGATTTCCATGCCTCAGTCCCTCGGCCAGGCAGCGAAACCGCCATCCAGGCTGTAGACCTCATCGAATCCTTGATGTTGCAGATATTCCGCGGCACTTTGGCTGCTGATGCCATGATAACAGCAGACGACCAAGGGCTTATCCATATCGGCGTCCCTGAGATAGTCGGCCAGATTATCATTGCCGAGGCGGACGGCTCCTGGAATATGGGCCGTCTCAAAACTGGCAGGATCGCGAATATCGACTATCTGCAACTCGGCATCTTCGGCCATCATTTGCTGGAGTTGAACGACAGAAAGGTGTTGGTAACTGGACATACTTTGCCTGTAAAAGAGGTGATGCTTGTTAACAGTGTGCATCAGGGCGCTGCATGAGTACAGCGCCCTGTTTGATGATCAATCCCAGCTGAGAATGACCTTGCCGGATTGACCCGAACGCATGGCATCGAAGCCCTGCTGGAAGTCATCCACCTTGTAATGGTGGGTGATAATAGGTGCAATATCCAATCCGGACTGGATCAAACTGGCCATCTTGTACCAGGTTTCAAACATTTCCCGGCCATAGATGCCCTTTATCACCAACCCCTTGAAGATGACCTTGCTCCAGTCTATGGCCATATCGCCACCCGGGATCCCCAACATGGCAATTTTGCCACCGTGGTTCATGGTATCCAACATGGAGTGGAAGGCCGATGGCACACCGGACATTTCCAGGCCGACATCGAAGCCCTCTGTCATGCCGAGCTCACTCATCACATCTTCGAGTTTTTCCTTGGCCACATTGACGGCTCGGGTCGCTCCCAGCTTGCGCGCCAGTTCCAGACGGTATTCGTTGACATCTGTGACAACTACGTGGCGGGCACCGATATGGCGACAAACCGCGGCGGCCATAATGCCTATGGGGCCGGCTCCGGTGATCAGCACATCTTCACCGACGAGATCAAACGACAGCGCAGTGTGTACCGCGTTGCCAAAGGGGTCGAAGATAGCGGCCAGATCGTCGCTGATATCATCGGGGATCTTGAAGGCGTTGAAGGCCGGGATCACCAGATATTCGGCGAAGGCGCCTTCGCGGTTAACCCCAACACCCACAGTGTTACGGCACAAATGAGTGCGGCCACCACGGCAATTACGGCAGTGACCACAGGTGATATGACCTTCGCCTGACACTCGGTCACCAATATTAAAGCCACGAACTTCCTGACCCATATCTACCACTTCGCCGACATATTCATGGCCGACAACCATAGGAACCGGGATGGTCTTTTGTGACCACTCATCCCAGTTGTAGATATGCACATCGGTACCACAAATGGCGGTCTTGCGAATCTTGATCAGCAGATCGTTATGGCCCATTTCAGGTTTGGGCGCGTCTACCATCCAGATGCCTTGTTCAGGCTTGAGTTTACTCAGTGCTTTCATCATGTTACTCCATGGGATAGGTATCAGATGATACCCATCTCCTTACCGATTCGGGTGAAGGCTTCGATGGCCTTGTCCAGCTGTTCACGGCTGTGAGCCGCCGACATCTGGGTACGGATACGGGCCTGTCCCTTGGGTACTACCGGGAAGGAGAAGCCGATGACATAGATGTTTTCCTGCAGCAGGCGGTTGGCGAAGTCACTGGCCAACTTGGCATCACCCAGCATGACCGGCACTATGGCGTGATCGGCACCGGCCAGGGTGAATCCGGCTGCAGCCATTTTTTCACGGAAATAACGGCTGTTTTCCCATACCGCTTCGCGCAGTTCCTGGCCCTCTTTGAGCATCTCCAGCACCCGAATCGAAGCGCTGACGATGGAAGGCGCCAGTGAGTTGGAGAATAGGTAAGGGCGTGAACGCTGACGTAACCAATCGACAACTTCTTTGCGGGCCGCGGTGAAGCCGCCGGAAGCGCCACCCAGCGCCTTACCCAGGGTGCCTGTGATGATGTCGATACGCCCCATCACATCGCAATATTCGTGGGTGCCGCGGCCGTTCTGGCCGATAAAGCCAACGGCGTGGGAGTCATCGACCATGACCATAGCGCCGTATTGGTCGGCGAGATCACAGATACCCTTGAGGTTGGCAATAACCCCATCCATGGAAAACACCCCATCTGTCGCTATCAAGATATGGCGGGCACCGGCATCGCGGGCGGCGATCAGTTGGGTTTCCAGGTCGGTCATATCATTGTTGGCGTAGCGGAAACGCTTGGCCTTACACAGGCGGACACCGTCAATGATAGAAGCGTGGTTCAGGGCATCCGACACTATGGCATCTTCCGGGCCCAGTAAGGTTTCAAACAGGCCAGCGTTGGCATCGAAGCAGGAGGAGTAGAGGATGGTATCTTCCATGCCGAGAAACTCGGACAGATTGGCTTCCAGCTGCTTGTGAATGTCCTGGGTTCCGCAAATAAAACGTACCGAGGCCATGCCGAAGCCATGGTCTGCCAACCCGGCCTGCGCCGCCTTGATCAATTCAGGGTGATTGGCCAGGCCCAGGTAGTTGTTGGCGCAGAAGTTGATAACTTCTGCTTCGTTGACGCGAATGGCCGGTTGCTGCGGAGAAACTATTACACGCTCGCTCTTGTACAGGCCTTCGGCCTTGACGTCGGCAAGCTGTTGGTTGATCTGATCGTAGAATGAGGTAGATGCCACCTTAAGTCTCCTTGATTGGATTATTCTGTTTATTGGAGTGGTGGCATTTTAACCCTAAAGCCAATGGCTCAACACTCTTTTTTAAGTTGAGCTGACAGGGATAAATCAGATTAGGGCTAGTGCTTGTTTCAGATGAGAAAAACTAAGGAAGTAGAGAGGAGAAAGGCACCTGAATGACAGATGCCCAAGGCTGCAGCGCTAGTCTTGCTGGTGAGCCAAAGTTTGGTAGTGCTGCTCCAGGCGCTCGAAGGTCGAGGTGGAACTGGGAGTGGCATAGGCCTTGAAGATCATCAGCACCCTGAGCAGGCCTTCATAGAGTGAAGACTTGGTAATATTGGCTATGCTGGATTGGGTCAGCTGATAGCTGATCCAGAAACTGACTATCATCTTGATGGTATCGGCCAGGCTGGAGATCTTGTCTTGCTCCAGCTGTAGAAAGCCATCCTGGCATAGTAGCTGCAGCACATGGCTAGAGCGGGTCAGCACCTTTTGCTGGGCTTCCAGATAGCGCTTTTTCAAGGCCTCATCGCGACTGAGGATGTCGGCCAGGTTGGCGTACATAAAGCGAAATTGCCACAGGGTATAGAACATGGCATCGAAATAGCCAATCAACAACTCGACATCGACTTGCCTGTCTTCATAGGGTTGAAACCCCAGTTCCAGATGATTTTCATACTGGGCGAAGATGCAGCGAATAATGTCTTCCTTGTTGCGGAAGTGGTAATAGAGATTGCCCGGGCTTATTCCCAGATGGGCCGCGATATGATTGGTGGTGATGGAGCGTTCGCCGTGTTCGTTGAAGAGTTCCAGACTGGCCTGGATGATTTTATCGCGGGTTTTCATCTGAGTCCTAAATGGTTGCGGCATCATCCGCAATCCGGCGAATGGCTCTTGGTTATGCTGCTTCGGGTATTATGCTAGCATTGTGACAATCCATCAGGCAAAACTCAATTATCCCGCCAATGAACCTTAGTCGTTACTCACTTTTGCTGTATCTGTTGTCGCCACTGTTGCTGCTCTACCTGGCATTTAGGGCCTTGAAAAGCCCGGATTACCGCGGCAGGTGGGGCGAGCGATTCGGCTTGTTCAAGGCCAAACCGACAGACCTGTTGATCCATACTGTTTCCATGGGGGAAACCCTGGCAGCAGTGCCGCTGATCAAGGCACTGATGCAAGCCAACCCGGACTTATCTGTCACGGTAACGACCACCAGCCCCACAGGTTCCCGCGAGGTGAATAAGGCGTTTGGTGACACAGTGCAGCATTGTTACCTGCCGTTCGATCTTCCCTGGTGTGTGCGGCGTTTTCTGAACAGGCTCCAGCCTGCCAACCTGATTGTGATGGAAACTGAACTCTGGCCCAACTTACTGCATCAAGCCAAAAAACAGGGCGCCGGCATCATGCTGGCCAATGCCAGGTTGTCGGCCAAGTCGGCCGCCAAATACCAGAAGTGGGCCGGGCTTAGCCTGCCCATGTTGCAGCTACTGGATAAGGTAGCCGTGCAGACCCAAGCCGAGGCCGAACGCTTTATCGCTCTCGGGGTTGCCGGCGACAAGCTGAGTGTTTGCGGTAGCCTCAAGTTCGACCTGCAACTGGATCAGCAGAAGATAACCAAGGCCAGAGGCGAAAGGCAGTTGTGGGGACGCGCCTCGTCCCCGGTATGGGTTGCCGGCAGTGTTCATCCTGGGGAATTTGCCGCCATGCTGGAGTGCCATAAACGCTTGTTGGCGCTGTGGCCTGAGGCTTTATTGATCATGGTACCGAGACACCCGGAGCAGTTCGATAATGCCGCCACGGCAATCAAGCAGGCCGGGCTTGCCTATGTGCGGCGCAGCAGCGGCCACGAGCTAGCTGCCGAGACTCAGGTGCTGCTGGGGGATACCATGGGGGAGCTGCTGGGGTTATATGCCTGCGGCGATCTGGCCTTTGTCGGCGGTACCCTGATCACCAATGGCGGGCATAATCCGCTGGAGCCGGCAGCCTTGGGCTTGCCGGTATTTGTCGGCCCCAATCATTGGGACTTTGCCGAGATAACCCGTCTGCTGCAAGATGCCGGAGCCTTGCAATTGGTTGAAGATGCTTCCTCGCTGGCGAGTGGCATAACGGCACTGTTACAGGATAGCGATGCGAGACGCCGCGCCGCCCAAGCCGGCTTGGAAGTGGTTAGCAGCAACAGAGGAGCACTGCAGAAGCAGTTGCAGTTGGCTCAGGCCTTGTTGTCAGGCACTTGCTGAGCCGCGGTAGCCTTCCAGCAGCCACTGCCAGTTCTCTTCAGTAAATTGCAGCTCGGGCTGTTTGCGTTTTTCCTTGTTGAAGGAGCGCAGCAGCCGACTGAGATTGGCTTGTTGCCAGCCATCGGCTGGGGTTCGCAGCTCACCTCGGTCAAAATCAATCAGATAAAAGCCCTGGTTGCTGCTGAGAATGTTTTTGGCGTTGAGATCGGCATGGTAGACACCGCGCTGATGAAAACGGCCGATCAAGGCGCCGAGTTGTTGCCACTGTGGGCGGGACATGGCCTGTTTTTGCAGCAGAGCCACCAGATCCTCGGCACCATGAATGCGGCGGATCAGAATGTCGGCCCGGTACCAGAGCCCGAAGCGTTCCACTTTGGCGGCAATGGGTTCGGGCACAGGTAAACCTTCTTCAAAGAGTTGCTCCAGCAGCGCCAGTTCTGCCATGGCGCGGGTCTTGGTGAGGCCTGTGAACAGGTAGGCGTCTTTGCTGAACTTTTCCATCAAGCCACCGCGCCAATAGTGGCGCAATACCCATTGCTGTTTCTCATGCTCAACAAACCAGGTGGTGTAACGCCCCTTGGATGAGCCGACAATCGCTTGCTGTTGCCGCCAAAAAGATTCGTCAAACCAGGTTTCATCCAGGGCTTGTGGGGCGGCAAGGCTCAGCGCCAGGCAACCCTTGGCGGTGTTTTTAATCTGCATCGGCTATTTGTTCGTTATAAGCGTGGAACCTGGGTCTATTCTACATTAAGATCTGGGGTTTGCACCCAAGAAGCCGATTCAGTCCATGAGCCTTGACCCCGCGAAAATTCAATCTCTCTGTTTGCTGCGCCTGTCGGCGATTGGCGATGTTTGTCACGCAGTAGCCATGGTGCAGGCGATTCAGCGCCAGTACCCGCAACTGGCCATCACCTGGGTGATAGGCAAGATAGAATATCAGTTGCTCAAGCACCTGCCCGGAGTTGAGTTTGTGGTGTTCGACAAAGGCCAAGGCTGGAAGAGTTATCTCAATCTGCGGCGGGCGCTCAAGGGACGTCGCTTCGATGTGCTGTTGCACATGCAGGTGGCGCTGCGGGCTACCATAGCCTCATTGATGATCCCCGCTAAGGTGCGCATAGGTTTTGACCGGGCCAGAGCCAAAGAAGGACAGTGGCTGGTGACCAATGAACAGGTGGCTCCGCTGGCGACGCCACACGTGCTGGAAGGTTTTATGGGTTTTGCCGCCAAATTGGGAGTAACAGATTTGAGCCCCAGCTGGCATATCCCGCTGCCGGAAGAGGACAAGGCGTTTGCTCGTCAGTGGGTCGCTGATGATGATAAGACTTTTATCATCTGCCCGGCGGCGAGTAAGGCCGAACGCAACTGGTTGCCAGAGCGGTATGCCGCCGTGGCCAACCATGCGTTTGAACGCGGGTTCAAGGTGTTGCTCTGCGGTGGCCCAAGTGCATTGGAAAAACAGCTGGCTGAGGACATCAGTGCCCAGTGTCAGCAGCAGCCAACTAACTTGATTGGCAAAACATCTCTGGTGCAGTTGCTGGCTATTCTGGAGCGGGCCAGCCTGGTGTTGGCTCCGGATACTGGTCCGGCGCATATGGCGGTGACCCAAGCGACGCCGGTTATCGGTCTCTATGCTCATTCCAATCCGGGGCGCACCGGGCCATACACTTGGAAGGAATATGTGGTGAGTGCCTATGAGCAAGCGATAGCGCAGCAGTTCCCGGGCCATCAGGTTCCTTGGGGCACACGAGCCAAAGGTGAACATCTGATGGAGTTGATCTCTGTGGAGCAGGTGTGCAGCATGTTCGATCGCGTGGTCGCCGACTTTCGTCTTTGAAGTATCAGTCTATGAATAAGCCTATGACAGCCCAATCCGCAGTAAAGTTTTTGTTTGTGCCCGTGTCTTCTGCCGAAGGCATGGGTGAGTATATGCGCTCCTTGATCATCGCCGATGAAGTGAAGCGGGTTTGGCCACAGGCGGATATTCGCTTTGTTCTCAGCCGGGAAGCTCCCTACGCCAAGACCTGTCCCTATCCGGCAGATTTGCTGGCCCGGACGCCCACCAAGGAGGTCAAGGCGGTCAACGGCATCATGGATGAGTTTGCTCCCGATGTGGTGCTGTTTGACGCCTCAGGCCGTAAGTCACAACTGAGCCATGCCCACAACTTGGGTGCCAAGGTGATCTTCTTCAGCCAGCACAAGCGCAAGCGCAGCCGGGGTATGAAAATAGGTCGCGCCAGGGTCACAGACAGCCACTTGGTCGTACAGCCTGAGTTTGTTATCGGCCCTATCAGCGCCTGGGAAAGTATCAAGCTAAAGCTCATTGGTAAGCCGGAACCTGTGTGTATCGGCCCTGTATTTACCCCGCCGGATGAAGCGCGGCAGCAGACTTTGCTGCAACAGTATGGCTTGAATGAGGGCGAATTTTTGCTGTTCAACGCCGGTTCCGGCGGCCATAAACTCAATGACAAGCTGGCAGCCGATTACTTCTTTGCCGCCGCCGAGGCTTGTTACCAAGCCTCGGGGATCCCTGTGGTGATGGTGTTTGGCCCCAATTATCCCAAGGATTTACCGCAGGCTCCCGGAGTTATAGCTATTTCCTCGTTGGCCAATGCCGACTTTATTAATTTGCTGGTGGCCTCGCGCGCGGCGGTTCTCAGTGGCGGTGATACCCTACTGCAGGCCATAGCACTGCGTAAAAATACCCTGGCCGTTGCCGTGTCCAAAGATCAGCCTGCGCGAATTCGTGTCTGTTCAGACAAAGGGTTGGTGCTGCAGGCCGAGGCCGAACAGATGAGTTCGGCAGTACAGACGCTGTTGTCGCCGGATATGGACCAGAAGCTGCAACAAGCCATGGCCGCAGAACCGGACATGAACGGGCTACAGCTCACTATAGATGCGCTTAAGGCGTTGCTGGAGAATCAAGCATGACAGGCAGAAGAATCGCCATTGCCATAGACAGTCTCGCCGGTGGCGGCGCCGAAAAAGTAATGCTGACGCTGGCCACAAGCTTGAAGCAGATGGGACACGAGCCTCATCTGCTGGTGCTGCATAATGACTGTCACCACGAAGTGCCCGCCGCCCTGGCGGTGCATTTCTGTTTCGATGCCAAAGAGCGCAATATCGACAGTTTCTGGCGCCTGAAATCATCGGTTGCCAGAGTGCAGAGCTGGATTGCACAACTACAGCAGCAATATGGCACATTCGAGTTGTTTCTCTCCAATCTGGACAAGACCAACCTGTTGATGACTCGCGCCTGTGTGGCGCCACTCTACTGCATAGTGCACAACTCGATTGAAGAGGAGTTGCAAAGGCAGCGCAAGTTGGGGCCATTTGCCTACCTGAGTATGCTCAAGGCCAAGAAGGCGCTCAATGGCCAGAAATTGGTGACGGTTTCCAAAGGGATCGCCGGGGAGATAACGCAAGTGGGCCGGATCAAGCCCGCTTCGGTGCAGACTATTTACAATCCGTTTGAGCTGGACAAGATCCAGGCCTTGTCACAACAAGTGCCAGCAGATATGCCGACAGGGGATTATATGATCCATGTCGGCCGTTTTGCCCGGCAGAAACGCCACGATGTGCTCTTTGCTGCCATGAAGCAGATGAAAAACCCTATGCCATTGGTATTGTTGTGTAACAACAAGAAGAAGGCACTCAAGGCGGCGCATAAGTTTGGGGTCAGCGACAGGGTGATCATCCCGGGATTCCAGACCAACCCCTACCCCTGGATCAAAAATGCCCGTCTGTTGGTGCTCAGTTCCGACTATGAAGGCCTGCCAACGGTATTGATTGAATCACTGGCAGTGGGAACCCCTGTGGTGAGCAGCGATTGTCGTCATGGCCCGAAAGAGATCTTAACCGGGGAGTTTAGCCGTTATCTGGTACCCCGTAGGGAACCTGCTGCGCTGGCCAAGGCCATGGATGCGGCGCTGAATGATTATCCGGACTGTGCTACGGCCGAGATACTGCAGCAGGTGGGTGCCAAGCGGGTTGCTGAGCAATATCTGGCATTACTCAACGGGCCGGACTCAGAGTAACAAAGATTAAAAAAGGGCTGATTCGGCCCTTTTTATTTAGGATTGTACGAACGAACCCGGCCTGCTCTCTGGCGTGCAAGGGCTATTTGCCGGAACCCGTTAACCGAGTCTGAACTTGAGGTAGCTGAAAGGCATTTTCAGCATGCGTCGCCATCCCAGAGTACTGAACAGGGCCAGTTTGGAAGCCGGAAACTTAGGGTCACAATAGTGCTGGTAGAGCAGTTGCCAGTCGAGATGACTCATCTCGTTGGGGCGCTTGCTCTTGGGGATAAAGCGCTTTATCAGACCAAGCCCAATCTGCTCAGGCTCCAGCACCAGCAGATTGGAAGCCATAAATCTATCCCACTGCTCATCCATAGCGGCATCAAAATGGTGCCTGTGCTCCAGCTTGGGCCATGCTGGATCCAGGCGTCTCAGCCAGATATCACAATAAATCTGCTCTGCATGGGGGCAGGTCAAAGGGGCGCCATGATATTGCGCCTGACCGCTTCTCGAAGGGTCGTATTCGAGATCGGCAAACAGTGGCAGGTCCCATATCTTCAACAGATCTTCCTTGAGCCCAAAGTGGAAAAAGTCACTCGGGTGCCTGACGACTCTCTGCCCTTCGGCATAACGCCGAAAGTAGCTGGTATTGACTACGACTCTTTCCTGGAAATAGCTGTCGGCGGCCTTGCGGACGGGATACTTGCCCTGGGCTGCCACAAAACCCTTGCCGGTCAGGAAATTGTCCGAGCGCAGTTTGACGGCATAGCGGGTTTCTACCCGTTTAAGCCCTTCGGCGGAGGAGACAATTTGGCGGTTGAAGTTGAGTTTTTGCGGTTTGCCGGCGGCATCATAGGCCACTATGTTGCCACCCGGGTCCTGATTGAGCAGCAGCAGATCCGGCTCCAGCCCACTGCAATCTTGCCCCTCCCAGGTGGAGAGAATAATCTTGGCTCCGGGCAGGTACTCTCTGATGCTTTGCAAACACTTATGGGTAATGCCTGTTTCCTGGGCCCTTTCCTGGTAGCTTTGAACCGGGCCTTGCACTACCACTGTGATTTCGCTGAAATTGATTGCCATAATTAAGCGTCTGAATTGTAGTCGAAAGGAGCCTGGCTAATCGGCTTGTGCCAGCAGGGATAGATATTCTTCAGGAACACCACAAAAAATCACTTCATCGCGTTCAATCAGATGGTAATGGATCTGCTTACCCTGACTTATCAGGTAGTTGTATAAAGGTGCTATATACAACTCCTGCTTTTGCCACTCGCTGGCTGGCTTGGCGGCCTCCTGGGTATAGGCTGCGCAAAAATCGGCGGCATGGCGAAAGTAGTACAGACCTGTACTGCACAGATCGGAAATCGGCCTTTTTTCTGCCGTTTCAACGACGAGCGTCGAATCTACAGCGGCAGGTTTGGCGTATGACCAGTTACTGCCTTCACCCTTGAACACTTCAAGATAGCCGTCGCAATGCTCTGTGATGGCAGGAAAGCTAAAGCCCGGGCGGAAAGTATCGATATTGAAGATGGTCAGCGGGGTTTGCGGGTCGACATCCGTTAACCCCAAATAGACGGTTTCGGCCTGTCCTCGAGTCGCTTCCGTGAGCGAGACGATACGGTAATCCTTGATCCCCAGTTGCCGGCAGCGCTTTTCAACAAACTCCGGAGTGTTATAGACATCGCGCACGATAAATAGAAACGGCATGGTCGCAAAATAGCGGCTGAAACTTAGCAGCGCATGGTCAAATAGAGGCTTGCCATGGGCCGGAAGCATATACTTGGGTTCCTGGTAGCCGGCTTTGAAGAAACGGGAACTGAGTCCGGCCATAGGGATGACTATCATAATTGGGCTCCTGTGCAGCTTTGCAGGCGATCATACAGGCGATAGGCATTGCCGATAAAGCCCAATTGTCTGTCGGGTCTGTCATTGTGCAGTGGCAGCATGGACAGAAATAGCTGGATCTGCATGGCGTAGAGTTGGCTTTCGCTGACACCGAATTCACTGGCCATCAGTTGGGTGAAGTCGGCCATGATCTGTTCCCGTCTCTCTGTCACCGCAATATCGAAGTTGAGCGCTTGACCGTCGAGCTGCGCCCGAAAGTAGCCGGCGATAATGGAGTCGTACAGTCCCATCACAGAATGGGCCAGTTTGGCGATGTCGTAGAGGCTGTTGCCATATATAGTTTGCTGCTCGTCGCCGTCTATGCCGCGAGGATCTATCACCTTGATATTACAGGTGCGAAAGTCGTAGAGAATATTACTGAAGCAAAAATCACCGTGCAGCACATTGAGTTGACCACTGTCACCAGGAAGTTGCGCCTGAGTCGCTTCGGCCAGTTGATAGATGCTGGGCCTGAGTTGGCCGTTAAAAACGATGGGCTGGTGGAGATCCAGCGGCGTTTGCTTGGCAAACTCCTTGAGGCGTGAGCGGGTCTTGGCCATAAACAAGCCATCCAGGGTCGGCTTGGGTTGCGCCTTTTGACTGGCTGCATCCTTGATAAACTGGCTGCAGGCTCTGAGTATTTTACGCCAGGCAAAAGCCGGCAGTTGGCTGAAGACATACAGCTCGTTGAGCGCCGTCAGATGCAGATATTCTATGCTGTAGCCAAAGGATTCTGTGGTTTCCTGGGTGCCGAGTAATTGTGGGATATAACTGCGCAGCGGCCCTGGTAGTTCAGTGTACCAGTTGGCCTCGGCAGCCAGTTTACGCTTTTTGTGGCTGTATTTACTGACCACCTGTCCCTGAATCGACATCTCATTGAAGGCTCTCTGGGTGGTCATTCGGCTCTTGGACTGATAGTAAGTATGACTGTGGCCGAAGTCATACCAATGCTCGAAGCGCTCGGGGGTGAGGCCTTTTTCGGCAATATAGCCGTTGAGTCCGGCGATAAAGTCCCACTTGCATTGGGTGATATGGCGGATCAGGGCTCTTGGTGCAGAAAAACTGAAAAAACCATTGGCGATCAATTCACTGGATGGTGGCTGATCACTATGGTGTTTATTGAGCATACCGGTATCCGGATTGAATTCGGCCCAATCATAGTTGTCTTCAACTTGACTCAGGCCGAGCAGATCCGGGGTCTGTGGCAGGGCATCGAACAAGGTGTCTCCATGCAGCACATACAAGGGCTCGGTTGTGGCAAATTCCAGCAGATTGAGGGCATAGACTATCGACTCCCCCAGACTCAAGTGAGTCGGCAGGTACAGGAGTTCTACCTGCTTTTCTGCCAATGTCTGGGTATCATAGGGTCCTGGAATAAAACCCTCTGGCAGTGTCATCACCACTCTCGCTCCCTCGGGAAGCAGGGCCAGTTGATGGTGAAACAGCCGTTTATTGCCTACCGGTAAAAAACAGGGCGGCAGTGGCCCGAATTCAGACTGGAGTTCAGATGCCACGAGTGCTGCAGAAGTTATCAGATACATGCTTGGCCCTATGCTTTGTCGTCCGCCAGTAACTCTTCTATCTGCTCCCGGCTCAACTTGGCAAATTCTGATGGTCTTATCGCCCGGTCATCAATATAGAAACCCTCATGACCACACCAAGGCTTACCCACCAGAATTTCATCGTAGGGAACCTGGTGCTTATCGAGCCAAGCGGTGATCACCGGCAGGGTATGAATATTGATCTTGCCAACATTCCCCTCAAAGGTGCGCATATTGCGAGCGGTGGAGATAACAATGTCAAACCCCTGCGCCTGATATTCACGCAATTTGGCTATCACATCCAAGCGCGGTGACACCGCGCTGTAATCCTTGCTGTCACCTTGAGTGAGGGTGCCGTCAAGGTCGACTATGAGTCGTTTCATCTCTGCCCCAATAGGATAAAAACCTTATTGTACTGTGCGAGGCCAGGCTGAGCCAGTTGCATGCGGACTTTGCACTTGCCGGCTTTGGGACTTAAGTGCCCGTATCTCTTTGGACATATCTTGCTTGAACTTGTCCAGATGGTGCACTTTTTTGATGTAGGCAATGGCTTCCTTGGCCAGAGTCTGGCGTTTGGCTTCACTCTGCAGCAACTGCTCAATCCCTTCGATGAACAGCGGCAATTTGTCGAAGCCATCCCCCAAAACTTTGCCGGTATAAATGCCGAAGCGACTGGTCAATTCATCCGGGTTTTGACAACTGACCAATAAGGTTCCGTATGACAAGGCCTCGAGAAATGACACGGGCAAGGCTTCATGAATAGAGGTATTGACCAGCAGCTTGGCATCTTTCAACAGCTGATTTTTACGCTCGCCTTCAACGTGACCGACAAAGTGCAGGTTGGGTATGTCTTGATACTTGGCCATCACGGCGTTGTTCTCATCGGCCTGTCTATGTGCCTGCCCCAACATGTAGAATTGGTACTGCGGCATGGCTCGGGCAATTTCGGCAAACAACCAACCGCGTTTTACTGATTCTATTCGGCCAAGGAACAAAATATTGTCTTGTTTTTGATGATAATCCGGGTCGAAATTTTCATCTATTTCAATAGGGTTGGGCAGATACTGAATCTCGGTATCTGCCGGCAGGCGATACAAGTCTTTGGCTTTTTGGTCTAAACATCTGGCCTGACTGATAAAACGAATATTGCCCGTCTTAGCGTATTGATGTACAAAATCATAGACTTGTTGATCCCAATAGCAGGGTTCTGGAAACAGCTTGACGGTATTTATTTCATCCCATTCATAAGTGGGACGTGGATCCTGAATCCAAAACAGCAACTTCTTGTTTTTACCAGGGGCCTTGCTGAATATACGATATGAGTGAGTCGTCATTTCAATAGACAGGAAGACATCATATTGCTTTTTTTTCAAGAACAAATAGTTAATAAAATCGAAAGCCCTGGCGGCCAATTTATAGACTTTGATACCGTCTATCATATGGCATTTGGGAATGAGCCTGACTTTACCACAGTCTTTTTTTAGCAGCACTTCGACATCAATATCATCGCCGGGCAGATATTTGGCAATCAAATGACGGGCAAGAAAACCATATCCCCCAAACTTTGTTTTGGCTCCACCAAAATACTCATCAACCAGAAGTGCTACTCTTAACTTACTCATCAGACCTGACCCAAACATATTGCTGAAGACGGCATTTTAGTTAGCCAAGACAACTAATTCAAAATTTATATCTAGAATAAAGTCTTGGTGTTTTTAATAAGATAACGATGTTGTTTTTTTGCTCTTAATGTTTACTGTTTGTTGTCTTTTGGGGTTTGGTTTTTACCTTGTTTTTAAGGGTGTAAATACTGTAATTGGGTTTCAATGCTTTCTGTCATGGTGAAATATTTTTTATTATTCTCCATAGCCGAATGCTATTCCAGATTAACTATATCTATAGTGGATTTCGGCATTATTTGATGTAGTACAAGTAGGAAGCATCGAGGACTTATTCGCACTTTCATGAATAATAAGTCATAGGTTCAGTGGCTTATATTTCAGTATTTCGCTCGTTACACCACTCTCAATTTTATGTAGTCATAAAGGGTTTCAGTGTTTGGAAGCCTTAGGGAAGGTGCGAACAAGTCCTCGTGGCACTCTGGCTTACACAGCAACCGGTTCTCTGTGTTATCCGACTTCGACAGGCCCCGGCACGCCTTCAGTTAGATGCGTTGAACGCCAATGGCAAGCCACTCTCTACAAAAGAGAAGGCCACAAGGACTTTACCAAGCACAAAAGTTGGGTAGATCTCAGGTCGTAGAGGATTGACAGGGGTTAGCTTGAGCCGTAAGCCGTTATGTGGGCGCCTAATACGTATTCACAAACGCAGTGCGAGCGGTTAGGATCTGGCCTCTGTATTCGAGTAATATTACGTCGGTATCCTTATGCTCACACGCGCCATCTATCCCGGAACTTTTGATCCCGTTACCAATGGTCATGCGGATCTTATTCAACGTGCCGCGGCACTGTTTTCTCACTTGGTGATAGGCGTGGCAGCCAGTCCATCCAAGCAGCCTTGCTTCACTTTGGAAGAAAGGGTCGCCATGCTAAATGAGGTGACTGCGCACCTGGATAATGTGGAGGTGGTTGGTTTTACCGGGCTACTGGTCGATTTTGCCAAAAAACAAGGCGCCAATGTACTGGTTCGTGGGCTGCGCGCGGTTTCTGATTTCGAATATGAGTTTCAATTAGCCAATATGAATCGTCGGCTCCACCCAGAACTGGAGAGTGTCTTTTTGACTCCGGCGGAAGAAAACTCGTTTATTTCATCTACCCTGGTTAAAGAGGTCGCGCTGCATGGCGGCGATGTCAGCCAGTTTGTTCATCCGGATGTTGCCAAGGCTTTGGTTGCCCGAGTCAAAAAGCAAGGAAGTTAAAGTTAATGAGAAGTCTTTTGTACAAGAGCCTGATGCTGGCCGCAGGCCTGGGTATGAGCGCTGCGAGCCATGCGGCACCTTGGGTCGATAGTTCAGACATTTATTTGAGAGCCGATATTCAGGCGCTGGCTGATGCCGGGGTGATCACGGTTCCCGTTAATACTTACCCCTTGATGTGGGCCGGTATCGGTGCCGATTTGGCCAAGGTTGAGCCGGCAACCCTCACACCTGCGCTGACAGATGCTTTTTCCAGAGTGAATTTTTACTATCGTCAGGCGATAGAAAATCGTGGCAACGCTGTCATCAAGGCGACGGCAGCCTCGGATGCCGCCCGGTTTCAACATTTTGGCTCTGACTACCGTGAAAAGGGCCAACTGAGCGCCTCATATGAATATGTCGGAGAACGTTTTGCCTTCAAGGCTGCGGGAACCGGCGCCTATGACGCCCAGGATGATGAGAGTGCCCGTTTGGATGACTCCTACATGGCGCTGGTGCTGGGCAACTGGATAATGACTGCGGGTGCCGTGCAGCAGTGGTGGGGCCCTGGGTTTGATTCGGCTTTGCACAAGTCAAACAATGCTCGCCCTATGCCGTCAGTCATGCTCAGTCGTAATAATGCTGCCGGTTTTGAAACCCCTTGGCTATCCTGGATTGGTCCCTGGACCCTGACCGCAGGTGTCAGTTGGATGAATGACGACAGAGCCGTTGAGGACACCCTGCTGTGGAACATGCGCGGCAGTGTCAGGCCCTTCAAACAGTTGGAAATAGGCCTTTCCTGGACCACACAATTCTGTGGAGAGGGACAGGATTGTGGATTTGGTTCATTCTGGGATGCTATTTCCGGTGGAACCGAGTGTGCAGATGGTGACCCGAACTGCGACCCTTCAATGAATACCAAGATAGGTAACCAGATGGCAGGTTTCGACGTTCGTTATGCCGATACCCTGTTTAATGTGCCTTTTGGTCTCTATCTGGAGCGCACCTGTGAAGACTCCAGCGGTTCGGCGCCATGGCAGATTGCCGACTGCGCCGTGCTGGTGGGTGCCGATACCCGCTTCAACCTGGCGCAGCAGCAATATAAGCTGTTCTTTGAGTATACGGATACTCTGGTTGCCTGTGGTGGAGATCCCAATGTGTTCAACTGTTTCTATGAGCACAGCACTTATTTGAGTGGTTCCCGTTATTACAAACGTTCCTTGGGTTCTACCTATGACAGCGATGCTAAGGTCTACGTTCTCGGCTTGGTGGGCCAATTTGCCGACAGCCATGGTATTAACGCCTACCTGCGCTATGCTCAGCTCAACAAAGACGGTAAGTCACCTTCGCACGGGTGGGCACCTCAACCACCGAAGGAAGACCTCCTGATGTTGGAACTCAGCTATCGTATGCCCTTGCTGAAGGGGATGATGACTTTTGGTGGCACAGCTTCCCGTTCAGAGTTTGAAACTTATAACGATAACGATGCCAGTTTGTTTGGTAGTTATGAGTACAGGTTCTGAGTGACAACTACTTAACTAAGCCGGTATAGCCGGCTTTTTTAATCCCCGAGACAATGATGTTACCAAGTTTAGCCGGCCTAGCCGGCTTTTTTATGCTTGTAATGAAAATGTTACCAAGTTTAAACAGAATGATTGCGTGAAAAACGGCATTGACGTAATTTGGCCTTAAGAAACTATAGCTATATTGCATCCAGACCTACTTCATGTGTAGGTTGTTTTTTAATCAGTTCCAAGTTTGGAACCCGGGAGCTTATTTTTGATTTCAGTCGTAATACCCGCCAAAGACGAAGCCGGCAATATAGGCCCTCTCATTAATGAGATCTGTCAGGCCTTGGCAACGACAACCCCTTTTGAAATTCTGGTTGTAGATGATGGCAGCAGCGATAGTACTGCCGACGAAGTGTTGAAAACTGCAAAGCAAAACAGCTGTGATGCCAGAGTTATTCGCCATAAACGCAGTACAGGCCAGAGCACGGCTATCTGCACAGGTGTGCGCGAGGCCAAAGGGGAATATATAGTGACCCTGGATGCCGATGGTCAAAATGATCCTGCCGACATTCCCGCCATGATCCGGCTGATCCCGGAAATGAACAGTGCTGATTTTTGCATCGCTGGTTATCGAAAGCACCGTAAAGATACGGCTTGGAAACGCTTTCAATCCCGTTTTGCCAACAGGGTACGCGATGCCTTATTGCACGATGGCGTTCCGGATACCGGCTGTGGTCTTAAGCTCTTTCCGCGAGCCAGTTTTCTGAAACTCCCCTATTTCAACCATATGCATAGGTATATTCCGGCGCTTATCCGACGTATGGGCGGTGATGTGCGGATTTCTGTGGTTAATCACAGAGACAGACAAGCCGGTATTTCCAAATATACCGCCTGGAATCGACTCTGGGTGGGAATCGTCGATATCCTCGGGGTGATGTGGTTGATTCGCCGGGCCAAAATTGCCGAGATAGACAGCATTGAATACAGCCGCCGGGACTAAACTGAAGCGCCTGCTAAAGACGCTGTTGTTGATATCCGTCTTGCTTGGGCTGATGTTGGCCGTTCAGGCCGGCTGGTTTGAGCATCTCACCGACAGTAACTGGGTCGCTAACTTTATTCACCGCCAAGGGCCTGCCGGAGTGGCGTTACTGTTTGCTGTCGGCGCTCTGTTTACTGCTGTGGGCGGCCCGAGGCAGATCATCGCATTTGTTTTCGGCTTCGCGCTTGGTGGTGCTGTGGGCGCCCTGTTTTCTACCTTTGCCGCCTTGGCGGGTTGTCTCCTCAGCTTTTATTGTGCCCGTTTGACGGTGCGCGAGTTTCTACAGAAGCGCTTTGGGTCGCGGCTGCAACGTTTTGAACGGCTGATCATTCATCGCACCTGGCTTAAAGTTTTAATGATCAGGCTGTTACCTGTTGGCAGCAACCTGTTGACCAATCTCTTCGCCGGGGCAACCCGGGTGCCTGCAGGCGGTTTCTTAATCGGCAGTTTCATCGGCTACCTGCCGCAGATGCTGATCTTTGCCTATGCGGGAGCCGGCTTGGGCTTGTCTGATCAGTATCAACTCGGTATCAGCCTGGTGTTATTGCTGCTTTCCAGCGCCATAGGAACTTACCTTTACCGTAATCGTCTGAGCCGTCAGGTGGATGATTTGGTTACAGATAAACAGGGGCTTTGATGAATTGGTTGCGTAGCTACTTTGACAGTGATGATTACACAAAAGTGTTTTGGGCACTGTTCTGGCTGACTCTGTTTATTATGTTGTTGGGAATAGGATTCCGCTCTCCCTGGCCTGCCGACGAGCCTAGATTTGTCGAAGTCGCCAGAGAAATGGTCAGCAGCGGTCAGTGGTTGTTTCCCAGCCGTGGTGGCGAATTCTATCCGGACAAACCGCCGGTTTTCATGTGGGCCATAGCACTTTGTTACGCCTTGATTGGAGACCTCAAGCTGGCTTTCTTACTGCCCAATGCCCTGTGTGGTTTGCTGACCGTGATGCTGGTCTACGATCTGGGCGCAAGGCTGTGGAATGTTCGCACCGGGCGCAACGCCGCTCTGCTACTGATGTTGGTACCGCAGTTTTTGATGCAGGCCAAGAATGCCCAGATAGATGCCATGGTGATGTGCTGGATAACTTTAGGGTGTTATGGCTTGCTGCGCCATTTCCTCAAGGGACCCAGTTGGGGCTGGTATTTTGCCGCCTGGGGCTTTATGGGGCTGGGAGTTATCACCAAGGGGGTTGGTTTTCTGCCCTTGCTGCTGTTGTTGCCGTTGGGGGGGTACAGTTGGCAAAAGGGCTTGTGGCGAGAGAGTTGGCGCTGGCGAATAGTATTGGGGCCGGTTGTTATGCTGGCCGTAATTGCGCTCTGGTTGGTTCCCATGGTGCTGACGGTTCAAGCATCTGCCAGCCCGGAACACCTGGCATATATGAACAATATTCTGTTTAAGCAGACGGGTGAGCGTTACGTCAACGCCTGGCATCATATCAAGCCCTGGTATTTCTTTGTTTTCAGTGTTATTCCCTGGCTCTGGTTTCCGCTGCTCCTATTGGCATTGGCTTACGGAAAGCGACTCTGGGCGGCTATCAAGGCTGACCCCGGCATTGCCGTTTTGCTGTTATGGGTCTTGCTGGTGGTGGTGTTTTTCAGCATCAGCCCAGGTAAGCGTAATGTCTATATTTTGCCGGCACTGCCGATGGCCGCGCTGGCCATTGCCGCAGCACTGCAGGGAGCACAGTTGTGTCTATGGTTTGAGCGCCTGGTTTCCGCCTTGCTGTGGTTGTTGGGGGGCTTGTTGCTGACTCTGGGCGTGCTGGCATTGCTGCACCATCCCAAATTGCTCGAGAGACTGGCTGATTATACCGATGATCTCACAGGTATCGGTTATCTGTTTATGGTGCTCGGTTCCTCCTGGCTTATTTTGCTCTGGTGGTTAAGGAAACAGCCTTCGCTGCTCCGCTCCGGCGTGGTGACTATTCTTGGTTGGGCCTTGGTCAGTAGCTGGGGCTATCTGTTGCTCGACGAAATACGTACTCCCAAGGCCTTGATGCAGCACACGGCCGAGGTTATAGGTGAAGATGCCGAGCTTGGGCTGATCCGCTTTAAGGAGCAGTTTATTCTGTTTTCTCCCATGAGTATTACCCACTTCAGTTATCTGGCTTCCACTGCCGAGCAGGAGCGCAGGGCCTGGCAGTGGCTGCAACAAGGTAAACAACGCTATCTTCTGGTTCCCGGAGGGATAACGCTTGATTGCTTTGATATGAGCAAGGGCCAGAACATGGGCACGGCCCACAGAGAGGAGTGGTATTTACTTGGGGCTTCGGCGAGTTTGCCCGAGTGTCAGGCCCCCAAGACCATGGTCAGTTACCACACGCCGCACCCGGGACAGTGGATGCGGGAGTGATTGTGCTTCAGCGTGTCTGGCACAGGCTGCAAAACACTGTGGTGCGCTGTCCCAGGCGTATTTCGGATAACATATGGCCGCATTGGGTACAGGTTTCCCCACCGCGGCCATAGACATGCAGCTTCTGGGCAAAGTAACCCGGTTTACCTTCGGCATTGGTGAAGTCTTTCAGTGTGGTGCCCCCCTGCTTGATTGCCTGGGCCAGGATCAGCTTTATCTCGGCGACCAGCACTGTCAGCCGCTCTTTATCCACTTTACCGGCCTCGGCCTGCGGGTGGATCCCTGCGGCAAACAGGGCTTCGTTGGCATAGATATTACCGACACCCACCACAATGGCATTGTCCATCAGACAGAGTTTTATCGCCTTCTTCTTGCCCTTGAGCGCCGCTTGCAGTTGCTCGACATTGAAGGCATCCGTTAAAGGTTCGGGCCCCAGTTTGGCCAGCAGCGGATGAGCCGTTTCCGGCAACTCGCACCAGAGCCAGGCACCGAATCTGCGTGGATCGTTGAACCTCAGCACCCGACCGTTTTCCAATTCCAGATCTATATGATCGTGTTTCTCCGCCGGTGTGCTACGGGGCAAAATCCGCAGGCTGCCGGACATCCCAAGATGCACTATGCAGGTACCGGCATCTGTATCCAGCAGCAGGTATTTGGCGCGGCGGCGCACGGCTCTGATGGTCTGTCCTATGATATTGCGGGCCGTTTCGGGTACCGGCCAACGCAGCGAAGGATTACGAACGATAAGGTTACTGACGGTCTGATCAACAAGATACGGCGCAACCCCGAGGCGGGTCACTTCCACTTCCGGCAATTCTGGCATAAGGCTCTCTGCTCTATCAGCTTGTGGATACACTCAGCAGAGGTACAACACCACTTCTGAGGCTGGGGGGAATAAGATACCAGTTCCCGGCGGCAGATTTAAGCAGTCCCTGATGGGGATAGAACAGCCAAAGTTGTGGCTCGGCAGCGCCGCTGACTTTCAGCAGCAACTCTCGTGGCCGCTCATCTTGGGTGAGTTCTGGTTTACTTGCCAATGGTGATACCCGAATACTGAGCCAGGCTTGACTCCAGTCGGCACAATTGAGCACCTTGGGATCACACTGCCATTGGCCATTGGCGGCCTGTGCCAGCCAGATCCCGCCCAGTTGCAGCTGCTGCAGTTCAGTATTGCTGTCAAACAGCTCGCGGGTATCGGGCACCGAGTTCATGCGTTTATCCAGCAAGGTCAGTACCGACACCATCAGAATGGAGGCCAGAATAATGATGTTATTCCACTGTTTGCGGGTCAGTGCCATGGGCAAGAATGTTTGGTTGAGGTCGAATCGCCAGTGTAGCACGGTGGCAAGTATCAGCCACCTGTGCTGTTCATAAACCTCAGGATCTGCACCTGATTGGGATCGTCGAAGTGATGCTCTTTGGGCTTTCGCTGAATCGCCTCGAAGATAGCCTGCTTCAATACGTCTATATCACCAGGATGGCTGCGGATGATCTGCTTCAGATCCAGCGAGTGTTCATTCCCCAGGCACAGCAGCAAGCGGCCTTCGGCCGTGACTCTGACCCGGTTGCACTCATGGCAAAAGTTATGGCTGTGGGGTGAAATAAAACCTATATGGATAGGGCTGTCGGCCATGCTGTAGTAACGTGCCGGGCCACCGGTACGCTTGGATGACAAACTCAGTGGCCAGCGTTGATTGATAATTTCCCTGACATCACTGCTGCTCATGTGCCTTGGCAGAGAACGCTCTTCCATCACACCCAGAGGCATCTCTTCGATAAAGGCGATGTCCAGCTGCTTTTGACGGCAATATTCCAGCAGATCGATAATTTCGTTTTCGTTGCGTCCCTTGAGGATCACGGCGTTGATCTTGATCCTGTCAAAGCCGGCCGCCTTGGCAGCATCTATGCCCTTGAGCACCCGCTCTAGCTTGCCGTTGCGGGTCAGGGTGGTGAAGAGTTCGCTCTTTAGGGTATCCAGGCTGATATTGAGGCGGTTCAAGCCGGCAGCTTTCAGCGCTGGAGCCAGCTTAGCCAGCCTGGAGCCGTTGCTAGTCATGGAAAGATCCTTGAGCCCGGGTAGTGCCGCCAGCTGCGCCACCAAGCGGTCACAATCGCTGCGTACCAAGGGTTCGCCGCCGGTGAGGCGTATCTTGCTGACACCAAGCTCGGTAAAGGCGCGGCCGATAAAGGCCTGCTCCTCCAGGCTCAATACCTGTTCCCGCTCCAGAAAACAGGGATCTTCACTCATGCAATAGATGCAGCGAAAATCACACCTGTCGGTAATGGAGAGGCGCAGATATTCTATTTTGCGGCCAAAGCCGTCACTCAGGCTGTTCAAGGGCAGGCTCAGAGCAGGTCTGCAAACGGGTGTACATAGACGATTTCACCCGCCTCTATGCGTTCATCTGCCTCGCCGATAATCACCAAACAGTTGGCCTTGACCATGGAGCTGAGCATGCCTGAGCCCTGGGCACCGGTCGTGCGTACGTGCAATTGGCCGTCATCTCCCAGGGTCATGATGCCGCGGCTGAATTCGGTGCGGCCGCTGCGGCTGCGCATGGCTTCATCGGCAATCGCCGGCAATAGTCTTGGCTGCCAGCTTGGTTCGCCGGCCAGTTTACGCAATGCCGGTTGAACAAACATCAGGAAAGAGACCATCACGGCCACAGGATTGCCGGGCAAGCCGAAGAACAATGTTTGGTCTATCTTACCGAACGCCAATGGGCGTCCCGGGCGCATATTGATGCGCCAGAAGTTGATTTCCCCCAGCTTGGCCAGCACTGTCTTGATATAATCGGCATTACCGACAGACACCCCGCCCGAGCTGATGATCACATCGGCCTGAGTCGCCGCCTGGCTCAATGTTTGGCTCAGAACCGCTTCCGAGTCTTCGATGATACCCAAGTCCAGCACTTCACAGCCCAGGCGCTTGGCCATTGCCTTGATGGTATAGCGGTTGGAGTCGTAGATGCAGTTGGCCTTGAGCTCTGTGCCGGGTTGGCTGACTTCATCGCCGGTGGAGAATACGGCAATTCTGGGGCGGCGCTTGAGGGGCATCTCAAACAGTCCCAGCGAAGCCAGCAGGCCTTGCTCGGCAGCGCCCAAACGAGTACCACTGCCGAGGGCAACGGCACCTTGGGCTATATCTTCACCCGCCAGACGAACGTGCTGGCCGCGGTAAATCTTGCCACTGAAGCTGACCTTGCCATCGGTTTCGGTGGCAAGCTCTCTGGGTTGAATGGTATCTGCACCCAGAGGAACCGGCGCACCCGTCATAATTCGTACCGCTTCACCCGGCTGCAGCTGGCCAGAATATTGATGACCGGCCAGCACTTCTCCTTTCAGTTCAAAGGATTGTGACATGTTATCTTGAAACGCGAAGGCGTAACCATCCATTGCCGAGTTGGTCTGCTGCGGTACGTTCACCGGTGATATGGCATCCTGGGCCAGAATACGATTGTCGGTTTCATCGAGCGTCAACAGTTCCGTCTCTGTGACGGGTTTGACTTGCTCCAGAATATGGTCGATGCCCTGACGTACCGACAGATTCTGTTCACTGCCGAGCTCACAGGCGCTTAAGGGCAGGGCTCTTGCTGCAGAGGGCTTGGATTCGGGGCGATAATCGCGAACATACTGCTGCACAAAATCAGCAATTTGCGCCACATTGTTGAGATCCAGGCGGCGGATCTCTCCCGGCAGCTTGGTTTCATCACAGCAGGCGATTGCGAGGATATTGGGATCCTCGGTATGGATAAAGGGTTTGCCATGGGCGGCTCGGTGTAATTCAATTTTGGGCAGCGCCAGTTTTTTGAAGCCTTCCACCAACACCAGATCGGCCTTGTCCTGTTCCAACTGGCCGAGTAGATGCAGCAGGTCCGGATCTCTGTCCAGCGGATCTTCCGTCATCAAGGCCCAACGCACATGGGAGGCCACCAACATCTGTCTGGCGCCGGCCTTGCGCATTTCATAGCTATCTTTGCCCGGCTCATCAATATCAAAGTTGTGATGGGCGTGTTTGATCACTGCCAGTCTCAAACCACGACGATTCAGCTCAGGGATCAACTGCTTCAACAGTGTGGTCTTGCCTGTGCCGCTGTAGGCACAGAAGCCCAACACGGGAATGGACAGGGGATTGGTAAAGACAGTGCTCATAAAAACCTCTTAAGCTTGGGATATTTCCGCCGCGAGTTGTTGTTTTTGTTCGTTGGTATTGACGTTAATAAAGGCGCTGGGTTGATCGGCGAATGATTCAACCACTACCGGGTGTTCACTGTACCAGAGATCGATACGGCGCCTGCCAGAATCGAGAAAGGCCTGCATCGAATCCCTCACCGTTGGTTTGAGCAGCATAACCACCGGCTGCTCCCGCTCACCGTCGGATGCCACGGCGAGATCCGCCTCTGACGCCTGCAGCTTTTGCGCCATACGCTCGACCAGGTCTTTGGGCAGCAAAGGGCAGTCGCAGGGCACCACCAACAGCAGATCGGCATCTGTCTTATCCAGGGCGCTGATCATTCCCGCCAACGGCCCGGGATAACCCTGTTCCAGGTCGGCAATGACAGGAAAACCGAACTCAGCATAACGTGTTTGATTGCGGTTGGCGTTGATCAGGATCTGATTCACCTGAGGTTTTACCCTGTCGATAACATGGGCAATCATGGGGCGCCCCAGCAGGTCCACCAGGCCTTTGTCTTCTCCGCCCATACGCCTGGCCATGCCTCCGGCGAGTATCACCGCATCAATGCGCTGCGACATAGTTGTTCTCCTGCAGTTCTTCCGTGGCCAGAGTCAAATTGGCTGAGGTTGTCAGTTGTTGTGATTCGATATGCCAATGTTGATGACAAAGTGCCGTTAGTTCTGAGTGCTGGTGGCTACTGATAAGCAGTCCTGTGCCTTGTTGCTTTAATTCGGCAATCATAGCAAAAACGGTTTGCTGCGATGCCCGGTCCATATTGGATATGGGTTCATCGAGCATGAGTAACTTGGGTTTCAACAGCCAGGCTCTGGCCAGTGCCAGCCGTTGCCGTTCACCGCCGGACAGAGTTGAGGCGTTGGTCTTGAGCAGCTTCCCCAACTGGGCATGTTCTATCGCGCTTTGCATCCTAGTGTGCTGTTCGGCCTTATCCAGGCTGCTGTATTTCTGCGCCAGTTGCAGATTGTAGCTGACATTGCCTTCAAACAGGTACGGGTGTTGATGCAGGTAAATAGCCTTGCCGAGCAAGGTATCGCGTCGCCACCAGGGCGCAGGCGGAAATCCTTGGGTATAGATGGTACCGGCACTGGGTTTGAGTAAACCGGCCAGCAGCTTCATCAGAGTGGTTTTGCCGCAGCCATTGTCACCTTGCAGATAGATGACCTCGCCCTGGCAAAACTCCAGTTGCCGGGTGCGAAATAACAGGCGTTCACTAAAACGCATCTCTAGATCTTGGGCTATCAGCTTTATCATCAAGCGTCCTAATGGCTTCTGGGATTGGCCCTGCCACGCAGAGTACCCAGAGCAAAATTCAGTATCAGTGCCAGCACCAGCAGCACCAAGCCAAGGGCTATCGCCTGGGCAAAGTCGCCTTTACTGGTTTCCAGTGAAATCGCGGTGGGAATGTTACGGGTGACATGGGCTATGTTGCCACCAACCATCATGGAACAGCCGACTTCAGTAATGATACGGGAAAACGCGGCGATAATCGCCAGTAACAGAGGTACTCTCAGCTCGCGGCAAACCACCCAGATGGCCGAGGTCCAACTGGCGCCCAGAGTTCGGCTGGTTTCCCAGGCGCGGCGGTCGACACTGGTGAAGGCGGCATGGCTCATGGCTATCAGTACCGGGGCGCAGATCATCATCTGCCCGAGGATCATCCCCTTCTGGGTAAAGAGCCAGCGAAGATCACCCAGAGCACCGTTACGGGTCAGCAGTAAATAGGCCAACAGGCCTACCACCACAGTGGGAATGGATTGCAGGGTTTGCACCAGATTGGTTACCAGCCAGCGGCCGGGGAATTGCACAAACGCCAGGGCGAACCCCAGTATCATGGACGGTAGCAAGGTGATCAGCAGCGCCGCGAAAGATACCGAGAAAGAGACGGAGATAATAGACCAGACTTCGGGGTCTCTGGAAAACAGCAGGCCTAGGGCCTGCTGTATAAGGGCTAACCAGCCTTCACTCATTTGCCGTAAGTTGCCTTGAACAGTTGTTCGCCTTGAACTTTATAGCTGTTGATCATGCTTTGTGCTTCTTTGCTAATCAACCAATCACTGAAGGCACGTGCACCTTTGTGATTCAGATCAGGGTATTTGGCAGGGTTGATCAGGATAACCTGGTAAGGGTTGGCCAGAGTGGCACCGCCGTCGAAGTCGATACCCAGGTCCAGTTTGGCTTTGTAAGCCACGAAAGTACCACGGTCAGACAGAGTGTAACCTTGCAGTTCGTTGGCCATCAGCAGGGTTTTGCCCATACCTTGACCTACAGAGGTGTAACCTTTGAAGTCTGGAGTCACGTTGGCGGCTTTCCAGATGATCAGCTCTTTCTTGTGAGTACCTGAGTCATCACCACGGGATACGAAAGGGATGCCTGACTTGGCGATTTTGGCGAAGGCTTCTTCGGCATTTTTGCTGTCACGGGCCTTGGCAGGGTCGTTCTTGGGGCCAAGGATAACAAAGTCGTTTTCCATGATGCCGCGAGGCTCAACACCGAAACCGTCGGCGACGAACTTGGCTTCTGCGCCAGGAGCGTGAGTCATCACCAGATCCACATCACCCTGAGAACCCAGTTTCAGAGCCTTACCTGTACCTGTGGCAATCACTTGTACCTTATAGCCTGATTCAGATTCAAATTTTGGCAGCAGGTAACCCAGCAGACCTGAGTTTTCAGTACTGGTGGTAGTGGCCAGCTTGATGGTTTCCTGAGCGGAAGCCGGGGCAGAGATCATCAGGCCTGCCGCAATGGCAAGACCCAGCAGTTGTTTCAAGTTCAACATTATTGCTCCTTGGCGTGATTTTAATAAGTGGGCCTAACCCATAAGCCTGCGGGCCACGGCCTTGTACTCGCACCCATTAAAGCAATTTAGGTGCCAAAAACGAATGTTTGCTATAAACCGATATTGAGGGATCCAATATGTGAACTGGATCCCAAGCTTGGTAAATAAGTATCAGACAAATTGTCCCAACCGGCTTTTTCTCTGGTTCATAGTGACCAATTTTTACCGTATCAATGATAGAATCTATTTCAATTGAGTCAAAATGTCCTGAAGCCGACAATATGAGCCAGATAGAAAAGCCACTTAAGTCTAAGCCAATGCCTTCTGCCGTGTCCGTGTTGATCGTCGACGACGAGCCCGGTATGCGCAGTTTCCTCAACAAAGCGCTGGCAAAGAAATTTGCCCTGGTAGAAACCGCTGCCAGCATAGAAGAAGCCGAACAACTGCGCAGCCGTTGTCACTTCGATCTGCTGATTGTGGATATACGTCTGCCCGGCCGCTCAGGTATTGAGTGGCGTGAGGCGCTGGATGATCAGGAGCGGCGCTCCGACATCATCTTTATGACGGGCTATGCCGATATGGAAGTGGCGATTCAGGCACTCAGGGCCGGCGCTTCCGACTTCATCATGAAGCCTTTCCATCTGGAGCAGATGATGAAGGCGGTCGACCGCTGCATCGAGCGGCGCTTGCTGAAGCGGGAAAATCTGATGCTGCGCCGGGAAGTGTCCAGTGGCTATTCCTCCACCATCATAGGCAACAGTGATGCCATGATGGAGGTCAAGCGGGTGATAGAGCGGGTGGCACCGACCAATGCGGTGGTGCTTATCGAAGGTGAGTCCGGCACGGGTAAGGAGCTGGTGGCCAGGCAACTTCACCTGCTCAGTGGTCGTCAGGGCCCGTTTGTGCCTGTTAACTGCGGCGCCATCGCTCCCGAGCTGCTGGAGAGTGAACTCTTTGGTCATACCGCTGGCTCTTTTACCGGTGCCAAAGGCAATCGCGAAGGTCTATTCAGCTTTGCCTCCGGAGGCACCATCTTCCTCGATGAGATCGGGGAGATGCCGCTGAAAATGCAGACGGCCTTGCTGCGGGTGTTGGAGCAAAAGGCGATTCGTCCGGTTGGCAGTGAAAAAGAAGTTAATATTGATGTCCGGGTGATAGCGGCAACCAACCGTAAGCTGGCCGATGAAGTGGAAGCCGGGCATTTCCGCCGCGACCTCTTCTACCGTCTCAATGTGCTCGACATAGTGATCCCGCCATTACGGGAAAGACCGGATGATGTGGTGGAATTGACCCATCACTTTACCCGCCAGTTGGCTGCAGAGCTCGGGGTGAAAGAGGTGGTCTGGAGCCATGAGGACCTGCTCAAACTGCAGCAACATCAGTGGCCTGGGAATATCCGCGAATTGCGTAACATGATAGAGCGCTGCATTCTGCTGGGTAAACCACCGGCGGAATACTGGAAAGAACAGCCCAAGGCCGAGCTGAATGCCCAGCCTGGCTATCCCCACGACTGGGCGCTCAAGGATGTGGAAAAAGACCATGTCACGGCCGTGGTTGACTCCCACGGCGGCAATAAGTCGGCGGCAGCCCGGGTGCTGGGAGTGTCTCGCAAAACACTGGATCGTAAATATAAAGAGTGGTTTGACTGCGAGTCGGAGGTCTGAGCTTGTCACTGTTCAAACGGCTCTTTGGCCTGAGCTGGCAGCAGCTGCAGGCAAAGGTGCGTTATCGCATTCTGATCCTGACTCTGTTGCCTATCTTGCTGACGTTGGTGAGCTTGGTGTTTATCACCATATACTGGAACATCAGCTACACAGGCAAACAGCTGTTTATGAAGGTCAAGGCCGACCTGACAGTGGCCAACAACACGCTGGCTGCGGTGCAGGAGCGTCAGGAAAAGCAGCTCGAACATGTGATGCAGTCCTTCGATTTCCAGACCCATTTTCGTTCGATACTCGAAGGTGAACAGCAGAAGCAGAAAGATCTCAATGCTTTTCTGGATCAACAGCGCAAGGCGTTGGATCTCGATTTTCTGCGTTTGGTCAGAATTGCCGATGCTGCGGCCGATCCTGACTTGCGGCAGATGCTGCCCTTGGTTCAGGGGCAAAGCGCCTATTCAGGGCTGATGGTGCTCTCCTCCTCGCGGTTGGCACGAATCGATCCCGAGTTGGCCGAGCGTGCCAAGATCCCGGTGAAAATGACCTTAAGGGCACAAAATCCCGACAGAGAAGTGGAAGAGCGGGGCATGCTCAGCCGCAGCCTGCTGCCGGTAGCCGATGAAAACGGCAAGGTCGGCTGGTATCTGGATGGCGGGATCCTGTTTAATCGCAATACTCGCATCGTCGACCATATTCGCGATCTGGTCTATGACAAGGGCACACTGCCTGAGCGTTCCATAGGCACTGTGACCATCTTCCTCGACAATATCCGCATCAGCACCAATGTGCCTCTGCATTTCTTCCCCAAAGAGGATGAAAATCGTGGCCGGGCATTGGGCACTCTGGTGTCCGAGGAGGTGCGTCAGCAGGTGTTGGTCAAGGGCCAACTCTGGGTCGATAGAGCCTTTGTTTACAACGACTGGTTTATCTCGGCCTATGCGCCGCTGACCGATATTCGAGGCCAGCGGATAGGCATGATCTATTCCGGGTTTTCCGAGTCGCCTTTTATCCACAACTATCTGCTTAATATCATAGAGTTGGGCACCATTTTGATGTTGGTGTTGCTGGTTTCCGGGCTCTTGGTTTATCGCGGCGCCTACAGTTTGTTGCAGCCGATAGAGCGTATTCACCAAGTGGTTAAGGCGGTGCAGTCCGGGCGCAATCTGCGTATCGGCGAGCTGGGACTGGACAGAGACAATGAGCTGGCCAACCTGGCCGAGCAGTTCGACCGCATGCTCGATTTATTGCAGCGCCGCAATGCGCAAATTCAAGCGGCGGCCGAGCAACTGGAGATGAAGGTCGAGGAACGTACCCGTAGCCTGCAGGAAAAAACCGAAGAGCTGCAGCGCAACGTGCAATTACTGAACGAAACCCGTCAGCAGTTGGTGACCAATGAAAAGCTGACAGCCCTTGGGGAGTTGACCGCTGGGATTGCCCACGAGATCAACAATCCTACCGCCGTAATCCTCGGCAATATGGAACTGCTGCGGGTGGAGCTTGGGGATAACGCCGAGCTGGTCGAAGAGGAGATAGATCTCATCATCCAGCAGGTGGGGCGTATCAGCACTATTATCCGCAGCTTGCTGCAGTACAGCCGTCCCGGCGAGTTCAATGCGCCGCTGGAGATGCATCAAATCACACCTATTATCGAAGAGATGCAGCTGTTGGTACGTCACTCACTGGGTAAGCAGGAAGTGGTGTTGTTGCCTGAGCTGAACGCCAGTTATCCGGTGCAGGTAAATCGTCCGCAACTGCTGCAGGTGCTGATCAATCTGGTGGTCAACGCTGCTCATGCTATGGATGGCAAGGGGCGGATCTGGATCCGCACCTATGACTGGGTGGAACAGGACGAACCTGTGGGGATCAAGATAGAGATTGAAGATGAAGGTTCTGGGATCCCGCAAGAGCAGTTGAGTCGGATATTCGATCCCTTCTATACCACCCGTAAGGATGGTACCGGGCTAGGCTTGTCGCTGAGCTACGGTATTATCAAACGCATAGGCGGCACCATAGAGGTTAGTTCGACTGTAGGTAAGGGGACGCTGTTTACTGTCAGTATTTACCATATGGCCAAAGAGGATCAGTCAGGCCCCTATGATGGTTTGCTGTTCGGGTAGGCTCTTGGCTTGGCGTGAAAAAACAAAAAAAGAGCCGGGTAATTAACCCGGCCACAAAGAGTGTGTGAGCAATGTCGTGCTTTGCAAACTCAGGAACACCATAACTCTCAGCGGGTACTGCGGGCCTAAAGCTAAGGATGAGTTTTGGAACGCAAGTTAACGATAATCGTTCTCATTTATGTTTGCAACTATTTTTTGACTTTTGGCGATAAAATTTTCCAGTGCTATTCCTCCTTTCTTGGATGTCCGACCCAAAAATCTACCTAACTTATTAATTTTAAATTAGTTTAAATCTAAGGTGCAGGCCGGTAGTCATCGGTAGTTTTTTGGGCTAAATCCAGATGGCTGCACCTTCCTTAGTGCCTGATTCCCTCAATATTGGTTTGTAGGGAGGGGCATCAAAATTTAAAAACAGCGGCGAGGGATGAAAATAGTTGGCGGAGAGGAGGAGCATAAAGCTTTGACAATAAAAATCAGCCAAAAAAGGGCCGGGTAATTAGCCCGGCCTAAAAGAGTGTGTGAGCAATGTCGTGCTTTGCAAACTCAGGAACACCATAACTTCAAGCAAATCTCAGTCGACTAGCGGTTAACTGACTCTCAGTTAAGGATGAGTTTTGGAACGCAGAACAAATGATAATGGTTCTCATTTTCGATTGCAACTATTTTTTGTCTATATTCAAGACAAATTTATCTCAGGCCTCAGATACGATTGTCCCCGGTGCTACAAGCCAAGATACGGCTGATGGCGGCCATGCTCCTACCGCTGCTCTGCTGCCAATGATTGAATACAGCTTGTACCTGGGCCAGGCCGCTCTTTGAGCTGAAGCCTGCGTCCACCAGTTTGTGACTCTTGAGATAGTTTTGAACATCAGCGGTCAACAGGAAGCTGTCTTTACCTATGCCACGCAGAAAATAGGGGCCGGTATTGCCACCCAAGCGTGCACCACGGCGTTTGAGTTCCTGCCACAGTGAGGTGATCTCCTCCACCGGCCAGAGGGCGATATATCGGGCCAGGCTGCCGTGTTCTCTGGCAATATCCTGCACCATGAGCGCGTTATCATAAATGGCCTGGGTCTTTTTCTGGTGGCGAATGAGGCGACTGTCCTCACCTCTGGCCTGCAACTGCTCAGGGGAGAGCATCAACACTTTCATGGGTTCAAAGCCAAAGAAGGCCTCTTCATAGGCCGGCCATTTGTGTTCCACTACCTTCCAGACAAAGCCGCTCTGAAATACCTGTTTGCTGAGTGCTGAAAGCAACTCGGCATCTGTATATTCCAGCAATTCTTCCGTGGAACAGACTCTGGGTAACAGGCTCTCCAGTCGCTCGGCGCCGCCTTTGCGCTCGCAGGCTCTGGCATAGATGGTGGCAAAATCTTCCGGCTTGCTCATGTGCTTTCCCTTTTGATTCAATTACTGCTGCACCAGTGTAATACCAATCGGGATAAAGATGGGAGTGATCAATGATGATTAACCATCACAGCCCCTCCCAGGCAAAGGGAGGAACTGTGGCACGTGATATCGGGTATCAGGATTGAGTGAGGCTCTGTTCAAACAGGGCCTTAAGTGAACGCCCTGGGCGCCCCAGCAGACGTTCCAGATCTGCGCTTTGCTGCTGATATTCACCATCGGCTATCGCCTTGGAGTTGTTGGCAAACGCCTTGGCCATAAAACCGGGGAGGCCGATCCCGAGGAAAATCTGCTCCAGCTCTGCGACTGAAATGTTTTGCAGCCGAATGTTTTTGCCACTCACCTGCGACAGGTATTGTGCCACCTGGGCCTGGTTCAACAGTTCCGGGCCTGTCAGGGTATAGGTTTGCCCAAGATGGCTGCTTACAGGCGATTCCGATGAGAGAATGCCGGCGATGGCCTCTGCCAGATCGGCCTTCCACACAGGGGCAAACAAACCATTTTCACCGGCATTGAGCATGGTTTCTGTTGCCAGAGTGTGCTCCAACCCGGCCAACTGCAATTCGGCATAGGGACCGTTACGTACCAAGGTGTAAGGCACACCAGAGTGAACTATTGCAGCTTCTGTTGCCGCATGGGTGCGGGCAAAGTCGAATGCCGAGTCCAGGGTCGCCAATTGGAAACTGGTATAAACCAATTGTTCTACAGCGGCGGCCTTGGCGGCGCTGAGCACATTCATGTGCTGCTGCAGTCTCTGATCATTGGGTGTATCACCCGAGATCAATAACAGGCGTTTGACGCCCTGCATGGCTTTCGAGAGTGAAGCCGGGTCACTGTAATCGGCAAAGGCCTTCTCTACATCAGCAAACTCGTTCAATTGTTCGGGGTGGCGACTTGCCAATCTCAACTGTTTGGCAGGAACTTTTGCCAATAAGGCTTGGCTGACCAGACGGCCCAATTGGCCAGATGCACCTAAGATAAGGATCATGTTTTTTACTCCAGTAGGTTTATGGCATCAGTGTATCCCCGTGGCAAAAATTGATAATGAGTGCTTTACTTATCACTTTGGTTATTGAAATTAAACAAAGGTGAGAGATGGATGCGGCACAACTCTATCGTATGTTGGTATTCGCCACTGTAGTGGAACAGGGATCGTTAACGGCGGCCGCAGAAGTGTTGGGGATCAGCCGCTCCATGGTGAGTCAACATTTGAAGAAACTGGAACAGCGTCTTGGCAGCCGTTTATTGCACAGAACCACGCGCAAGATAGGCTTGAGTGAAGACGGTCAGCAGTTCTATCACTATTGTGCCGAGTTGTTGCAGCTGGCTAAGCAAGCCGAAGCCGTGACTCGCCCCAGTGATCAACAGCTACATGGCAGTTTGCGGATCACGGTGCCGGTAGGGATAGGTGAGCTGTCACTGCTGCCCTTGATGGGGGAGTTTCACCAGCGCTTCCCCCATATCCGGCTGACACTGTTGCTTGAGGACAATAAGCTCAATCTGCTGGAGCATAAGATAGATATCGCCATTCAGGCCGGCTGGCCGGAAGACTCTGAATTCAAAGCGATAAAATTGGGCGACTTCGAAGAGTATCTGGTGGCTTCGCCCGAGTATATTAGTCGCCATGGCAAGCCGCTGCATCCGGATAACCTGCATCATCACCAATGGCTGATGCATGCATCGAGTCATTTGCCTCGCAGCTGTACTTTGCACAATAGTCAGGGCGAGCAGTTTCGTATTCGGGTTACTCCCTTTATCAGCTGCAACAGTACCAATGCCATCGCGGCTTTGGCTGCTCAGGGGCTTGGCATAGCCACCTTGCCGGATCATCTGTTGCAAAGGCAATTGGACTCGGGAGCACTGGAACGTCTGTTACCGGATTATCATCTGCGTGAGGGCGGTATCTATGCCATTCACCCTTACCGTGAGGGGATGCCACCCAGAGTCCGGGTCATGTTGGACTTTCTCAAGCAGAAGTTGGGTCAAACAGAGGGGGGATAATGCCTCGCGGCACTCATGGTACCTGTTCACGCCTTCCCTAAGCGGTAGCCAGCAACTAAAGTTAAAGTTGGTAACCATGGGGATCCCTGTCTATGGAGCTTTACTACCATCCATTGTCGCGTTATTCGCAAAAGGTGCTGCTGGCACTTTATGAAAAGCAGGCAAACTTCTTTCCCCGGGTAACGGATCTGCAGGATCCATTGGAGCGCCAACACTATCTGCATTTCTATCCATCCGGTAAGCTGCCACTCTTGGTGTGTCAGGACGGCAGCCTGTTGCCTGAATCCAGCATTATCATAGAGTATCTGGACAATAAAATGGACGCCGGCACCCGGCTGTTGCCCAAGGAGCCCGACCTCAATCTGCAAGTGCGTCTCTATGACAGAATTGCCGATAACGACCTCAACAACAGTCTCTATCAGCTGGAGCAGCAATATAGCTTACCGGAAGAGCAGCAACTTCCTCTGGTGCAGCGTCAAATTGAAAACCGTCTCAGACTTTGCCTGCGGGCGTTGGACTTACGCCTGGTTGAGCATCATTGGCTTTGCGGAGATGGGTTCACTTTGGCCGATTGTGCCTTAATCCCTTGTCTTGGTTACCTGCAGCGCAGTTTTAACTTACTGGACTACCAGCATTTGGGGCGCTACTGGCTGCAGGCGCAATTGCGGGGTTCCTGGATGTTGGTGCAGGATGAAGTGACTCTGGCTCAGGAGGAGGCCAGCAGCGGGCTCAGGCCCATCCCCTGAGCAAGAATTCAGCTGTTGCGGGCCTTTTTGAGATCCAGGAACGACTTCCACTTGATGATCTCTGCCGGTAACTCGGGCGTGGTCTCATCGAACCCGGCTTCCGTCAACAGGTTTTCCGTGGGTACCGGCTTGCGTTTGCAGACGAACAAACCTCTGACATGCACTATGGCATGCAGGCCTCTGTCCGACAGGAAACGCTGCTCTATGTAGAAATACTTTTCATCCCAGCCAACCACGCGAGAGGCAATTTCAAACTGCTGTAATGGCCTGATATCCCTTACATAAGTGAACTCGGCGGCATTGACTATTGGCATCCATTTCAGTTTTAGAAAGCGCTTCAGCAAGCCCATTTCGGCCATCATATAAGTGCGGGCCAGATCCATAAATGCCGGGTAGCGGGAGTTGGTCAGGTGTAGGTTGATGTCACAGTCACTCGGTAAAGCCCGATAACGGATGCGGCTGGTGCCGAGAAAACCGATATCGTTTGCCCGGCGCACTCGCCAGAGCAGCAGCCAAAACAGGCGAAAGTAGAGGTTCATCAAAGGGTCCAAGAGTTGAGAGGCATTAAAGGCTATCAAAGGTCATACCAGACGGCAAGCGAGAACTGGCTCACAAAAAAGGCGCCCGCAGGCGCCTAATCAATTGCTTCTGCCTCAGGCTTGGATCCCTGAGTGACGCAGCAGTGCGTCTATGCTGGGCTCGCGGCCACGGAAGCGAGTAAATAGCACCATAGGCTCTTCACTGCCGCCCATCTCAAGTATGTTGTGCAGGAAGTCGCGTCCTGTGCTCTCGTTGAAAACACCTTCCTCCTCGAAACGGGAGAAGGCATCGGCAGACAACACCTCAGCCCACTTGTAGCTGTAGTAGCCGGCGGCATAACCTCCGGCAAAGATATGGGCGAAACCGTTCTGGAAGCGGTTGAATTCAGGCGGTGTGACCACGGCCACCTGGCGTCGAACCTCATCCAACATCTGCTGAATATGGGCGCCCTTGGCCGGATCAAACTCCTGATGCAGGCGGAAGTCGAACAGAGAAAACTCCAGTTGCCGCAGCATCATCATACCGGACTGGAAGTTCTTGGCGGCCAGCATCTTGTCCAGCATCGCCTTGGGCAGCGGCTCCCCGGTCTGATAATGGCCGGAGATCTCCGCCAGCGCCTCTTCGGCCCAACACCAGTTCTCCATAAACTGGCTTGGCAGCTCCACGGCATCCCAAGGTACGCCATTGATGCCGGAAACCCCACCGACATCGATGCGGGTCAGCATATGGTGAATACCATGACCAAATTCGTGGAACAGGGTAGTGACTTCGTCATGGGTAAACAGCGCCGGCTTGTCACCCACAGGGCGATTGAAGTTACAGGTGAGGTAGGCTACCGGCTTTTGCAGGCCTGTGGCCGTCATCCGCCGGGTTCGGCAATCATTCATCCAGGCGCCGCCCCGCTTGCCTTCACGGGCATAGAGGTCCAGATAGAAGCTGCCTCTGTGTTCGCCCTCGGCATCCAGGATGTGGAAAAAGCGCACGTCTTTATGCCACTTGTCGAAATCCTGTTGCTCTTTGACATCCATACCGAACAAGCGTTTGATGGTGTAGAACAGGCCGCTGAGCACCTTGTCTTCGGGGAAGAAGGGACGTAGCTCTTCCTGAGATATCTCATACTTGTGTTGCTTGAGCTTTTCGCCGTAGTAACCCAGATCCCAGGCCGCCAACTCGGTTACACCATAATGCTCCTTGGCAAACTCCTTGAGTTCGGCCAGCTCGGCCTTGGCCTGAGATTTGGAGCGCAGTGCCAGCTCATTGAGGAAGGCGATAACCTGCTCGGGCGATTGCGCCATCTTGGTGGCCAGGGACTTATCGGCATAGGTATCAAAGCCCAGTAACTGTGCCAACTCATGGCGTAGGCTCAGGATCTCGTCCATCAGCGGGCCATTGTCGAACTCACCGGCATTGGGGCCTTGATCCGAAGCGCGGGTAACAAAGGCGCGGTAGCACTCTTCACGCAGACTGCGGTTGTCGCTGTAGGTCATGACCGGCAGATAGGATGGAAAATCCAGGGTGAATAGCCAACCTTGCTGCTCTTTGGCCTCGGCCATCGCCTTGGCGGCGGCAATGGCAGACTCTGGCAGACCGGCCAATTCGGCTTCATCGGTAACCAGTTTGCTCCAGGCATGTGTGGCATCCAGCAGTTGGTTGGAATAGGTGCTGCTGAGTTCGGACAGGCGCTTTACAATCTCTCCATAGCGAGCTTTTTGTTCATCATTGAGGCCTATTCCCGACAGTTCGAAGTCTCTCAGGCTATGTTCTATCACAGTCTGTTGTGTCTGGCTGAGCAGGGCAAATTCCGCCGATGCCTTGAGCTCTTTATAGGCCTGATACAGGCCCTGATGTTGGCCGACAAAGGTGCTGTACTCAGACAACAATGGCAGGCAGGCATCGTGCGCGGCGCGCCACTCTTCATTGCTGAGTACAGAATTCATATGGGAAATCGGCGACCAGATCTGGCTCAACTCATCGTCCACCTGCTCCAGAGGGGCCACCAGGTTTTCCCAAGTGTAGGGGCCTCCGGCGGCCAGCACGGCTTCTATCTTATCGCGGCATTTGGCTATGGCCTGTTCGACCGCCGGTTGAATGTGCTCGGCCTTGATACTGGAAAAGGGCGGCAGCTCCTGTGCTGTCAGCAGCGGATTGGTCATTGTCTGTCCTCTCTTTGGGCGTGGGCCATAGGGCCTGCATTGGATGCCTGGTCTTGCCGCCATGGCGGCGAATATTCAGGGGCGTGGCTAATAGATAAGGGTTCCGCTGTGATTTATCAAGGTGATAAAAGCGATTGGTGCCATGGCTGTGGCATAGATGTGAAACATAGCAGTGAAACATAGCCGCCAAACTCGGCAGTGAAATACCCGTGGGTCACGAGTCACTGCTGCCGAGGAAGAGAGCCTACCGTCAATGCACAAAAAAATCATAAATGATAACTGGATCTAAAACACGAT
Organism: Shewanella sp. Iso12; assembly: GCF_012030025.1. Lineage (NCBI taxonomy): Bacteria > Pseudomonadati > Pseudomonadota > Gammaproteobacteria > Alteromonadales > Shewanellaceae > Shewanella > Shewanella sp. Iso12. The sequence continues at coordinate 56,208 of NZ_JAAUHW010000003.1, forward strand.
TCGTTATCATTTACATAATGGGGTGGTGGAATAAAATAAACTTTACTTTGTAAGTTTGGTACGTTTTATGCGCTATCCGCTCTTGTTGCTGACACTCCTGTGCTGCAATCCATTATTGGCCGATGAGGCCGCCGAAACCCAACTCATGCTGGGGTGGGACAGCCGCTATATTTCCGAGGGGCGTGACAACTTGTCTGCGGGCGGGATTGCCTGGAGTGGCATTCACCATAGCCGTGATGGCCTGGGGGCCTTCGTGTTGTTTGGCCGAGCCGACAGTGTGAACTACGCCGAGCTCAATGCCGGGGTGGAATACTGTTTCAACCCACTCGAATCAGTGGAAGCCGGTGTCGGCATGCAGCGACTGGAGTTTTACGGGGATGAGCGCGCCCATGACAATGAGGTGTACGCCTATCTCGCCTATCAGGGGCTGAGCTGGCTGACACCATCGATTAACTATACCTATGCTACTGAAGCCTCTGGTTATTTTGTTGAGTTGAGCCTGCACAGCCATTGGCAAGTGAACGAGCAACTGACTCTTACCCCCTATGTGACCCAGGGATTCGACTTTGGCTATGCCAGCCAGACCCATGATGGCCCCAATCATCTGCAGTTTGGTGTAGAGGCATGCTACTCATTAACCTCTTCTTTGGTGGCTTCCTTGCATTTGAGTCACAGCATAGCGGAGGATGATATCAAGCAGCAGGCGCAAGAGGAGGATTGGCATGGTGACCTGGATCAGTCTTATGCCGGCTTGCATCTGGAGTGGCAGTTTTAAACTGGCTAACATTCACCGCAGCTTCTAGACTCTGATGTGAAGACAAACAGCGTCGAAGGATCGATGCGGGAGTACAGGGAATGTTAACCTACAGAATCGGCGGGCTTTGCTGCCTGCTCCTTTGGTTGGGAGTCGCCCCATTGGCTGAATCCCAGGCCGAATCAAGCTCAGACCTGAATCCAGTGTCGAGTTCAGAGCCCTCAATAGATAAGCAACTCAGCAACCCGGACAAAGAGTCTGGTTCGCTCCCTCTGGGGTTAGTGCTCGACAGCGAGGGCAATCCTATTGCCATTCCACAGCAGTTTGAAGCCGCACTTGAATATGAGTCTGCACCCTTGCCCAAGGCCTCGCGCGACAGTAAACCAACGAAATCCCGAAAAAAGAAGGCATCCAAGCCTCGCCGCCAAGTCGCCGATGATCCCAGTTGTCGCTGGTTGGATAAGCGAATGACAGAGCTGGAGCGGCGCCTCAGGCAGAAAGATTCCCACACGGCCAGATTTTTGCAGGCTGAACTCGGCGAGCATCAACAGCAGTTTCGTTGCCTCAAGTGCTCGGGTTCAGGGCCTGAGACCCAGGATTATTCGCGTTGCACCTTGTATCACTGAAATTTTTACCGGCAGACTCTGGTCTGGTCACTTGATCTGAATCCCCCTACAATGGCTTAAAAGTATCCCGCCAAGCGGGAGGTCGCCCTGTTGGGCGAGATAATCTGTATCAATCGACGGAGATAAACATGGCACAACATTTTGACTATATCTGCCTGGGTGCGGGCAGCGGTGGTATTGCGTCAGCCAACAGGGCCGCCATGCGTGGCGCCAAGGTGTTGCTGATTGAAGCCAAACACCTGGGTGGTACCTGCGTCAACGTCGGCTGTGTGCCCAAGAAGGTCATGTGGTATGGCGCCCAAGTGGCCGAAGCCATGCATCTCTATGCCAAAGATTATGGTTTTGATGTCAGCGTCAACCAGTTTGACTGGAACACTTTGGTGGCCAGTCGTGAAGCCTATATCGAACGGATCCATGGCTCCTATGAACGCGGTCTGGCCAACAACAAGGTCACTGTGGTTAACGGCTATGGCCGCTTTGTTGATAACCACACCATTGAGGTCGACGGTGAACACTACAGTGCCGAGCATATTCTGATCGCGACCGGTGGCGCGCCCAGCATTCCCGACATTCCCGGGGCAGAACATGGCATAGACTCGGACGGTTTCTTTGCCCTGCGTGAACAGCCCAAGCGGGTAGCTGTCGTGGGTGCCGGTTATATCGCGGTGGAAATTGCCGGTGTATTGCATGCCCTGGGCAGTGAAACCCATCTGTTTGTACGCAAACATGCGCCACTGCGTAACTTTGACCCCATGCTCTATGAAACACTGATGGAGTCCATGGCCAGTGAAGGGCCTTCGCTGCATACCCAGAGTATTCCCAAGGAAGTGCGTAAAAATGCCGATGGTAGCCTGACTCTGGTGCTGGAAAACGCTGAAGAGTACACAGTGGACTGCCTGATCTGGGCCATAGGTCGGGCACCAGCCACAGGCAATATCGGCCTTGAAAATACCGATGTGCAGTTGGATCCCAAGGGATATGTGATAACCGATGCCCAGCAAAACACCAGCGCCAAAGGGGTTTACTGTGTCGGTGACATCATGGCTGGCGGAGTAGAGCTGACACCGGTTGCCGTCAAGGCGGGTCGCTTGCTGTCAGAGCGTCTCTTTGGCGCCATGCCGGATGCCAAGATGGACTATGACTGCATCCCGACTGTGGTCTTCAGCCACCCGCCAATTGGCACCATGGGGCTGACAGAGCCTGAGGCCAAAGAGCGCTTCGGTGAGGATCAGGTTAAGGTCTACACTTCCTCCTTTACCTCCATGTACACTGCAGTTACTGCGCACCGTCAGGCTTGTAAGATGAAGCTGGTTTGTGCCGGCGCCGATGAAAAAGTCGTCGGGATCCATGGTATCGGCTTTGGCATGGATGAAATCCTTCAGGGCTTTGGCGTTGCCATCAAGATGGGCGCCACCAAGGCTGACTTCGATGCCGTAGTCGCTATCCATCCAACGGGCGCGGAAGAGTTTGTTACTATGAGGGGTTAATGTAGAAAACCCACCTACACACGTTCGTACTGTAGAAAAACTGAGAGGCCAGAGCATCGTTCTCTGGCCTTCATTTATCGACTCATCGATACACAGCCTCTTCTAACACGTTTATGCCCCATTGTGTGCTAAAGCACCGTTTTTACACACTGCTCTTTGACTGAATTTATCTAATACATTTACTATGAAACAATACGTTTATCAATTCAGTAACGAGTCTAAATGGCAACTATACCTTTAAACGAAATCTACCAACACAAACTCAACTTTCTTATCGGTGCAGGAGCTTCAAGTGGCCTATTTCCGACTCTATGGTTGCCCCTCAAAGACTCTGATAATGAAGATAATAACGAAACGATTGAAACGCTCGCAACTAAGCTAGATCAACGAGGGGAACAGTATAAAAGTCATCACGCTTTGCTGTTTATGTACTACTACGAAAACATTATCGAACCTGTATGTAAGTTTCAGCTTAGTGATATCTATATTCCTCATGCTGAAGAATGTACGAACGACGATCAGTGTGAGGTCTGTAAAAAAAATGAGCTAAGAAATGAGACTATCGAAAATTATGAGATTTTCATTGACTCTATCGTAAGGCTATTGCAGCAGAAGAGTGACTTTCAAAGACGTTGTAACCTTTTCACTACTAACTACGATGGCTGTGTCCCATTAGTAGCAGACAAGATGATTAAGAAAGGGAATCTTGAATTCAACATCAATGACGGGGCAAGTGGCTTTCTCGAAAGAACCCTATCAGCACGCAATTTCAATAACTACCTCTGTCAATCAGGGGTATTCGGACGAAACTCATCTGATATACCGCAAATCAACTTTATCAATCTGCATGGATCTGCTTATTGGCGTAAGTTAAAGGATACTATCAAGGTAGAGTACAATTTCCTCGATACTGCCGTGGTAATTCCAGAAGAAGCTCGCGACAGCCTTAATCAGCTAAGTGAAATTCTGAATGATAAAACCAAAACAACACAAGATATACTCGACCTTAAAGTGGAAGTTAATGAAGGCATCCTAACTGCGTTTTGGAATTCTTACGATAAACTCCCTATCGTCAATCCAACTAAATGGAAGTTTCATGAAACTGTTTTCGAAGAGCATTATTACCAAATGCTTCGCTTGCTCAGTTATCATTTGGAAGAGAAAAATTCGATTTTAGTTAGTTTTGCTTTTTCGTTCGCTGACGAGCACATTCGTAACTTGATTAAACGTTCACTGTCTAACCACAAACTACAAGTATTCGTTTGTTGCTTTAATGACAAAGAGCATGAAACTATGTATGGCTACTTTGGTGGTTATAGGAACGTCACACTAATAAAGTTCGACGGTGAGAACTTAAACTTCACTAAATTCAACGAAGCGGTATTCAATGCTGACTTGCTTAGAGGTGACGACTAAATGAGCATCAACGTTGGTGAAGTCATTGCGGTTCGTGGTACTCAAGTCACTCTGCGCATCTTTGATGAGTCAAGTTTGGAAACTATGTTTCATGATGGAAAGAAGTACAAGGGTGTTTCTATACGTGAATACATTGGCGTTAAGCGCGGCTTTTGTCTCATTGTGTGTATTGTTGAGGGTGAGTATCTGGATGAAAACCGATTTGAACTAGAAGACAAAAAAATTCAATATATCCGCAAAGTAGAAGCCAAGCCCATCGGTTACTTTGAGCAGAGTAAGTTTAAAGACGGCATTAAACTAATGCCGATGATCAAAGACAAAGCATACTTACTCAACGAGCACCAAGTAGTCAGCATTTTTAGTCAGGGAACAGATGGAACATTCAATATTGGAAAAATGCTGAAAGAGGAACTACCCGTATCACTTCCATGGAATAGGATTTTTAATAGTCACATTGGTATTTTTGGCAATACGGGGAGCGGTAAATCTAACACGCTCACTAGGCTATATGCGGAGTTATTTTCTAATTTTGAAGAGAAGCTGATAGGCAAAAGTCAGTTTCTCTTGATTGACTTTAACGGTGAATACAATGGTAACCAATTAATCAAGACCCCTGAGAACAAAAAGTCATTCAACCTAAGCACGGGGAAAAAGGAAGGTGAAAAGTTACCGCTAGCAAGTGACCAGATTTGGAACACTGAGATATTAGCTCTGCTATTTCAAGCAACTTCCAATACTCAGACACCATTCATCAACCGTATTATTGAACGAAGAAAAAAAGACATAAAGAAAGGTGAAAGTTTAAAGGACTACCTCATAGGCACGTTTTACCTATGTTTTGTAACTCCAGCGCAAAGTAGAGATTCTTTAGTTCATCTTAAGGTTATCGCAGAGCACCTTTCAAACACCCCTCTAACTGATAAGCTAAGTAACATTTTTTGGTTTGATAAAAACTCGAAATTTGCATGTAAATCGGTGCTAAATTGGGAGTATTTTGATTCTAATGAGGGGTTTACCGCCAACCTGAGACCAATCTTAAATGCATTAGACCTAGCTAACATTGACCCTATAGATGAGCTGGTCGTGCGTATTAACCTTCAGTTACTTAGAGATTTATCATATGGGAATATTCAGTTTGAGCACATTCAACCTCTTTTGAAGAGAGTTGAAAGTGCTGTGAATGATCTACGAAAAATATTTATTGTCAAAGAAAATGTAAATGATGAGTTCAAGCTACTGAATGTTGTTTCGTTGAGAGGATGTAATCAAGCAACTAAGAAAATTGTGCCTTTGCTGCTAGCGAAGATGTTTTATCAAGAACACAGAGATAACGTCGATACGCCCCCTAAAAATACGTTGCACTTCATCATTGATGAAGCACATAACATCTTGTCGCAACAATCAAATCGTGAGCACGAGATCTGGAAAGATTACAGACTGGAGATGTTCGAAGAGATCATCAAAGAGGGACGCAAGTTTGGGATGTATCTGACACTATCAAGTCAAAGACCAGCAGACATTTCACCTACGATAATGTCTCAACTTCATAACTTTTTTATCCATAGGCTTGTCAATGATAAGGACTTGTTCCTGATAGACAACACGATTAGCACGCTAGATCGAATGTCTAAAAGTTTGATACCGAACCTATCTAAAGGAGCATGTGTTGTAACTGGCACTGCTTTCGATTTACCGATTGTAATGCAGGTAGATTACATCGAAAGCAAAGAAAGCCGTCCTGCCAGTGATGATGTTGATCTTGCTGAACTCTGGGGACTTGTTGATAAAGAAGAGGCGTAGCTCAGTTTCTTGCCCAGAGCAGTTAAAGTTTTTACCAAAAATTCGCCTAGTTCGCTTTGCCCAAATAAAGGTTGTCCAAAGAGAATGAATTAGAGTAAAAGATCTAAGTGGTTTTTGCCTCAAGTCGGATTCGTAACATTTGGCTCGGTTTCGCCTCGCTTCACATTTTAGCCAAAAATTACTTACAGCGACGTTAGACGAAGTTTAATCAATGAGAATATGATGACACTAACTAAAGACATTCAAAGGAAAGAAGAAGAGCTTTCTTTACGACTTGAGTATATGCGCGAGGAAGCGTTGGTTCGCTTTTCCCAGATCGTTGGTCGCAAATCGACTGTTCATCAAATGCACGCTCACATTGGTAGAAATAACAACACCTTTGTAGACAGTGTGCGGATGCAATTTCACTCTCCAGAAGACTTTATCGCACGGTGGCTTAATGGGCTTACACAACAAGTGATTGAGAAAAAAGCGGATATCGCCCGTCGTCGCCATTTCGGGGATCGCAAGCGAACAGAAGAAATAATTCCAGAGATGCTTCAGGACGAGCTTCTCCATGACTACATTCATCGATTTTTAGAGAGGAATTTCTACCGTAATTTTGAAGCACGAGTGAGAGCAAAACCCGACCAAAACCTTTGGCAAGTCTGGTTTGGTTCGGGGAAGCTGGTCTGGGGGCTTTTGATCTCACCGACACATCGTTTTGGCGAATGGACAAATGATAAGAGCCAGATGCGACGTGAAAATTATGCATACTGGACCGTCGAACATGTTTTGGAGACTGGCTTGATAGCACCAGAAAGTGAAGAACCTGTGATATTTCCAGATATTCAGGCGTTCCTGACCTTTTACCAAACGGTATTGGCTCGTGTCTCTAATTCGGAGTATGAGCAAGCGATTTCAACGCGATATTTGGACTACATCAGGGAAAGCGACGCCCCAGAGTCTGTGCCTTTGTTAATTCCAGAGCTTCGGTACGTGGGTAAAGAGGTCAAACACCTTTATCGTTTGGATTTTTCAGTACTTAACCCATACACCATGAGAATGCTTGGTTTTGAAATAAGCCCCGCATCTTCGCATATGTCGATTGCAGGGAGTACTAAAAAAACTCAAAAGACACTCAACGAAGAGCTTTCGGCGAAGTGGAGTAAAGAAGCAGATAAACGCAACGCTTATTTTGAAAAATACGGCATAACAACCGTCACTTTTACCGACACAGATTTAACAAACGTAGATCAGTGTTGGGAGCATATAAAAGGCATCCTTGAGGAAAGGTCTGCTGGCCCATTGACGGTAGAAGGTGCTGAACGCGAGCTACAAGCTGCTTATGCTTCTGTGTCAGTCTAACAAATGCGTCAACGGGACCGATTTGTTACGCTGGGCGCCACAATCGGCCCGGTACGTAGGTGTTAAGCCATAGAAAATTTAATCCGAAACTCACCGAATAAAGTTAAAAATCTAACACGTTTATGTCCAGAAAGGTGTTTCATTGGATGGTCAAGACAACCAGCATGATACTTTGTTCCTCTCCCACCGCTTAAGCCAGTTTTACTTGACCACACTATACTGAACAGCTTCTCCACAATAAGCCAGAAATCCGCCTTTGCCTATCGCCTTTTGGGTGGGAATTACCTCAGACGCTTTTGAGGTTAAGGGGTGCGCAGGGGGCAATCTGCCTCATATCTTGTGACAGTTTTCTGCTTGGCCGCCAAGCGGTGAAATGAGATAGACTCGAAGATCAAACGCCTGAAACCCCATAAATAAGATCAAGGAAATTTGCATGTTCAAGCCCAATGCCATCGCGCTGTTTACCGCCGCGGCCCTGCTCGGCGGCCTGGCCGCTTGCCAGTCTCAAGATACAGCTTCAACCAAGGTGCCGTCTGTGGCTTCCAGTCAGGGAGAGGCCAATATAGGCATCAGTCTGGCGGCCATGGATACCAGTATTAAACCAGGAGATGACTTCTACAATTACGCCAATGGTCAATGGATGCGGGATACCAAGATACCTGCCGACCGAGCCTCCACTGGGTCTTTTCTGGTGGCTTTTGAATCGACCGAGCAGCACAAGGCCGAATTGATTGCTGAGCTGGTGGCCAAGCCCCATGCTGTCGGTAGTGATGAAGCGCGAATTGCCGATTTTTATCTGGCCTATACCAATACTGATGCCATCGAAAAAGCTGGCCTGCAGCCATTGGCGAATTACCAAAAGCAGATAGCAGCCCTGAAAACCAAACAGGCGCTATCGGCGGCCTTGGGAGCCAGTTTACGGGCCGATGTTGACCCGCTCAATGCCACCGACTATCACACTGAGAATCTGCTGGGGGTATTTGTCACCCAAGGGCTGGCGACTCCGGGAGAGGTATTGCCCTATCTGTTGCAGGGCGGGCTGGGATTGCCGGAGCGGGAATACTATCTGTCGGGCGATCCCAAGATGCAGCAACTGCGGCAGGCTTATCGCCACTATGTCGAGACCTTGTTGCAAACCGCCGGCATAGACAATGCCGGTGAACGGGCCGAGCGAATATTCGCGCTGGAGCTGAAAATAGCCGCCGCCCACGTCAGCCGTGAAGACAGTGAAGACTTTGCCAAATCATCCGCAGTTTGGAGCCGGGCTGACTTTGACACCAAGGCCCCGGGTATCGACTGGCAGGCATTCTTTGAGGCCGCGCAACTTGGCCAGCAGCCACGCTTTGCCGCTTATCATGGCCCCGCCATCCGCGCACTCTCGGCCTTGGTAGCTTCCGAGCCGCTGGCGAGTTGGCAAGATTGGTTGCTGTTCCACCAGATCAATAGCCACACAGATGTCTTGCCTTCGGCGCTGGATCAGGCGCACTTTGCCTTCTATGGCACGACCTTGTCAGGCACGCCTATGCAACGTAGCCGCGATAAGCGCGCCTTGGAGGCGTTGGATAATTATCTGGGAGATGCTGTTGGTCGCGCCTATGTGAGCCGTTATTTCCCGGCGTCGGCCAAGGCCAAGGTCAGCGAGTTAGTGGATAACATAGTCGATGCCTTCCATGGCCGGGTTGAGGCGATTGATTGGCTGGCACCGGCCACCAAACAGGAAGCCCTGGCCAAGGTTGATACTCTGGTGGTGAGTGTGGGCTATCCGGATAACTGGCGTGATTACAGCCATTATCAGGTGGGGCAGAGTGCTTATGCCAATGCCGTGGCCGGTGAACAGGCCGAATACGCTCATCAATTGGCCAAAATAGGCAAGCCCCAAGATAAAGGGGAATGGTGGATGAACGCCCAGATAGTCAATGCGGTAAACCTGCCGGTGCAAAATGCGCTCAACTTCCCGGCCGGGATACTGCAACCGCCGTTTTTTGATGCCACGGCCGACGATGCCTATAACTATGGTGCCATAGGGGCGGTCATCGGCCATGAGATCAGCCACAGCTTTGATAATAATGGTGCGGCTTTCGATTCCAGCGGCGCTATGCGCAATTGGTGGACTCAGGCGGACTTTGAGCATTTCGCCGCCCAAGGGGATGCCCTGGCCAAGCAGTTCGACAAATATGCGCCTTTCCCCGACTTGCATGTCAACGGCAAACTGACTCTGGGGGAGAATATCGCTGATGTAGCCGGATTGGCTGCCGCTTACGATGCTTACCGGGCGTCACTCAAGGGCAAAGAAGCACCTGTTATTGCCGGTTTTAGCGGTGATCAACGTTTCTTTATCGGTTATGCCCAAACTTGGGCAACCAAGATGCGAGATCAGGCCATGCGCCAACGTATTGCCACCGATGGTCATGCTCCCGGCAACTACCGGGCCCTGACTGTGCGCAATCTGGATGCCTGGTACCGCGCCTTCGATGTCAAACCCACAGATGCTCTCTATCTGGCGCCAGAGGACAGAGTCAAGATCTGGTAAGCCTACCGATAAGAAGACCACCATCAGGCGGTCTTCTTACATCCTGGCGGATCGCTTAAGCTAATCCAAGCTCAGAAAAAGAACTCCAGACCGATAAAGACACCGTCTACCTGATTTCTGTCCAACATATAACGACGGTAATCGGCTCTGATCGCCCACTGTTCGGAGAGTTGATATTGGCCACCCAGACCCCAGTAGAAGTCGACGCCGGAGTCGTCATAACGCAACTCTTGCTGTAGCCACTGGCTGCTGAAGTCGCTCTCCCAGATAAATATCCCGCCGTTGAGGCTGAAAGACCAGTCGTGGTATCGCCAAAAGCGGTATTCGGCTCCGGCAGTTACCCCGGAGGCCAGTTGCGGCCCAAGGTTGGCAAGTGATTGCTGCAAGGCCTGTGGGTCGAGTGTGCTGCCGGCCAGCATGAGTGAGGTTTCGCCCAAATCAAGATAGCCAAACTGCAGCGCCCAGGCATCATTAGCCTGGTAGTTCAGCGCCACAGACCAGGCGAAATCATCTTTGTCCAACTCCGTCAGTTTGACCTCTGTCGGTAAGGCCTGGTTGATATCCGACTCCGAGAGGCGGGCATGGCTGTAACCCAAGTTGAGGTTCACAGACCAGCGTGCCTGGGCATTGAAACTGACCCCAATTGCCAGTAGTAGCAACAGCGGCAGGCTTGCCAAACGCAGGCTTAAGTGCCTGAATCCTGCCATCAACAGCATTAGTGCCAAGGCCCAGGGGGCGACCGCCCCGCCGGAAGAGCGGTTTTCCACCACAACCTCTTGATAGGCCGTGACCGTCACTACTACCTGAGCGGTTGCCGAGGCGCCGTTGCCATCACTGACACTAAAGCTGATGATATCTGTGCCCGCAAAGCCGGTCTTAGGTTGATAGCTCAGCGTCTGTGATGTTGTGATGCTGACGCTACCGGATTGAGCCACAGCGCTTTCCAGCGTCAGGCTGTCGCCATCCGGGTCACTGGCAGTGCTCAATACATCCAGCTCTATCGCCGTCCTGTCGTCCGTGCCGGCGCTGCTGTCATTCACCACTGGTGCCCTGTTGTAGAAGACAACCAGCTCTGCATGGCTCATTGCCGTACCGCCCATGCCATCGCTGACGGTATAACTCAGCTGCGCGTTGCCGATAAAGTCTTCCGGCGGCGTGTACATCAGGCTGAGCTTGTCGTCACTGACACTGATCTCACCGATAGAGACACTGGCCTGCACCAGATAGAGGCTGTCGTTATCGGCATCATTATCGTTGGCCAGTACGTCCAGCAGATGTTGCTGATTCCATGGCAAACTAAAGCTGTCAGCCTGGGCTATGGGGGCTTGGTTGGCTGACAGCTTCACGGCAACGCCGCCCGGGTCGACTATGGTGCCATTGGCTTGGCCGTCACCGTCGTTGGGGCCACCATCCTGAATAAGCAGTTGCACACACCAATGACCTTCAGTAAGGCCACTCTGCCAGCTGGCATCACCCATTGGTGGACAATATCCGGGTTCTCCCGCGCTGCTAAATATCTGGTTGTTGGCATCTGTTACAAACTCCTGCCAGCCGGAAGCGACGTATTTACGGTATTGAGCTTGTGCCGGTATCGCCTGAACTTGCGGGATCACTATGCTGACATTGCCGCCATACTCACTGCCCTCGAGTTCGAAGTCGAATAAACCTCCGACAATTTTCCCTTCACTGTCATCTGGCAACATTGAGCCATCTTCCAGCTCAATACCCTTATCCAGCCGCTGTAGACTTAGCAGCCCCTTACGGGAGCAGATACCGGGTTGCGCCTCGGCCAGGTAGCTATTGGGGCGGCTGAGCTGTTCGGGGATCACATTACAAGGGTGATCGCCTTGCAGATAGGCCGGAATACCGTTGCCGTCCGGATCGCCATAGCCTTCGGCACTATCCGGTAAACGGTTGTCGTTGGCGTCTGTTTCCCCAAGAGCCGGTAGCTGTGCCAGCAGCAATAGCTTGAGACTCTTGCTGCTTCCCAGTTGGGGGGAACCATCGTCCATGGCGTTCAATGTCAGCGTCACAATCCCTGGAGCCAGCGTTGCGGGGTCAAAGGTGAACTCGTTTGCAGAGGTCGAGAGGTTTGTCATCGCTGGCTCGCTGGACCAACTGAGGCTGATGTTGTCTGCCGGGTTGGGGTCAGCGACTTCTGCCGTTACCGTTACCAAGCCATCCGAGCTGCTGACACTGGAGCGCATTTCACCCTGTTGACTGGCGCTCAAGCTGAGGTTGGGCGCCAGATTATTGTTACTGATGCGTATTTCAGTTGCGGCGTTGTGTCCGGGGTTTTGGCCATCGTCCAGAGTGATTGTCAGCGATTTTTGTTGCCCGGCGCTCAAGTCGGCAAAAACATTGAACTCCAGGCTGGTGGACATTTCCTGACTCAAGAGCAGGCTTCCGCTTGCAAGGTCATGATCTTGACCTGCAATCGCATCGCCGCTGACACTGTAGCGGATTTCCATCGGATACTCGGGGGCCGAGCCGTTGAGCAAAACCGGCACCTGCACCCGAGTGAAGTTGGCGACAGTTTTTGAGGCTCCCAGGTTAATCCTGGGGTACACGGTAACCAACTGCGAAGCTGTGGCACTTACCCCCTTACCATCTGTGGTTTTCCAGTAAGCCAAATGTTGGCCGGGAGCAAAAAACGGGAAGCCGTTCAACAAGGATACCGGAATGGGGTTGTCATCGCTGTCGATGGCGCCGACCCGACCCAAGTTTACCCGGGTAAACAGACCTGTGGCGTTGGCTGTGACATCGGCCGGGATATTGATGACGGGGGCTTCTGGATTACTGCCTTCTATGCTGAAGCTCACCTTGGCACTGTCATAAAACTCTCCGTCCGTGATGCTGTAGCTGAGTCGCACCTGACCATTGAAGTTTTCCGGCACTGTCAGTTGCAGCTTATCTCCCAGTACAGTAGTAGTGCCCAGGCTGGTGCTGATATCCACAATCGTCAGTGGATCGTCATCTGGGTCACTGTCGTTGGCCAGTACATCGAGCAAATAGATATTTTCCTGGCTGAAGGCCTGGGTTATCCGGTCGTGGTTGGCCTGTGGCGCTTGATTGACAGCCTTTACTTCCACACTAAATGGCGCCAAATCTGTACTGAGCGCACCATCCGAGACTCGGATAATGATGTTGTCACTAACGCCTACATGCTCCCGCAGTGGAGTACCGCTAAGCTCGCCGCTTGCCGTGTTGAAACTGGCCCAAGCTGGTTTGTTGCTGATGCTAAACGTCAGAGGGTCTTGATCCGGATCTGTGGCCGTGGGGATAAAGCTGTAATAGCTATCCTGATCTACGCTGCCGGCTGGAGTACCTGAAATACTGGGGGCCTTGTTATCCGGCTCCGGGGTTACAGTATTGGAGGGGCTTGAGGCCGGGCCTGTGCCTGCTATGTTGCTGGCGCTGACGGTAAAGCTGTAGCCGGTGCCGTTGCTCAGGCCGCTAACTGTCAGCGGCGATCCGGTGCCGCTGGCGGTGAGGCCGCCCGGGCTTGAGGTGACAGTGTAGCTGCTGATCGCCGCGCCGCCGGTACTTGCCGGGGCGCTGAAGCTGACCGTGGCGCTGGCATCAGAGGCAACGGCATTGACCGATGTGGGCACACCGGGCACCACGGCATTGACCGTAAAGCTCTGGGTCACGGTTGGCGCCGCATTGTAGTCGCTGTCCCCGGCTTGGTCGGCGTTAATGCTGCAACTGCCCGCACTGATAAAGCTGAGAGTGCCGGTAGTTGTGATGGTACAGACGCCAGTGCTGCCTGAGCTGAACACAGGCGTCAGTCCTGAGCTGGCGGTGGCGGTAAGGGTTGGCGTGGTGCCAAAGTCCTGCGCCCCCGGGTTGCTGAAGCTGATGCTCTGGTTTGCCTTGGGGGTCACAGTATTGGAGGGGCTTGAGGCCGGGCCCGTACCCGCTGTGTTGCTGGCGCTGACAGTAAAGCTATAGTCGGTGCCGTTGCTCAGGCCGCTAACTGTCAGTGGCGAACCGGCGCCGCTGGCGGTGAAACCACCCGGGCTTGAGGTGACGGTGTAACTGCTGATCGCCGCGCCGCCGGTACTTGCCGGGGCGCTGAAACTGACTGTGGCGCTGGCGTCAGAGGCAACGGCGTTGACCGATGTGGGCGCGCCGGGCACCACGGCATTGACCGTAAAGCTCTGGGTCACGGTTGGCGCCGCATTGTAGCTGCTATCCCCGGCTTGGTCGGCATCAATACTGCAAATGCCTGTAGTGACAAAGGTTAAGGTGCCGGAGGCCGTGATGGTACAGACGCCAGTGCTGTTGGAGCTGAACACAGGTGTTAGCCCTGAGCTGGCGGTGGCTGTGAGTGTGGGCGCGCTGCCAAAACTCTGCGCCCCCGGGTTGTTGAAGCTGATGGTCTGGTTTGCCTTGGGGGTCACAGTATTGGAGGGGCTCGAGGCCGGGCCCGTGCCTGCTGTGTTGCTGGCGCTGACAGTAAAGCTATAGTCGGTGCCGTTGCTCAGGCCGCTAACTGTCAATGGCGAGCCGGCGCCGCTGGTGGTGAGGCCGCCCGGGGTTGAGGTGACGGTATAACTGCTGATCGCCGCGCCGCCGGTACTTGCCGGGGCGCTGAAACTGACTGTGGCGCTGGCATCAGAGGCAACGGCGTTGACGGACGTGGGCGCTCCGGGCACCACGGCATTGACCGTAAAGCTCTGGGTCACGGTTGGCGCCGCATTGTAGCTGCTGTCTCCGGGCTGATCAGCATCGATACTGCAATTACCCGTGGTGACAAAGGTTAAGGTGCCGGAGGCCGTGATGGTACAGACCCCAGTGGTCGTGGAGCTGAACACAGGCGTCAGTCCTGAGCTGGCGGTGGCCGCAAGGGTTGGCGTGGTGCCAAAGTCCTGCGCCCCCGGGTTGTTGAAGCTGATGGTCTGGTTTGCCTTTGGGACTACCGAGTTGGATGGTGCGGATGGCGAGCTTGTACCCACGGCATTGATGGCCTGCACAGTAAAGGTATAACTCGTGCCGTTGGTCAGGCCTGCAACCCCTATCGGCGAGTTGGCGCCACTGGCGGTGATCCCGTCTGGAGATGAAGTCACTTGGTATGAGGTAATTGCAGAACCACCATCACTTGCCGGCGCCGAGAAGTTGACCACGGCTTGACCATCCAAGGCAGATGCCGTGCCTATGATGGGGGCACCGGGAACAGTAGGGACGGCAACAGTATGAACATCGCCAGAGGTGTAGGCTGCCGGCCCACTGTTGGCCTGAGCATCGCTGATGTTGGTTGCTGCTTTCAGATCCAGGCGCAGCGAACCGTTACCGCTGATATTGTTGATAGTGACAGTAACGCTGGTGCCTGAGCTGGCGGATACCGACGCAATATTGCCTGCGGCAGAACCAGTGTTGGTCAGGTTAAAGTCGTCGGTCGAGATATTATTGGCCAACTCATTGAAACTAACTGTGTAACTGATGCTGGTTGCGGTATCTGCGGGTGAGCCATCGATAGTCATGCCGGTCACTTCCGGAGCAAGGTCATCCACGACTGTGATACTAAAGGCTTTTTCAAATGTGGCATTGCCTGAATCTGTCGTCTGCACCCGGATGCTGTAACTGCCGCCAACCAAGGTGGAGGCATTGTTGGCTCTGAGGGAATCACCACTGAGATTGAAGCTGCCATTGTTGGTGTCACCATTCCCGGCAATCAAGGCATAACTGAAACTGTCACCAACATCGGCATCCGTGGTTGTCAGGGTGCCCACCACAGCATTGCTGCCGCCGCTTTGGCTGACTGAGTTGTTGGAAAGCGAGATATCTGTTGGGCTTTGATTACCGCTGAAGGCTCCAGTGACACCCAATGTAACACCGCTGCTGCTACCGTTAAGCAATGCTCCGTTAGTTTGGCTGTCATTGACAACTGTGCCGCTGGTTTCGTTGAGTTTCCAGTAGCCAATCAAGCCGGTTTCATTGCCCGCCAGCTCGAGCTGGCGGTTATTTTGAATTTCGGTTTGAGTCCGCGCCGTGCTCCAAAGGCGGATGTCATCTATTTTGCCGGTAAAGTTGTTTACCGAACCATGATTTTGAAGACCGGCGACCAGGTTGTTGACGTTTGCCGCTTGATAATCCGGCACTGTGTTGTTGCCACCCATGTCGGCAACACCAATACCTGTGGCTTGGCCATCCAGATAAAAATCCCACAGGCCGTTGTTGAAGACAAAAGCAAAGTGATACCAGACATTGGTTGAAATAGTGATTGGATTACTTTGGGTCAAAGAGCTGAAGTCGCCGCTCAGATCAACCGTCATTGTATTGTTATATATGATAAAACCACCGGCATCGAGTGAGCCGGTAATATCCATCAGATTGATGATGCCTGAGGTGCTGGAAAAATTGGCCCACATTTCCAGGGTAAAGGTGCTGTCATTGGCGAGTGCAGAGGCGGCATTGGTGAGGGTAACCGCATCACCGTCGGAGAATTCGTAAGCTGTGTTGGACAATAGCGTATTAAACCCTCTCACTTCACCGGAAAACAATGTCCTGGCAGCCATGGTCGAGGCGGTGGAGTATTCGAGTTGCCAATCACCGCCAAGACGCTTGTTGCCTGTGGCGTTGGTTGAGGCCAATACGGGCCGGGCTAAAATCGAGGCCAGATTATCGACAAAGGCTTGGCCCTTTGGATCCTGAGCCAAGTTGCAGGCGTACAGATAGAGGGGGGCACCCGGTAGTAGCAGTTGATCCAACTGGGTGGCCAGTTCCCGCGGCGCCAACTTGTGGCCTGCCAACAGTATTTCGCCGCTTTTACCGTGAGTGATCAAGTGTAAACCCGAGTACTTCTTGTCTTGGGCTATCAAGGCGTTGAGTTCGGTCAGTTCGGTAATGGGTCTAGAGGTGAGGGCCGTGGTAGATGCCTGTTCCAGCAAGGTTTGATATTGAGAGATTGTGGCATCGACCAAGATGAGCTCAGCCTTTGTCCCTGGTTCTGTGACGCTCTTTGCTTGTACAAATGGCAACAGCAACAATGTCACCAGGCTTAATATCCGTATTAAAGAGTTCATGGTTTTGGCAGCCCTGAATAGTCCGGTGTTAGCTTGAGCAATTTAACGGCAGCAGGAAAGCACACTTCCAACTGCCGTTGATTGTGATGCTTTATGTTCTGGGAGGGTAAATGCCTTGTAAGGCAATGATGAAGTTCACCACGGTTAACGGCTGGCGCAAGTCGACAGTGTCACTGTTGCCTGTTGTGTTTGTGTTGCCATCCAAGCTGACTGGTGACGGTTTCATACTGGTGTCCGCCGTGGTGCTGTATGCTTCCAGAGCATTGAGACCGCTGGCAATCTTGGCCGGTACTGTATCGGGGCCTGGCTCATCAGTGGTGCCGCTGCCGGTGGATGCCAGTGGGCTGACACTGGCATTGATTGAGTCAATGGCGTGGCTATGGGCGGGCAACTGGGCTGTTGTCAGATTGGTATCCTCGGCTCCAAGCATCTGCCCTTGGTTGTATAAACTGGTGCCTGGACTCTGGCCAAAGCTGACGGGTACCCGGCCGCGAAGATCCGGCAGCTTGAAGGTGCTTACTCCATCACCGCCATACATAGTGCCCAATAAAGAGAATAAAGCCGTATTACTGGCAATGCTCATTGTCTGTCCGGCGCACAGTGCCCAACCTGGCGGAGCATAGTTGAAGCCCACCATACGAATTTCGCCGATAAAGTTGTCTGCCATGATATTCACTCCTTGAAAATGAAGGCTTGGCTTGAGTAAGCCCTCTTGATGATGTCCATTTACCTAGAGGTGTCGCTGCGAGGCAGTGACAGGTCTCCATAAACACTGGTACACAAGTCTGAAAATAACAAGTTGGTTACTTGATTTTAACTTTGGTTGGGTGGTTGGCAGAGAATTGCGGAGGGAGGTAAGTTGTATCTTTGCAGGCCAGCAGCTGGTACTTAGTGGCAGTGCCAGCGCATCAATTCGTGAGTCTCGGTAACATCCTGGGTAACAAAGCCTTTGTTCAAGTACAGTTTTTTCGCTTGCGGATTGTCCCTGGCGACCATCAGGGATACCGCCAGTTGCTTTAGCTGGGCCAGAGATTGAATGGCGTTCAGCAATTCGCTGCCCAGGCCTTGTCCCCGATACTCAGGTAACAAAGCCATATCCAGAATATGCAGTGCTTCAGTACCCGTGTTTAGGGTGAGTATTCCTGCCGCTTGCTCTTGTACCCGGAGTATTTGGGTAATGGCGTTGGGATAGTGATTCTGGAACCAGGCTTGTTGCAGCTGAAACTGTTGTAACAACAGCACCTGAGCCATCTCCTCGGGTAGGCCCAGATGCAGAAAATAACTGCGGCAGGAGTTGAAGACTTTTTGGATAAAAGCTGTGTCTGCGGCCGTGGCCATTGAGGCCGACAATTGGTACTGAGGTGTGAATTCAAGTTTCATAGTGTGCCCATCCTTGAGCCAAAAGATTGATTACCAGGGGATCGCCGGGGGTAACAGGCGTTTACCCCGGTAGCCGGGCACGGCTGCGAAGCGGGGATCTTCGGCCAGCCATTGCGCTTGAGCCGCGGCAATTTCAGCCTTGCTGTGACCAACAAAATTCCACCAGATGGTGATGGCTTCTCCCAGTGGCGCACCGCCAAGCAGCAAAATCCGACTTTCGGGCGCCAATTCCAGACTAACCTCGGTGCGATTCAATCCAAGATAGGTCAAAGTGTCTTGGGCAAAGGGTTCACCATCAACTTGCATGCCGCCTTCGAGCGGCATCAGGCCATACTCGAAACTGGGATCCAAAGGCAGATTCAATAAGGCGGAATCATGGCTCAAGAGATCCAAACCTATGATGGGAGAGAAATGTACTGCCGGAGACTTGCGCTGTAACCACTGACCTATCAGCAGGGTGAAGTCGACCCCGGCTTCGGTCCAACGAGGCAAGTCGGCATAGTGATCGAATCTGGGCTGGGTATCTTTGTGGGCCTCGGGAAGGGCAATCCAGAGCTGGGCCGCATGTAACTCAGCATGCCCCGGCTGCGCTTCTTCGGTATGGGCAATGCCGTGGCCAGCGGTCATCAGGTTGACTTGTCCAGGGCGGATAAGTTGCTGACTTCCCAAGCTGTCGCGGTGCAGTATTTCGCCGGCCAGCATCCAGGTGAAGGTTTGTAAACCTATGTGCGGATGGGGACCTACATCCATCAAGGGGCCTGAAGATGCCGGGCCAATATGGTCGAGAAAGCACCAAGGACCTATCAGGCGCCTGGCTTTCTGGGGAATGGCCCTGGCAACCGGAATGCCGCCGACATCATCGAAACGCGGTTCCAGCTTCTGGATCTGTTGTCGGCCATCCTTACTGGAATATTCCCTCGAGCCGGCGTAAAACGGCGGTATTTGCCTGTCACCCATATAGCCTCCTTTGCGATAACCCGCTTCAGTTAGACTCGGGCATTTACCCGATTTTTGCAAATAGCGGCGGCTTATTGCACATTAGGGGTTCTTCAATGGCATCTGAGTTGGAACGAGCATGCAGCTGTGGCAGATATTGGCGACATTCCTGTTGTTGGGCGCCCTGAGTGGCTGTTCCGGTCGTCCCGATCCTGTTTCCGCTCCGGCTACTGTGGCTAAGCCCCAAGACGGCAACGAGTCCGAAGCCAAGCGCTCTGAGCAAGCGCCCCTGTCACAGCAGCGGCTGCTGACGATGCAGCGAGAATGGCATGGGGTTCCCTATCGTTTGGGAGGCATGAGCAAGCGAGGTGTCGACTGTTCGGGCTTTGTCAGCCTGACTTACCGGCGTTTGACCGAAATCATGCTGCCGCGCACAGTGGATGAACAGCGCAAGCTGGGGTTTGCGGTCAAGAAAAGTCAGCTCAAGGTTGGCGATCTCCTGTTCTTCAAGACTGGCTGGAGTAGCCGCCATGTGGGGATCTACATAGGTAACAATGAGTTTATGCACGCCTCTACCAGTCAGGGGGTGATGATCTCATCGCTGGATAACAGCTACTGGAAGCAAAAATATTGGCAGGCCAGGCGCCTGCTCTAGTGTCGGGAGAAGGGAGATGGATAGCCTGTTGCTCGCCAAAATAGCGACCGCTATCATAGCCGTGGTGGGCCTGTCGCTGGTAGCTGAGCGGGTCAGCCCCAGAGTGGCGGGTATTTTGTCCGGCTATCCACTGGGTACGGCTATCGCGTTGTTTTTTATCGGCATTGAATTGGGTGAGCCCTTTGCCGCCGCCAGTGCCATCGCGGCCTTGTCCGGTTTTATCGCCTCGTTGCTGCTGATTTGTGGTTATGCCCTGGGTATTCGTCTCGGCGGTGAGCGGCCACTGCCTTTGGTGGCACTGCTGGGGTCAGGGCTGGGATTGCTGGCATTTGGCCTCAGTGGCTATCTTCTGAGTCTGTTGAATCTCAATCTCCTCGGCGGAAGCCTGGCACTGCTGCTGGCGATAGTGCTTGTGGGTTTGGTGCTTGCCAAAATACCGGATGCCACAGTAGCCAAGCCCGTTCGCCTCAGCCCACTGGTATTGCTGCTTAGGGCTGCGGCGGCCGCCATGATAGTGCTGTTGGTCACGGCAGCGGCCAAACTGTTGACGCCGGCTCAGGCCGGTATTCTGGCCGCTTTCCCCATTACGCTTTATCCGTTTTTGTTGATCATTCATCTGGCCTATGGTGCGCCGCAGGCGCAAACCATTATCAAGCATTATCCCAGAGGACTGGGGTCGCTCATGTGTTATGTGATTGCGGTGAGCTGGCTCTATCCGCTGCTCGGCATTGCCTGGGGAACTGTGCTGGCGTTTGTGGTGGCGACCCTGTATCTGTTGGCGTTGAGCGCCTTGCACCGCTTGAAAACCAAGCCTCTTGAGACTCCCGCCACCGAGACGACAAAATGCTCCCGCTGATGGGGGCAGGAAAGCCTAATTGTGGTATGTTAGGCGCCACTGCAACACAAGCATTTTTGCCAAGGGGAACAGCATGGCCAAAGCCAAAATCGGGATAGTAACCGTCAGTGACCGTGCCAGCGCCGGAGTCTATGAAGACATTTCCGGTAAGGCGATCATAGAGACTCTCAATGCTTATCTCACCAGTGAGTGGGAAAGTGTTTATGAAGTGATCCCGGACGAGAGGGAGGTGATTGAAGCCACCCTCAAGCGGATGGCCGATGAAGACGGCTGTTGTCTGGTGGTGACCACAGGGGGCACAGGGCCGGCCAAGCGCGATGTTACGCCCGAGGCGACCGAAGCCGTGTGCGACCGTATGATGCCTGGCTTTGGCGAGCTGATGCGCGCCGAGTCGCTCAAGTTTGTTCCGACAGCGATTCTGTCACGACAAACCGCCGGGCTGAGAGACGACACCCTGATAGTCAACTTGCCGGGTAAGCCCAAGTCGATTCGTGAGTGCCTGGATGCGGTATTCCCGGCGATTCCTTACTGCATCGATTTGATGGAAGGCCCCTTCCTCGAATGCGATGAGGCAGTGATCAAGCCGTTTCGTCCCAAGGCGAAATAAGCCAACCCGGTTTTTATCCTGCCGATACCCTTGGGTTTCGGGGGGCGGGTTTCGGGGTTTCGGCAATCGAAAGGCAAGCCAACATTGAATCTCGGCTTGCCTTTTCTTTTGCGGACTTGGGGTTTGGATCAGAGGCCGAACACCACCTTTTCGCTCTTGAGGGAGCGCTCCAGCCCCAGCACCAGGGCGGCGGCTATGGCCAGCGTCAGCAAGCTGGATACCAACAGCTGCAGCAGCGGCAACTCCTTACCCTTGATAAAGGCCATCAGCGCCTGTTGCTGCCCCGAAACCGGTAACCACTGCAAGGTGTCCGGCGCTATGTCGTAACTGGCGGTCATTGCCAGGGCCAAGGGCACGAACAGCACTATGGTCAGATAGGACTGGGCTTCCTTGAAGGTCTTGGCCAGGAAGGACACAAACAGCTGCATGCTGGCGGCCAGCAGGGCGACCGGCAAGCCTATCAACAGCATCAGGGCAATAAACTCGGCGCTGATACTGATGCTGAAGCCGAGTTCCTGCCAGGGCACCATGGGATAGGCAAACTTGGAGATCAGCAAAATCAGGATCAAGCCCAACATGGCAAACACTGTCACCGCCAGCAGCTTGGAGATCACCAATTGCCTCGGGGTGACAGGGTGACTCAGCAGCAGCGCCAAGGAGTTGCGTTCACGTTCGCCGGCACTGGTATCTATCGCCAGATTCATCCCGGAAATAAATACCGAGTAGATCATGGTGAAGATGGCGATTCCGAGGATCATTCCGCCCTTGGAGTCGGGCGTGGCCTGATCCTGCAGTTGCACCTTAATCGGCTGCATTATCCTGGGGTCTATACCGCGGGCCAGTAGGCGCAGGCTGCCCATTTCGGAGGAATAACCCTGCAGCGCCCGCTCCAGACGGCGAATCGATTTCTGCAGCTTTTCATCCGAGTTGTCGGCTATCAGGATCACCTCGGCCCTTTCGCCCTTGGCCATCTGCGCCCGATATTGCTCGCTTATCTGCAGTATCAGAGCGCCTGCCTGCTCGCCGCTGTCCTGATTGATCCCCTTCTGGCCGAGATAGCGCACCAGATCCGGCGCCTGTTCGGCGTTGTCTATGCGAATTTGCAGGTCATCCGGGCTGGAGAGCTGACCAATCAGCACCACAAACAGACCGCACATGATCAGCGGCGTGCCTATGGCATAGTAGAGACCGGCCATTACAGAACGCTTGTCGCGGGCGGCATCCAGCAGTTCTTTGCGAACCAGTGTCAAGAGTCGACTCATCATGCGGCTATCCCCTCATCCGTGCCTATCAGTTGTATAAAGGCATCTTCCAGTGACTCCTTACCGGTTTGACGGCATAGATCGGCCGGGCTGCCAACGGCCACCACACGTCCCTGGGTCATGACTATCACCTTGTCACAGAGAGCGGCGACCTCTTGCATCACATGGCTGGAGAACAACACACAGTGGCCCTGGCGTTTGAGATCCAACAGCAGCTCCCGCAGTACCCGGGTGCTCATCACATCCAGCCCGCGGGTGGGTTCGTCGAGAATAATATTGGTCGGTTGATGCACTATGGCCTGAGCCAGTGCCGTCTTCATCCGCTGCCCCTGGGAAAAGCCCTTGCAGTGGCGGTCGGCAATATCGTCCATTTTGAGTTTGCCGAGCACATCGGCAGTCGCCTGCTTGGCGGCCTTACTCGGCATGCCGCTGAGTTCGGCGAAGAAACGAATATATTCCCTCGGGCTCAGGCGTTCATAGAGGCCGAAGGGATCCGGAAACAGCCCAAGTTGCTGCTTGGCCGCCAGCGGATTGCGGCCGACATCTATACCGTCGACTTCGGCTATGCCTTCGTCCGGTTTCAGCAGGCCAAACACAGTGCGCAGGCAGGTAGTCTTGCCGGCGCCATTGGGGCCGAGCAGGCCGGTAATCATGCCATCTTCGGCGCTGAAACTCAGGCCATCCAGGGCTTGAACCTTGCCGATGCGCTTACTCAGATTGGTCACCTTGATCATTTTGTTCCTCCTGGAATGGCTTCCACTGTGCTGGCGTTGAGATAGAAACTGCGACGCACATCTTTGTTGAGACACTCGCCATCCAACTTGTCCGGCGCCGTGCCCTTGACCAGCTCGGCGATCAGCTCATTGGCGCAGGACTGGGCGGCAACACCATGGGTGGCATAGGGGGAGATCAAGTGTCTGGCGTTGCTCAACTGGGCCATGGCCAGCTCACCCCAGGAAGGCGGCGTGGCGGGGTCCTTGGCTCCGGAAAGCAGCAGGGTGGGGATATCGCTGGCTATCGGCTCGGCAAAGGTGGCCGCCGCGGCCGGGACATTCCAGATAGGGCAGCTTCTGTCCAGGCTGCTGAGCATCTCTTTGCCTATGACGCTGGCCTCGGCCTGTTGGCGCTCGGCGGCGGTCAATCTGGGCCAGTCTTCACCGCAAACCACGGCGGCGTGCATGCCCATGGCGATACCTGTGCTATCGACACTGAGAGCCATCAGCCCCAGCAGAGGTTGGTATTCCTCCATTGCCGCCCGGTGGATGGCGTAGGGCAGCAGAGCTCTGACCGAGGGGCTGTAGAGCGCCATTCTCAGGCTGCCAAGCAGCTTGCTACGGGTCAGGGTCAGCATGGCGATATCACCGGTTACCGGATGAGGCACCTTCTTCATCACCGCATGTTGCCCCAGGCGCTCGGCCAACTGGTTCAGTTCCTGACGCAGCTGTGGGTAGGTTTGAGCGCACAAAGCGTCCTGCTCACAATCGCTCAGCAGCAGATCCTGGGCCCGGCCAATGGCGGCACCTATGGCCAGCACACTCTGCTGCATAGGCACGACGCCATCCAGGGTCACTGTCTTGAGTGCCTCGGGATAGTGGCGCATATAGAGCTGAGCCATGCGGCTGCCGTAGGAGATGCCATAAAGGTGCAGTTTCTGATAACCCAGATGTTGGCGAACCGCTTCGAAGTCGTGCAATGCCTGCTCGCTGCCGTATTGGCTGATGTCGGCATCCAACTTACTCAGGCAGTTACGGGTTTCCTGTTCGACATCGAGTGCTTCGTCGTTATAGGCCAGGGTTTGTTCCAGATCCAACGCCGCACACTCAAGGGCGTTAGACTGGCCGGTACCGCGCTGATCTATCAGCAATATGTCCCGGTTTTGACGGACTTTGCTTAAGATCAGGTCGAAGGTAGCGGCATTTTCGATGGCCGACTGTCCCGGCCCGCCGGCGATGGCCAGTACGGCTTCATTGGGGGCGGTATTCTTGATTGCCGGCAAGACGGCATAGAGGATTGCCAACTGGCGGCCTTCGGGCTTTTTCGGATCCTCCGCGACTAGAATCGTGCCGCAACGCAGACGTTCAGACAGACCATCGACATAACAGCCCGTGCTTTCGGAAGCAGTCTGTGCCTGACTCAGCGGCGTCCAACAAAGCCCCAGTGCCAACAGCAGCATGCTGGTTACGGCAAGCCTGTGGTGCCGGCCAAAGTTCCTTTGCTTCATGCTTGTGTTCCTTTTTGGCATTCCTGCCGGAGTGTGTTAGTTTTATTGGTGTATCAATGTATTAATACAGTGTTTCAAGGCTAATGTTAGAACTATTGCATGTCAACCCCGGCAGCGGCGAACCCATCTACCGTCAATTGAGCGAGCAGATTATCCATCTGATTGTCGGCGGCCAACTGCCCGAGGAAACCGTATTGCCCTCGGTGCGGCAGATGGCTGAGCATCTGGCTGTAAACCCCATGACAGTTTCCAGGGCGGTGAAACAGTTGGTGGAGCAGGGATGGCTGGAGCGGCGACGCGGCCAGGCAACCCGGGTAGCTCAGCGCCGGGCCCATCAGAATTTGTCGGCCGAGGCCATGATAATGCCGCAGCTTGAAGACTTGTTGGCAACGGCGCAGCAATTGGGGTTGTCGCAACAGGGGCTGCAACAGTTGATAGTCAAACATTGGCCCCGAACCAAAGAATAACAGGGAACAAGTATGAAACAGCCGGCCGGGCGATTATTGCATTTCGCCAAGATTGGACTGTGAGTCTTAGCGCGGGTCAGGCTGCTCTTTGCCAAGGACGTTGTTTCATCTTGGCCGCAATAGATTATGGCGTACAGAAGTACTGGAACCCTGATATAACAACTGGTCTGATCTCTATGAGTGGAGCGTGATACTGTACGGAATTAGAGCAAAAGCTCTTATGTTTGCCTGAGCCTTGGGGTAGAATCTCAAAAGCGGAACAGCTGTAAGCTAAAAAGGTAAACCGAGTTATGTCTCTAGAGCAGTACAGAATCACCCATCTCTTGCGTCAGCAGCTTAAAGCGCGCGCAGAGCATATCGCCCTGGAAGGCTTCGAAATGGCTGCGCCTTGGGACAAGGTCAGCTGGAATGAATTTAACCGTATCAGTGCTGCCATTGCCGGAACTCTGATTGCCAATGGCTTTGAGGTTCAGGATCGCGCCGTGATCTTGTCTCGCAACTGCCCGCAATGGACCTGTGTCGATGTCGGTGTGATCCGCGCCCGAGGTGTTGTGGTGCCGGTTTACCCTACCTCCACCCTGGAGCAAGCTGCTTATATCATCAATGATGCCGGTGCCAAGCTATTGTTTGTGGACAACAAAGCTCAGTATGAACTGGCTTGTGAGTTGGAGTCCTTGTGCCCGACACTGAATTGCGTGGTGGTGTTTGACAAGCAAGTCACCCTCAAGCAGCCTCATCATCAACACCTGGACACCCTGCTAGAGCAGACAGTGCCCGAAGAAGCGCGCACTGAGCTGGCCTCCAGGGAACAGAGCGCCACGCTGGACGATCTGCTGACTCTTATCTATACCTCTGGTACGACCGGCGATCCCAAGGGGGTGATGCTGGATCAGCGTAACTTCGCCTCGGCCATGCGCCAGCATCAACAGAAGATCCCCTTCAGCAGTGACCAGGTGTCACTGGTTTTCCTGCCCCTGAGCCATGTTTACGAGCGGGGTTGGAGCTTCTATGTGCTCAGTCGTGGTGGCCGTAACGTTTACCTTGCCGACACTCAAAGAGTCAAGGAAGCCATCGCCGCCGTGCGTCCTCACACCCTGTGTGTGGTGCCCAGATTCCTGGAAAAGGTATACAGCGCGGTGCAGGACAAAGTTGCCCGAGCCGGAAATGGTCGCCGCCAGTTATTTGCCTGGGCATTGTCAGTGGGCGAGCGCCAGTTTGAGGTGATGCAGGGCCGGGCCAAACCCAGTGCCTGGTTGTCGTTGCAATGGCATCTGGCCGACAAGTTGGTTTACGGTAAACTCAGAGCCGCTCTCGGTGGTCGCCTGCAGCTGATGCCCTGTGGCGGCGCGGCTTTGGATGCCAAAGTGAGTGCGTTCTTTGCGGCCATTAACCTGCCGGTACTCTGTGGTTACGGTATGACAGAAACCACGGCAACCGTTACCTGCAATACATTGGACAACAGGGTTACAGGTTCCAATGGCCGCTGTATGCCTGAGGTGGAAGTTCGTCTCGGGGCCGAGAATGAGATTTTGGTTCGCGGTGATACCGTGATGCGCGGTTACTTCAACCGTCCCGAGGACACAGCCGAGGCCTTCGAAGATGGCTGGCTCAGGACTGGTGATGCCGGCTACCTGGATGAACAGGGCAATCTGTTTATCACCGACAGGATCAAAGAGCTGATGAAGACCTCCAACGGCAAGTACATTGCGCCGCAGCGGGTTGAAGGCAAGGTGGGTTGCTGTCCCTTTATCGAACAGGTGGCGGTGGTTGCCGATGCCCGTAACTATGTGACTGCGCTAATCGTTCCGGCCTTTGAAGCCCTGGAAGCCTGGGCCAAACAAAAGGGACTTAGTTATGAATCCCCGCTGGAACTGATACGTCACAGCCATGTGGTGGAGCATTTTGAAGAAAGGCTCAAACACCTGCAACAGGAGCTGGCGGGTTTTGAACAGATCAAAAAGTTTACCCTGCTGCCGGAAGCCTTCTCTATGGAGGCGGGTTTGATTACCCCGACTCTAAAGCTCAGACGCAAGATGATCTATCACAAATATTCCCGCGAAATTAACGCCATGTATGGTGGTTAATTCTGAAAAAGGCTGCCTGAGCAGCCTTTTTTAATAGCATGATTCCTTTAGATTTAATACCGGCTGTTGTAGTATTGGCCCCCAATCTTGGCCGGGTTGCCAAGGTCATTTCTCAAGGAAGCAGTATATGGAACGACTATTCCAACCGGGCTTGCTCACAGGCTTATTTCTCCTTATTTTTTCCCCGCTTTCTTCAGCCTCTGAATTGGCTCACGGCCCTTTGACACTGCCCGGCGGTGACGGCGAGCAGTTGTCTTTCTACCGTGATGCCGAGCAGGTATTGGCCCAGGTTCAGGATGACAAGGGTAGTAAAACGCTGGATAGCTTCCCGTCAGCAACTCAGGTGGTCGCCGTCTTTTATCAGGATCTCGATGGTGATGGGCAGCGCGAAGTGCTGGTGATGCTAAAGACCGGCTCAGAACTTTCCATCAGGGGATATGGTCGGGACTACAGCAATTGGCAGTGGCTGCAGCGCCTGCAGCCCAGGCTGGACCGGCTGGCTCCTTCCCTCAAACACTTCACAGTGGCCGAAGTGCGTAAACAGTTGAAGCGCTGGCCGCCGCAACAATATTTGATGACTTACGATATTGACGCCACTGATGACGCCAACATCAGGGCCTTGCTGCAAGGCACACTGGAGAGTGACGGGCAACTCTTGGGTTACCGGGATGAAGAGGGGCGGGCGGTGAAGCGCGCCGAACAGGCGTACTCCTATCGGCTCAAGTATTCCGTCAGTATCAAAGAGGGACAGACAGCATTCTTCCTGACAGCCAGCTTGGAGCGGCTCAGCTTTGGTATTGGTGAAGCTGAAGGATTTATGGTGACCGAAGTGGCTTACCAGCGCGATGATATCGAGGGGGAGGCCGGTCGCAGTGGCCCGCTGCTGGGGTTTACTCCTTCCGGTGGCACCTGGGGCGGCGTGACACTGAGCGCCTATTACCAGGGCGGTAAGTTGCATGGTAGTTGGGCCAGCTATAGCCCACGTAATGGCCGTATCAATGCCGCCGGTGACTATAAAAATGGCTTGCAGCAGGGCGAGTGGATAGAGGCTGACTTCGATGGTCGTTTTTGGCGGGGGCAGTACGTCGACGGCAAGCAACAGGGCCTGTGGAAGCTGGAATCCGACTATGACGAAACCTTGTCGCTGGGGTTTGCGAACTACAAAGATGGCTTATTGCATGGTGAATACGAGGAGCTTCTGGCCGATTTTGGCAGTGACGCCGAACCCACACCCACAAAAATCTGGCTCAAAGGTGCGTACTTTGACAACAAACGCCATGGCCCCTGGATTGAAGATGGCAACAGGGTGACTTATGACCATGGCTTGAAAGATGGACTCTGGGTTGAGATGGATGGCGAATCTGAGCTGCGGACCCATTACCATCAAGGTAAGAAACAGGGACTGCGGCAGCGACTGGATAGCAGCGGTAAACTGCTGCTGGAAGAAAATTATCTTGCCGATCAGCTTGATGGCCAGAGCCGTTACTTCTATGCCAGTGGCCAGCTGAAAAAGCTGTCGCAGTTCAAGCAGGGTAAGCAAGATGGTCAGCAGCTGTATTTCCATGAAAATGGTCAACTGAGCAGTTTGTATGATTATCAGGCGTACCAAGATAAAGAAGGTCGTTGGTATGAGATCCTTCAGGGAAAGGTTCTGCGATACAGTGAGCAGGGGCAACTGCTGGAGGTGCAGCAGTATCGTGATGCTCGCGCCGAAGGCCGCTGGTATCGCTTCGATAAACAGGGGCAACTGGAGCGCCTGCAAAACTTCAGTCAAGGGCTGGGTCAGGGAATGCAGGCCAGCTTCAGCCCCCATGGGATCTCCTCTTTTCGGACCGTAGAAAAAGGGATATCCATAGGCGATGGCTATCGTTTTCACCGCAACGGCCAGTTGCAGGAGATCAACTTCTATTGCGATTATGACGGCGCAGCAACCAGCAATAACCTGTGCGGTTGGCAACACAGCTTCTATGAAGATGGTCAGGATGCTTGCTTCAGACGCCTCAGCTACGGTTATGAACAGGAATATATCTGCTATGACCGTGAGGGACGGCTGCTCAAGAGCCAGGAGCTGACGGCGGCCAACAAGATGGTTGAACGCCGTTACATCAATGGCAAGCTCCATAAGGAGGAGCCGAGGATCTCTGTATACAACCGGATGATCAATGGTGAACAGGTTTACAACTTCAATGGTGCCCGTTTCGATGGCGTGGTCATAGGCATCTATCACGATGGCCGCTATGAAACCCTGTATCGGGACGGCAAGAAAATTTGCGGCAAACAGTTTGACCCTCAAGGTAAGCTGAAGGCCGGCAAAGACAAGTGCGAGTTTTAATCAACAATAATAACAATAGGATACCCTATGGAAGCGTTAAGCCTGGATATTCAACCCAGATTCAATGAAACCGATGGCCTGGGCCATATCAATAACACTGTGCTGCCCGTGTGGTTTGAAGCCGCCAGAGAGCCTGTGTTCGAAATCTTCAACCCAGGTCTGGATCTGGCTAACTGGAACCTGATTGTGGCCGGATTCACCATCGCCTTTAAGGCGCCCACCTATTACGGTAAGACAGTCAGAGTATTGACCTCAGTCAGCCGCATAGGCAACAGCTCGTTCGAAGTATTGCAGCAGAGTTGGCAGGGAGAGCTGCTAACCGCCGAAGCCAAGACCACCCTGGTGCACTACGACTACAGCTGTGAGCAGAGTCGACCTATTCCAGATGAGATCCGTCAGCGTCTGCAGCCTTTGCTGCGGGAGTGAGTCGGCGTTTTCCAAGTACAGATTAAGCCAGCGTCTTCTACGTTGGCCTATTCTGGCTACGGTATTGGTGAGGTGTCTGGTCAAAGAGACCTTTGAAGGCACAGATAAAGGCAGAATCGGACTGATAGCCCGGATGAGATCAGCCAGCGTCTGCTGCCTTTGCTGCGGGAGTGAGTCGGCGTTTTCCAAGTACAGATTAAGCCAGCGTCTTCTACGTTGGCCTATTCTGGCTACGGTATTGGTGAGGTGTCTGATCAAAGAGACCTTTGAAGGCACAGATAAAGGCAGAATCGGACTGATAGCCCGCCTGAAATGCCACCTGTTGCACTGTTTCACCTTGCTCCAACTGCGTCAGCGAACTCAGTAAACGTAGGTGCTGGCGCCAGAGTGGATAGCTGCAACCCAGCTCCCGGGCAAACAGCCGGGAAAGAGTGCGCTCGGATGCGCCCACCCGCTCGGCCCATTGGGCCAGAGTCATTTCCAATGCCGGTCTGGCAACTTGTTCATCAAAAATCCGCAGCAGACGTTTGTCTTTTGGCAGCAGTAACCCCAAACGATAGGGCGCCGCCTGGATCACCTCATCCTTGAGAACCGCCAATAACCTCAACCTTGCGTCTGAGGCTTGCGGGCTGGGTGCTTGTGTCAGATGCAGCAGCAATTCCCTTAGAAAGGGAGATACTGCCAAGGGTTTGGCCTGAGTGGGAAAGCCCTGGCTATATGCGGGATCCAGGTAGAGACCGATGAACTGGGTATCCACCAGGACTCTGGACTCATGTTCCTGGGTTGCCGGAATAAACAGGGCGCCGTTATGGGGCAGTATAAAGCGGGTATCCCTGACCTGAGTCTGTAACAGGCCGCTTGCCGGAAACACCAACTGATGCCAGTTGTGGCTGTGCCAGCTATCGACATGCCCTCTGGGCATCCACAGCACTTTGCTGAGCACCCGGGCATCGGGATAAGCCGCTATCAGCCCGTTGGCATCGAACCGTGCTTCTGAAGCTAGGGCATCTGTTGGGGAAATAGCTTGGCGGTTTGGCAATGTTATCTGTCTTTGTGTCGATATCTATCGGTCTGCGGTCAAGGCTAACATGACGGTCAACTGAACAACAAACGCGGGAGCGACAGGTGAGGGTACATTTTATTCAACATGAGTCTTTCGAAGGGCCGGGGGTTTTGGCGAACTGGTGTCGCGCGCGCGGCTATGAAGCCAGCTATACCCGCCTCTGGCTTGGTGAATCCTTGCCGCAGAGCCTCCAAGGCGTAGGTTTATTGGTTGTGCTCGGAGGCCCACAGTCACCGGCAACCGGCATTGCCGAGTGCCACTATTTTGATGCCCGGGCGGAACAGGCCTTGATAGCCCGAGCCATTGCCGGGCAGGTGGCTGTGTTGGGTATCTGTTTGGGAGCGCAGCTGATTGGCGAGGCGCTCGGGGCTTCTTTCGAACCCAGCCCAGAGGTTGAGATAGGCTTCTTTCCCGTGACCTTGACCGCGGCCGGCAGGGCGCATCCAGGCCTGGAAAGCTTCGGCGACAGTGTCACACTGGGGCATTGGCACCATGATATGCCTGGGCTGACGGCCGATAGCAAGGTGTTGGCATTCAGTGAGGTATGTCCGAGGCAGATAGTGGAATATGGTGCCAGAGTGTACGGCTTTCAGTGCCATCTGGAATTTGACGCCGAGGCGATAGAGGCGCTTATCAGTCACAGTGCCGCCGAGTTTGGTCAGCCCCGTCCTTGGGTGCAGTCACCTGATGTACTGCGCCAGGCCGAGACTCAGGAGATGAATGTCTTGTTGTGGCAATTTCTGGACTGGCTGGTGCGCTGAAGCGGGCAGCATAGACAGCCTAAAAGGCGTGCCCATGCTGCCTGGCGTCTATGTGGTCCATAGCCTATGTAGCCCGCCAAACCCCTTGCCTTACCCAAATCGGCGGCGCTTAGGCAAGCTCTGCCATGGCGTCTCTTACCCGGCGGGAGCCATCGTTGGCCAGCGCCGAGAGCAACTCGGCCGCGTCGGGATAGTCGCCTTCCAGGCAATCGATCAGCTCGATTTTCTCATTGACAGTCAACTGAGTAATAAGGGGCGTCAGCGTGCCGTTTCTCAGTTGAGCGACTAGCCAGTCACAGGGAGCCTCATATTCCCCCTTGCCGAGGCAAAAACGTAGCAGTTTCATCGGCTCAAGCCGCAGCGGCTCCAGAGTTTGCAGCAGCCAGCTCAGCGCGGCTTCCTGCAGCTCATCGCTGTCCTGGTATCTCCTGTCTATGTATCGCGCCGCTGGCCAGTCGCCGCGGCGCACCTTGTCGGCCATAAAGGCCCGCAATAGCTGCTTATCGAACAGTTCAAACCCCAATTGGTAGCCAAGCAGGAGCTGCAACAGTCGCTGCCGGGTTGGGGTGGGTAGCAGCCACAGGCACTGCTTGAGGTCATAACGCTCGAAGGATGAGTAGATACTCAGCTCATCAAGGACGAACAAGCGTTGCAGGCAGGTTTGCATGGCTACCAGCGGCAGTTCACCACTCAGGTATGCTTGCAGTCGAGCTTTGACCAAGGCGACCCTGGCATCGACCGAGTACAGGGCCTTGAATGCCGCCAAGATCTCCTCGGCGCTGACACTCTCGTCAAACAACAGCACCTCGCCCGGAACACCTTGGGGCATGCCCTCCGGCGGTATCGCTTGGGTCAGCAATAATGCCTGCAACTCTTCACCCTGACGCCGAAGCAGGCTGACGTTGAGCCAGTCATATCTGTCATCTTGGGCCTGCTCGCAAACCACAAGTTGCGGCGCGGCAACCACAGGCTGCTTTATGCCCCGCTCCAGCAACTGACAGCGGCCATCAAAGTCTTGAGCCAGTACCCGCTGCCAACTCTTGAGGTTGTCGCGAATAAAATACTCGAGGCAGAGTGACAACTCCCGTTGCAGCTCAGGGTGTTGGATAAAGCCTTGCCCGGGAAATTGCAGCTCCAGCAGTTCGAAGGCATTGAGCTTCTCTCTATCCGGCAGTCGTCTCAGTGCCTGCAGCAGTGGATCTGCCTGGCTCGATGAGGCCTGGGTCAATGGGCTCAGCTGCGTTACCGTGCGCAGGGTGTTGTCGCCATCGGCATTGCTCAGCGACAGTTGGAAGTCAAACACTGTCAGCAGGGCTTCACTGACGCCGAGTGATTGCATGCTACCGACAAAGCCCTGGCGCTCGGTATCAGAGTCAAACTCAGGGTCGAAATTATCGTCACTGTAAGGCATGGCGGCATAATGCAAGAGCTTGAGTGGCGCCAGTTCCAGCAGCCATTGCCACAGGCGCCGGGCCAGTATGAGAGCCGGCGCTTGCGGCTCATTTGATTGAGTCGAGGAGTGAGTGAAAGCGTGCTGCGAGGCCAGCAGGAAATAGCACAGCATGGCACCGCGGCGAAAACCGTCTTGTTTGTCGAACAATAGGTATTTGGGCTGGAAGTCGCTGATGGGTTCCAGGGTCAATTGGCGACCAACATCATCACGCCCTCTTCGATAGAGCTGGTCTTGTGCCAGTTGCAGCGCCTCAAGCTCACAAAGAGAGGGTTCCGGTCGACAGATAAACGCCTTGAGCGGCTTGGCATCGTCTGCGGCCTGTTTGAGCACTTGCCCGGCAAGCAGTTCCCATGGGCTATTAGCGTTTAATCTCTCGCTCAGCGCCCGGCTGGTGGCGTCATGGCACCCGGCCAGACAGTCCTGTTGCCAAAGGAAGGCCAGCAACACATAGTGGCCGAGCTCCATCTGGCTCAGCGGCCAGTTATCCGGGTTGGCAAGCTGCCGGTGTTGCCGGAACAAGGCCAGGGTCTTGTTCAACAAGGGACGGTTGTAGACCTGGCGCTTGTCGTTCCATTGCTGCAACAGTTTAGCCAGTTGCGCCTCGAGCAGCGCCTGCTCACTGGTGTCACTAAGGTTGCCGTAGCGCTGCAGATATTGGACATCATCGAGCAGCCCTTCATCGTCGACCAGGTTTTCGCGGATCTCTTCCTGTTCGGGTTTGCCAAGCCAGGCGAACCAGATATCCAGCAGGCGTAAATACTGCTGTTGCCTTTGCTGCAAACTCTTTGATGGCAAGATATCGGCAAAGGCTTCGACATCTTCTTGATCACCATAGAGCAGTTCATAACGGCTATCGCTGAGAATACTGCTCAGCTCTTCGGCAACATGCCGATTGGATTCTGCCGTAACGCAGTAGTCGACTATGTAGTGATAGAGCCCCAGGGCTTTTGCCTTACAAGCGGGAATTAATGCTATTGGTTGCTGAGCCGCCAGTGCCTGGGATTGGCTGCCATCATGCAGATATTGCCACAGTGCCGCGCCTTGGGGTTGCGCCAGTACCAATGGCTTTAACAGACGCAGCAGTCTGCCCGGCCGCTCATCGTCCTCATCCTGATAGCTGTCGTCTTGTTCATCTGCGTCGGTTTCGGCGCTCCCGGTTATGCCGCATCTGTAACAGGCCAGCGCGCCACTGGCCTGGCTCTCTATGGCGGCGCGCAGGTCGCTTATCTCCTCTTCGAGACTGGCGCGGATAAACTGGCTTTCAAGCAGGGTATCCAGCCCCTCGCTCTGTTCAACTTCAAACCAGGCAAACTCAATCGGGTACATGCTGACAAAGAAATGCAGCACGGCATCGACTCTGCCGAGTGGGCGGTCTTCGGCGGCGAGCAGTTTCGGGCTATTGAGTAAACGCTCGCTCAACAGCTGTTTGAATAGAGGATATTGCTGTGGATTTTGCTTGAGGAAGTCGGCCAGAGGCTGATGACTCTGAATGCCGGTTTCGTCGCTGTAGAAGAAGCCCTGGCGCAAGTGGTCGCTGTCGCACCAGACAAAGGCCCGCAGCATATCCGGGCTCCAGCCATTGAGTTCGAGCAGCCGTGCCATATATTGCTCATAGCCATTGCTGTAGACATTGTCCCAGGTGGGGATCAGAAAGCGTGCCAATAGCCAGGCCAGTTCGGGCATGCGCCGGGCCAGCAGAAACAGGGCCTCGACACCGAAAATGCGGCTGTCGTCCAGCCACATGCGCTGCAGATCATTGTGCCTGCGGGCGAAGTCTATCATGACCTCGGCGGTGGCCAGCAGTTCGGGTGCCAGGCGAGAGTGTTGCATGGCAATGGCGAACAGCAAGGGTTCAGAGAGATAGAGGTCACACTCATCGCTGATGAGTGGCGGCAGCGTGAATACTTCGCCATCCGGCCCCAGGCTCAGGGCTTCCTGCAGCAGGCTGCGCAGTGCTGAATCTTGCAGGTCATCGATTTGCAGGCGGCGGTTGCCGCTGTCGGTCACTGCGACAAATTCGATATCGAACATGCCCTGGCGCAGAATAGTACCTTGCTGCAGTTGTTGCCGGTATTGCGCCAGTGCCAGGCTGATGGAGAGAGGATCCCGGGGATCCAGCGGGATAAGGGTGTGCTTTTTAAATGACTGCATCTTCCTGACTCAGTAACTGCGAAGGCCAAAGGCCTTTAAACGAGGCGGGATGATAACAAAAGTTGTTGTGGATGCGGCTACGCAAGCGTGAAAACCTGCGCTGAGTCACCGCTGTTTGCCGAATATTAACGGGTGGCGGCCAAGGCGTGACGTTCTGTTTGCTTTTGCTGTTTATAGTCCAGTGCTTCTTGGGGAACCGGACTGACTTTGCCGGTTTCCAGCCACTTCTTCAGGCGGCCGGCATCGGCCAAATGGGTCAGCTTGCCGAAGGCATCCAGTACCACAAAGGCGACTTCGCGCTTGGCCATTTTGGTCAGCATAACCAGACAGTGGCCGGCGTCATCGGTATAACCCGTCTTGGTGAGGTGGATCTGCCAGTTTTTCTTGTTCACCAGGCGATTGGTGTTGTAAAACGCCAGGTTATATCTTGGCTTACGAAACATGACGCTACGGTTGGGGGCCGAACTCAGTTCGCCGATCAGAGGGTATTTCCTGGCTTCACGCAGCAGTTTGACCAGGTCTCTGGCGCTGGAGACATTCTGCTCCGACAGCCCTGTGGGTTCGACAAAGCGGCTGTCAGTCATCCCCAGTTCTGCCGCCTTGGCATTCATCGCTTTGATAAAGGCCTGGTAGCCGCCGGGGTAGTGATGTGCCAGGGTCGCGGCGGCGCGATTTTCCGAAGACATCAACGCCAGCGCCAGTGCTTCTTTGCGTTTCAACTCACTGCCGATACGGATACGGGACACCACGTTTTGCATGATATCGGCCTGACTGACATCCACGGCAATCCGCTCGTTGAGCGGCAACTTGGCATCCAGTGTCACCAGCGCCGTCATCAACTTGGTTATCGAGGCTATGGGCTGTACCTGCTGTGGGTTGTCCTCATAGAGGACCTCGCCGGTTTCCAGATCCACTAGCATGGCGCTGGCCGAGGCCAGCTGTTGCAGCTCGGCCCTGGCCGGTAATTTTTGCGCCGCCCAAACCGGCAGACAGCAGCACAGCAATATTATTAAGCTGGTAAGTCTTCGCATTACCTTAATCTTCCCGCAATCATTTCTCGTAGGACTTTAGTATAAGTTTAAGGTGAATTACAACGATTTACTCCATGCCAATAATGCCCGTTTATCCCAACTGACCGGCGACCATAATGTCTTTGTTTTCAGAAATCTCATTGTAAGACAACACATTAAGACCTCTTGAAAATGCCAGAGCATAACGGCCCAGCAGCGGGCGCAACTGAGGCGGCACCAGTAGGATAGGGTGATGTCCGGCGGCCTTGGCCTCGGCCAACAGCTGGGGCATTTTTTGCTGCAGCTGCGCCAGCAACTGTGGATCCACAGGGAAACCATCCAGTGACACGCTGCCTTGCTGCTGGGCGGTGCTCAGGGCACTCATCAGTTGTCGCTCAAGCTCTGGGGTCAGGGTCATCACCTTGAGCTGAGGCACATCTCCACAGATGGCCTGTACTATCGCCTGCCTTAGCGCGCAGCGAACATCTGCCGCCAACAGCACGGGATCTTTGCTGTTTTCACTGCAATCCAGCAGTGTGGTGCCTATGGTCAATATATCCCGCAAAGAAACCTGTTCCCTGAGCAGTAGCCGGTACACCTTGAGCTGCTGAATCGGCGACAGCGCCTGGCTCAGAGACTCTGCCAGCTTGGGGGCCTGGCGCGCCAGTCGTTCATTGAGTGAAATCACATCATCGTGCTGCAATAGCTCGGCCATTCGCTCCCGCAGCAACTTGGCGACATGGGTGGCGATCACTGTGGCGTTGTCCACGACGGAATAGCCCAGGTTCAGCGCATTGGCTTTCTTTTCCTGCTCTATCCAGACCGCCTCCATGTTATAGGCAGGATCCCGGGTGATGATGCCGTCCAGCTCACCAAAAACATTGCTGCTGCGAATCGCCAGCAGTCGCTCTGGGTCCAGTTCAGCCGTGGCCACCAAGGTGCCCATTATGCTGATTTGGTAATGAGTGGGGCTCAGCGCCAGGTTATCCCTGACCCTGACTTCCGGCAGCAGATAGCCCGCCTGTTCCGACAGAGTGCGGCGAATTCCGGTCAGGCGTTTCATCAGTTCGGCGCCGCGCTCTTTTTCCACCAGAGACACCAGGCGATAACCCAGCTTGACCTCTATCGCATCGACATAGGGCAGGCTGTCCCAGCTGGGCGCTTGAGGTTCGCTCAAGGCTTCGCCGGCCTGTTTGGCCTGTGGCGGTGGCATGATTGTCGGCTTGGTGCGGTACTGTTTGTAGGCGACAAACCCCAGCAACAACGCGGCACTGAGGAATACCCAAGTGGGCATGCCGGGTACCAGACCCATGATCAACATCACCAACGCTGCGGTCGCCAGGGTTTTGGGATTGGCCAGCAGTTGTTCGTTGAACTGGGCCGGCATCTCTTCGGCATCTGAAACCCGGGTGACCACAATCGCCGCGGCGGTTGCCAGCAGCAGCGATGGGATCTGCGCCACCAGGCCGTCACCTATGGTCAAGAGTGCATAGGTCTTGAACGCCTCT
The DNA here is from genome assembly GCF_012030025.1 of Shewanella sp. Iso12. Taxonomy (NCBI): domain Bacteria; kingdom Pseudomonadati; phylum Pseudomonadota; class Gammaproteobacteria; order Alteromonadales; family Shewanellaceae; genus Shewanella; species Shewanella sp. Iso12. Next base: position 94,368 of record NZ_JAAUHW010000003.1, read on the forward strand.
GTGCCGCTGAGATCATGCATAAAGATGCCGATACAGATACCGCCTATGATGTTGATTGCCAGGATCAACAAGCCGGCAATGGCATCGCCGCGAACAAACTTGGAAGCACCGTCCATAGAGCCGTAAAAGTCGGCTTCCGCGGCGACTTCTTTACGCCGTTCCCGCGCCTGATCCTGGGTCAGCAAACCGGCATTGAGATCGGCATCTATCGCCATCTGCTTGCCGGGAAGTGCATCCAGGGTAAAGCGGGCCGATACTTCGGAGATCCGCTCTCCCCCCTTGGTGATCACCACAAAGTTGATGATCATCAGGATCAGGAACACCACGGCGCCAACCACATAGTTGCCGCCGATCACCACTTCACCGAACGCCTGGATCACCTTACCGGCGGCATCGCCGCCTTCATGGCCGCGGATCAGCACCACCCGGGTCGATGCCACATTCAGCGTGAGTCGCAGCAGGGTCGCCAGCAATAAGAGGGTTGGGAAAATGGAAAAGTCCAGCGGCCGCCGAATCGACACACTCACCAGCAACACCATGATGGCCAGTACTATGTTGAAGGTGAACATCACATCCAGCAGCCAAGGCGGCAGCGGCAGAATGATCATCGCCATCAGGGTCAGCAGCAGCAATGGCACCATGGCATGGGACTTATTGGCGGTAAGTAATCGCAGCCAGTTCATTGGGTTATCCTTTAGTCATGTCGCAAGTGGGGTGGAATATGAAATTCCGGCAGCGGTGCCGGCATGGGTTTGCGTCCGGCCCGGGCCGCCTGGATCTGCAAGACGTAATTGAGTACATGGGCCACAGCCTTGAACAGCGCCGCGGGGATCTGTTGCTCCACTGCCGTCGAGTGGAAGATGGCGCGGGTCAACGGCGGGATCCTGAGGATTTCGACGCCGTGCTGCTTGGCAATCTGTTGCATATAGAGGGCGACTTCATCGCGGCCCTTACAGAGAACGAAGGGGGCCTCGGCCCTGGCCGGGTCATACTTGAGTGCCACGGCATAGTGGCTGGGGTTGACCATCAATACATCGGCCTGAGGTACGGCGACCGAAGCGCGGGAACGGGCAAACTGTTGTTGCAGTTGGCGTATTCTGGCCTTGATTTCCGGCTTACCCTCCATCTGTTTATGTTCATCCTTGACCTCCTGCTTACTCATCCTCAGCTCTTTGTAGTGCTGCCAGAGTTGGTAGGGCACATCGACCAGGGCGATCACCAGCATTCCCAGTCCCAGATAGAGGATGTAGTCACTTAGCAGTTGCAGCCCTGTGCTGGCACCCTGCAGCAGATCCTGCTGACTCAGGTAGAGCAAGTGATCAAAATCATGCTTTAAAAACAGCAGCATGATCCCGATAAGCAAGCTGACTTTCAGGCAAGATTTCCCCAGTTCCACCAGGGAGCGAGTGCCACACATGCGCTTGAGGCCGCTCAAGGGGGCGATACGGCTCCACTTGAAGCCCGCATTGCCTAGGTTGAAGACATGGCCGCCTGGCAAGCCGCCCACAATAGCGGCCAGCAGCAGTATCATCAGAAACAGCGGTCCCAGCAGCTCGAGTATCCCCAGCAGCGCAGCGGCCAGGTGACTCTGCATCATTCCCGGGGTATCCAGGTTTTCGCGGCTGACCAGCATATGCAGCTCAGTCTGTTGCATCAGCTGCTGCGCCAGCCAATCGCCGCTGTTGCTCAGCAGCAGGGAACCGGCAATCATCAGCACACAGGCGCCGAGATCCTTCGAGCGCGGGGTTTGGCCTTTCTCTCTGGCCTTGCGCAGCTTGTGACTGCTGGCCTTTTCAGTCTTATCCTGGGAGGAGGATTGACTCATTGGCTCCCTCCCAAAAACTGATGCATGGCAAACAGGGCGTCGAGGCAAAAGTCGCTGTACCTGTCCGGCAGGGTCGAGAACGACAGCAGGACACAGACAAGCCCCATGATCATGGTCATGGGAAAACCCAGGGCAAAGATATTCAAAGAGGGCGCCGAGCGGCTGAGCACCCCAAATGTCAGGTTGACCACCAACATCGCCATCACCGCCGGCAGCGCCAGCATCAAGGCGGCGGCAAACATCCAGCCAAACTGGCCGATCAGCTGCATCAAGGGCAGGTCGAACAAGCCGTTGCCTATGGGCCAGAGGCGGAAGCTGTCCACTATGATGCCGATGGCAACCAAGTGCCCGTCCAACGCCAGAAACAGCAGGGTGCCGTACATTACCAGCATCTGCCCCAGCAGAGGTTGGCTACTGCTGCTGCCGGGGTCGTTGGCCAGCGCCATGGAGAGCCCCATCTGCATCGACAAAATGGTACTCAGCAGGCTGAGGATATGCAGCATGATGCTGAGAAACAGTCCCAGCATCATGCCCAGCAGCAGTTGCTCCAGCGCCAGCAACACTGCCCTGAATGAGAGTGCGTCGAGGACGGGAACCGCCGGTAGTATCGGAATGATCAGCGCCGCCAGCAGCAGTGCCAACAATACTCTAATCAATACGGGGACATGGATATGGCCGAGGAAAGGCATCACCAGAAAAGCCCCCAGAAGACGACTGAAAGGCCACCAGAAAGAGCCGAGCAGTTGCTGCAGATAGTCTGTCGTCAGGCTCAGCATTTTAGCCAATCACATGGGGGATCGAGAGGAACAGCTGGTTGAACAGATCGAGCAGCTTCTGCACCAGCCACTGGCCGGCGAACAGCACCATTAGCAGAGTCAGTACCAACTTGGGCAGAAAGCTCAGGGTCTGCTCATTGACCTGAGTGGCGGCCTGAAAGATGGCGATCAACAGACCCAGCAACAGGCCCGGGCTGATCAACACCAATACCATCAATACCGCAAGGTAGATGGCATCGGAGAAGAAGCTTGTCAGTTCACTCAGCTCCATGGCGCTATCCGAAGCTGGCCGTCAGGGTGCTGACAGTCATAGACCAGCCATCGGCCAATACGAAGATTAACAACTTGAATGGCAAGGAGATAATCAGCGGCGACAGCATCATCATCCCCATGGACATCAACACGCTGGCCACCACGAGATCTATCACCAAAAAGGGCAGATACAGCAGGAAACCAATCTGAAAGGCGGTTTTCAGCTCCGACAGCACATAGGCCGGCAGGATCACAAAGAAGGGGATCTGCTCCTGGGTCAGGGTCAAGGGTTCCTGGGCGATTTTCAGCATCTGCTCCAGGTCGGTTTCCCGGGTTTGCGCCAGCATAAAATGCCTCAGCGGCTGTTCGGCAATCGCAATCGCCTGAGGCAGCTCTATCTGCCCCTGATCATAGGGAAGGTAGGCCTTTTGATAGATCTCCTTGCCCACGGGTTGCATGATAAACATGCTGAGTACCAGGGCGATACCTATCAATACTTTGTTGGGCGGGCTCTGTTGCAAACCCAACGCCTGACGCAAAATTACCAGTACTATGATGATACGGGTGAAACTGGTCATCATCAGCAGCATGGCGGGTAACAGACTCATCACTGTCATCATCGCCAGAATTTCCAGCTTGATGTTGACCTTTTGTGCCTGTTGACCGTCGTCCAGGGTGAAGAGTGTCATGCCATCGGCGGCAGACACAGGAAGGGCCAGCAGTGACAGCAGCAATAAAATGAGCAGGAATAGGCCGCTATTCTTTGACCAAGGTTGCGCCACTGGCAACGACCTCCAGCAGCCGCACACCGTAACGACCATTGACTTCAACCACTTCGCCGCGTCCGAGCAGGGCGCCATTGACCCGGATATCCAAAGGCTCACCCACCATGCGATCCAGGGCAATAACATCCCCCTGTCCCATATGGGTCAGTTCGCCGAGTGTCATCTCAGTACTGGCCAGTTCCAGAGTGACCTGCACAGGCAACTGCTTGAAGAAGCTCATATCCCGGGAGGGCTTTACCTGTACCGAGGTCAACGGCTCTTCGAGCAGTTCATTGTCGAGTAAAAAATCATCACTCAGCGATGTTTGTCCATCCACTTTGATCATCCTCATTTTGTTGGAAAGCATCTTGATTCAGGCGAGCGACCAACTTGCCTTGGTGGCTGTGTACCGAGCCGTAGAACAAGGTCAGCCCTCCCAGTGAAATCGGGCAGCGTTGATGCAGATTCAGTGGAATGATTTCCCCGGGCTGCAGTTCGGCCAGAGCCTGTACCGGCATGGGTTGCCAGCCCAGCTCCAGCTTGAGCTTGACCGGGATCTGGGTCAGCTGTTGTTCCAGTGCCTGTTCGAGATTGTCGGCTTGTTGATATTGGGGGGCAGCCTGACCGATACGTCCCAGCAGTTCGTCTGTCATGGCAAACAACATAGGACTGGTGTAATGGCTGTTCGGAAAGCTCATCGACCAAAGGGCCGCGACCCTGTATTCAGTCTCGGCACCGGACAGTTCTATCTGCAGTTCGTCCGGCTTGATGGGATCAAAGGGCATGCTTTCCAGCACCGCCTGCATCAGTTTGAGCCCCAAGCGAAATTCCGACTGAGTCGGCGCTCCCAGCGGCGAGTACAGCTTGCCGGATTGACCGCCATAGTAGCTGCTGGCCAGCTGTTCGAGGGTACAGCGATCAATTCGCAATAAACCCAATAGCTTGCGTTGATATTTAAAGGCAAACCAATGATGTTTATTACAACTTTTCAGCAGAGTTTCACCGGGCGTTAATTCGGTACGAATCAATGCCGGAAGTCCCTGTCTTGTCAATGGTTTGAGTATTTGATTTAGCGCTTGTAATAATCCTTGATTACAGTTATCCAACTGTCCGAATAAACGACTACGGGCTAATTTTTCTCGAATTAGAGCAATCGGCCTACAATCATGAGTCTGATCTGATTTTATTAGCTCTGCCCGTGCAGTTATCTTCATTCCATTATTACCGTGCAGTTATTTTCATTAAACCATTACCGCGCAGTCGCCGTTCGCAACAATACAGCTACAAAATAAGTTAATTTTTTGATAAAAAATAACCAATGACATATTAGACGTAGGGGGCAGAATATTATCAAAGTCTGGGCATCATACAAGCTGAAAAGTGTGTATTTATTCAGTGTCAAAAAATGGTTCTAAGACAAAAAATTGACACATTGATGTTAATCAAAAAAAGCGCTTTGTAATTTGACAGGATACATTTGTATGAGCTATTTTCGCCGTCAATTTTCTCGATAGAAAAGTGATTGTTTAATATTCTAAGAGATTTTTAACTGTTTTAAGGTTAATCGAATTGGCTATATTAATAGCGATTAAAATAGCGCCTACCTCTGGGTTTTAGGTGCTTGGAGTATATTTATTTCAATTCGAATTCATCGCTGAAATTAAGGGTAATAACAAAGGAATTTACATTGTAATTATTCCATCTATTTATCCTTCACTAACTGGAATTTACTGTGTTGAAGCCTTTGACTCTAGCCCTGTGTTTCTTACTGTTCAGCGCTATCAGTTTCGCAGAACCCATCACGCAGACGGTGACCTACAGAGTGGCCGCGGACGATGATGCCTGGCAACTGAGTAGCAGCCCCTTTGGTTGCCGGCTCAGCGTTGCTGTTGCCGGAGCCGGCTTACTGCAGCTGGAACTACTGCCAGGGCAACATTCCAACTTGTCCCTGATCTCCTCCTGGCTCAATCAAGCCCACAGCGTAAACGCCAGCGTTGGCTATCCGGCATGGGGCGAGGGATTTCCGGGCAAGGTGCAGAGCCGGCAGATGCAATGGCAAACAGGAAAGGCCAGCCTGAGAAGCGGGGAACTGGGCGTCTTTATCAAGGGGCTGGAGCAGGGATGGCGCTGGACATTTGAACTTGGACAAAGTGATGGATTCCTGCTTGAGGTCGATACCCTCAGTGCCCGAAGCCAGTTACAACCCTTGCGCCAGTGCCGCCAACAACTGCTCCCACAAGATTATGACTATGTTCATGATTTATCTATTTTTTACCCCTCAGGAATCGCTGGAATGGATTCGTCCATGCAGGCCGATATTCAAGCCGTGGCCCGTTATGTGGCAGTGGATCGCAACATCAAAAAAATCCTGATCGATGGTCACGCAGACGACGGCAGCTCCAGGCTGGCGGATCTGGTATTGAGCAAAGACAGAGTGGAAAACGTGGTGGCGGCTCTGGTGGAGCTGGGGGTGAAACGGCAGATGATAGAAGCCAGACATCATGGCAATCGTCAGCCCTATTCCAAGGAACAGTCCGAAGTGAATCGTAGAGTACGGATTCGACTGGTCAAAGCGGTATGAGGATAGAGTCTTGAAAAACTACAGCGTGGTTGGCTGCAAGGGGCTGGTCAGTACTCAGACAGCTCAGCTCATGGAACAGGAAGGGTTTAATATCATTGAAGGGATCAGCAGCTGGCTGGCGCTGGTCGATGTTTCTGCCTGCAGCCCCGAGCAGGTAGCCGGACGTCTGCATCGACAGCGGGCCCACAATTTGGTGGCGTTGCTGCAACCTGAGCAGACTGAGCTGGCGGTCAAGGCCATGCAGGCCGGGGCTCAGGACTACCTGCTGCTGCCCCTGGATGAAAGCCAACTGATCAAGCTGCTGTTTCGCCTGCGACAGATGGAGCAGGAAGACAGCGAATTGGTGGTGGCTTCTCCCCTGAGTCGGCAGCTGTTGATGCTAGCCCACAGAACCGCCAAGGCGGATACCACAGTTTTGCTCACCGGCGAGAGTGGTACCGGCAAAGAGCCGCTGGCACATTTCATTCATCGCCATTCCAGTCGCAGAGAGCAGCCCTTCGTGGCGGTGAACTGCGCCGCCATTCCTGAGCAGATACTCGAGTCGGTACTATTTGGCCATGTTAAAGGTGCCTTTACCGGGGCCAGCGCAGATCAACCGGGCAAATTCGAGTTGGCAGAAGGTGGCACTCTGTTGTTGGATGAAATAGCGGAACTGCCTTTATCTTTGCAGGCAAAACTCTTGCGGGTATTGCAGGAGAGAGAAGTCGAAAGAGTCGGCGGTCATAAAATCATTCCTTTGAACATACGCGTTATTGCAGCTACCAACAAAAATTTAAAAGAAGCTGTATCTCAAGGCCGATTCCGGGAAGATCTTTATTATCGTTTGGATGTGTTGACACTGGAATTAAAACCCCTTAGGGAAAGGGCGGAAGATATTATTCCGCTTGCGGAACATTTTATTCAGCTTTATGGCTATTTGACCAATGGTCAAGAATGTTATTTAAGCGATGCGGCTAAAAATGCGCTAATTAATTATAACTGGCCTGGTAATGTCAGAGAGCTGGAAAATGTCATTCAGCGGGCATTGGTTATGCGTCATGGCACTATTTTACAGGTTGTCGATTTAGGCATCAGGCTGCCGGAAAATATTGCAAGTGTAAATTCCATTCCGGAACCTTCCAATGGGCTTAAAGCCTCCAAGAAACATGCAGAGTTCCAATATGTGATTGAGATTTTGAAGCGTTTTGGCGGTCACCGCAGTCGCAGTGCCGATGCTTTGGGAATGACCACCAGGGCACTGCGCTACAAGCTGGTACAGATGCGGGATGCGGGCATAGATATCGACAGCCTTTTAGCCAAGGCCAAGGCCGCCTGAATGGCTGACAACAGAGAATGGCAGCAATGAGCAACAATAGTATTTCCGCCGGTTTTAACAATATCCAGCAAACACTGGCCATCCACAAGGAGATTGCCCAGGGCGCAATCATGCCTTCCATCGATGGTCACACTCCCCAAGTCGTCTCCTTTGGCAGCCTGATGAAGCAGAAGCTGCAGGAGATCAATCAAGATCAGCTGACATCATCAATGCTGACCCAAGCGGTCGACAGCGGCAGGAGCGATGATCTGGTGGGCGCCATGGTGGCGTCTCAAAAGGCCAGTCTGTCGTTTTCGGCCTTGATGCAGGTGCGTAATCGCCTTGTTCAAGCCTTTGATGATGTTATGAAAATGCCCATTTAAGGACAATAGATGTCAACGAGTTTAGCTCTACCGGCAAAACCGTCTGCCGCCGGACAGAAGCCCATGCTGGAAGCGATCAAGGGGAAGCTATCCCATGTCAACCAAATGCTGTTGCTGGCTATACTGGCCTCGGCAGTGGCCTGTGTGCTGGTGTTGTTCCTCTGGAGTGGCAGCCAGGGATATCGGCCCTTGTACGGCCTCAAGGAAAAGGTCGACAGCAGCCAGATCATTGAAGTGCTTGAGGGTGAAGGCATTGACTATCGCCTGGAAGCCAATTCGGGACAGATCCTGGTGGCGGAAAACAAGTTGAGTTCGGCGCGGCTCCTGCTGGCGGCCAAAGGAGTACAAGCCCAACTGCCGGAAGGACTGGAAAACCTGGCCAAGGCGCCCATAGGTACCAGCCAGTTTATGGAGCATGCTCGCTATCTTCATGGTTTGGAAGGGGAACTGGCGCGCACCATAATGGCGCTCGAAGCCGTACGTTATGCCAGAGTGCATCTGGCGATTCCCAAGCGAACCCTGTTCATCCGTGCCGAGCCGGAAAAGCCGACCGCTTCTGTGTTGTTGGAACTCTATTCCGGGGCGCGTTTGGATGAGTCACAGGTCAGCGCTATTGCCAACCTGGTTTCCGGCAGCATTACCGGCATGACCCCGGCACAGGTGCAGATAGTCGACCAGGCCGGCAACTACCTGAATGCCGATATGGCCTCCGGCCAGGACATCAGCCAATCCCGCAGCAAGCAGCTCAAGTATACCCATGAGCTGGAAAACAACCTGATCGCCCGCGCCGAATCCATGTTGAATCCGATTCTGGGGCGGGACAATTATCAGGTGCAGCTGGTCGCCAGGGTGAACTTTAACCAGATAGAGGAAACCCGCGAGTCTGTGGATCCCAATCCTGTGATGACTCAGGAAACGCTCAACAAAGACCAAACCAACGGCAACCTGGCCTTGGGGATCCCCGGTGCTCTGAGCAACAAGCCTGTGTCCGGCAAGAAGGGCAAGAAAGAGGACAATCAGGAAAGCAGTCTGCGGCAACAGGAAACCCGATCATACGAAGTTGGACGCTCGGTGCGGCACACCAAATTCCAACAGATGCAGCTGGAAGGGCTGTCGGTAGCCATCTTGTTGAACCAACAGGCGGCAGGCAAAGAAGGCTGGCAACCGCAGCAGTTGCAGCAGATAAGCGACATGGTTAAAGACGCCATAGGTTTTTCCGAGGCTCGTGGCGATCAGATCAATATCAACAGTTTTGACTTCGTGGTGCCGGAAAAGCCCGTGATAGAAGCTTTGCCCTGGTGGCAGAACGAGTATCTGCATGAATACCTGAAATATGGCATAGGCACTCTACTGGCCTTACTGCTTATTCTGTTCGTGTTGCGCCCCCTGGTTCAGCACCTGACCCGCGGTGATTCAGGTTCAAGACACTCTGGCAACAAGGCCGGTGACAAAGCCGCTGAAATGGCGCTGGAAGCCGAGCCCCTGACACAAGCCATTGAGCCGCCTCAGCTGGCATTGCAGGCAGAGGACAGCAAGGCCTTGCCGCAGTCGAATCTGCCACCGCCCGGCTCGCCACTGACGGTGAAAATGCAGCACCTGGGACTGCTGGCAACGGAAGAACCCGCCAGAGTCGCCGAAGTGATCAGCCATTGGATGAAGGACAAAAATCGTGACTGAACAAACGACTCTGGACAATCTTGAGCAGGCGGCCATGTTGCTCTTGTGTATGGGTGAGGAAGGTGCCTCTCAGGTCATGGCGCACCTCGACCGCCAGGATGTGGAACAACTGAGTTACAAGATGGCGCGCCTGTCTTCGGTGACCCAGCAGGAAGCGGAATCTGTACTGGATCGCTTCTTCAACCGCTACAAAGAGCAGGCCGGTATCGCCCGGGCATCGAGAGCCTATCTCCAGAAAACCCTGGATTTGGCACTGGGTGACAGAGTCGCCAAGGGCCTTATCGACAGCATCTATGGCGATGAGGTCAAGATGTTGGTGAAGCGGCTGGAGTGGGTCGATGCCAAGCTGTTGGCGCGGGAGCTGCAACACGAACATGTGCAGCTGCAGGCCATCATGTTGGGACTCTTGCCACCGGAAATTGCCGCTCAGGTATTACAACATCTGCCGGGAGACAACCAGGACGAAGTGCTGGTACGCATAGCCCGCCTCGGCGAGCTGGACCGGGATGTGGTGGAAGAGCTGCGGCAACTGGTGGAGCGCTGCATGGTGATGGCGATGGAGAAGAGTCATACCCAGGTGTCCGGCGTGCGTCAGGTGGCCGACATTCTCAACCGCTTCGATGGTGACCGTGAACATCTGATGCAGATGATACGCTTGCAGGACAAGCATCTGGCCAATGATGTTACCGAAAACATGTTCGACTTTATCATCCTGGGCCGTCAAAAGCCGGAAACCCTGCAGGAAATCCTCGGGGCGGTCGAAGCCGAGTCGCTGGCACTGGCACTCAAGGGTATTGATGGCGAACTGAAACGCACTCTGCTCAACGCCCTGCCCAAGCGGATGTCTTCCGCCATTGAGACCCAGGCCGAGGCCTTGGGCGCTGTGCCGCTGAGCATGGCCAATGAGGCGCGACGCAACATTATGGAAACGGCCAAAGAGATGATGCAGAACGGCGAAATCGAGCTGCAACTGTTTGAAGAACAGGTGGTTGAATAATGGGTGCAGATAGTCGCCTTTGGCGCATAGGTGCATCTCAGGTGCGCCGTTATCAATTTGCTCCCCTGGAAGGGGAGAGTCCTGAACAAGGCAACTGGCAAGACTTCCAGCAAGCGTTGGAGCAGGGCTATCAGGAAGGCTGGGAACAGGGCTTTGAAGCCGGCAAGACTCAGGGCGAAACCGAGGGGCGCCAAGCGGGCCAGGAATCCGGGCTGCGGGATGGGCTGGAGCAGGGGCGCAGCCAGGGATTGGCACAGATAGATGAGCAGTTGAATCAGCTATTGACGCCCATGACGGCATTGCAGCAGCTGCTCACCGAGAGCCACGCCGAGCAGATCCAGGCGCAACAGCAGTTGATTGTCGACCTGGTCAGAAGGGTGGCACAGCAGGTGATCCGCTGCGAGTTGTCGCTGCAGCCGCTGCAGATCATTGCTCTGGTTGAAGAAACCCTGCAGGCACTGCCCAAGGATGCCAGCGATATCAAGATCCACCTGGAACCCTCAACCATCAAACAGCTACAGCATCTAGCGGCCGACAAGGTGGCCGACTGGCACCTGGTGGCCGACGACAGCCTGAGCCAGGGCAGTTGCCGGGTGGTTTGCGATCAGTGCGATGCCGATGCTTCCATGGAAACCCGCCTCAACAACTGTATGGATCAGGTTGAAGCTCATTTGAACGACGACTTGATTCCAGAAGCCGAGGCCACAGTCGCCAGCAATGAAGACTAATGTCCTGGCCGGAAACTGGCCCCGGGTACCGGTAGCCCAGATATACGGACGCCTGACCCGCGTGAGTGGCCTGTTGCTGGAGGCGGTCGGCTGCAACCTGGGTATTGGCGATCGCGCCATGGTGGAGCGGCGCGATGGCGCCTATGTCGAGGCCGAGGTGGTGGGGTTCCATCAGGGGATCCTCTGCCTGATGCCTATCACAGACACCCAGGGGCTGAGCCCTGGCGCCCGGGTCATTCCCCAGACAGAGACCCATAAGATCCCTCTGGGTGCCGGCCTGCTCGGCCGGGTACTCGATGGCCTTGGCCAGCCGCTGGATCAGCTCGGGCCGCTGAGTGGTGTGCAGTTTTGTCGCCCGGTCACTCAGGTGCCCAATCCTCTTGCCCGGCAACCCATTACCCGTATTCTCGATGTGGGGGTCAGAGCCGTCAACGGCTTGCTGCCGGTTGGCTGTGGTCAAAGGGTAGGCTTGTTTGCCGGTCCCGGGGTGGGCAAGAGTGTACTGCTGGGGATGATGACCCGCTTCACCGAGGCCGACCGCGTGGTGGTAGGGCTCATTGGCGAGCGCGGCCGAGAGGTGCGCGAGTTTATCGAGCAGGCCTTGGGTGAAGAGGGGCGCCGCCGCGCCGTGGTGGTTGCCGCTCCGGCAGACACTTCCCCCTTGATGCGCCTCAGAGCCATGCGCCTGTGTCACCAGATAGCCTGTGGCTTTCGCGACGAGGGCCATAGGGTGTTGCTGCTGGTTGATTCACTGACACGTTACGCCCAGGCACAGCGGGAGATAGCCCTGAGTTTGGGGGAACCGCCGGCCACCAAAGGCTATCCGCCTTCGGCCTTCGCCCAACTGCCTTCATTGGTGGAGATGGCGGGCAACGGCACCCATCCACTGGGAACCCTGACGGCGTTTTACACTGTGCTGACCGAAGGGGAAGATACGCAGGATCCCATCGCCGATGCGGCCAAGGCGATACTGGATGGCCACTTCTTCCTGAGCCGCCGCTTGGCTGAGGCCGGGCATTTCCCGGCACTGGATTTGGGGGCCTCTATCAGTCGTTTGGCGCTGCAGATTGCCCCCAAGGAACAACAGCAGGAGATGGCACTGGTTCGGCGTATGTTGGCGCGTTATCAGGAAGTACGTGAGCTCTTGCCGTTGGGCGGTTATCAACCGGGGCAGGATCCCGAGTTGGATGCCGCCGTGAGCCATTACCCGAGGATTGCCGACTACCTGACCCAAACCACAGACGAGGCAGTTGACCTTTCGGGCAGCCAACAGCAACTGCAATCGCTGACCCGCGCACTGCGAGGTGAGTCATGAAACTGTTGCAACGCCTGAGCCATCTTGAGCAGCGTAAGCTCAGCGAGTTGGCGGAGCAAAAACAGGCGCTGCAGCAACGTCAGGCCCAGGTACAGGGGCAACAGCAGCAGGTGGCGTTACTGGAGTCCCATTACAGCCAGTTTCGTCAGGGCTCAATAGTGGGGCTTTGCAACAGTCAGGCCTTGCTGCAAAGGCTGCAACCATTGAAGCAGAGTCTCAATACTCAGCAGCAGTTGCTCGGCAATGAACAACAAAGGCTGCAGGGCTTATGGCTGCAGCAGTTGGGGCGTTATCAGCGGGTGAATTGGTTTGACGGGCAGCAGCAACAGCGACAGCGACGACGGCTGGAGCAGCAGGAGCAGTTTCAGCTTGATGAGTTGGCGGGCAGCAGTACGGCGCGGCTTAAGGCTTCAGGGAAACTGAGGTGAGGCGAGGTTCTGTGGGTACTCATCGGCATTTCCCAGCCCCAGAATGCCGCGGATGATCTCCTGTTGGCGCACCAGCAGTTGGCCGTTGAGCTCGTTGAGTCTCTGGCTCTCTCTGGCCTGTTGCAGCAGTTGCTGCCACAGTTGTTCCAGTTTGTGAGCTGCCTGCTCGGGCAGTTTACTCTGCAGTTGGCGTATGCCCTGATGATCATTGCTGACACCTATTTGTGCCAGATGTGCGGCGCGCTGCAGCGAATTGTGCTGTAACTTGGCAACTAACTGATCCTGCTGCTGGTTATGCTGGATAAGCCCTTGATTGTCATGGCGCAGCATCAACTGGCGCTGCTGTTGCAGCAGCTTCTTTAACTCCCGGTAGTCCAGTATGTCCTGGCGGATCCCGGCGACCAGACTTTGCACTGCTTCGCGTTTATTGCTCATGGATGGCTTACTTGTCCTGTTTCCCGTGCTGCTGCAGCATCGCTTTGGCCATGGCCTCGACATCCAGTTCAAAATTGCCCTGTTGCAGTGCCTGACGCAAGCTGGCCACCTTAAGTTGATCTACCTCGCTCTCCTGAGCCAGTTGAGTCTGGGCCTGATTCAGCCAGTGATACTCAGGGCTTACCTTATCCTGCTGGGCTGCGGATACCGTGGTTTCCTGGCGTTGACGCCGATTCGCTGCGGTGACGCCGCTGTCGCTGACAACCGCATGCAGACGCTGAGTGATTTCCATTGAACCCCCGAAATAATGTGCTCTAGTGAGTAAAGGCGACCGGATCCGTAAAAAATAAAATTATTTTTGTGATGTAATTACTTTTGTGGTGTAACTATGCCCTGCGCTATCGGGTAGGCCTTGATGACCTTCTGCGAGCTTAAGTTTCGCACCCTAATCACTTCTCCCCGGGAGGCACTTTCCAGCGCGGTACCCGGCATTTGAGCTTCAAAACCCTCCTGGCTGACCTGGATGATCACCTGTTCACCGGCACGCACCCAATCACTCTGGCTCAGCTGTCGCAGCAAGATGGCTTCACCTGCGCGGATCCTGCGCGCCACCTGTTTGCCTATGAGCTCGCGTTGGCTGCTGACAATGTCTCTGTCACTGGCCTGCAACTCCAGCCAGCGCCACTCTATGTTCCGCGCGTCGATGATGCTGCCTCTGTGCAGGGTTTGTGTCAGCACAGGCAATTGGGCCTTGGCTTCGACCCTGGCCCGTAGAAAGAAACGCCAGTCGGCCGCCGGACAACGCACCTCCAAAGATACCCGTCCCCAGAGCGGCGCCGAAGGGTTGGCCAGGTTGATGTCCGGCTTTTGCGGGCAGTCGGCCAGGCGCTTGACCCCAGATGGCAGTGTCATTCGAATCTTGCTTTGAAGCGGTTTCATCTGTTGCGCCGCAGCAAACTGCTGCAATTGCTGCTGCAGATATTGTCTGGCCGCTTGCTCGACCTGGTTGGCCGAGGCGGCCGCCGGCAACGGAAGCAGCGGAAACAACAGCGAAAGCAGCAAGGCAAAAGGGGAAATCAGGGTTCCGCAATTATTGGCGGTTGGCTTTTTAGTCATTGTATTTTAAGGGTAAAAACTATTGGCATGGTATTTGTTACAAGGAGCGAAAACCTATGGATACCTTACTAGGAGAAACCATGGCTATCAAGCTCGATGCGGCATTGGGTCTGCATCCTCAATTATTGGATTTCAGGGTTGAGCGCAGCAAGGTGCTGGCCGGAAACCTGGCCAACGCCGAAACACCCGGCTACCAGGCCAGAGATCTGGACTTTGGTGCTCTGATGGCGCAGCTGGATGCCGGCATCCCTTTTGGAGGGCAGTACACAGTGGGGTATCGGGTACCTTATCAGTCCAGTGCCGATAACAGCACGGTTGAACTGGGGCAGGAGCAGGCGCGTTTTTCACAAAATGCCATGGACTTTCAGACCAGCCTGACCTTTCTCAACATGAAAATCCAAGGCCTGAAGGCCGCTATCGAAGGGAAGTAATCGTGTCATTTGCAGAGATATATCAGGTTGCCGGCAGTGGCATGACGGTGCAGACCCTGAGACTGAACGCTATCGCCAGTAACCTGGCCAACGCAGGTGTGGCTGCCGAGTCCAGTGATAGCGCCTACCGGGCGATAAAACCGGTATTTTCCACCCTCTATCAGCAACAAAACAACAGCGTCAGTGCCAAGGTGCAGATCAAGGCCCTGGTGCAGTCCGATGCACCGTTGGAAACCCGTTATGAACCCGGCCACCCGCTGGCCAATGCCGATGGCTATGTGACCTATTCCAATGTCAACACAGTGGAAGAGATGGCCGACATGATGGCCGCCAGCCGCGCTTTTGAAACCAGTGTCGAAGTGATGAACCGCGCCCGCTCCATGCAGCAGGGACTCCTGGCTCTGGGAAAATAAGGGAATAGAGGATGCAACAGGTACAGAACGTCAATACCCGCGAAGATGGCCAGAAGACAGATGCCATCCGTGCCAACGGCAATGATCCCGCTTCGCTGAAGAACGAGTTCATGTCGTTGATGATAGCCCAGATCAAGAATCAGGACCCTACCAACCCCCTGGATGCCAGTGAGTATCTGGGCCAGTTGGCGCAGTTCTCCCAGGTGGAGAGTCTGGAGGCGATGCGCCAGAACCAGAAAAACCAGATGACCATGATGGAAAACCTCGGGCTGGTGCAATCGGCTTCCCTTATCGGTAAGCAGGCCATGGTGCCGGCGGACAGCTTTACCGCGGCCGAACATGTGATAGACGGCAAAGTCTATCTGGAGCACAGCGCCTCGGCGGTGACTGTGGAGATCAGCGATAAAAACGGGGAAGTCGTCAAAACCCTGGAGCTCGGCAGTCAGGCGGCAGGCGATGTCAGTTTTCAGATAGATCCCGAAGGACTGGGGCTTCCTCTGGGGGAATACCAATTGAAAGTTCAGGCCAGCGACGGTGAAAAAGCATTGAAGGCTCAGTCATTTCTCGCCGGCGAAATCAGCAAGGTTCATTTCGTCAGTGCCAAGGGCATGATGATGGCTGAGCTGGCCAATGGTTTGGGCACAGTGTCTGTGCTGGATATTTCCGAAGTTTCATAACAGGAGACAAGATGTCTTTCAATATTGCGCTAAGTGGATTGCAGGCCACCAGTCAGGACCTCAACACCATAAGTAACAACATTGCCAACGCCTCTACCTGGGGCTTCCGTGGTGGTCGCAGCGAGTTTGCCGCCATCTACAACAGTGGCATGGGTGCCGGTGTCAATGTGATGAATACCAGCCAGAACTTCTCCCGTGAGGGCACGCTGACCTACACAGGCCGTGAGCTGGATATGGGGATTCAGGGCAGTGGCTTCTTTATGTTGCGTGGCACCGATGGCTCCAATCTTTATGCCCGCGCCGGGATCTTCGGCCAGGATGCTCTGGGCTTTATCACAGATCCTGTCGGCAACCGTCTGCAGGGCTATCCGGCCACGGCCGATGGCGTGCTGCAAACAGGCACCATGGGTGACTTGCAGATCAAGACAGGTTCTCTGCCGGCCAAGGCGTCGACTCTGGTCAATCAGGTGTCCAACCTGGATGCGCGTATGGAAGCCATAGATCCTGCAACGACGCCATTTTCGCCCACAGACCCGGCGAGTTATCACTCCTCGGGTACTGTCAGTGTGTTCGACTCACTCGGCAACCAGAGATCCCTGACCCAGTACTACGCCAAGACAGGCGACAATGAATGGAAAGTCTACTTCGTGCTGGACTCGGCCGTTCTCGAACCCAAAGACGGCCACAGCCTGCAGTTTGACAAGAAGGGCAGCCTGAGCGGCGGCGACAAGCTGAGCCTGACTCTGCCCGCCAAGGCCGGTGCCGAGGATGTCAGCCTGGCGGTGAACTATGAAGGGTTCACTCAATATGCCAATGACTATAACAACTCCAGCCTGAGCCAGGATGGTTATGCCGCCGGTGAATTCAACAAGATACGCCTGGATGACAGCGGGATGCTCTTTGGCACCTACACCAATGGTCAGGAGTTGCTGCAAGGTCAGGTGGTGCTGGCAGATTTCAACAATCCCAATGGTTTGACGCCGGTGAGCAACAACGCCTGGCAGGCCTCTGCCTCAGCTGGGCAGGCCACAGTCGGCGCACCTGGTAGCGGTACTCTGGGCAGCCTGAAGGGCGCCTATCTTGAGGGTTCCAACGTGGATACCACGGCCGAGATGGTCAGCCTGATGACGGCGCAGCGTAACTATCAGTCCAATGCCAAGGTACTGGACACCAACTCGACCATGCAGCAGGCGCTGCTGAACGCCATCTGACGGATGACTCATGGATAAGATGATTTATACCGCGGCCCAGGGTGCCAGCCGCATTCTGCAGTCCCAGGCAATTCGGGCCAACAACCTGGCCAATGCCGATACCCAGGGCTTTCGTGCCGATCTGGAGCGGGTTGCTGCGGTTCCTGTGCCTGAGACTCAGGGAAGCTTTGCTTCGCGGATCTTGCCGCAGACCCAGAATGTCGGTTTCAACAGCCGCCATGGAGAGATAGTCAGCACTGGGCGCCGGCTCGATATGGCGATTAAGGGCGATGGCTATTTCACAGTGCAAACACCTCAGGGCGAAGCCTATACCCGTAACGGCGCCATCAGCGAAGGTGCCAATGGTGAACTGACAGTGGCGGGGTTCCCCTTGATGGGCGCCAATGGGCCTTTGGTGCTGCCTCAGTATCGCGAGCTGATTGTCAGTGAAGACGGCCGTCTGTCGATAGTGGCCGAGCAGGGTGGGCTGATTGAAGAGGTTGCCCAGCTCAAGCTGGTGAACGCTGCCCAGAGTCAGCTGCACAAGGGCGCCGATGGTTTGCTGTATGCCAACAACGGCGAGGCCCAGGTGTCCGAGCAAGTACGGCTGGCTTCCGGCGCGCTGGAGAGTAGCAATGTCGATGCCGTTGGTGAGTTGCTAGCCTCCATGGATCTGGGACGTCAGTTTGAAGTGCAAATTAAGTTAATGAAAAGCGCAGAGAAGTTGGCTGAGGCGGGTAATCGCCTGCTGCGTGACGCCTAATATTGAGGAGAGTCTAAATGCAATCGGCATTATGGGTGAGTAAGACAGGATTGACTGCTCAGGATGTGAAGATGACGACCATCGCCAACAACCTGGCCAACGTTAATACCACAGGTTTCAAGCGCGATAGAGTCGGTTTCAACGATCTCTTCTATCAGGTACAGCGCCAACCAGGCGGCCAAGTAGACGAGCTCAATGAGTTGCCATCAGGGCTGCAATTGGGCACGGGCGCCCGAGTGGCCAGCACCCAGAAGGTGTTCACCACAGGCGACATACTCACTACCAATCAGCAACTGGACATCGCTATTGAGGGCCAGGGGTTTTTCCAGATTGAAGAAGCCAATGGCGAAGTGGCATACAGCCGTGACGGCCAGTTTTATCGTAACAGCGACGGCATTATGGTGACCTCCCAAGGGCTGCCCTTGGTGCCCAACATCCAGATCCCCGAAACCGCCACCGGGATCACTATAGCCGAAAACGGTGTGGTGAGTGCCAAAGTGGCGGGTCAGGCAGAGGCGATGGAGCTGGGACAGATCACCCTGGCGCACTTTGCCAACCCGGCCGGGCTCGAGTCCCGAGGCAATAACCTGTACCACGAAACCGCGTCTTCCGGTGTGCCGATAGAAGGAGTTCCCGGCGAGGAAGCGTTGGGCAGTTTGCGCCAGGGTGCGCTCGAAGGGGCCAACGTCAATGTGGTCGAAGAGATGGTAGAGATGATCTCGACCCAGAGAGCCTATGAGATGAACGCCAAGGTGGTCTCAGCCACTGACGATATGCTCAAGTTCCTGAACCAATCGGTATGAAGATCATGAGACTCTTGTTGGCGCTGCTGATGCTGTCGCTCAGCGGCTGTATCTCCCACTTCCCTGACGCAGAACAGCAGCCGGGCAACAAAGAATGGGCGCCGCCTGAGGTGGACTACTCCTTGCCGGAAGCCAAAGACGGCAGCCTGTATCGCCCCGGTTTTATGCTGACCCTGTTCAAGGACAAGCGGGCCTTTCGCGAGGGAGACATACTCACAGTCTCCCTGGATGAGAAGACCTATTCCAGCAAGAAGGCCAATACCCAGACCAATAAGTCTCAGGATCTGAACTTTGGCGTTCAGGGCGGGGTGGATGACAGTAGTTTCAGCGCCAATGGTGAGGGCAAGTTTGGCCGTGGCTTCAATGGCAGCGGCGCCACGACTCAGCAGAACCAGCTTTCCGGCGCCATTACAGTGACGGTGGCCAAGGTGATGCCCAACGGCGTGCTGCTGATCCGCGGTGAGAAATGGCTTCGCCTCAGTCAGGGGGATGAGTATCTGCGTCTTATCGGGCTTATCCGCTCCGATGACATAGACAACCAGAACACCATCTCATCGCAGCGGATTGCCGATGCCCGCATTATCTACGGTGGCCAGGGCGCCATTGCCGACAGCAATGCCATGGGCTGGGCGGCTCGCTACTTCAACAGCCCCTGGTTCCCTATGTAACAGGAATGAAGATGACAAGACTGCTTTTAGCTCTGCTGTTGCTGGGGCTTACCATGCCGGGCCAGGTGTTGGCCGAGAAGAGTCGCCATCTGCTGGATATGGTAGATGTGCAGGGGATCCGCGAAAACCAACTGGTGGGCTATGGCCTGGTGGTGGGTCTCGACGGTACAGGTGACAAGAACCAGGTGAAGTTTACCGGCCAGTCGGTGGTGAACATGCTGAAACAGTTTGGGGTGCAGATTGATGGCAGCATGGATCCCAAGCTGAAAAACGTTGCCGCCGTGGCCGTGGTTGCCAATGTGGCGGCGCTGGCAAGTCCGGGGCAGACTCTGGATGTGACCGTCTCCTCCATAGGGGATGCCAAGAGCCTCAGGGGCGGCACTCTGTTGATGACGCCTTTGCGGGCGGTCGACGGTGAAATCTATGCCGTCGCCCAAGGGAATCTGGTAGTGGGCGGCGTGTCGGCCCAGGGCCGCAACGGCACCTCCATGACCATCAATGTGCCTACCGTCGGCAGTATTCCTGGGGGCGCCTTGCTCGAGGCTGTCATTCCCAGCTCTTTTGCCAGTAATCCGCAGGTGATACTCAACCTCAAGCAGGCTGGCTTTCGCAGTGCCCGCAATATTGAGAAGGCGATCAACGCCGTGTTTGGCCCGGATGTCGCCAAGGCCGAGAGCCATGCACGGGTGAGCGTCAGGGCGCCGCAATCCGAGCGGGAGCGGGTAATGTTTATGTCTATGCTGGAAGACATCATGGTCGAGCCCGGCCGCATTCCTCCCAAGGTGGTGTTCAACGCCCGCACAGGGACTGTGGTGATGGGCGGTGATGTGGTGGTGCGCAAGGCCGCCGTCAGCCACGGCAACCTGACAGTGACCATTACAGAGAAGCAGCAGGTGAGCCAGCCCAATCCGGGGATTTTTGGCGATGCCGCCGGTCAAACCGTGGTGACCAATGACTCGGATGTGGATATTCAACAGGAAGACGGACGTATGTTTGTCTGGCCAGAGGGTAGCTCTTTGAATGATATCGTACGTGCCGTCAACAGCATGGGAGCCTCTCCCATGGATCTGATGGCTATCTTGCAGGCACTGGAAGAAGCCGGTGCCCTGGAAGCTGATCTGGTGGTGATCTGATGAAAGTAACCCAAACTCCGGGGCTGCTGGGGCGGCTCGATTCGGGCGAGCTGATTAAGGCGCATGGCGAAAAGGGCGCCCTGAAACAGGTCAGCCAGCAGTTTGAAGCCATGTTTTTGCAGACTGTGCTGAAACAGATGCGTACCGCCAGCGATGCCATTGCCGATGAAGAGAATCTGCTGTCATCCAGCAACGATGGCCTGTATCGGGATTGGTATGATTCCGAACTGGCACTGAGGTTGTCGCAGATGCAATCGACCGGGCTTGCGGATGTTATGAGTCGACAATTAGGGGCAAAACTTCAGTTTAGTGCCGAACCGGTCGCTTCTTCTGAGAAGACGACCATGGCAATGCAACCTGCACTCCTGGTTCCGCCAGTTCACAAGGAGACTGAATGAATCTGCTCAATAACGCCATGTCCGGGCTGAATGCCAGCATGGCGGCCTTACAAGTCATGTCCAACAACACCAGCAACGCTATGGTGCCTGGCTATTCCCGCCAGCAGGTGTTGCTCAGCTCAGTCGGTGGCGGCGCCTATGGCGCCGGTAATGGCGTCAGTGTTGATGGGGTGCGGCGGATTTCGGATCAGTATCAGGTGATGCAACTGTGGCGTACCGGCAGTGATGTGGGCTTCGCCGGTGTTAAACAGAGCTATGCCGGCCAGCTGGAACAGCTGATGGCCGCCGACAGCAACAACCTTTCTACCGGCTTGGATCATCTGTTTGCCGCCATGAATGCGGCCATGGAAAAGCCCAATGACCCGGCGCTCAGACAGGCGGTGCTCAATGAAGCCAACGGCGTGGCGCAGCGTTTCAACTCGATAGCCTCAGGGCTGGACAGTCAAGAGCAACAAATCGTCGGCCAGACCCAGGCCAGCATCAAAGAGATCAATACTCTGCTGGAGAAGATAGCTCGCTTGAATGAAGATATCGCCGCCGACGGGGCTGCCAAGGTGCCTTCGGCCTCGCTATTGGATAACCGGGATGCCGCAATAGCTGAATTATCTTCACTCATGGATATCCGGGTAGTGATGGATGACAAGGGCCTGGCCAATATCTCGCTCTCTCAGGGGCAGCCGCTGCTGAGTGGTATTGTTCCGGCAACACTCAAGGGCGTGACAGATCCGGCAAATCCCAAGCAAATCAATTTAGAGCTCAGTTTTGGCCAGTCTCAGTTTAAGTTACAGGAGACGGGTGGTCAGCTGGGGGCTCTGCTCAACTACCGGGATACCAACCTGAAACAGAGTCGGGCTTTCCTGGATGAACTGGCAACCCAGTTGGCACAACAGATGAATGACATTCAGGCTAAAGGCACAGATCTGGCTGGCAATAAGGCGACTCAAGCCATTTGGCACTTGGATGCTTCCAACCCGGCGGGCAGTCTGCGGCTCAATCAGGGCCTGAACTCCGGCGATCTGGCGTTCGGCCTGGATGGCACTCCGGGGGATAATAGCAATCTCAAGGCCTTTGTGGCCTTGGCCAATCAGGAGCTGGACTTCGCCTCCATGGGCAGTCGAGCCACCCTGGGCAATGCCTATGCCAGTAAGGTGGGTGAGCTGGGCAGTATTTCCCGGCAAGCGCAGCAAGAGAGCAAGACAGCGCTGGCACTACAGAAAGAAGCACAGAGCCAATGGGCCAGCACCAGTGGCATCAATTTGGACGAGGAAGGGGTCAACCTGATCGTTTATCAACAGTCATACCAGGCCAATGCCAGGGTGATAGCCACGGCCGATAGGCTGTTCCAGTCCCTGCTGGACAGTATTTAAGGAGTCCTGAATGCGGGTAGCCATGTTTAATATGTACAGTGCCAACTTGCACTCAATGCAACAGACACTGAGTCAACTGGGGCAACTGGATCAACAGCTGTCCAGTGGCAAGGCCTTGCTGCGTCCTTCCGATGACCCCATAGGCAAGGTAAAAGTGCTCAACTGCGAGCGGGACCTGGCCAAGACTTCACAGTACATAAGCAATATCGACAGCCTGTCGACCAGTCTCGGGCGGGTGGAAACTTATCTCGATAGCCTGGTGCAGGCGCAGAGCCGGATGCGGGAAATTGTCATTTCCGCCAACAGTGGTCAACTGTCGGCCGCCGACCAACAGGGTTATGCCGATGAACTATCGGCCCTGATGGACACCTGTGTCGATATCCTCAACGCCAGGGATGCCGACGGCAACTATCTGTTTTCCGGCAACCTTAGCCGTACTCCGGCGGTAGCACAGGACAGCAGTGGTCGCTATCAGTTTCAAGGGGATGCCCAGCATCGTCAGGTGCAGATAGCTGCCGACTCCTGGGTCGATGCCAACGTCACGGCGCAGGAGTTCTGGTTCGGTAACGGTAGCCAGGATCTGCTCAATCAAGCCGCCGAGTATGTCGAAGTGCTGCGGGATCCGGCCAAGGCTCCCGGTGATGCCGATTTTGAGGCCGTGGCAGGCGCCATGATGCAGTCTCTGGATGAGACTCTCTCCAGTATAGGCGCGGCGATTACAGACATAGGTGGCAAACAGAACCGCTTGAGTCTTGGCAAGAGCAGTCATCAGGAGATGGCACTGTTCACCAAGGAAGTGATAGGCGAAACCGAGGCGCTGGACTATCCGGCGGCAACCTCAGAGTTTCAGATGAAGCTGACGGCCTTGCGGGTGTCGCAGCAGAGTTTTGTCAAAATCAGCCAACTGACGCTGTTCAACCAGCTTTAATCAGGATTGGGGAGACGCCTAACTTGTTCCAAGACTGTCATAGGGTGCCATGATCCATTCGGTTACCGATGCCCTGCAACTGGCCGGGCAGATAAGACCCATCAGCCAGAGTGCCCCCCTGCTCGATATGACAGTGGTCAACAGTACTCAGGAGAGTTGGCGCGAGCTGCTGCCTTATCGGCAAGTGGCGTTCGAGCGCTGGGAGCGGGCCACCCGGCTGCAACATAACATCAGTGCCATGCAGCTGGTGGATGCAGGTTTTGAAGAGGTGCTGCGGGTTCTTGAGAGGATGCGGCCCTTGCTGCTTATCAAGCCTTCTGCCGAGCAGTTTGAGCGACTGTTGTCGCTGCAAAAGCAGTTGCAGCAGTTGCAGCCCAGTTATCTGCAGTACCCCTTGTGGGATCCCATGTTCAACATCATCTATCCCAGACGCAGAGCCTTGCGGCGGCGCTTTCGACTTAAGGCGGTTTCCCTGCTGGAGCCCAAACACAGGGAAGAAAGCCTGCAACTGCTGCTGCCGGGTGCCGATGGGCCACAGAGCCTGTCGTTGCAACTGCCGGCCAATACCGACCCGAGCCGTTTGGCACAGTTAATCAACGAGCAGCTGGCGCCTTTGGGTATCTCACTCAATGTCGAAAACCAACAGGCTGTGTTTGAATGCGATGACCAACTGTGGCAACAGCTGCAGGGTAATCTCAGTCTCAGTGGCCAAGGTATGCGCCTGCCGGCCGGTGAGATGCACAATATCAGGCTGGAAGAACTGCTGGACTGGCGCGATCCCAGAGAATGGCGTTTCGACAGCCCGGAGATGTTGTGTCAGACCCGGGCCAAGCTTGAGCGTACTGCGCGGCGGATAGAACACTGGCGTCAGGATTGGCAGGCACAGAAACAGCAAGTCACCAGCAATTTGTTGCAGCAACTGGGGGAAATTTCTCTGCCGCCTGTGGATGCTTGCTTCGGCTCGCAACTGGAGGCACTGCTGGCCCAGGCCAACATCGGCCGAGGTCACGCCGAGGATCTGCTCAAATAATTTGGTCTTTTTAAAGTTTTTTTCAATCAGGCTTTCAGTTTGGTTTTTTCGGGTCGCTTTGTTGTTAATGACACAAATACACTCTTCGGGAGAAACAAACCATGTTGTCTGTACATACTAACTATGCCTCTCTGGTTGCCCAGAACTCCGTAAACAAAAACAACAGCCTGCTGTCTACCGCCATGGAGCGCCTGTCTACTGGTATGCGCATCAATGGTGCCGATGATGACGCCGCTGGCCTGCAAATTGCCAACCGTCTGAACGCCAACGTTGTTGGTATGAGCACTGCCAGCCGTAACATCTCTGACGGCGTCTCTATGCTGCAAACAGCCGACGGTGCCCTGAGTGAACTGAGCTCTATCGCCAACCGTATGAAAGAGCTGGCAACCCAACACGCCAACGGTGTGAACTCTGCCGATGACAAAGCTGCTCTGAAATCTGAATTTGATGCACTGACAGCAGAAGCTACCCGTATCAAGACCAACACTGAATATGCCGGTGAAAAACTTTTCACCAAACTGGGTACAGGTGTTGCCATGCAGATTGGTGCCAGCAAGGCTGAAACCATGACAGTGACTCTGGGTGCTCAACCTGATGAAACAGCTCTGGATATTGCCGATCTGGATACCATCAACACTTACATCAATGAAATCGGTACCAACCGTTCTACTCTGGGTGCCAACATCAACCGTCTGGGCCACACTGCCTCTAACCTGGCCAACGTGACCGAAAACACCAAGGCTGCTGCCGGTCGCATCATGGACGCTGACTTCGCCAACGAATCAGCTGCCATGACCAAGAACCAACTGCTGGTTCAAGCCGGTACCAACGTACTGTCCCGTGCCAACCAGAACACTGGTCTGGTTATGGGTCTGCTGGGCTAAGCAAAAATTTTGTTCCAAGCGCCGTCAGTCAAGATGGCGCTTTTTTTTAAGCTCGACAAAGAAACGGCGGAAGAGCTGATTCCTGTTTGAGGCCTTCCGAGGAAGAGACTGTACCAAGCTACAGTAGTCACTCTTAAATAACTTTCAAATTTTACAAAGGGTTAGCTTTGCCGTTTGAATGGCATACCTCTTGCTATCCCCGAATATTCCAAGGACACGAGTCTGTGTCTATGAGGAGTTGAAAATGATTTCCGGAATGAGTGGTGCCCAATTCGCGCAGCAGCTGATCAGTGCCGAGAGGGCCGGTAAAGACAATCTCTATCAAAGCAGCAAGACGGGCTACCAGAAACAGTTGGATGCCTACACCTTGCTGGATAAGGGGCTCGATCGTCTTAACAGCAAACTGACAACCCTTGGGACCGATGCCTTCAAGGGCAATATCGCCGAGGTCACAGATGAAAACATCTATGTCAGCAGCTCGGCCAAGGCGCCGCAGGGGAATTTTCAGCTGTCGGTAGAGCAGTTGGCTCAGGCACACCAACTGGTCAAGCCCTTTGCATCGGAAGATGCCACTCTGCCGGCATCCGGGGTTATTCAGATCAGCATGGGTGGCAAGAGCATGAGTGTGGATCTGGCCATGGTTAACAGCGGTGGCAGCGTTTCTGTCAGTGAGCTGCGGGATATGATCAATCAGCATCCCAACAACCCGGGCGTGCAGGCTAGCCTGGTACGCACCGGCGGCCAGGTGCAGTTGATGCTGACCTCGAAGGAAACCGGCAAGGCCAACAGTATTAGTATCAGTCTGGATGGTGCTGACTGGGGCATGGTCGAGACTCAGGCCGCTCAGGATGCCAAGGCTACGCTCAATGGCATGAGTATCACCTCGGCCAGCAACATGCTGACTCAGGTTGTGGACGGGGTGGATATCGAACTGCGTAAGGTTCATGAAGCCGGTGACAGCAGCAATATCAGTATCAAGGCGGATCAAGAAGCCGGCAAAGAGGCAGTTAAAGCCTATGTGGATACAGTCAATGAACTGCTGCGGCAGATAAGTCAATTGACTCGAGGCCTGGGGGTTGATGCCCTGGATGACTCGAAAGACAAGGACGACAAGGATAGCAAGAGCAGCAAGATAGATGAGAGTCAGCTGGGGATCCTCAAGGGTGATACCAGCCTGAGAACCCTGCAACAAAGGCTGCGTGAGCTGAGTTTCCAGGCTGCTCCCAATGGTTTGACTCTGGCCGACGCCGGTATCGAACTGACCCGTAATGGTGAGCTAAAGCTGGATGAGAAAAAGCTGGAAAACGCCCTGAAGACCCAACCGCAGGCGATCAGTGATCTCTTCGGAGCCAAGGGCGGCATGGTCGATAAGGTTCAGGAGATCACTAAACCTTATACCCGTTTCGATGGCTATATGGATATGAAGAAGAACAACCTGAAACGCCAGTTGGACCGGGTCGAAGACAATATGGAACGCCATAACCGTATGATGGAACAGCGTTATCAGATCTATCTGAAGCAGTTCACCGCGATGGAAACCACCATCAATGAGTTGAACAGCGCCAGTGGATTGTTTTACTGAGGAATTATTCGATGTTTTATGAGCAGGATCCTTTCAGCGGCTACCGTCAGGCCAGCTTGGATGCCCGGGCCGCGGCGGCCAACCCCCATGAGATGGTGCGTATGTTGCTGGATGGCTTGCTGGATGAACTAGCCAGAGCCTCGGGGCATATGGAACGCAAGGCGTTTGAGGCCAAGGGCCAGAGTATCAACAAGTGTTTGAATGTGATCCATGGGCTTGATGTGTTGTTGGACATTGAAAACGGCGGCGAAGTAGCAACCAACCTCAACCGTCTCTATGACTATTGCAGCCGTCAACTGGTTAGCGCCAGTGTCGAAAATAACCCAGAGGCACTGCAACCTGTGGTGCAGGTTATTCAACAGATTAGGGAAGGTTGGGCCCAACTTGAGTGAGTCTGTGATAGTCCGCTGGCAAGCCTTGGGACAACGCCTGCAACAGCAGGCAGCGGCCGAAGACTGGCAGGGAGTATGCCGGGTCAACCGGCAGATGATCCAGTTGCTCAGGCAGCAGGGAAAGCCCCGTTCTCAGGCTGAGTTACAGGCGCGCAAACAGTTGGAGCTTTGTCACTCGCAAGTGATGCAACAGCTGCAAACCAAGAGCGAATCGCTACAGCGGCAGATGCAGCAACTGCTGGCACAACAAGAGGGCATGTCCGCCTATCAACTGACCCAACTCAGCCAACCCGAGTTTCAAGAGGGAAACATGAGTAAAGGAGACCTGTATTGAGTATTGCGCTGATCCCGGCGCTGGCTGAAACGCCGGCGAAAAAAGTGCCCTTGTCCGCTCACCCGGACAGCAGTGGCAGAAAGGACTCTTATCGGCAGGAAGAACAGTCTCTTTCTCAGGCCGCGACTCAGCCGGCCAACTCCACAGCTTCCGGTATGAATGCCAAAGCGCAGGGTGCTCAAGAGAAGGGCTCTCAGGTAAAGACTACTCAAGGGCAAAGCAGCACAGTAGAGGATAGGGAATCAGGGACAGAGTCGGCAGGCGAGATGCCGGCCAATACTGTGGTGGCGCAGGAACTCTTGCCGCCTTTGATGCAGCCAACTGCAATCCAAGTGACCACTCCGCCAGGAGCACCCTTGGCGCAATTGCAGGGCCAAGGTCATGATGAAAATACAGTGCCACCTTTGGCCGGCATCACGGCGCAGGGCATTGTGGGCACGCAGCAAACCAATCTGTCACTGGCAGGCATCAGCCAACCTGTGGCAGCGAACCCGCTCAATGGTGAGGGCAGAGGTGCGGGTGATATGCGGGGACAAAGCCTGCAATTGGCCGCCGCCTTCCCTCAAGCGGCTTCTCAAGTTTCGAGTGCGGCAACTGAGGCTAAAGGCACACCTTTTCTGCCCGTTGGCACCATGGCGCAGACCGCCATGCCGTCGCAACAGCTAACGGTTAATGCCGCGGCGCAGCTGGCGGCCTGGCATGCTGATCCTTCCAGCAAGCCTGTGGCTGAGCTTGGTCTGCAGCCGGAGGTTGCCGCATTGACAAGCGAGCGCCCGGGCGTGAGCCAGTGGGGCCCCTTGCCTCTGAGCGCTCAGGGAACTCAGGTACAGCATGCCAGAGAGCTGTTGCTGCCACTCAGAGATCAACTGCGTTTTCAGATAGATCAACGTATTCAAACCGCCGAGCTGCAGTTAACCCCGCCCGAGCTTGGACGGATAGAACTGAACATTCGCCTCGACGGTGACCGGCTGCATATTCAGATGCATGCGGCCAACAACCATGTGCGCGATGCTCTGCTCAGCGGCCTAGAACGCCTGCGCAGTGAACTGGCCATGGAACACAAAGGCAATATTTCCCTGGATGTAGCCACCGACAGCGAGCGACACCAACCTGAGCAGGATGCCAGAGAAGGGTATGCCGGCGCGATCGCTTCATCCCGGGTGGACGAAACCAAAGGTGACACAGAAGCCGATCGCAGACGCGATAGGCAACTGAACCTACTGGCCTGATGATAGAGATGAAAGATTGATATGAAACGAAATTTACTCATAGTTGCGTTACTTATTCTGGCCACTGGAGGCGGTTTTTTCATCGGCCATCAGCCGCCCGCATGGTTGGGGAAATGGTTATCGGCGGAAGAAGAAGTGCAACCACAGGCCAGTTTTTACCCGCTGGATAAGATGATTATTTCGGTACCGGGTGATGAATATCCCCATTACCTGTTGCTCGAGCTGGCGCTCAAGTCCCGCAGTGACAATGCGGCTCAGGAGATCAAGGCGGCCGATCCACTTATTCGCAACACCATGATGCGAATGTTCAGCAGCAAGTCTTTCAACGTGCTGAATCAACCGCAGAATCTGGAAACGCTGCAACTGGAGGCCAGAGAATCCCTGATCAAGGTGCTGACCAAAGATCAATTTACTCTGGATATTGAAGAAGTCCTGTTCACCCGTATGGTCATCCAGTAAAGGAGGCACCTTGGACAGTGAGATGACAGCCTATGATTTGGGTTATCAGGCGTATGGCAATGAGCGGCAATCCGAGCAGGCGTTGTTACATCAATATCTGCCCTTGGTAAAACGCACAGTTTGTTCCCTCAAGAGTCATTGTGGCCCGCTTATCGGCCTGGAGGACATGGAGCAGATAGCTCTGATGGCCCTGCTGGAGGCTGCCCGGCGCTATCCGGGTGAATATGATGCCGGCTTTATCTCCTTTGCCGGCCAGAGGATCCGTGGCGCCATTCTCGATGAACTGCGGCGCCTGGATTGGCGGCCACGCTCGGTGCGCCAGCAGGCACACTCATTCAACGATGTGGTCAGGCAGTTGACCCGGGAGTTGGGCCGTTACCCGAAAGACAGTGAAGTCACTGCAAGAATGGGCCTGACCCAGGAAGAGTACCGGGATTACCTGCATGCAACCCTGGCAGAATCCATGACCAGTTTGGATGAGATGCTGGGAGAGGGGTTGTCACTGGGCGGTCAGGACAAGGAAATTGTCGATTTTGAACGCAATCAGCTGTTAATTGCGGCAATCAAGCAACTGAGCAACAGAGAACAGGTAATTCTGTCGCTTTATTATCAGCATGAACTCAATCTCAGAGAGATTGCAGCCACCCTGGGGTTAACCGAAACCCGGATATGTCAATTACACAAGGTTGCCGTGCGCCAGTTACAGGCGATTTATCGGCAGGCTCAACTCTGATTTGGAAACCTGATAATGAGTAAGTTTGTTGGTTTAATGGTGATTTTGGTGTGTGTCTTCGGCGGCTATGCCTGGGCCGGCGGCAATCTGCTGGCCTTGTGGCAACCGGCAGAAATCCTGATCATCCTCGGTGCCGGCATCGGCTCTTTGCTGATTGCCAACCCCCGCGCTGTACTGGTGGAGCTGTGGCAGCAGTTGCGCCAGATCGCCAGACAGGATACTCCTGAGCCGGAACTCTACCCTCAGCTGTTTGGCCTGATGAACATGCTGATGGCGCAGATCCAATCCCAGGGGATGAAGGTGCTGGATGCCCATATCGAAAATCCGGACGAGAGTTCGTTGTTTTTGATGTATCCGGTGGTGCTTGAACACCCTCAGTTGCTGCAGTTTTTGGTTGATAACCTGCGCCTGCAGTCGATAGGTAAAATCTCTCCCCACGACCTGGAAATGATACTCGAGGAAGAGATCCACAGAATCGAAGAAGACAGCCTGCGCCCCTCGCTGGCACTGGGACGAATCGCCGAAGCCATGCCGGGATTCGGTATTCTGGCGGCTGTGATGGGGATCATCATTACCATGTCCAACATTGATGGCCCCATCAGCCTGATCGGGGTCAAGGTAGCGGCTGCTTTGGTGGGCACCTTTATTGGGATTTTCGCCTGTTATTGCTTGCTCGAGCCGTTGTCAAAGGCGCTGGAACATCAAGTGGATCGGCAGATCAGCCAGCTCAAGTGTATTGCCGCCATGCTGACGACGTTCGCCAAGGGCAAACCGCCGATACAGGCGATAGATGCCGGCCGCAAACAGATCCAGACCGAGAGCCGTCCCAGCTTTGTGGAATTGGAACAGATACTGACAGAACAGAGAAGTTAATGGCACCAAGACAGGAAACTATCATTGTCCGTCGTGCTCGGGCGGGCAAACAACACGGTGCTCATGGTGGCGCCTGGAAGGTCGCCTTTGCCGATTTTACCCTGGCAATGATGGCGTTGTTTTTGGTGCTGTGGATCATGCAGGTGGCGGATCAAAAAGAGCGGGAAACCGTGGTTAAGTACTTGAATGGTGAGTTGTATCCCTCCGGCGATATCAACCCTTTCGATCTGCGTAACATCCCCTCGCTCATCGATCTGCAAGGGCAACCCAGTGTGCAGCAACCTGTGGTTCCTACCCCGGCCAGTGGTGATGAGATGCGTGGCCCTGCGCTGCGCACCCATGTACCAGAAGGCAAGTGGCAGCCCAAGGCCGGTATGGGGCCCAAACTGAATGCCATTATCCCAGGCGAGTTTGCCACTCAGGTGCAACTGGAAGTGTTGGCGCGGCAGATCCAGCGGGTCGTCGACCAGGCGGGTATGGGTAAAAACGTACAGTTGGACGCAGTGCCTCAGGGAATAAGGATCCGCATTCACGACAACAATGAACAATCTATGTTCAAAGTGGGCCAGGCGCAGATGCGGCCCTATTTTGAAGATCTGTTGTTAGCCTTGGCGCCTGTTTTACAACAGGTGAAAAACCAACTGATCATCTCTGGCCATACCGACTCGCTGCCTTATGTCGGTCGCAGCTATACCAATTGGGAGTTGTCCAGTGAAAGGGCGCTGATTGCCAGACAAACCATAGAGTTTGGTGGCGTACGTCAGGGGCAGATTCTTCAGGTTAACGGCATGGCCGACCGGGTGCCCTTTATCGATAATGAGCCCTTTAACCCGGCCAATCGCAGAGTGGAGATACTGATCCTCACCAAGGAAGCTTCCGAGCAGATCCAGAGCCTGGCAGGCGGAAAGGCACTCTTTGAGGCCAATGAGGCGGCCCGCTTTAATCAGCCAAGGGACAGGTACCAGTAATGACGGACAATAGCAGTGACGAGGCGCAGCGACGCGAGCATTTGCGTATCAGCCTGAGGCTGGGCAATGACGCCGACTTCCTGCTCGACTGTGATGGCATGACGGTGCAACTGGGACACTGGCACTGGTGGCGCCCCGGCAAGCTGGGGCTTGGAAATATCAAAGATATCAGCCGCGGCGGGGTTGGTTTGATCTCCGCCTGCCGTTTGCATCAGGGCATGAAACTGAAATTGCTGCTGAACAATGACCTGGTGTTACCCATCAGCATAACCCATTGCCGACAGTTGTACGGTCCACTGTGGTTTTACGGCGGCCGTTACCTGGAGCTGTCGACAGAAGATCTGTACCGAGCACTGCGTTTGGTACAGCAGCACAGGCGCAAACTGCGGCAGGGCCGGCGCCAGCCTGCTCTCGAGCCCTGACTTAGCCTTGGCTTAAGCTTCCTGGCTGTGTTGCCTGAGAATCGTCAGCAGTTCCTGCGGTAGTTTGGCCTTGGTGCCTTTCTTGAAATCGTACATCACGGCGACAGAGCTGCCTGTAGTGGTAATGGCTCGCTGCGCCTTACTGTACGCCTCGTAATGCATGGTAAACCTGTCTTCACCTATGTCGCTTATTCTGATCCCTATCAACAGGGTATCCGGGTAGGTGACCGGGCGCTTGTACCTGGCCTGGTTTTCGCTTATTACCGGCCCCATTCCCTGTTTGTACATCTCACCCAAGGGAAAATGGCGGTTGAAGAAGTCGATTCTGGCGGTCTCAAAGTAGCGGAAATAGACCACATTGTTGATGTGTTGCAGGGCATCCATTTCGCCCCAGGCCACCGGGATTTGTGAGTGTTGTGGGTAACGCTGAGTAAAATCTTCCATATTTAAACGACCGTTTTATTTTTGTTGGCTCAGGATAACAACAGCGGCTCTCTGTCTCAAGAGGGGAACAACATTCCGTACAGGCGTTGATTTTCCGGGATAAGAAATAGGTGTTGTAAACAATAAGGGGAGCCATTGGCTCCCCTTGATTTAGCGGCTAACTCTGCTTGTTATCAGTCAATCTTCAGCTCGGCGAAACTCTTCACCTGCCGGAAATCGCCTGTGCGTTGTCCGGCCTCTCGTACCATTTGGCAGGTGATCAGCCCGGCAGCGGCAGCGGCCTTGAGTTCGTCCACCATGTCGGAGACAAACAGTATCTGCTTGGGGCTCAAACTTATGGTGTTAATGATGTTGCAGTAGGCTTGCTTATCCAGCTTGCCGCCGGTGCGGGTATCAAAATGACCGTTGAACAACTCGGTCAGATCGCCGCCGTCACTGTGGCTGAACAGTAACTTCTGGGCTTCCACTGAGCCGGAAGAGAAGCTGTATATCCTGAGTCCCTGAGCCTTGTATTCCTTGATGGCTTCAATGAAGTCAGGATAGATATGACCGGTGAACTCGTTCTTGGCATAGCCCTGTTTCCAGATCAGGCCCTGCAGCGTTTTCAGCGGCGTGGCCTTGCGGTCTTCGGCAACCCACTGCTGGAGTATTTCTATTACCCGCGGCAGATCGGCATCCGGCTCCAGCGCCATCTCTTTGGTGTCGCTGATACAGTTTTCTACCAGGATATTATCTTGATAGCGTTCCAAAAATTCCGGCAATGCCTTGGCCGAATAGGGGAAAAGCACATCCTGAATAAAGTTAAGATCTGTCGTAGTGCCGGCGGTGTCGACGACTATGGCTCTGATACCCATAAGGTGAATTACTCCAAAAAGTGCTGTTTTCTGTGCAGATCCTAAGCTTTATTGGCGCGCTTGACCAGCTTCTTTAACCCTTTGTTTCCCTCCAATTTTACATTTTGGGCGGCATGGCAAGCCCAGAGGCCGGATGTGAGGTATGCAGGTGTTAAGTGATTGAAGCTCAATGGAGAAGTCGCCTGCTGCAGGCAACAAAAAGCCCGGCAAATAAGCCGGGCTTTGAGGTGACAGGCGAATTACTCGGCCTGTTTTCGCTGTTTGCGTTCTTCGCGCTCACGCTTACTGAACATGCGCTCTACCACCACGAAGAAGAGTGGGATAAAGAAGATACCCAGGAAGGTCGAGCTGATCATACCGCCCAGTACCCCGGTACCTATGGCGTTTTGACTGCCTGAACCCACGCCGGTACTGACGGCCAGTGGCACAACCCCGAGGCCGAATGCCAGCGAGGTCATCAGAATTGGCCGCAGACGTACCCGCACTGCGTGCAGTGTCGCGTCAATCAGCTTGGCACCCTGCTCATAGTATTCCTTGGCGAATTCCACGATCAGAATGGCGTTCTTGGTCGCCAGACCCACAGTAGTCAATAGACCCACCTGGAAGAACACGTCGTTTGGCAGGCCGCGGCCATTCATGGCGATCAGGGCACCGATAATACCCAGAGGCACCACCAGAATTACCGCGAAAGGCACAGACCAGCTTTCATACAGGGCCGCCAGTACCAGGAATACCACCAGAATCGACAGCGCGTAGAGCGCAGGAGCCTGGTTGCCTGACAGACGTTCCTCATAGGAGAGGCCGTTCCATTCGATACCAAAGCCTGGAGGCAGTTGGTCAACCATGCCTTCCATGATGTTCATCGCTTCACCGGTACTGAAGCCTGGAATCGTCGCACCCTGGATGTTCATCGCCGGCAGGCCGTTGAAGCGTTCCAGGCGTGGTGAACCATACTCCCAGCTGCCGGTGGCAAAGGCTGAGAAGGGCACCATGTCTCCCTGGGTGTTACGCACATACCAGGAGTCCAGATCTTCAGGTTGCATCCGATACTTGGCATCGGCTTGAACATAAACCTTCTTCACCCGACCACGGTCGATGAAGTCATTGACATAGGAGCCACCCCAAGCGGCAGAAAGCACGTTGTTGACATCACCTATGTTGACACTCAGCGCCCGTAGCTTGGCATGATCTATGTGTAGCTGATACATGGGCGCATCTTCCTGACCGTTGGGGCGTACACCCACCAGGTTGGGATTCTGAGCCGCCATGCCCAGCAGTTGGTTACGGGCCTGAACCAGCTTTTCGTGTCCTTGACCATTCTTATCCTGCAGGAAGAGGTCAAAACCGTTGGCCGTACCCAGCTCAATTACCGCAGGTGGTACGAAGGCAAACACAAAGGCTTCTTTCATCTGGCTGAACACCGCCATGGCGCGGCCGGCAACCGCCTGAACATCACTGCCTGGAGCAGTACGCTCAGACCAGTCTTTCAGTCCAACGAAGGCGATACCCATGTTCTGACCCTGACCGGCGAAACTGAAGCCTGCCACACTCAGAACTGATTTGACGTTTTCGTCTGCCAGGAATTGATCCGAAACCTTCTCCAATACCTTCAGGGTACTTTCCTGGGTGGCGTTGGTTGGCAGAATCGCCTGGGTAAACAGAATGCCCTGATCTTCGTCCGGCAAGAAGGCGGTTGGCATGCGGATAAAGATCCAGCCTACGGCCACAACCAGCGCCAGATAGATGGCACTCATACGTACCGAACGTTTGATGATGCCGGCAACAGTACCTTCGTACTTACCCGTCATGCGCTCGAAGTTACGGTTAAACCAACCGAAGAAACCGGTTTCGGCGTGGGTATGCCCTTTCTTCAGCGGTTTGAGCATAGTGGCACAGAGCGCCGGAGTCAGTACGATTGCCACCAATACCGACAAGGCCATCGCCGATACGATAGTGATGGAGAACTGACGGTAAATAACCCCGGTAGAACCCGACATGAAGGCCATAGGTACAAACACAGCTGACAGTGTCAGACCGATACCCACCAGTGCGCCGGTGATCTGGCCCATGGACTTCCTGGTCGCTTCTTTGGGACTGAGGCCCTCTTCCGACATTACCCGTTCAACGTTCTCCACCACCACAATGGCGTCATCCACCAAGAGACCGATAGCCAGTACCATGGCGAACATGGTCAGGGTGTTGATCGAGAATCCGGTGAAGGACAGGATGGCGAAGGTACCCAGCAAAACCACAGGCACGGCGATCGTTGGGATCAAGGTGGCGCGGAAGTTTTGCAGGAACAGATACATGATGACGAACACCAGTACCACGGCTTCCAGCAGAGTATGAACCACACCTTCGATAGAGTTCTTCACGAAGGGGGTTGTGTCATAGGGATACACCACCTGCATGCCAGCCGGGAAGAAGGGACGCATCTCTTCGACTTTGGCGCGAACAGCTTCGGCAGTATCCAGCGCGTTGGCACCGGTAGCCAGCTTGATTGCCAGACCTGTAGCGGGGCGACCGTTATAGAGTGACTCAATGGCGTAACTCTCGGAACCCAGCTCAACCTTGGCAACATCGCCCAGATAGACGTTGGCGCCCGAGGCGTTGGACTTGAGGATGATGTTGCGGAATTCCTCAGGCGTCTGCAAACGGCTCTGGGCCGAAATAGTCGCATTCAACTCCTGGCCTTGAACCGCAGGGGCACCCCCCAGCTGACCGGCAGAAACCTGGGCGTTCTGTTCTCTGATC
This sequence comes from Shewanella sp. Iso12, assembly GCF_012030025.1. Taxonomy (NCBI): domain Bacteria; kingdom Pseudomonadati; phylum Pseudomonadota; class Gammaproteobacteria; order Alteromonadales; family Shewanellaceae; genus Shewanella; species Shewanella sp. Iso12. Next base: position 130,668 of record NZ_JAAUHW010000003.1, read on the forward strand.
GCGGCGATCACGTCCAGAGTCGTCAGGTTGTAGTTGGTCAGCTTCAGTGGGTCGACCCAGATACGCATTGAGTACTGGGCACCGAACAGGGTGGTTTCACCCACACCGGGCACACGACTCATGGGGTCCTGAACGTTGGAACCTACGTAATCGGCGAGGTCGGCCTTGGTCATGGAGCCGTCTTCAGAAATAAAGGCGACTACCATCAGGAAGCCGGAGCTGGATTTGTTAACCCGGACACCTTGAGCCGTTACTTCCTGAGGCAGCAGGGCCATGGCGGCCTGCAGTTTGTTCTGAACCTGAACCTGGGCGATGTCGGGATCCGCTTCGGCGTTAAAGGTCAGAGTGATTTCGGCGTTACCGAAGCTGTCACTGGTGGACTTGATATAGCGCAGGTGGTCTAGACCTGTCATGCGCTGTTCAATCACCTGGGTCACAGAGTCTTCAACAGTTTTGGCCGACGCACCTGGATAGTTGGCAGCAACCACAATGGTTGGCGGCGCAATATCCGGGTACTGGGAAACCGGCAGGGCCTTAATAGCCAGGACACCTGCCAGCATGATAATAATCGCGATCACCCATGCGAAGATGGGGCGATCGATAAAGAAACGTGCCATAACTTCCGCCCTGTTATTACTGGTTTGCTGTCATGGGTTTGGCCGTCACTGGCATGCCGGGACGGATTTTCTGCAGCCCTTCGACAATCAGTTTGTCACCAGGCCTGAGGCCATCGGTAACCCGCCACTGGTGATTGATGACATCGGCAGTCTTGATAACCCGAGCTTCCACCTTGTTTTCGGCGCCAACCAACATGGCCACAGCTTCACCCTTTGGATTACGGCTGATAGCCTTTTGCGGTACCAGAATTGCTTGAGGATCGACACCTGTGTTGAGAATGGCGCGAACATACATACCTGGCAGCAGGGTGTGATCCGGGTTCGGGAACTCGGCTCTCAGAGTCACAGAACCTGTGCTCTGATCGACACTGACCTCGGCAAACTGTAAGCGACCCTTATGATCATAAGTCGAGCCATCTTCCAGCAGCAGAGTCACTTCAGCATCATCGGAAGCCTGCAGTTTGCCGGCTTTCAACATGCTCTTGAGACGCAGCATCTGGGTGCTGGACTGAACGATATCCACATTGATGGGATCCAATTGCTGGATAGTCGCCAGAGGTTGAGCCTGGTTGGCGGTCACCAGAGCACCGGCAGTAACGCTGGACTTACCGATACGGCCGGAGATAGGCGCCTGTACTTCGGTATAGTTGACGTTAATGGTTGCAGTATTGATGGCCGCCTTGGCCACTTCCACCGCCGCCAGCGCTTCTTTATAGGAAGCATCTGCCTTGTCGTACTCTTCTTTACTTATGTACTTGGTCTTGACCAGTTCCTGGTAACGGGCCTGAGTTGCCTTGGCAGACGCCAGAGCCGCTTCGGCGCGGGCCAGATCGGCTCTGGCACTCTGCAAAGACGCCTTATAAGTAGAAGGGTCAATCTGATACAGTGACTCACCCTGCTTCACATCTCCACCTTCGGTAAAGCTGCGCTTCAGAATGATGCCGTTGACCTGAGGCCGAACTTCGGCTTCAAGGAAAGCTACGCTGCGCCCAGGCAGTTGCACTTGCAGTGCCTGCGGAGCCGACTTGACTTCGAGGACACTGACTTCCATAGCGGGGGCCGCCTGATTGCTTTTGGCTTTTTCAGCTTCCGACCCACAGGCCGTCATCCATAACGCCATACTTACAACTGAGGCAACTTTTAATACATGCCGCATGATAACTCCTAATCAGTATCTGCTTGCCGGGAAGGAAAAATGTCTTGTACGACAGGCTTCCTGGCGCAGTTAGCCAGCAAAATTTTCGAACCCATATTTATCGCACAAGCATTCTGTATCAACAAGCTACAGGATAAGCGAAAAGTGTAAATGAATGAAAATTTTTTAATCAATAAACGACACTATTGCCATTTATTTACATTTAGTTGTGAGATTTATGAATTCAACAACTTATGTATCCAAATCCCGTTTTTGCCCGTTTGGGAGAGATTCTGTTTTTGCCCTGGAGGCAGAGAGTTCTTTCCCAACAACAGCAAGCGTTTTATGGTTGAGCGAACCAAGGCAAAACTGCATAAATTTCTCTGCGTCATGCTGGATCCTCCACCGCGAGGCGAGTATTCTACTACTGTCACTATAATTTGATTAGTCACATAGAAATAAACCCACTGTCCCACAGGTGCAACAATAAATGGATCTAAACAGGGTACAAATATTTGCTCAAGTTGTTGAGCAGGGTAGTTTTACCGGCGCGGCCAAGGCGTTGGGGCTTACCAAGACCACCGTCAGTCGTAAAGTTGCCGAATTGGAGAAGGCGACCGGTGTTCAGCTACTGTTCAGAACCACCCGGGCATTGAGGTTAACCGAGGCCGGTGCCGAGTATTACAACAAGATCACCAAGATACTGGTAGACCTGGAAAATGCCGAGGCGCAGCTCAGTGCCAACCAGCAGCGGGTCAAGGGTAACCTAAGGGTAGTCTGCCCGATCGAGATGGGGCAGCTATTTCTCGGCCCGGTATTTGCCCGCTTTCTTGAGGCCTACCCGGATATCACCATAGAAGCTGAGCTGACTAATCGCAAGGTGGACATGGTTGAAGAAGGAATAGACATACTGTTCCACCTGTGTGGTATCGAAGATTCACGCCTGCAGCATTACCAACTGGTGAAGACCAGCACCACCCTGATGGCCAGTCCGGAATACCTTAAACGCCACGGTACTCCGCAGACCCCGGATGATCTTTGGCATCACAAGGGCATAGAACAGGGGGGCATCCAGCTCATCAATGATGGTTGCTGGAAGATTTTCGATGGTAAGGAATGGCAGGTGATCACTCCGGAGGTCCAGCTCAAGGTCAACAATATTACCTTGGCCCGGGAAGCGGCCATTGCTGGTTTGGGGATCACTTGTCTGCCTCCCATGATCGCCGATGAAGCCTTGCAAAAGGGGGAGTTGGTCGCCGTGCTGGAAGACTTTCCCATGGAACATAACACCCTGTTGCTGTCTTATCCAAAACGGGCCTACTTACCTCGTAAATACATAATATTTATTGACTTTATCTATCAGGCTTTGTTCGGTTACTGGGGTAACATGCTGCTGGAGATCCCCGAGTATGTGAAGCGCCCCGAAGGCTTCGAATAAGCCGCTATGACTGCGGCGTTGCCGCAGTCATTCATAATTGTTCACATTCATTCCTCCATGGTTCATTCATCTAGATAACCCTGTTCACAACTTCTTCTTACTATCCGGGCTAACAATAATCATGCTCTGGTGGATAAAGATGAACCCAACTCATAAGCTGTTTTTATCAGGTTTGCTGCTGTGCAGCAGTTCTATGGCTCTGGCAGACGAAGCTCCCCGTTTCGCCGGTGGCAGTTTTGCCGGCAATCTGACCTTTGCCTCTGACTATGTGTTCCGTGGCGAATCGGAAACCCTGGATGGCGATGTGCCTGTAGTTCAGGGCACATTCAGCTGGAACCATGACGCCGGTTGGTACGCCGGGGTATTTGCTTCCAACATCAAGTTTGCCGACCCCAACCTTGAGATAGTCACTGCGCCTTTCATCGGCAAGAGCGGTGAGTTGGGCGACTCAGGTTTCACTTATGATGTCATGCTGTTCTCTTATCTCTATCCGGGCGCATCCTACTCCAACTACACAGAGCTGTGGCTGAAACTCGGCAAGTCTTTCGGTCGGGCCCATCTGCAACTGGAAGTGACGCCGACTGTGGATGACTGGTTCGGTGTCGATGGTTGGCACGGGGTCAACTATGCCCTGCACCCCAGTTACAGTTTCGAGAACGGTATCAAGGTTTCCGGTTCTGTCGGTTATCAGGACCTGAACGGCAATGGTGCTGAGGGATGGGGACACTGGAACTTGGGGGTAAGTAAGGAGTTCTATGGTTTCAACCTGGATCTGCGCTACCACGGCAGTACAGTTGAATCAGACCACAAGGTTTATGGTACCCAGACAGAGATCTTCGATGACAGATTGGTAATAGGTATCAGCAAGGCGTTTTAAGAACTGCTTCCCTGCAGTCTTTGTGAGTACGCCGGTTGGCGTACTCTTTTTTTAGGTAAGGTGCGAACAAGCCTGGATGCAAGGCGTGGTTCGCAGCAAATGGCCCTAGTCCTTTGCAAGATTTCCTTAGTACATGCTCTTTTCAAGATAGAGACGGTTGTCGGCAATATGTCCGGGCTCGGCGCGGAAGTCCACTACCTGATACTGATGGCTGATCAGCATGTTCAACATAGAGCGGAACTGGTTGCGGGTCTTGACCTGGATCTGCTTGTAGCCGGCCTGGGTGGCCCAGAGTTCCTGAGCCTCAAGCATGCTACGTGCCAGCCCCAGACTGCGATAATCGGGTAATACACCGCCCAGCCAACTGTAAAAACACTGCTCATCCAGAGCATAACCCAGCTTGAATCCCGCCAGCTCACCTTCCACAAAGGCCAACAACAACAAACAGGCATTGCCTGTCAGCCGACGCTCGAACTCCTGCTTTTGGTAGCCGGAATCAAACTCGGGGATCTGGGCACTCAAGGCCATGATCTCATCGATCTGTTGCTGATCTATTTCAGTAATAGCTTTGATTTCAATGGAGTACATCATTATTCTCTCAACGGACCGCAAAATGTCACAGGTTGCGGGATAAAAACTGGCCAAAATTATAACAGGTCTGGCCAGTTGAATGCATCAGGAGAATTGCTGCTGGTTTTCCGTCTGTAAGATCTTATCCTGAAGTACCCGCAGCAGCACGCCATAGGCCGGCAGGAACAGCCCCAGACTGACCAACAGCTTGAAGCCGTAATCCACGGCGGCGATTTCCGGCCAGTTGGCGGCCATGAAGGGGTCGCTGGAGGCGAAGAAGGCGATACTGAAGAACACCAGAGTATCCACCAGGTTGCCCACCAGGGTTGAGGCTGCCGGTGCGACCCACCAGGCACACTGGCGGCGAATTCTGGCAAACACTGCGATATCCATCAACTGGCCCACCAGATAGGCGGCGAAACTGGCAAAGGCGATACGGAATACAAAGGTATTGAAGTCCGACAGGGCGCTCAGCCCCTGAAAATCACCCTGATGAAACAGTACGCCCATGGCATAGGAGATCAGCAATGCCGGCAGCATGGCCTTGAAGATGATCTGCCGGGCGGCGGCCTGGCCGAATATCCGTACCGTCAGATCGGTTGCCAGATAGACGAAAGGAAAGCTGAAGGCACCCCAGGTTGTGTGGAAGCCGAATAGCTGAAACGGGAGCTGTACCAGATAGTTACTGGCACTGATAATAAGGATGTGAAAACTGACCAAGAGGATCAGTGCGCGTTTGAGCTGCGCGCCGGTTAACATTAACATATTGTGACCTTTTTAGTTGGCTGGGCGGGGTGAGGGAACCCGCATCTTCGGTTCGACCGAAAGGGCGCACATTATAGTGCCCATAATCCGGCTGACAAGGGGGAAGCGTAAAAAATGTCCAGTCCATCTCAAGCTACTCTACACTGAAAAGGAAGACAGGAGAGTAAAATGAATCGAATCTGCTGCCTGCTGCTGGCCTTGCTGACTTTTGTTTGGCCGGCCATTGCCGAACCGACCAAGATCCAGATAGCTACCGCCAGTTGGGGCGGTTATACCGAAACCAATGGCGAAGGCTATTATTTTGAGCTGTTGCGAAGGGTCTTTCCCGAGCCGGAATGGCAACTGGAAATCCAGTTTGTGCCCTTTCCCCGTTCCCTCTACATGCTGGAGCGTGAACAGGTGGACATGGTGTTGGGGCTCTATCTGGGGGATATCTCCAAGGGGATTTACAGTGCCAAAAAGGTGGAAACCGAGGTGATAGATGCCGCGGTGACCCCTGAGTTGGCCAGTGTTTGGCAAGGAATGGACTCACTGACCCATCGCAGGGTTCAGGCCCTGATCGCCTATCGCTTTTTTACCTTGACCAAGGTACCCATGCACTATCAGGAAAACAGTAGCCTGCTGGAAATGCTGCGCAAGGTGAATGAAGGCAAAATCGATGCAGTACTTGACTATAAGCCGGACATCTTGCCGCTGTTGCCACAGTTGGAACAGCCCAGAAGATTGGTGCTTATTGAGGATGTGCTACGGGCAGATGTTTATTTTGCCTTCGCCAATAATCCCAAAGGGCTCGAGCTGAAGGCCTCGTTCGACCAAGGCTTTGAGCAGTTGGAGCGTTCCGGGGAATTGGCGGAGATTAAACAGCAGAGCCTGGAGCAGCTGCAACTGAGGATACAGGAACAGCCATCACCCTAGAAATCCAGCAAAATCGACATTATGGTGGCGAGCTTGTTTTCCAGCTCCTGCCATTCGGCTTCCGGGTCTGAGCCTGCGACTATGCCGGCGCCGGCAAACAGATTGATGCAGCCGGGTTCCAGCAGGGCGCAGCGGATGGCTACCGCAAATTCACTCTCATATTTATTCAGATAACCGCAGGCCCCGGCATACCAGCCGCGCATATAACCTTCCCGTTGGCGCAGAAAACTGATGGCCGATTCCCGTGGCAGGCCGCCGACGGCCGGTGTCGGGTGCAAGGCCTGCAGCAGTTGAAAATCTTTTACCCCGTGCCGTAGCTCGGCGCGAATCGATCTGTGCAGATGCTGAATATGGTTGAGTTTGAAGATGGTCGGTGTCTCATCGGCACCAACATAGCGGCTCAGCGGAGTCAGTGCCTTGACAATATGCTCCCTGACCAGCTGATTTTCATGGCTGTTTTTGCTGTCATCCAATAGCTGCTGCGCCAGTAGTTCATCCTCTTCCGGGCTCAGGCCACGAATGGTGGTGCCCGCCAGTGCCTCGGTATACAGCTCTTGCTGATGGCGGCGATAGAGACGCTCGGGCGAACAGGAGATAAAGCTGCGCTCAGGGCTGAATTCGAAGCCGAATTGAAAACTGTTGGGGTTGCGCCCTTGCCAACTGGCCAACACCTGCCAGGGATCCGGCGTGTCTTTCACTTGCAGTTGAGTCAGGCGCGACAGCACTACTTTGGGCGTGTCCTGGTTGAATCTGGGGGCTGTCACCTGTTCCACCAGTGTCTTCCAGCGTGGATAGTCGGGCCTGTCATTGCGTGACAGCTGTTCTGTCTTGGTCGGTGGCGTCATGGGGCGGGCCGGAACCAAGGCATCCAGCGCGGCTTGTGCCTGGGCTATTTCCGCTTGCCTGTCAGCCTGGCCCAGATTCAGGTTAACCAAGAGGCGGAAATGATCTGAACTGCGTCTCAGCTCTATTCTGGGTAACAGGAATCTGGCGCGGCCAAACTCGGGCCAGGAGGCGATTTCGCGGTCGAAGGCGACGCCGCCGTAGTAGCGGATCTCCTGATTACTGGAGTAGGCGCGCTGCTTTTCATAAATTTCGGCCAGGGCCTCGTCTGTGACTTCATCCTCGAAGCGGAAATCCAGACAGCAGCCGATGGCGGCAACCTCCTCGAGTCTGTCTCTTCCTTGCCAATAAATTCTGGGATAGCTGGGTTGGGAAGCCAGCCAGGAGATCAGTGGAATTGCCTGTACCTCGGCGGCCAATTGGACAATAGGCTCTGCTGGCGTCAGCTTGGCCAGTTGACACAGCTTGTCTTTGAGTGACGAAATGGCCTGAGGCAGGGTAAGTGCAGACAAGGGGAGCTCCGAACATCCGAACAAAGGGATCCGGAAGCAGAAAGCGTCCGGCTAACAGTATCTTTAACACAAACTAAAGTTCCACACCTTGAGTGTCAAGCCGTCGAACTGGCCTGTGTGACGTGTAGCATGATCCCATTAATCAGCTTAGGTTAATGTGACACGAGTGGACATTTTTGCTCGGCAAATTGTCTTGATGGGACAATCTGTCCGCGACAGACTCTGTTATCTACTCCCTTTGTATTAATTTGTCGATCTGTATTGGTTTTTACCGTCACTGAGCTTGTAGCTTTTTTGGGCGGCGCCAGAATAGCCCGGATAATCCCAATCAGAAATGACAGAAGAGCCTTATGTCCCATATCCCGGTAAAACTCTCTGCCCTCGCACTGGCGTTGGGCTGTGCCATGCAGGCCAATGCGGCCTCTATCGAACGCGATCCACTGGTCAACAATGCAATGGACGTCATAGTGGTGCACGGTGAGCGTGCCAACGCCACTGAAGTTGCCACTACAAGTTGGAGCATTTCCGAAGATGAAATCAAGGCCTTGGGTGCCCAAAGCCTGGATGAAGTGCTGAAAAATGTTCCCGGTGTTTACGTACGTTACGGCGGCGAGGGTACGCCAAGGGTGGATATCCGTGGTTTCAAAACCCGCCATGTGACCCTGTTGGTCAACGGTGTACCGGCCAACAGTGCCGATGATGGTCAGTTTGATCCCAGCGTGATCCCAACCAGCCAGATTTCCAGAGTCGAAGTCTCCGTTGGCCCAACTTCAGTACTCTATGGCCCAGGCGGCGCCGGAGGTGTTATCAACATCATCACCAAGCGTGGCGACAGCGCCCCGGCAGTATCCGGCAACCTGGAATTGTCCAAGGACGATACCTTCAAGGGTGATATCAGTGCCGCCGGCTCGGGCGACAACTGGCAGGGACTCATCAGTGCCGGTTATCAGCACACTGATGGTTTCCCCATGTCTTCTGACTATCAAGTCACTGAGTACCAAGACAAATATCAGCGCAACAACGCAGATAAAGAGCTGACCAATCTGTACGCCCAAGGCAGCTATTGGCTCAGTGACAATACTCAACTCATTGCCAATATGGCGCTGCGTTCAGGCGAGTGGGGCAAGCCACCAAGAGATGGCAGCGGCAGCGGCCGGGTGAAGTTTGAGCGTGTCGATGACTATGATTCACAGACTTTCCAGCTGGGTCTGGCACATAAGTTCAATGATACTTTCACTTTCCGGGGTTTTGGTTATCACAACCAGAGCGACACCTATGAAACTGTGTACGGTGACAACAGCTACGCTGAGCTGACCCAGGCTCAGGACGGCCGCTCCAAAGTACAGGGGGCAAACCTGCAGCTGATCACCGACTTCGACACCGCGGGTATCCTGACCACCTCTGTGATTGCTGAAAAGCAGAGCTGGGAAGCGGTAGCCGAAAGCTTAGGTTCCTCCAAGTCCGGCAGCAGCAAGGTTGCAGCAGCCAAGGGCTCAGGCGGCGGTAACGGCTCAGGCGGTGGTACTGGTTCAGGCGGCGGTAACGGCTCAGGCGGTGGTACTGGTTCAGGCGGCGGTAACGGCTCAGGTGGTGGTACTGGTTCCGGTGGCGGTAATGGCTCAGGTGGTGGCAGCGGTGAGTCTTTCGATGATTCGGCCTGGGTTTATACTGCGGCGGCCGAGTATCAGTTCCAGTCGGAAGGCGATTGGGGCTTTACTCTGGGCGGCGCTTACCACGATATGGACAAGACCGAAGGCAACGAGAACGATTACTCGGCGCTGGCCTCAGGTTTCTGGCAAGCGGCTGACGATACCCGCCTGAGCCTGAGTGTGGCTCGGAAGGTGCGTTTCCCATCCATGCGCAACCTGTACTCCCTGTCTTCAGGCAATCAGGAACTGGAGACGGAAATCTCCAAGCATGTTGAGTTGGGACTTGAGCAAGGCCTGGGTATGAATACCGAGCTGCAACTCTATCTCTATCACACAGATGCCGATGATTACATTGCCAAAGATGCCAGCGGCATGTATCAGAACATGGGCAACTATCGCTTCCAGGGTTTGGATACTGTGCTGTCCAATAACAGCATAGAGAATCTGGATCTGAGCCTGAGTTACAGCTATCTGCATGCCGAAGACAGAGACAGCAGCACAGGTTTTGATGGTCTGGACTATCGTCCCAAGCACCAGCTGCGCTTCCAACTGGGTTACAAGCTGCCTACCGAGACCCGAATCCACCTGAATGTGGAACGCATCATGGATCAGAACTACTACGAGCAGGAGAAGATTGGCGGTCAGAAGGTGTGGCAGGAGAAATCACTGGATGATTACACCCTGGTAGACATCAATCTGGTACAGCCTTTGCTTAAAGATAAGCTAGAGCTCTATTTACGAGCCACCAACCTGCTGGACGAGAACTACTATCAGAGCGATTCTCTGCCTCAGGCAGGTAGACAAGTCTTTGTTGGGATTAACTGGCAGATCTGATAATGCGCTTACTCGAACTCGAAGGGATCAATTTCAATCATGGCTGTTTGCAGCCCTTGATATTGAGGGATCTGGATCTAAAAATAGAATCCGGCTCCTGCCACTGCATCAGTGGTCCCACGGGTTCGGGTAAATCCAGTCTGCTGGCTTTGCTTGCCGGGCTGCAACGGCGTCCCTGTGAAGGCGGCATTTTCCGCCGTCAGGGGTTGTTGGTGGGCCTGGTGATGCAAGATCCCCAGGTGCAGATACTGCGCCAGACAGTCGGGGCCGAAGTGGCCTTTGCCTTGGAAAACCTCGGTGTGCCAAGCGGCCAGATGATCTCCAGAGTGCAGCATGCATTGCGCCGGGTGGGGTTGTTTGTCTCGCTGGAAACTCAAGTCAGCAAGCTGTCTCTCGGACAGAAATATCGCCTGATGATCGCTGCCCAGTTGGTGAGTGAGCCGGCGGTACTGCTGTTGGATGAACCTTGGGCGCAGTTGGATGACGCCGGTGTCGATGAACTGCTGGCAGTAATCCGTAACCTGCTGGCGGAAGGTATGGCTGTGGTACTGGTGGAGCATAATCCCCAGGCTTTTGCCTCAGTTGTTGAACATTTCTGGTACCTGGACCAAGGGCGCCTGTTACCCGGCAGTTACCGGGTCGAATCCGCCAGCCATTTGAAACGCCTGGAGCCGGACCGAAGTCGGGAACTGGTCAGTGCCACTTCATTTGAATTTCGTTATCAGGGGCATTCGCCCCTGTTTGTGTGTCAGCAGGGCCTGTCTTTGGGCGCTGGAGAGCTGGTTACTCTGGTGGGTAACAACGGCTCGGGCAAGAGCAGCCTGCTGAAGGCGATAGCCGGTATTCAACCCGCGGTGGCATCAATGCCACTGCGGGTCTTTGGCCGTAAGCCCAAGCCAGGTGTTTATGGCCCCATGCTGGGCCTGTTGATGCAGCGCCCCAACCGTCAGTTGTTTGAAGCCACAGTCATAGAGGAGATGCAGTTCAGCCTGCGCCGCTTCGACCTGCCGCTGTCCCGGGCCGAGAGCCTGCTTGAGCAGCTCGATTTGCTGCATCTTGCCCAAAGCTCGCCCCACACGCTTTCCTATGGGCAGCAGCACTTGATTGCCCTGGCCTCTATCGCTTGTTTAACCCCCAGCTTGATGCTATTGGACGACCCCTTGGCGGGGTTGGATGGCAAGCATCTGGGGCAGATTTGGCAGATACTCAACTATCTGCGGGAACAGGGCGGCAGCATAGTGATTGCCAGCCACAGACCCCTGCCGGGCTTACCTTGTAGTCAGCTGTGGCAGTTGCAACAAGGCCAACTGGAAATCGAGTTTGCCCCAGAGGAGGTTGCCTGTGTGGGCTAAAGGACGGCGCCACGGCCGTGCTTCTCCCAAGGGGCTGGATTTAGGTTTGTGGGGCAGTGCCACGGCCTTGTTCTTGGTAGTGACTCTGTCATCGGCAGCCTTTCTCTTGCCTCAGGCGCAGCTTCCCTGGCTGGCGGCCATTAATCTGATCTTGGTGGTTCATGGCATGCTGCAGCGCGGTGCCATAGGCGGGGTAATCCGTTTTGTTCTGCTGCAACTCGGTTTTACTTTGGGGCTGTATGCACTGATGCATGGCGGCGAGCAGCTGGGACAAGGTACCTTGGCGGTGGCCCGTATCACCCTGGCGCTGCTGCCGGGATGGTGGCTATCGGTTACCGTGCGCCCGGAGCGGATCGGTGAGGTGTTATGCCTGGTCATGCCGGCTAAATGGGCCTTCGTGGTGGCCGCTTCTATAGGTCTGCTGCCCTTTATGACCCAGGAGATCGCCGAGATCTACCAACTGCAGCGGCTGCGTGGTGCCCGAATTGCGCCCAAGCAACTGCTCAACCCCCGCAACTGGCCTGAACTGGCCTACTGTGTGTTATTTCCCCTCTTGATCCAACTGCTTAAATTGGCCAAACAGATGGCGCTTGCCGCCAAGAGTCGCCACTTTGGCCACACTTCCAAGCCGACCCATTGGCAGGACAACCGGAGCGAACATGGCAACAAATAAAATCAAAGGATTTCAATTGCAGGATGCGCTCTTTATCGGCTTTTGTGCCACCTTATTGGTGGCAGTCAAGAGTATGCTCAGGCTGAAACTCGGCTTGTCGGGACATTCTATGTTGCTGATGAGCTTTTTCTATCTCACCTGTTACGGCATTGTCGGACGCATGGGCGCCATGACAGCTTGCGGCGCCTTGGCCGGAGTGGTTGCCATGACCTTGGGTGTGGGCAAAGGCGGCCCGCTTATTCTGCTCAAATTTGTGGTTCCGGCTGTGTCCATGGACCTGGCGCTTTTGCTGCTGGCCAATGCTTTCAACTTGCGCTGGCGTTTCATCGCCCTGGCATTGGTGGGCTGTATCGCCTGGGCCGCTAAAGGGCTGGTAGAGGATTTGCTGGTGGGCATGAGTGAACAGGTGGCCTTGGTGCGCTTTGGTCTCAAGTGTTTACAAGGTGGAGCCTTTGCCATAGTCGGGGCCCTGCTGGTGCCCCCTGTTTTGAGACGCCTCAAGGCTCACGATCTCCTCCACAAAGATACCCAGACAGATTGATTAAGGTTTATTGATGAAAGATTGGCTGATTTGTATAGACGATACCGATGATATTGGCACCAAAGGCACCGGCGAGATCGCTTCCGAGATTGCTGAATTGTTGACCCAACAAGGCGGGCAAACCTCCCTGGTGACCCGGCATCAGCTCTATGTGCATCCGGATATTCCTTACACTTCCCACAATAGTGCCATGTGCTTTGGTTATCGTGGCGAGCTTACCTTGGAGGCGATACGTGAGGTGGCCATAGCTCATCTTCTCAGGGAATCAGCCAACGCCGCCGACCCTGGGTTGGCGCTCTTGTCTCTGGCCGATTTCAGCGGCCAGGAAGCGCTGATGGCTTTTGGCCGTGAGGCCAAGCAAGAGGTCAAAACCAAGGAGCAAGCCTACGGTTTGGCCGAACACTTGGGTATCAGTCTCAGCGAGCACGGCGGTACAGGGCAGGGTGTTATCGGCGCGCTGGCGGGCCTTGGGCTCAGGCTCACAGGGAATGATGGCCGTGTGAAAGGCCAGCTGAAATTTGGCCAGACAGATGAAGCGGCGCCCTTCAGCGTTGCCGACATACTAAATCGCTCTGAGCTGGATGGCGTATTGACCACAGATGGTGAGTGGTTGCCCGAAACCGACACTGTCTGGCTCAGCGGCAAGGTCAAAGCGGTGTGGGCCGAGCATAAGTTTGCCCTCCTGGTCAGCAAACGTGGCGCCGAGTGGCACAATGCCGGTAAACAGCAGCTGAAGGAGTTCTGAATGCAGCAATGGTTTGAACTAAAGCAGGGCAAACGCCTGTTTCTCGGTGGCAGCAGCAATCTGCAGGCCGCCCGAGAAGTGGCGGGCCAGTGTGTTTGTTTTGCCGAAGATGACGAAGATGAACAGATAGATGATGTCACTCGCTCCTGTTACAACTGCCAGTATCGCCGCTGGTTGAGTGAAGGCTTTCAATGTCTTGGCCCAATATCTGAATGAGATTGGCATCATAAAGACAAATTTTACCCCCTAGGATGCATAGGCATTTCCGGCTTTGGCTTCTAGAATAAGGCAAAGCCGAGTGACATTTGTTGGAGAGTCGTTAACCCCTGGCAAACGTTTTTCGGATTGAGGCCAAAAGCATTTGCCGGAGTGAAAGAATGACCGATGTGGTATCGACAGCAGCCCTTTTGAAGTTGCCCGTCACTCAATTGGGGATAGGCATGTATGTCTCGGCCATTGAGAACAACGGCCAACTGGCCGTCGCCAATGCCGGCCAGATCAGGAGCCGCCAGGCAATCACTAAACTCAGCAACAGCGGCATCCGCTTTGTCTGGGTTGATGTGGAGCGTTCCAGCGACAACTGTGGCCTGAAAAAACAACGCCCCGCCTTCAATCACCATCCCCGTAAAACCTCGGTGAACCATCAATTGGCAATAGGTCAGGCCAAACAGCTACTGACAGAAGCCAAGGGCTTGGTGCGCAAAGTCCTCAGTGAAACCTTCGAAGGCAAGGCGATAGAAGTCGAGCCGTTTGCGGCACTGGCAGACAATATGATCGAGTCGGTGATGCTCGACTCGGATGCGATGAAGTGCGTTTCTGCGTTGAGATCCAAAGATGCCTACCTGCTGGAACATTCGGTCAATGTTGCCTTCCTGCTGATCACCTTCGGTAAGTATCTCAAGCTAGATCGCGAGATGCTCAGACAGCTGGCCATCGGCGGTATTCTCCACGACATCGGCAAGATCAAGGTGGATAACAAGATACTGCACAAGCCGGGCAAGCTGACGCCGGAAGAGTTTGAGCACATGAAGCTGCATCAGGCCTATGCCATCGAGATCATGGAACAGGCCAAAGGCTTGTCTCAAGTGAGCAAGGATGTGTGTCTGATGCACCATGAAAAACTCGACGGCCGTGGTTACCCAAGGGGCCTGAAAGGAGATGCATTGCCGCTGCATGGGCGTATGAGCTGTATCGTGGATATCTATGATGCCCTTACCGCCACCCGCTGCTATAAAGAGGCGATGAGCCCGGCAGCCGCCTTTAAGATTCTGCTCAGCCTGACGCCCTTTCATTTGGATGAGAGCCTGGTGTACGAATTCATCCGTTGTATCGGTGTCTATCCGGTCGGTTCATTGGTGCAACTGTCCGATGGCCGAGTGGGCATAGTCTGGGAATCCAAAGACAGAGATGTGTTGCACCCCATAGTCAAGTGCTTCTATTCATTGAAGTTTAAGCGATATACCGATGTGACCATGGTGGATCTGCAAAAGTCTGATCTCAACATAGACAGAGGTGTATCGCCCAGCTCATTGGATGTCGACCCCAAGCCCTTCTATTGATCTAGCGGTAAACTGGGTAAACTGATGGGCCCACCGAGTGGTGGGCCTTTTTGTTGAGTTTGTGGAGTGACCCCGATGCGCCGAATTTTACCTATCATGACCCTGTTATTGTCGCTGGCCTTGCTGATCCCCGGGGTGACTCAACCTATTTTGAGTGTCAGCGGCACGGTGGAAAAGGCCGAGCTGACCGAAGCCGGGTTGGACATGATTGCCGAAGCCGTCAGTGATGGTTCCGGACGCGACAGTGCCAGGGGAATGCTGGCGATGATTAGCGGTATGCTGGGGCTGAACAATCTTCAGGGTGAAATGGAGGTGTTCAACAAGACCCGCAGTATCTGGGGCACAGTGACCGAACTGCATCAACACGGCAATACCCTGGTGGCGGCGCTGGTGATGCTGTTTTCCGTGATAGTGCCGGCCTGCAAGCTGGGGCTGATGCTGCTGGCTCAGGCGCCGCTGCCCAGTAAGGTGCGGCAGATCATCGACAGTATTACCGCGGCCATTGCCAAATGGTCCATGGCCGACGTATTTGTGGTGGCGCTTATCATCACTTATATGGCCGGCAACGCCTCGGCCGGCATGGGGGATTTGGTTCACACCCACGCCAGCCTGGAGTCGGGCTTTTGGTTCTTCCTCGGCTATTGCCTGTTGGCCATCGCCGGCCAGTATTGGCTCAAACCCCGTCAGTCCTGACCCAGCACGCCGTCTGTCGCTATCGGTACTATCCAATAGCGGCAGGGGTTGTGGCGGCAGACCTCCGCCAGGGTTTGCAGCAGCATCTGCTGTGACTCTTGCGGGTGCATCACCTCAAACTTGTAGAATTCCCGATAACCTTCCACCTGTTCCTTGAGATTGAAGTGGCTGTGCTCGCGGCTGAAGCCACAGATATTGATCAGGCTGAAGCCTGATAGGTAGTCCAGCGACATCAGGGTGTCGACCACATCGTCTTTTAGATTGTGCTGCACTATCAGCACCAAGAGTTGTTTCATTGGCGTTTCTCCAGGGTTTGATACAGCAGTGGCAACAGATAGAGGGTGGTGATAGTGGAGGTGATCAGCCCGCCTATGACCACGATTGCCAGCGGTCTTTGAATTTCGGCGCCGGGCCCGGTGGCAAAGGCCAGCGGGATCAGGCCGAACATGGCGGTGGTGGCCGTCATCAGAATCGGCCGCAGTCGGCGGGCGGCCCCCTGTTCGACCCGCTCACTGAGGCTGGCAAACAGATGCCGCGACTGTTCATAGTAGCTGACCATCACCACGCCGTTGAGCACGGCTACCCCCAGCAGGGCGATAAAGCCCACTGAGGCCGGCACCGACAGGTATTCGCCCGAGATAAACAGGCTGAAGATACCGCCCATCATGGCAAAGGGGACGTTGGCCAGGATCAGCAAGGCTTTGGAGATATTGCCGAAGGTGGTGAACAGGATCAGGTTGATCAGCATCAGCGCCACGGGCACCACCAACAGCAGATTACGGGTCGCCCGTTGCTGGTTCTCGAATTCGCCGCCGAAATTCAGGCTGTAACCGCTGGGCAGAGACAGCTCAGCCGCCAGTTTGCCCTGTAGTTCTTCAACAAAGCCGACGATATCGCGGCCGCTGACATTGGTGGTGACCACGGCAAAACGGTTGCCTTGCTCGCGCTCAATCAGTATCGGCCCTTCGCGATAGCTTATTTGCGCCAGTTCACCAAGGGGCCTGAGGCTGGCATCCGGCATTACCAATAGCCTTTGCTCCAGTTGCGGCAGGCTGTTGATACCATCTGCTGCCTGGGCTATCAGCACGGGAGTTCGCTTCTTGCCCTGGATTATCTCGGTTATGGCCAAGCCTTCCAGTTGGCTCTTGAGATATCGGCCAAACTCATCGGCACTCATGTTGTAACTGCGGGCCAAACCCTCCTTGAGACGGAGGTTGATAAAGGGGCTGCCTTCGGTCATGGCGGTTTTGACATCCTGACTGCCGCGAGTGGCGCTGGTCAGGTGTGCTGTCTCGCTGGCCAATCTTGAAAGCGTCTCAAGATCTTCACCGAAAATTTTAATCGCCACATCGCCTATGCTGCCGGTAAGCATCTCGGAGACCCGCATCTGGATAGGTTGGGTGAAGTTGAAATTGATCCCCGGAAACTTGAGCACTTCGGTGCGTATGGCATCGATAAGCGCCTCCTTGCTGGCAAAGCGCCACTCCTCCACGGGTTTAAGTTCCATGAAGACATCTGTCTCATTCAGCCCCATGGGATCCAGCCCCAGCTCATCGGCGCCGGTGCGGGCGACCAGTTGGCGTATCTCGGGTACAGTGGCCAGCAGGTGCTGCTCTATCTGAGTATCCAGTGCCAGCGAGGCCTGCAGCGAAATCGACGGGGACTTCTCCAACTGCAGAATAATGTCACCCTCATCCAGGGTCGGCATAAAGGTTTTACCCACCTGAGTAAACAGCCCCAGGCTCAGTACCAGTGCCACCAGTGCCGTGGCGCAAAAAGCCTTACCGTGCTGGAACACCCACTGCAGACTGAGCAGGTAGCGCGCCTTGAGCCAGCCAATAGCCTTGGGCTCGTAGGCCGCTTTTTCATTGACCAGATAGGAGGCCAGCACAGGGATCACCGTTAGCGACAGTGCCAGTGCCGACAGCATGGCAAACACTATGGTGATAGCCACTGGGGTGAACAGTTTGCCTTCGAGGCCACTGAGGGTCAGCAGCGGTGAGAAGACTATGATCACTATCAGGGTGCCGGACACCACAGGCACGGCCACATCTTTGGTGGCACGGTAGATGAGGTGCAGCCTGGGCAGGCGTTTGCCGCCGGCAATCTGGTTGACCATGTTCTCCACCACCACCACGGAGGAGTCCACCAACATACCGATGGCGATCACCAAGCCGCCGAGGCTCATCAGGTTGGCCGACAGATTGAAGTAGCGCATCAGCATAAAGGTGGCCAGTGCCGCCAGTGGCAGCGACAGTGATACCACCAGCGCAGCCCGCAAGTTGCCGAGAAACAGCGCCAGTAACAGAATAACCAACACCACGGCTTCAAACAGGGCATCTGAAATGGTGCCTATGGCTGTGCCTATCAGGTTGGCCCTGTCGTAGAACACATTCAGCTGGCTGCCGGGAGGCAGGGTCTTTTCTATCTGGGCCAGCTTTTCCCGTACCTGTTTAATGACCTGATCGGTATTGGCATCCTTGAGGCCGACGATCAAGGCCTCTGTGGTTTCTTCACCATTACGGGTCACGGAGCCGTAGCGGCTGAGATGGCCTATTTCGACCCGGGCGAGGTCTTGCAGGCGATAGCTGCCGCCCTGATTGGTGGCAATCACCAGTTGTTGCAGGGCTTCCAGTGAGTCGATGCGCCCTTCGGTGCGGACCGTCAGGTTATCTGTCCCTAGCGTGATGCGTCCGACACCCGTGTTGCTGTTGTTGCTCTCGATACGGGCTATCAACTCTTCCTGGCTGATACCGGCCTGAGCCAGGGCGACTGGATCCGGGGTGATCTGCAGTGTCTTGGCAAAACCGCCGAGAATGTTGACATCGGCGACTCCGGGCACGGTACGCAGCAGCGGCCTGACTTCCCATTCCAGCAACTGACGGCGCTCCAGCAGCGACAGCGAGGGATTCTCCAGCGAAAACATAAAGATTTCACTGAGCGGGGTGCTCATGGGGGCAACGCCGCCTTCCAGATCGGCGGGCAACTTGTCCCATACCGCCGCCAAGCGTTCGCTCACTTGCTGTCTGGCCCAGTAAATATCTGTGCCTTCGTTGAAGTCCAGGGTGATGTCGGTAATTGCATACTTGCTGGTGGAACGCAGTATCGCCTGCTTGGGGATCCCCAGTAGCTCAGTCTCAACCGGTACTGTCACCTGGGCCTCTATCTCTTCGGCTGTCATGCCGGGAGCCTTGAGGATGATTTTCACCTGGGTCGGCGAGATATCCGGAAAGGCGTCCAGCGGCAGCCCCAACCAGGAATAGGCGCCGGCACCGCAGAGCAGCAGCGCTGTTATCAGGGTAAACAGCCTTTGAGTAAGGGAGAAACGGATAATGGCACTGAGCATGCTATTCGCCCCCCAAACCCAGGAGTATGCCTTTGACGGCCGCCACTGAGTCGCTCAGCACCTCGGCACCGACCAGTGTCTCATTGGGCGCCAGGAAGTAGCTGTCGGCGCTGGCACCTATCACTTGCACGTCGGTTGGCCGCAGCTTGTTTTGGCTGTGACTCAGCACTTGGCTGCCAGTGCCCCAGGAATAGAGACTCTGTTTGGGCACCACCAAGGCATTGATGGCCTGCAGCGGAATAACCTGTAATTGCTGCCCGGGTTGCAGGCCGCAGCTTGGGGGAACGGCCTGGCTCCAGGCATCGACAAAGCCCTGTTTGGCCAGCTGGTCCTTGCGACTTATCTGCAGTTGGCACTCTCCGGCCATCACGGCACTGACACTGTCTTTCTGGGCCAGGGGTAAACGCAGCTTAAGCCTGAGTTCGTCGGCGGGCAGTATCCCCAGCAGTGGGGCGCCGCTCATCAGCGGTTCACTGCTATCGCCGTATTGCAGCAGGCCGGCCATGGGCGCGTGCAATATCAGAGTCTCAGGACTCTCCCCCGGCTTAAGCAATTCACTGAAATGCTGCAAGTGTTCATATTGCAGCAAAGTGTCGAAATACTGCCGGCTTATCTGCGACCAGGTTTCGGCACCTATGGCGCCGTTGGCCCGCAGCTTTTGGTTGCGATCATAGCGCTGCTTGGCGAGCTTGAATGCCGCTTCGGCGGCGGCAAATTGCAGCTGAAAGTGGGCAATTTCGGCGCCCTTAAGCTGTACCAGTGCTTGGCCTTCATCGACCCATTCTCCTTCGGCCACCAACCAGCGTCGCTGTTGGATGGTTTCCGGTGCCGTGAGATAGAAGCTGCTGCCGGGCTGGGCCGCCAATATTGCCGGTACAGGGGCGGCCTCTATCTGTTGTACTTGGTTCACTGAGGTGAAGCTGAGTGTCAGCTTACCTAGGTCCGCAACCGAGATTTCCTGCGCCCACAGCGGGGAGAAGAACAGTGTCGACACCAGTGTGCCAACCAGGGTTTTAGGGGTCATAGGGTAACTCCGAGCGCTTGCAGTTGTTGGGAATGCAGCTGGGCTTGTGCCAGCCGGTTGAGCGACAGCCTGGCTTGGGTATCCAGGGCCTCAAGATGGCGCCGCAGCCAGGACTCATACTGGGCTGGGCCTTGTTCGGCCGTGGTCAGCAGGGTTTCACTGAGCTGTTTGCTCAGCTGCACGGCTTGCTCCAGCCCTTGCTGCTCTTGTTGTAGCTGGGCTTGACGACGTTTGAGTTGCTGCAACAGCAGTTGGCTCTGCAGTAACTGCTGTTGTTGCTGTTGCTCCAGTTGCAGCCTTTGTTGCTGCAACTCGCCAAGCTGTTGCTGGCTCAGGCCGTTGCCAACAGGTAAGGGGATCTCCAGTGCCAGACCCAGAGACTGTTCATCCAGCCCTTGGGTGGCAGTGTTCTTGGCCGTGACAGACACCAGCCAAGGAGTGTCATCTCCTTCGAGTTGGGCGTTTGTGGTGAGCTGCTGACGTTGCTGCTGCAGCGCCAGCAATTGCCACATGGGATGCCCGGCTCCGGCATCATCCGGCAGTGGGGTGTCACTTTCATCCAGTGACGGCAGCTGTTGCAGCCCGGTCAGGCGTATGAGTGCCTCATTGGCTTGTTGTTGTTGTTGCTCCAGTGGGAGTTTAGTGAGCGACAGCTCCAGCAGTTCACGTTTTAGCAGCAGTACCGCAGTTGCCGGCATTTCACCACTTCGGCTCAGGGCCTGTTGCCGCTGCAGCAGTTGCTGCAGAACTTGTTGCTTGTGGCGCAGTTGCGCCAGCTCCTGTTCGGCTTGTGCCTGTTGCCACCAATACTGACGCAACAGGCCAGAGAGATAGAGGCGCTGCAGTTGGCTCTGCAATTCCAGCATGCGTTCGTTAATGGGCTTGAGTTTGGCATTCTGGCGCTGCATGGCCGGTGACTGAAAAGGCAGGTTGAGCGAGAGCTCCTGCTCATAGCTGTTGTGGCTTTCCAGGCTGCCAAGATGGCTCAAACTGATGCTTGGCAAGCCTGTCAGCCAGTCCGAGCTGTGATATATTGGAGCCAATTGTGCCGAAGATGTGTGCAGCCTGTTTTGACTCAGGGACAAAAGGGCGTCTCTGTCTGTTTCCGGGGCCGCTCTCAGCTGAAACACCATTAACAGCAGGCTACAACCCAGATAGAGGGGGCGGATTTTCATGGGAGTGTCTCTTGGGGAAATACCAGCCGCCAGCCTGGCACTGATTTGGCCTGTTGTCTTCGGCGACCTGTATCATATTTGCACTTATGGGACATATGTACCATAAGTTAACTGCATGTTTTTGAAGCTTATTAATCGGGAGTTGCGTCAATGAAGGATCTGGTGATGATAGTGCTGCTCAGTGTGATCATGACGCTGAATCTGCTGGATGTGTTGTCAGATATGCAACTTGGTGTGCCGACTTATCACATAGTGCAGGAGAGCATTTTGGTGGCGCTTTCCGCCTGTGGTGCCCTGTATATCAGTGTTGATCTGATCCGCCGCAGCCGCGAGATGCAGTTACTCAAGTCAAAGTTGGCCAATGCCGATGCCAGGATCTGCAATATCTCCAGTCGAATGCAAGCCGCCCGCCAGGAATACACCCAGGCGGTACAGCAACAATTTGAGCTCTGGTCGCTGACCCGCAGTGAGCAGGAAGTGGCTTTATTACTGTTGAAGGGCTTGAGTTTCAAAGAGATTGCCAGTGTTCGCAGCACCAAGGAGAAGACGGTGCGGCAGCAGGCATCGGCAATTTACGCCAAGGCGGATGTTGATGGCCGCCATACCTTCTGTGCCTGGTTTATGGAAGACTTTATTCAACCCGTTGCTAGCGCCGATACTTCACAGGCGGCCTAAGACGCGGTTGGCATCTGTCGTTTTGAAGCGACTTTACACGCGTTTCTTGAAGCTAATCCTGCGGCGGCTGAGCAAGTAGGATTAGGCATTTTCCCCGGCAACTTTCCTCCTTGCTACCAGGCTATCCCCGTCACAGAGAGTGGGTTTCCTGCCAGTTAATGCATATAAAAAGGTATAAAAAATTTTTTCTTAGTGCTTTGGGTTCTTTATTATTGAGAATCGATATTGGCACCTAGGTTCCACAGACACCAATAATAGCTGCATTATTTAACTGTGGAGGTGGCGGTGAAGCCTGGCTATATCCTGCTGTTTCTCTTACTGGTGGTACTGGCATCGACCCAGACCCAAGGCTTGTTGCGGGCTCTGATTGAACTCAGCGCCTTCGCAGGCTTTTGTTACCTGTTTTCAACCCTGCCAGAGAATATAGCCAAGAGACGAGCTGCCGATAAACAGCCAGAGAATCACCCCAAGAAGTAAGGGCTTACTACCACTCTGCTGTAGTTTCCTGAAGGTGATACCACAGCCAATCAGGAACAAACACACCACGAGGGTACGCTTCGCCAGCTCAAATAGTTCCTGATAGATAAATTGACCCTGAGGCAACACACTGGTGATGGCAATAGCCAGGCAGTAAAACAGAATAAACCCGGGAATATTGAGTTTACCCTTGCCTCCGAACAACAAGGCGCTGATTGCCGCCAGAGGCACTATCCACAAGGCGCGTGCCAGTTTGATGGTGGTCGCCGTCTTAAGTGCTTCCTCACCGTAGGCGGATGCGGCGCCCACCACGGACGAGGTGTCGTGAATGGCGATGGCGCTCCAAACCCCGAAGTCATGTTGGCTCAGCTGCAGCAGATGACCTATCACGGGAAAAACGAACAGGGCAACCGAGTTAAGTACAAAGACGCAGGCCAGTGCAATGGCGGTTTGTTCGTTGCGGGCATTGATAGCCGGTGCCACCGCGGCGATGGCGCTGCCACCACAGATGGCGGTGCCACTGGCAATCAAGTGACCGACTCGTCTATCCAACCCCAAAACCCGAGTCAACGCCGTGCCCGCCAGCAGGGTCAGCAATATTGATCCCAGGATTAACGGCAAGTTGCCCACAGAGGCGTCGATCGCCTGTTGCAGCGGAATGCCAAAACCCAGACCGACAATGGAGATGGCCAGCAGTTTTTTGGTCAGTTTCCCCAGATCCCAGTCCGATGGCAACCAGCCGAGATTAGCCAGCACAAATCCCACTAAGAGTGCCAGAGGTGAGGAGATTGCGGGGTGTAGGCAGGCGATGGCAAGCAGGCAAAACAGCCACTTTTTCTGCAGTTGGCTCATGGACAAGAGATAGCAAGATTCCGGGAGCGTTAGTATAAGTGAGGCAAAATGCTAGGAAAACTAAAATTAACTTAATGTCCAGCGTAAGTTCTACTGAATCTCTGACTAAGACAACAGGATCAGGGAAGCCAGTTCCCCGATCCTGAGTCTATGTCACTTCTGGCAGAAGTTTGCTGTGCCTTTTGCTGTGCCTAATAAGGCCAAGTGCCTATGACGCTCTGTTGCGATTAGACCCGTGAAGACAACTGATATTCATGGCCATCTTTGGTGGTAAAGCGTTTGCAACTCTTGTTGCTGCGTGGCTGACCGCCATCATTGTGCAACAGGCTAATCCACTCACGCTTGAGGCTGTTGTCCTGGCAGCGGCCATCGATGAGACAGCGTTCCAGCTGAATGTCTTCAATGGCGGCGCAGTCGCGGCTGCCGATGCAGCCCTGACGATCAAAACTCAGCTCCAGGTGACAGCCGCAATCATCCTTGAGCAGTATGGCTTCTGGCTCGCTGCGGTGGCCGCTCAGGGCGACAAACTGTTGTGGCTGTTTGAGGCCACACTGGCTGCCATCGGCAAAGCAGGCCAAGAGATGCTGATAGTAAACCACATAGCAAACCACCTCGGCATGTGAGCCGTTTGCCAGTGGGAACAGCCGGTCAAGCAGTTGCTTGGCATTGGCCATCTTGTCGGCGATATGGCGTTCACCGAGTGCTTCCACGGCAAAGACGGCTTCGGCGATGAAAGGGTTGTGCTCTTGATTGATTTTTTGCTGCATAGTGGAGATGTTCATCGTCTCGCCCTCGTGTTTTGCTTTCCTTGACCTGATGGCACTGTCGCCTCATGGCCGGACAATTCCTGTGAATTGCTTAATTTGTAGGCTAGCGTTTTTTTGATTACAATTTCACAATAAAAATTTTACAGTGTGAATTTTACAAAATGCGCCAAGACCAAAGCCTGATCCGTAAGTCACATTTTCTGGGTACTAAAATAAGAAACCTCAGAAAGCGCAATCACTTAACTATGGAAGACTTGTCGGCACGCTGTGTCAGGGTCGATCCTGAGTCGGCGCCGTCTGTGTCATACCTGTCGATGATCGAAAGGGGCAAGCGTGTTCCCAGCGCTGGTATGCTGGCGGTCATAGCCGCAGTTTTTCAGAAAGAGGTGAGTTGGTTTCTGGACGATGCGCCGGAGGAGCAGGCTATCACCCCGGACAAAGGGCGGCGCGGTGGTGTCAGTGGTATGCCGCTGGAGCCGGGCTTCCTGTTTTCCAATGATATTTTGCAGATAGCCATTCCCGAGATGCTGTCACAAACGGGGATCAGCGGCCGCCAGTTTGCCCACCTGTTGATCCGCGCCCATCAGGAACACCATCAAAACCATTTCCCCGATCTGGAGCGGGCAGCCGAAGAGGTGGGTAAGAAGCGTCTACCCTTGTCGGTAGAAGAGATGCTGGATCTCGCCGCGGCGCAGGGACTGAAGATCCAATGGTTCGCCCGGCCGGCAAAACTGCTGACGGATGCCCAGGGGATCAGTGCCGGGGAGTTGGTGACTTCCTACATGGAGCCGCCGGGAACGCTATTTCTCAACGAGATCCTTAAGTCTCAACCAACCAGGCTCAAGTACGATTTGGCGGTGCATATAGGTCACTGTGTGCTGCACAATCGCGATGGGCTGAGCAATGTGTTGACCGTGGGCCGCAGTGGTTTCAGTGAAACCGATCCCCAGATCCAGAGTTCGTCTCTCAATGCCCAGGATATTCTCCAGGCCTGGCGTGGCTTTGAGGCCAGTTTCTTTGCCGGGGCCTTGCTCTGCCCCAAAGTAGCATTCAGGCAACTGCTGGACAGATACGGCTACGAGATAGATGCTCACCGGCTGGCGGGGGTTTCTCCCTCGGTAGCGATGCGGCGTATGACAGTGGTTTCACCTTATCCTCACTGGCATTATTTCGATGCCTATGCTCCGGGCAAGCTAAAAGCTGTGTATCGGGGCAACGGTATTCCGCTACCCTGGGGGAATATGCGGGCGGTGGCCGACCCTTGTCAGCACTGGGCGGTATTTCGGATGATCACCGAGCCCAAGGAGGGCAGTTCGGCGCAGATATCCATTCTGGATGTGGAGCAACAACCCAGGATCTATTGCTGTGAATCGGTCAAGGTAGAAGACTTGGCCGGTAATCATCATGTGCTCTGTGCCGGAATAGATCTCAATCCTGCCATTGAGGCTCAAGGGGAGGATGCCTTGTCATTGGCGCAAGATCTTAAACAGGCTTGTGTCGAGCAGGGCGGAGAAGGTGCCATTCCCAGAAAGATAAAACAGCAACTGCTGACAGTAGCGCGGATACTCAATATTAATTGGGTCGAGCGTGGTATCGCCGGTGATGCCAGATTGATCTGCTCCAGAGGTGCAGTTTGCCCAAGACGCCCCACCTGCTATGGCGAGCAGCCTGAGGTGAGTTTTCCCTGGCCCAAACAATAACCTTGGAACACTAGCAGAACTTTGGGTTGGTAAACACAGGCCATAGATAACTTATATTCATCTATAGTCTGTCTTGAATAGCGCTGGGCTTAACGGGTTTTAGCTCACTCCAATATGGCCATTACAAAGCCTATGGTCAACAGAATAGCCATGATCAGTCTAAGGCTGCTCTGTTGTTTCTGATAACGAATAATCACAGGATCCTGGCTGTTGGCCAGAGTGCCAGACTCCAGCGACTGTTTGACTCTTATCGCTATATTTGGTGAATCATTTTCATCTGTATGAGCCAGTTCAGGATACTGAACCCGTATATGTTTCAGTAGCTGCTGCCAACGCCAAAGCTGCAAGACAAAGAAGAGTCCTGCCAGAATAAACATCAGCCAAGCGATATGTGACAGCGCCCATTCTATCTGTGGTTCCATGAATACTCTTTTATTAGCCGAAAGATAGTTGCGGCTATGTTATACCAATCAGCAGCAAGATTCAGAAGTTGCATGTGTACTCAAGGCTTTGCGGGAATGAGGTTCAGTATTCCCAACGGCAGTTGCAAGGCTGCCGTTGGGGAACCTGAGGTTAAACCTTGAAGCGGGCGACTAAGGTATCCAGCCTATGGGCCAGATTATTGAGTGCGTCACTGGCCGCGGCGGCGGCTTCGGCGGTCTCGGCTGTTCGCTGGGTTATCTCATTGATCTCACTGACGTTACGATTGATATCCTCCACTACAGTGGATTGCTCCTCTGTGGCCGCCGCCACTTGGATATTCATATCGCTTATCTGGGCAATTTGTCCTGAAATACCGCTGAGCGCCTGGCTGGCTTCATCGACGGCCTGAACGCCTTCACGGGAGCGATTACGGCTCAGCTCCATGGCACTGACGGCTCTGGCGGCTTCGGCCTGCAACTTATCTATCATTACCTGCACTTCATCGGTTGAGGCCGCGGTGCGGGAAGCCAGGTTTCGGACTTCATCGGCCACGACCGCAAAACCACGGCCGGCTTCACCGGCCCGAGCCGCTTCGATGGCGGCATTTAGTGCCAGTAGGTTGGTTTGCTCCGAGATGGCACGGATCACATCCAGAATGCCGCCGATGGATTTGGTATGGGTCGCCAGAGACTCGATTACTTCGCCGACCTGAGCCACATCCTGCGACAGCTGGTTAATGGTATCCCGGGCGCGGGTCACCACCTGTTGGCCAGTGGCCGATTCGCTGTCGGCATCTTTGGCTGTTACCGCCGCCTGGGCCGCATTGGCGGCAATCTCGTTAACGGTTGCCCCCATTTCGTTGATGGCGGTCACCACCATCATGGTGCGGTCTTTCTGATCCTGGCTGTCGCTCATGGTCTGCTGGGCCTGTGCCGAGACGTCCTTGGCCGATAACCCCAACTGTTCGCTGGTGGAGGCCACTTCGACCACAGAGTCCTGGATCTTGGAGATAAAGCTGTTGAAGCCCTTGGCCAGTTGGGCTATTTCATCTTCACCCTCGACCGGCAGACGTTGGCGCAAGTCGCCTTCGCCTTCGCCTATGTCGCGGAACATTTCCGCCACCTTGCTGATGGGGCGGCTAACAGAGCCGGCCACTATCACAGCCAGGAAGATGAAGCCGGCGGCAATCAATGCTGTCCATAACAGAATCTGGTAGGCGGCCTCTTGCAACAGGGCAAAGATTTCCCCTTGAGGAACCTGAGCTACCAGATACCAATCCATTGACGGAATATAGCTGCTGGCAACCAGCATATCGGTACCATTGACTTCGGTTTCGAGCAACTGGAAGTCGCTCTTATTCAACAGTTTGCTGACATTGCCTGGGTAGAGATCCTGCAAGTTACGTTTGCCTGTCAGACTCTTGTCCGGATGCAGTTGGATCTTGCCCTGATTGTCGGTGAGGTACACATAGCCGCTCTGCTCAATCTTGAAGGAGTTGAGCAGGCGCACCATATCGTCGAGCGACTTGGCCAGCCCCACCAGGCCGCGACCGTTGGGCTGTTGATAGTTAATGAAGAGTTTGACCTCGCCGTTGGCTTCGGTGAACACATTCAACATGCGTTCCTGGCGACTGTCTCTGTAGTTGAAGAACCAGCCGTCCTGCTGTTGATTGAGGATCCGCAGGAAACCGTCCTGGGTGTAATAGGCCGCCGTCTCGCGGTCGGCGTAGGAGGCTTGCGCCAAATGATACTGACGGGTCATGTCCTTGAGTTGTGAGATGACCAAGGGGACTTCGGCTTCGGGACGCCCCTGTTCCAACCAGTGTTTGAGCATCTGACTGTGGGCAAGTTGCTCGGCACCGTTCATCAGTGTACTGATCTCCAGATCCAACTTATTGCGGATCTGCAGCATCAAGCTGGGCAGCTCGGAACCGAGCATACGTTGTTCGACAACTTCACGGGCACTGCGCTGGCTGAGCACACCAACTAAAATAGTCGACATCAGCACGGCCAGAGTCACCGTCAGTAAAATCTTTTGTTTGATGGTAAGCATGAGTTTCATAGCGATCGCCTATCCATATCCTTATTAATGTGGACAACAGCATTAATTAGCCGGCGTTGGTTACGGCCGCGAGCTAACACAGTGGCAGGGACTTTCCCTTAAGTCTTTGTAGAGTATAGGCATGCCAGCTGTTTTATGGGGCTGGATCTTATTGTAGAACCGGGATTATGACTAAAAATTGCCCTTGCTTCAATAGAGCCTAATGTTGCGTTCGGTAAATAAAAAAACGCGCCCTATAAAGACGCGTTTTTGTGGTTTAGGTTAATCAATTACATGTTGGGATAGTTGGGACCACCGCCTCCTTCGGGCGTCACCCAGGTAATGTTCTGGCTGGGGTCCTTGATGTCACAGGTCTTGCAGTGAATGCAGTTCTGGCTGTTGATCACAAACTTGGGTTGCCCCTCGTCTTCAACCACCTCATAGACACCCGCAGGGCAGTAACGCTGCGCCGGTTCATCGTATTTCACCAGGTTGACCGCAATAGGGATGTTGGCATCTTTCAAACGCAGATGGCAGGGCTGATCTTCCTCGTGGAAGGTATTGGAAAGATACACTGAAGAGAGCTTGTCGAAGCTAAGCTTGCCATCCGGCTTGGGGTAGTCAATCTTGCTGTAGGCGCTGGCTTCACCCATCTGGGCATAGTCGGGATGCTCATCTCTCAGGGTCACAGGGAACTTGCCGCCAAACCAGTTTTGATCGATATAGTTAAAGGCTCCACCCAGGAAAGTGCCGAACTTGTGCATGGCCGGGCCGAAGTTACGCGAGCGGTAAAGCTCATCAAAGAGCCAGCTCTGTTCCAGCCGTTCCTGGAAGCAGTCGAGATCTTTTCCGCCTTCAACCCCGGCGATAAGGCCTTCGGCCAGAGTCTCGGCCGCCAGCATACCGCTCTTGATGGCGGTGTGGGTACCCTTGATCTTGGCGAAGTTGAGTGTCCCGGCATCACAACCTATTACCAGACCGCCTGGGAAGCTCATCTTGGGCAGAGAGTTGAGACCCCCCTTGGTGATGGCGCGGGCACCATAGCTCAAACGCTCGCCGCCGCTTAAGGTCTTGGCGATGACAGGGTGGGTCTTGTAACGCTGAAATTCATCGAAGGGGCTCAGATGCGGGTTCTTGTAGTTGAGGTCGATGATCAGCCCCACGGCAACCTGGTTGTCTTCCATGTGGTAGAGGAAACCACCACCGCTGGCGCCTTCCAACAGCGGCCAGCCGCCACTGTGAACCACTTTACCTTGTTGGTGTTGCTCGGCAGGGATCTTCCAAATCTCTTTGAAGCCTATGCCGTAGTGCTGTGGTGTCTTGCCGTTATCCAGGTGGAATTTTTCTATCAGTTGCTTGCCCAGATGGCCGCGGCAGCCTTCGGCAAACACAGTATATTTGGCGTGTAGCTCCATGCCCGGCATGTAGCTGTCTTTGGGCTGGCCATCGGCGCCTATGCCCATGTCGCCAATCAGTATTCCCTTGACGCTGCCATCTTCATTGAACAACAGCTCGCTGGCGGCGAAACCGGGGAATATCTCCACTCCCAGGCCTTCGGCTTGCTCGGCCATCCAGCGGCAGAGATTACCGACGCTGATAATATAGTTGCCATGGTTGTGCATGGTCTTGGGTACCAGACTGTTGGGCAGATGTTTGGCATCTTCGGCCGACTTGAGCAGATAGATTTCATCTTCTGTAACCTGGGTATGCAGGGGCGCTCCCAACTCTTTCCAGTCACCGAAGAGTTCTTCCAATACGCTGGGTTCAAAGACGGCGCCGGAGAGAATATGCGCGCCAACTTCAGAGCCTTTTTCGACCACACAGACACTGATCTCTTTGCCGCTGTCTTTGGAGATCTGCATCAAACGGCAAGCCGTAGCCAGTCCGGCGGGGCCTGCACCGACGATAACAACATCGAATTCCATTGATTCGCGTTCCATCATGTCACCTCTATCCTTCAAAGTCCCCCGATGTAAACGGGTGTTTTATTTTTATCCAGCTCCAACCTTACCTGAAAATCCATCCAGGGCACAGTATTTGATCGGAAAGCGGCACAGGGATTCGATGAAATTTCTGAGTGAGACCTGTCACAAAAAGTCCACGCAGATTTGAGCCAAGTCGGGAAATACATTTTTAGGGGTATGGTTCGCCCCCCTTTTCGTCCTATAATTGGCGCAGACGGTTCTCCGAGCTTTTGGTCCTACGTCAGTGAAGATATGGTCCTTTAGCCGTGGCAATTTTGCCACCGGGGTGAGCAAAGAAATGCCCTCACCTCCCTGACTTGGAAAGGTGATCATGTCCCAGTTACAAGACAATTTTGGTCGAAGATTTCACTATTTGCGGATGTCAGTCACTGACGTCTGTAACTTCAAATGCAGTTATTGCCTACCGGATGGTTATCGCCCGGAGGGCAAGCCCTCTTTTCTGACGCTCAGCGAGATTGAGAATCTGGTTGCCGCCTTCGCCAAAGTAGGTACCCGCAAAGTGCGGATCACAGGTGGCGAGCCTACGCTGCGCAAAGACTTTACCGATATCATCCGTGCAGTTGCCGATAACAGCGAAATTCACACTATCGCCACTACCACCAATGGTTATAGGCTCGAGAAGCACGCCAAAGAGTGGTACGACGCCGGGCTGAGGCGGATTAACGTGTCTGTGGACAGCCTGGACCCCAGGATGTTTTATCAGATCACCGGCGAGAACAAGTTCGATGAGGTCATGCGCGGTATCGATGCGGCGCTGGAAGCCGGCTTTGAGCGGGTCAAGATCAACGCCGTGCTGCTCAAGGATCTCAACGACAAGGATCTGCCGCGTTTCCTGCATTGGATCAAACATACCCCCATAGATCTGCGTTTCATCGAGCTGATGGAAACCGGGTTGGGTCACGACTATTTCAAGGCGCATCACCTGGCCGGAGCCGATATCAAGGCCAGACTCGAGGCCGAAGGTTGGCAGTATGATCAGCCCGCGGCCGAAGATGGCCCGGCGCAAAACTTCAGCCATCCTGATTATCGTGGCCGTATCGGGCTCATCATGCCTTATGCCAAAAACTTCTGCGCCAGCTGCAACAGGTTGCGGGTTTCTGCCAAGGGTAAGCTGCACCTGTGTCTGTTCACCGAACATGGTGTCGATCTTCGGGATCTGCTTCAGAGTCCTGAACAGCAGGATGAGTTGATTGCCCGTTTGCATCAGCAGTTGCAGCAGAAGAAAGAGACTCACTATCTGCACCAAGGTATTACCGGTGTGACCCAACACCTGGCCTCTATCGGCGGTTGAGGGTGGCCGCTCGTTTGGGCGTCAGATACTATCATCGCCATCTCGGTAGCATTCAGCAGCAGGAACTGACATGGGACATTGCAGTCATACCCATTTTGAGCCTTTGAATATCGCCAATCAAACGGCGCTGTTTTGTCTGCCCGCTTCCACCGGCGCATGCCGTACGGCCTGGAACAAGATCCTCAAAGAGCAGCCGGATGCCCGGCACCGGCCCTGTAACTTCGTATCCCATTTGAAAAAGGTTGCTATAGATGACTAATGCCTTTACCCATATCAATGCCGATGGCAACGCCCATATGGTGGATGTGACCGAAAAGTCGATCACCGAGCGCGAAGCCCGTGCCGAGGCCTATATTGAGATGTCTGCCGAGACGCTGCAGATGATCATGAGTGGCAGCCACCATAAGGGCGATGTGTTCGCCACCGCCAGAATCGCCGGCATTATGGCAGCGAAGAAAACCTCAGAGCTGATCCCTTTGTGCCACCCCTTGATGCTGACCAAGGTCGAGGTGGATCTACAGGCCGAGCCGGAGCAAAACCGGGTCAGGATCACCAGCCTGTGTAAGCTGGCTGGCAAAACCGGGGTTGAAATGGAAGCCCTGACGGCGGCCTCGGTTGCGGCACTGACTATTTACGATATGTGTAAAGCGGTGCAGAAGGATATGGTGATTACCCAGGTAAGACTGCTGGAAAAACGCGGCGGTAAATCCGGTCATTTTAAGGTGTAACGATATGATTAAAGTGCTGTTTTTTGCTCAAGTACGCGAATTATTGGGAACGGCTGCCATTGAAGTTGAGAGCCAGCCGGGTTTGACGGCCGAGGCGCTGCGTGCCCAATTGGCGGCCACAGACGACAAGTGGGCCAGAGTGATGGCGTCCGACAAACTGCTGGTGGCCGTCAACCAAACCCTCAGTCCCTGGCATACAGAGATCAAAGCGGGTGACGAGGTGGCCTTCTTCCCACCGGTAACCGGAGGTTGAGATGCAAAGCGATCGTATTTTGGTACAAACCGCCGACTTCGATGTCCCGGCCGAATATGCCCGCATCGCCGCCGACAACAGCGACGGCGCCGTGGTGACCTTTGTCGGCAAGGTGCGCGACTTCAACGATGGCAGCGCGGTTACCGACCTGACGCTGGAACACTATCCCGGGATGACAGAAGCCGTTTTGGGGCAAATTGCCACTCAAGCCCGTGAGCGTTGGCCGCTGAATCAGCTGACCATAATTCACCGGGTTGGCACTATGCATTTGGGCGAACAGATAGTATTTATCGGTGTCAGCAGTGCCCACCGCAAGGCGGCGTTTGCGGCTTGTGAGTTTCTCATCGATTTCCTCAAGACCAAGGCGCCATTCTGGAAACTGGAAGCCGGTGAGAGTGGCCAACACTGGGTTGAGGCCCGCGATGCCGACGAGCAGGCCGCCAAGGCCTGGGAAAAGTAACCGGAGCGTGTGATGGTGCTATTGGAGCGATTGCTGAATTCGACGACCAAGGCCGTGCTGACCGCACTGGCGCTGCTTGGTCTGTGTCTGCCGGCTGCGGCGGCGCAAAGCGTTCATGTGGCTGCGGCGGCCAATATCAAGTTTGCCCTGGATGATATTGCCGAGCGTTATCAGCAACAGACAGGACGCCAACTCAAGATCTCCTACGGCTCGTCCGGTAACTTTGTGGCGCAGATAAAACATGGTGCGCCGTTCGAGCTGTTTCTCTCGGCCGACGAGCGTTATGTTGACGCGCTGGCTGACGCCGGCATCACCCGTGACAAGGGGGTGGTCTACGCTTACGGGCGCTTGGCGCTGGTGGCTCCCAAGAATTCACCGCTGAAATTGGATCAAGAGTTACAGGGGCTGCAACAAGCTCTGGCCGCCGGGCAGATCAAGCGCTTTGCCATCGCCAACCCGGATCATGCTCCCTATGGCGAACGCGCCCGTGCGCTGCTCAAGCAAAAGGGCCTGTGGCAGGAGTTGCAGGCCAACCTCATCTATGGCGAAAACGTTTCCCAGGCGGCGCAGTTTGCCTTGAGTGGTTCGACTCAGGGCGGCATAGTTGCCCTGTCGCTGGCAGTGGCGCCGCAGTTTCAGGCGAGGGGTCACTATCTGGCGTTGCCGGTAGACTCCCATGCCCCGCTGACCCAGCGCATGGTACTGCTTGAGAAAGCCAGCGACGATGCCAAAGCCTTTTATGACTATCTGCAGGGGCAGGAAGCGCGACAAGTGTTCAGCGCCTATGGCTTTGCCTTGCCCGAGGGAGGCTGAATGGATTGGCAGTCGCTGTGGCTCTCGGTCAAACTGGCTGCCATCAGTGTCTTGGTGCTCTTGCCGCTTGCCATCTTGTTGAGCCGCTTGCTGGCCTATTGTGAGTTTCACGGTAAGTCCTGGGTAGAGGCGCTGATCATGGTGCCCCTGGTGTTGCCGCCCACGGTTATAGGCTATTACCTCTTGGTAGGGCTTGGCAGTGAAAGCTGGCTTGGCCAATGGCTGCAGCAAACCCTGGGAGTGCAGCTGGTATTTCATTTCTCCGGCCTGGTGGTCGCCTCGGTACTGGTCAATATTCCCTTTGCGGTGCAGCCTATTCAAAGAGCCTTTGAAGCTATTCCTCAGGATGTGCGCGATGCCTGCGCCTGTTGTGGCATGAGTCGCACCAAACAGCTGTTCAAGGTGGAGTTGCCCTTGGTGTGGCCGGGGATTTTGACGGCCCTGGTGTTGTGTTTCTCCCATGTGCTCGGCGAGTTTGGTGTCGTCTTGATGATGGGGGGCTCCATCGCGGGAGAGACCAAGACGATTTCCATCGCCATCTACGACAGTGTCCAGGCGTTTGACTTTGCCTCTGCTGGTACTATGTCGCTGGTACTCTTGCTATTTGCCATCACCACATTGGCATTGACCACAGGGCTGTCGCGGCGGCTCGGGAGATTGAAATGACCCCGACAGATCTGCATGTCAGCGTCCATCAAACCAAGGGGATTCCACTGCAGGCCGACTTTGTTTGCCGTGCCGGTGAAGTCCTGGCTGTGGTGGGGCCCTCCGGTGGCGGCAAGACTACGCTGCTGAGGATGATTGCCGGTCTCAATAAGCCGCAATCCGGCAGCATATGCTATGGTGATAAACCCTGGTTTTCCGAGACGGTGAACCTGAGCCCGCAGCAACGCCATCTGGGGTTTGTGCCGCAACATTTTGGCCTGTTTCCCAACCTGAGTGCGGTCGACAATGTAATCGCAGGGCTGGATCATCTGCCCAAGGCCGAACGCCGGGCCAGGGCGTTGGATTGGCTGGAGCGGGTCAATCTGCACGGTTTGCCGGATCGTTTGCCGGAGCAGTTGTCCGGTGGCCAGAGACAGAGGGTGGCGCTGGCCAGAGCGTTGGCGCGTGAGCCTTCGGTATTGCTGCTGGATGAACCTTTTTCCGCGGTCGATCGCGAGACCCGTGAGCGCCTGTATCTGGAGCTGGCGCGGCTCAAGTCGCAGTTGCATATTCCGGTGATCATGGTGACCCATGACCTCAACGAAGCCTTGTTGCTGGCCGACCGCATGGTGCTTATCAGTCAAGGGCAGTTGCTGCAGCAGGGTGTGCCCCATGAAGTGTTGGCTAAACCCCGCAACGAGGCGGTTGCCCGGCAGATGGGCCTGAGAAACCTGTTTGATTCCGAAGTGGTGGCCCTGGAGCTGGAGCGGCAACTCACCTGGCTCAAGTTTGGCGAGCAACTGATTGCCTGTGACTATGACGCGCGCCTGAATCCGGGAGACAAGGTGCGCTGGGTGGTGCCCAATCAAGGCGTCAGATTTAACTCCATCAGCCGTGGCCGCCTGTGCCGCAGCTTCAATAAACTCAATGTCAGGCTCGAATCCCTGCTGGTAATGGGTGAATCTGTGCGCCTGCTGGCGGCAATCGAAGGCGTGGATCAGACTCTCAGCGCCGAAGTGCCGTTACATCTGGCGCGCAAGTTGGAGCTGGTTGCCGGTATGCAGACAGAAGTCGCGCTCAAATCCGAACAAATTCATATCCTCGAGCGCTGACAAAGGCTGCGTTTTTGTGCCTGTTGTTAACTAGATGATCAAAACTTAATCTTGCTTCCATCCTGGCTTCAAGCGCGGAAATCTATACTGCAGCCATTGAAACAACCACAGGAGTGAAACAAGATGCAAAAGTTAACTTATTTATTGGTATTATCCTCATTCTGCAGTGCCGCTGCTCTGGCTGCTTATACCGGTCCAGGAGCCGAAAATCGGGTTAGTACAGCGTCTCAGGTCGAGCAGGCCAACGATGACACCCAGGTGGAGCTGACAGGTTATCTGGTGAAGAGCCTGGGCGACGAAACTTACCTGTTCCGTGATGATTCCGGAGAGGTTAAAGTCGAAATCGACCATGACCTTTGGCGGAATATCAATGCCGATGTGAAAGAAAGCACTCTGGTGAAACTGACCGGTGAGGTCGACAAGGAGTGGAACGGCAAGGAAGTTGAAATTGAAAGTATCACTCTAGTTGGTGAAACTGCAAAATGAACCATGGCTTGTATGAGTGGCTGGCCTTCAGTGCCAGCGCTCGGATGGAGGCAAAATGAGACGTTTATTGGCGGGGCTGGTACTGTTTTCTTCGGTGGCAGTCGCGGCTCCCTCGCTGCTGGAATTGTTGAATGATAATGAACGCATTCAACCCATAGAGCTGATGCAGCGCATTGAGTCCCAGTTTCCCGGGGTGATCGTCGAGTTTGAAACCGATGTGGAAAATGGGGTCTTGGTCTATGAAATTGACCTGATAAACCCGGATGATCGTACTACCACAGAGCTGGATATACTCGCCAGCAACGGCGAGGTACTCAAGCGCAAAGTCGAACGCCTCGAGGCAGACGATATGGCCGAGTTGGCTGTGGTCAAACTCCTGGTCAAGAAGCAGCTCAGCTTTTCCCAACTGGTGGAAATGGCAATGCAAAACAGCAATGCTCATCTGCTGGAAGCCCAACTGGATAAAGATCTGGGGATTGCCTACCTGGAGCTGAAAGTAATGGATGAACGAGGCAAGCATAAGCTGGCGTTTGATATCGAAAAACAGCGGCCATTGCCTCTACTGAAATGGGACTGACAATGAAGATACTACTGGTCGAAGATGACGCAACCACACAGGACTATATCGTCAAAGGCTTTCTGGAGCAGGGACACAATATTGAAACTGCTGCCGATGGTCATCAGGGTTTGCTGTTGGCGACCAGTAGTCAGTATGACTTGGTAATTCTGGATCGCATGTTACCCGGGCTCGACGGCCTCAAGGTGCTGGCGGCGCTCCGGGCCACCGGCAATCAGACCCCAGTACTGATCCTCTCGGCGCTCAGCCATGTCGACGAGAGGGTCAAGGGACTGCGCGCCGGCGGCGATGACTATATGACCAAGCCGTTTGCCTTCTCCGAGCTGCTGGTGCGGGCCGAGAAGCTGATGCTGCGCGGCCAGTCACAGCCGGCCAAGACAGATCTCAAGGTGGGTCTGCTGGAGATGGAGCTGCTGACCCGTAAAGTGACTCTGGACGGCACTGAACTGATGTTGCAGCCCAAGGAGTTCCAGCTGCTCAAGTACCTGATGGAACATGCCAACCAGGTGATCAGCCGCACCCTGCTGTTTGAAGCCGTATGGGACTACCACTTTGATCCCAGAACCAATGTTATTGATGTGCATATCGCCAAGTTGAGACGCAAGTTTGAAGAGCTGGGTCACGGCGAGCTGATTGAAACCATAAGAGGGGCTGGTTATCGTCTCCGCCAAAGCCATTAAGCCTTACCAGAGCAGCGTATGGCGTATCACAATCTTCTTCTCTGTGCTGGTGACTCTGATCATCGGCGCCTTGCTGTTTGCCCTCTATCAACAGCTGGTGACAGAGCAGCAGTCTCAGGTTGAGAAACACCTGGCGTCGGAGGCGCAGCGCTATCAACAGCTGGCCTTGAGTGTGGATCAGCGCAGTTTTGCGGCACAAATTCGCGCCGCCGATCCGCAAACCGCACTTATAGCCTGGCAGGGTAGCCCGGATATGGTGGGGGCGCTGACCTTCATGCCCGACAATATGCCGCTGCTACCCAGAACCCGCGATTTCCCCATTCTCACCGGTGGCCCGGATAAGCTGCATATTCTCACAGGCGGCGTGGTGATGACCCGCTATGGCCCTGTGCTGATCGCTACCCGTACCGACCACCTGGCGACGCTGATCGAGAAGTTTCTCAGCGCAGCGGCTACCGCCGTGATGCTGACCGTGGTATTGACCTTGGCCATGGGATACCTGTTCTCCAAGGCGCTTCTCAGGCGTTTGGTGCAATACAACCGCTTGAGTGAACGCATAGAGCGAGGTTATTACAACACCCGCCTGCCGGTGAGTCGCAACAGTGATGAATTCGACATGCTGGCGCGCCAGTTCAACCGGGTGCTGGATACCCTGGAGCACAACCTGACGGCAGTGCGCGGGGTGACAGACAATATTGCCCATGACCTGCGCACGCCTTTGTCGCACCTGCGGATAGGACTGGAGCAGTTGCCGCAATATCCGGCGGAAGAGATCCCGGAGCGCAGTGCGATTCTTATTGAAAAGCTGGATCACTGCCTGGCGACCTTCAACGCCATGCTGTCGCTGACCCGCATTGAAGAAGGGCAGCAAAAACTGGAGCTGGAAAGTTTCAGCTTGCAGCAGATGTGCACCGATCTGCTGGATATGGCCGACGTGCTGGCCGAGGCAGAAGGCCAGCAGCTCAAGCTGGAAACCAGTGAGGACTGCCATATCACAGGTGACAAACACCTCTTGTTCCAGGCGCTGTTCAACCTGGTCGACAACGCCATTCGCTATGCGGGCGAGGGGGCCTGTATCACCATCTCGCAGCAAGCCAACCAGGTCATCATCAGCGACAATGGTCCCGGGATCCCGGAGGCGGAGCGTGAGCGGGTCTTTGAGCGCTTGGTGCGGCTGGATCCCAGCCGCCATCAGCAGGGTACCGGCTTGGGGCTTTCCATGGTCAAGGCGATTCTATCGCGACACAACGCCAGTATTTCGCTGGAAGATAACCATCCAGGTCTCAGAGTCAGAGTGACATTTCAGGTTTAACCCATGTATTCAGTGATAGCCACAGAGCCCGACTTTATCCTGCTGGACAAGCGTCCTGGGGTTCATTTTCACAGCCAGCACGGTGAGGCAGGTTTGGTGGCCAGTGCCGAGCAGGAGCTGGGCTGCAAGCTCTATCCCGTGCATAGACTCGATACCTTGACCTCCGGCCTATTGCTGCTGGCCCGTTCATCCGAGGCGGCAGCTGAATTTACCCGTATGTTCAGTGAACACAAGGTGCAGAAATATTATTTGGCATTGGCCAAGGGCAAACCGGGCAAAAAGCAGGGTTGGATCATAGGTGATATGGCCAAGTCCCGCCGCAGTCAGTATAAGCTGCTGCGTTCCACCGACAACCCGGCCGTTACCCAGTTCTTTTCCTGGTCGGTTGCCGAAGGGCTGCGCCTGTATCTGCTCAAACCCCACAGCGGCAAGACCCATCAGTTGAGGGTGGCACTTTCCAGTCTGGGGGTGCCTATTCTGGGGGATACTCTCTATGGTGGCAGCGCTGTTGATGCCGACCGTGGTTACCTGCATGCCTATGCGCTGGAGTTTGAATGGCGCGGGCAAACCCTTAGATACCTGAGCTTGCCATCTCAGGGCGACGCCTTTCTGCGGCCGGGAGTGTTGAGTCAGATGCAAGCGTTAGCGGAACCTTGGACTTTGGACTGGCCCAAGCGCAAATGAATTCCGGCGTGGTCGAAACGTCGGCTGGCTTCGAGGCAAAGGTAAAAAAGGTTGCAAGCCGGGCGTCATGCTGCCAAGTTAAATGGGTTGCCCCTTTAATTCCTCGCCAGGAGTCATACCATGGATACCAACAAACTCTTGCTCGTCATCATCGCTATTTTACTGCCGCCGGTGGCGGTATTTCTCAAAGCGGGTGCCGGTAAAGACCTGCTGATCAATATCATTCTTTGTCTGTTCTTCTGGTTCCCCGGGCTGCTGCATGCGCTCTGGGTAGTGACCAAGAACTGATATCAACAACCGGCTTCAAGTGTAGAGAACTTGGCGGTAAAGTGGCCGCAGTTACTGAGCGGCCAC
Source organism: Shewanella sp. Iso12 (assembly GCF_012030025.1). NCBI lineage: Bacteria > Pseudomonadati > Pseudomonadota > Gammaproteobacteria > Alteromonadales > Shewanellaceae > Shewanella > Shewanella sp. Iso12. The sequence goes on from NZ_JAAUHW010000003.1 coordinate 170,245, forward strand.
GATTCTGCCAAGCAGGTTAAAATGCCTGATGCTTGTGCCTTCCTGGCTCTGATTACCGAACAGCTTTAGCCACTTGTCCTGTGGCAGCCTGACTTGACTCTGACTGCTGTAGTGGCTGCTGTTGTGATGAAAGTCGGCGGTATAGTTAAGCTGCCAGACACCGCTCTCTATCGCCTGGAGTTGGTAACTCAAGCTGAACTCCTTATCTGTGACCCTGCCAGCATCTTCATCAGGCAACAGGGTCACTGTCAGTGACCGTGATTTGGCCAGGAACTCCCGGCTGAGTTCCTGTGTTTCCAAAGGAGCTGCACACTGGCAATAACGCAGCTCGAGTTGCAGCGGTTGTGCGTCCTTGGCCAGTGCCATGCCGCTTGCCAACAGGGCCAGCAAGCCAATCATAGGGTTAAGTATCCGCGGCATCTTCAATTCTCCCTCCAAATCATCTTTTGCCCTTGCAATAGAGGTGGGCTTTCAAGACGGGAGAGCCTAGCATCTTCGCCGGTCGATGAAAGGTTATTTACACTTATGAATGGCTAGAGCATTTGGGCCAACTCTGTCAGCGAGGCTCCGGCTGCTGCGACGGAAGCCTGATGGCGCTCGTCGGCAAACTCCTGATATTCGCTGCGCACTTCATAAAACTGCTCCACCCCCAGATAGTGGCTCAGGGTCTTGATATGGGGACCCAGGTGATTCATTCCGGCGCGGATCCCCTCTTCGCCAAAGCCAAACTCGCCGCAGGAGTAAACCAAAACCAGTTTTTTGCCGCTGAGTATCGGCCGCAGCGGAAAATCGCCGCGCTTTAAGTCGAAGCTGAATGTGCGGTTGATGCGTATGACCTGATCAAACCAGGCCTTGAGTGCCGCCGGCATGCCATAGTTGTACATGGGCGTTGAGATCAGAATGATATCGGCCCGCTGCAGCTCGTCGATAAGGCAGTCCGACAGTGCCAGCAGCCGTTGCTGCTCTGTACTTTGGTGTGCCTCCGGGGTGAATACGGCGGCAATCCAATCTTGGGTGATGGCCGGTGGTGCTTGGTCACCCAGATCTCGATAGATGAATTCTGATAGGTTATTTTGGGCTTGCCAGTGATCGCAGAATAGCTGCGCCAACGACTTGGAAATCGAATTATAGCTGGGTTTGTCATTGTCGGTTCTTCTCGCGCTGGCATCGATTCTTAAAAGAGTTTTCATCACTTTCTCCGTTTGTTTGCTCTGGGCATAACTATCTGGAATACCGCTCGAGTTGACAAAGGTTCATTTCTCACTTATAGATGAGTAAAATTCACTTATTTGATCGCAATGTTTGCCCATTTACCCACACTGAATAACTTGAGAGTGTTCGAAGCCGCCGCCAGGCATCTGAGCTTCAAGCTGGCTGCGGAGGAGTTGAGCCTGACTCCGACCGCGGTTTCCCATCAGATAAGAAATCTCGAGACTCAGCTGGACACCCGACTGTTTATCCGCCAGACCCGGGCGGTATCACTGACACCGGCCGGAGCCGAGTTGGCAGAATCCTGCCGCCAGGCCTTGCTCGGCATAGCCCAGGGGATTGAACGTTTGGGAGTGACACCAAATCAGCTGAGAGTTTCCACCACCCATGGTTTTGCCGCCCTATGGCTGGCGCAGCGATTGCCGGACTTTCAGCAGCGTTTCCCCGATATTCGGGTGTCGGTCAGCAGCGATGAGGGGCTGCAGCCTAGCGACCCTCTGGGTGAGACAGATCTCTGTATACGCTATGGCAAAGCGGCAGAAGGCGAAGAGGTGTTGTTCAGTGAGACGTTCGGCATTTACGCCAGTCCCGGTTATCTCAAGAGCAAGCAACCTCAGGTGACGCTGTTGCAGACCCGCTGGCAGAACCCGGCTCTCGACGGGCTCGATTGGCAGCAATGGCAACAGACCTATCACGAGTTCAAAGGTGCCAGATTGCTGGAGTTTACCCAGGAGGATCACCTCATGCAGGCAGCTCTGGCCGGTGAAGGCCTGGCACTTGCCAGTTCTGTGCTGGTGGCCTCTTTGGTGGAGCGGGGTTGGTTGAAACCTTGCTTGCCGGGCAAGGTGTTGCCTGGGCTCAGTTATCGGCTGCTGCCGACCTCCGGCCGGGAGGAGAGCCACAGAGTCAGGGTGTTTCTCGAATGGCTCAGGCAGCAGGCACTCAGCGGGGCGCCAGATAAGTCACAGGATTGAGATAAAACGCCTTCTTGTATCCCTGGGGCGCATCATCTATCAACCAAGGCATGGGCATGAGGCTGACTATGCTGTAGTGCAGATGGGGCGGCTTGCCTTTGGCATTGCCCGAGTCGCCGACAGTGCCCAGTTTGCTGCCCTGAGGTAGATAAAAACCGTTCGGCTCCAGGCTGTCCAGATGGGCGAAATAATGCAACTTCCAGCCTGGCCCCAAGGCCAGCACCACCTTGCCGCCGAGACGCCACTCCCCTTGATAGAGGCGCAGCATGGGCGTCGGGGCCTGCACTTGAGTGCCGCGGGCGGCGAAGATGTCTATGCCCTTGTGTACCCCTGAGGTGCCCCAGGGGTAATACCAGAAACTGTCTTTATGCCAGTCTTTGGCGCTGGCCTGGTTAACCGGCACCTGTGGGTTTTCCGGGATCAGGGCACCGGCAAAGATCAGCAGTAGCAGCAGGATAAAGCCATAACGTTTCTTCATGGTCAGAGATCACGCTGTTGTTGGGCCAACTCTATGATGGCACTGATAGCTGCGCGGGCCTGGGGACTATTGTGCCAGCAGCTCGAGCCCATCAACTGGGCTATGGCGCGGGTGACATCGCTAGCGGATTCATCGGCCAGCTGCGACAGCTGACTGAATCCCAGCTGCTCGAGTCGACCAACGACTGTGGCTCCTACCCCCTTGAGATCGCACATCTGCTGTTTTTCCCGGTCACTGAAGGCCATGGCAACTCTCCTTGTAAATGGTTGTCCCTGGAATAATTCCACTGGATGTTTTTTCTTAGGTTAGGTCTCTGCCAGTGGACAAGCCAACAGCAGCAGATCCAGACAGAGAATACCGTTTTCCACTATCGGCTCAGGGTAAGCGGCAAAGAAGTCCGGAACAATACCTTTGATACGAAAACCGCACTTCTGATAGAGGCCAAGCTGCGCCAGGCTGGAGTTGCCCGTGGCTATCCAAAGGCTATCCAGTCCCTTTTCCCGGCTCAGCGTCTGACACTGTTGCAATAGCCATTTACCTATTCCCTGGCCTTGGTGATCCGGATGAACGGCGAGGTTTTTTACCTCAGCCTGAATCTGTGTGGACGCCGGCGTTAGTTGCAGCAGTGCCAGCCCAAGCAGACGGTCTTCAGTATCCAGGGCTCTGAGCAGCAGACAGTCTCTCAGGTAAGCCTGCACGGCTTCGCGGCTTGGGTCGGCCAGCAAGAGTAAGGCCCACTCAGGCTCAGTGAGTGTGATGTCTGCGGTATTTGCCAGCTCCAGTTTCATTATATTTGCTCCGCAGCCAGTTCCGGCTCGCCGTTGTGCCAGTGACTGTATTCTTCCCAGCGCAGCGCCAGCTCGCCATCACCCAGTTTGGGAATGCCGCTGCGCCTAAGCCACTGCCAATATGGTCCCCAGAGGTAGTCTTGCCAAAAGGCCAGAGAGCCCTGGAGGCCACCCAGGGTATCGGGATCCAGTTCGGGAAAGCTCTCCCAAGGCATGGGCGGAGTCGGTGCCAGCTGCTGGACTTGTGCCAGAAGCTCGCTGTGATCAGATTGCAGACACAGAAGGTAACCACCAAAGTCGGCGGTCAGTTGCAGATAGAGCTTTATCGGTGCCTGAAACTCGGTCTCGAAGTTATCGCCCTGACACTGCAACTGCTGCGCCAGCACTAGATAGTCAGGCAGGCCTTCTCCCAGCTGTTCTATCTCCATGCCATGTCGTTGTAAATAGCGGCGTAGCAGGTCAAGCAGAGCCGGCACCTGATGCCGGCTTATCAGGCAGGAAAGCGCACCTCCATCGAAAGGACGGCTGATGGATTTTACTTGGGGGTAGCCGTCAGCCAGCGCTTGCCACTGAGTCACATCCAAGCTGCTTGTCATGCCGCTTCTTCACTGTCTCGACGCAGAATGGCCGCCAGTTGGGCCAGACACTCGCGCGCGGCCGAGCTGATATCGGCCAATTGGAAGAAACCATGGATCACGCCCTGAAAGCGGCAGGCTCGAGCATCGACACCGGCGGCTACCAGCTTGCGATACAGGGCTTCTCCCTCATCCCGCAGCGGATCAAATTCGGCGGTAATAATGTGAGTCTGACACAAGCCCTGAAAATCCTCCCGATACAGGGGGCTGATTTCAGGATGGTTGGCGTCGACACCAGAACCTTGCTGATAGGCTTCAAAACCGCTGAGCAAGGCATCGCGGGTGATAATAAAGTCGTCGCCGTTGCTGCGGTAGCTCGCCATGGCAGCGGTGGCATCCAACATGGGGTAGATAAGCAACTGCCGTTTCGGCTGCCAGCCCAGTTGTTTCAGGCGCAGGCAGGTGACCAGCGCCAGATGACCGCCGGCACTGTCGCCGCCCAGGGTGACGCTATCCGGATCCAGCTGTAGCTGCGCCGCCTGGGCCAGTATAGCTTGGGTGGCCTTGAGCGCATCGTTGTGTGCTGCCGGATAGCAGTGTTCCGGTGCCAAGCGGTAGTCGACGGCAATAACCTGGGCTTTGCCATGACAGGCCAGATAGCTGAGCTGCTGCTCGTGAGTCACAAAGCTTCCGGCCACAAAGCAGCCGCCATGGAAGTAGATAAGCGTGGGCCAAGGCCCCGGGGTGTCAGGCAGGTAACGTCGCAGGCGAATGCCTTCCAGATCCAGCTCCTGGGTGCAAACCTCGGCGGCGGGGCCCGCCAGCACCACACTGGCTTCATAGCCCTGACGTCGTTCATTCAGTGGCTGCAGACGCGCGTTGGGACGACCGGCTGCAATAAACTCATCCACCAGTCGTTGTATTCCTGTTTCCAATCCCGTCATGGCGGGAACCTCCTGTGAAAACCTGTTATGAGCTCAGAGGCGATCCTGTTGCTCGGATACGATATTCTGCACCTGATCATTACTCAGAGTGACTGTTAGCCCCTATGCTGCCTTGCAATCGGTAACTCCATACTTCTACTGTCTTACCGGCGGTGGCTTTGCCGCTGTCGACACCAAGTGTCTGGGTGTATTTATCCATGGGGGAGCGAGCAAGTTCAAGTAGCTTTATGCGGCTCATGCCGCAATACAGCAGTTTTCCGTCCTTGAGACGAAAACTATCGCAGGCAGAGCCAACAAACACAGGGAGAGGCATAAGAGTAATTTCTTCATTTCAAATACCTACTGGGGTTGATGGCATACGGCTTCGACATTGTTGCCATCGGGATCCAACACAAAGGCACCGAAGTAGTGTGCGTGGTAATGAGGCCTCAGCCCAGGCTGACCATTGCACTGACCGCCATGTTCAAGTGCCAGCTGATAAAACCGGCTGACGGCATCGCGGTCGGCGGCAGTGAAGGCAATATGCCGCGGCGTATGGGGCGTCTTGGTTTCAATGATCCAAAACACGGGTTTGTTGTCCGGTCCGAAGGCGCACATACGCTGGCTGGGAAACTCGCTGTTCCACTCGGCCACCAGTTCCATCACCAAGGGGTAACCCAAGGCGCTTAGTGTTTCGAGATAGAAGTCGCGTGTCCTGGGGTAATCTGTGGCATAGCTGCTGAGGTGATCTATCATCGGCATCCTTCCTTTGATTGTCATGGTTCAGTGCACCGGCACGAAGAGTTCGTCTGTGATGGTTAGTTTATCTTGCTGCAAGCGGTAGACAGAGTCGAGCATAAAAACAGCACTGCCTTGCCAGCAGAATCCGCCACTTCCCGAAATGCGTAGTTGCTTATCGCGGCCCAGAGCCAGAGTAGAGAAGCCGCAAAAATCGCCACTGCCAAGCTTGCCGTCGGCAAAGGCCAGTTTGTGGTGTTCAGTGGCGGTTATCAGTTCGACATAGGGCGGTATCTGATCGCCGGCGTCAAACTCGGTTTCCGCTTGCCCCGGAAACAGCCGTAAGCAGGCCTGGCCCATCAGCCAGCTTGAGGGAATAGCCAGCGCATCCGCAGCACCTGCGATTGGGCAAGTTTGTTGACTGAAACTGCCGAGCTTTTGCTCTCTGTTGCTCTTACAGTTGGCGGCGTTGTATTGCAGGGCCGCCAACACGGATTCACCCCCGAGGCGATAAAAGTGGTTGCCCCAATTGAGCTCTTCATATTCGGCCAGAGCTATGCACTCGTTGAGTTGACCACTGCGGGACAGACCCAGCAAGAGATCGCTTATCAGCCAGTAGTAGCGGCGAACATCTTCGATGGCCGGCTCGGTTGCACCTTTGATTTGGGGGAACAACTCATAGCCACATTCTTGATGAAAGGCAGCGAGCGCTGCCGTTGCCTGTTGATACTCACCTTTGGCATAACCTTGCTGGAAATCACTCCTGGCCTTGGCCAGAGCCTGAGAGCTGCACTCGGCAGCGCTCAGAGAGTAACAAGCCATGGGGAGCAGCAACAGCAAGAGTAAACGCATGGGTTAATTCCTTCTTCCCAGAATGCTCAGGATCCGCAGGAATAGGTTGATGATATCCATATAAAGCGCCGCGGCGCTGTCGATGGCGTTGTCGACCGTCTTTTCCTTGGCGTTGGCCTGGCCCCAGTCATAGCCAATGTAGCCACAGAAGATCAATACCACTATCCAGTCGAGAATGCCGTGATGGGTCTTGAAGATAAACAGCTCCACCAGTTCGACAATGATCACCAATAGCAGGGCTATGGTCAGGGCGCCGGCTATGCGGGCAAAGAAGGCGGGAAACAGGGTACCCAGTATCATCATTGCCAGAGTCACGATAGTCGTTATCCGCAGCGCCTCCAACACCAGCGTCGGGTCATAGCCGCTGACGACCAGGTTAATTATCAGACCGAAGGGAACAACAACCAGGTTGTAACCGAGAAAGCTGACCGCAGGCTTGTCCGATGACTGGAACAGATAGATACCCGCCATACAGCAGCCAAAGTAGCCGATAAAGAACAACCAGATTGGAATAGTGGCGATGATTTCGGGGTCGATATTCAGCACCATCAGATAGTTGACCACAAAACCCCAGATCAGGGTCAGGCCGATGACCAGGTTGTATTTGCCGGCACTGATTTGGCCCTTATCGGTGCCGTAGTTGCGTCGCAGGCTGTTGTCCATAGCGGGAAATTTCCTTTTTGCAGATTTCAGGCGAGATTAAAGCGCCACACGATATAGAAAAACACCAAGCTCAACAAGGCGCTATCGCCCAAAACCCTGTGCGACATCTTCCAACCATCAAGCGCTTGTTGTGACCGAGACTTATGTTGGCCGTCTGTGTGTTTTGATAATGATTTGTAACTTAATGATTTTGAAATAAAAGTGCTTATTTTGCTTCATCTGTCCTTGTTTAAATCCAGACTTTCTTACTAGCCTGAACTGGAGAGATATCATGCGACACTCAATTGGAGCACTGGTTCTGGGTGCAGTGCTTGGCCTGACGGGGTGTAACTCAGACAACGACAATGGCACTCAAGCCGCAGCCGAGAGTTACACTCTGGTGGTCATGCCCGATACCCAAAAGTACTCCCGCTATAATCCCGAGCGCTACAACGCTCAAACTCAGTGGATTGCCGATAACTATAAGCAACAAAATATCGTCTTCACGGCGCATCAGGGGGATGTGGTCGACCTGCCTGACTCTGAGCAGGAATGGCTCAATGCCCGCGCGGCCATGAGTATTCTGGAGGCTAATCCAGCCACCCCATACAGCATATTGGCGGGCAACCATGATGTGCTGGCTTACCGTCAGTCCGGGGTCGATATCAATAGCAACTTCGACAGCGACAGGACCTTGGCGGCAGAGCCTTTCCTCAAGCATTTCCCGGCGTCTTTGCAGCAAAACAACTTTGCCAGTTTCCAGGGGACAGATGCCACCGGCTTCAACAGTTATCACCTCTTCAAGGGCGGTGAGCGCGAGTATCTGTTGCTGGCGCTCGACTGGCGTACCTCGGCAGCCAGCATAGCCTGGGCACAGTCGGTATTGGATGCCCACCCGGAAACACCGACCATACTCACCACCCATCAGCTGTTGAATGTGGCCGATGATGGCAATAGCGCCATATTTACCGACAATGGTGCCATGCTGTGGGACAAGTTGATCAAAGACAACGACCAGATCTTCCTCACCTTTAACGGCCATCACCATGGTGAGGCCAAGATGGTGGCCAAGAACCGCTATGGCCGCGATGTGGTCATGATCTTGGTGGACTATCAATCGGGATTCTGGGGTGGCAACGGTATGCTGCAACTGGTGAGTTTCGATGAAGCCAATAAGCGGTTGCAGTTTCGTTCATTCTCACCTTGGGTTGCGGCCATCCCGGAGGCAGAGAGGCAGCCGCAGGATGTGTTGCAACGCTGGGAGTTTGAACAGCCCCTGGACTTTGAAAAGCGTTTTGCCAAGCTGAATCAGGAAGTGGAAACCGAAGGCCCGGGTAAGCTTGAAGGAACACTCGCCTACTGGACATTCGATGCCGAGCATAAGTTAACCAGTACAGATCCGACCAAGGTGCAGTTTATGGATCTTTCCGGGCGCGGCAATACCTTGAGCCTCAAGGCCAAGGCAGGCAGCAGTGGCACTCAGGAGCAATTGTTTGAACTGCTCGGTGAAGCTCCTGGCTTCGGCCACGCCACTGGGGCGGCTCGTTTCAAGGGCGGCAACACCCAGGGCGGCTATTACCTCTCCAGCCAGGCACCGACGCTGGTTTCTGCCGATGGCCAGGCGGGTGTTCTGCCGCAGTACACCATAGAGATGATAGTGCGTCTGGCACCAGAGTGGCAGGCATCGGAAAATGCCTGGGGCGCCGTCTTTGCCCATAAACCCAGCCAGAGCCAGGTGTGTGAACACCATAAGCTGGATTGTGGCGGCGGCGATCCTTCGCTGGCGTTGACCGCCTCCAGTCTCAAGGAGTTCCAGTGGATCTCCACCTCCAGCAATCGCGTGGGGCCCAGCAACTGGTCATGGGAAGTGGACAGGGATTATTGGTATCACGTGGCCATAGTCAACGACGGCCAATACGCCACCATGTATGTGGACAACTCCAGGGTAATGCGTACCGCCGAAGCCGAGCAGCATGGGCTGGTGAGTATTCCCGGCGGCGAATGGATGGTAGGCGCCTCCAGTTGGGACGGTGAGGTGGCCGATCTGTTCCGCGGTGATATTGCCGAGATCCGGATTGTCGACAGGGTATTGCCTGAGTCTGACTGGCTTAACGCCAAGTAAAAAATGCTGAAAATCAAAGAGGCTGCCCAGGCAGCCTCTTGTTATTGCAGCCTCAACCGCAGACGGGGCAGTTGGGGATCTGCGGCAGCTTCATCTCGCGAAACTCCATGGTCATGGCATCGACCATCAGCAAACGACCATAGAGCGGCTTACCAATACCACTTATCACCTTGATGGCTTCCACCGCTTGCAGGCAGCCCATCATACCGACGACCGGCGCCAGAATACCCGACTCGACACAGCTGAGTTGCTGCTCGCCGAACAGGCTGCTGAAACAGTGATAGCAAGGCATCTGTTGCTGATAACCGAAGACGGAGATCACCCCTTCCATACGGATGGCGGCAGCGGACACCAAGGGCACCTTATGCCGAAAACAGCTGCGATTGAGCTGTTCGCGCACCGCAACATTGTCGGTGCAGTCCAGCACCAGATGGTGCTCGGCAACCAGTTGATCCAATTCGGGATCATCCAACACCCCATTGATGGTTTCTATCTGCACATGGGGATTGAGTGCACTCAGGCTTTCTTTGGCCGATTCCACTTTGGGCTGGCCTATATTGCCGTCCTGGTGCAGTACCTGGCGCTGCAGGTTGGACAGTTCGACAGTATCGAAGTCCACCAGGGTCAACTTGCCGACCCCGGCAACCGTCAGATACTGACCGGCAGCACAGCCTAGGCCACCGGCACCTATCATCAGCACTTTGGCCTGTTTGAGCTTCTCCTGGCCTTCAATGTCCATCGCCTTGATGGAGATCTGCCGACTGTAGCGCAGCATCTCGGCATCTGTGAGTATCTCGTCGCTCATATCGGCCTCAGCACAGCACGCTGTTAAAGGGTTCTACTGTGACTCTGGTGCCTGCCGGGGTGTCGCCCTGCATCTGCTCCAGAATAATAAAACAGTTGGCCAGGCTCATGGAGGTCAGCATGCCCGAACCCTGTGAGCCGGTTACCGCCACTTCCAGTTCCCCGTCCTGGTTGCGGCTCAGAATACCGCGCTGGTATTCCACCCGTCCGGGCTGTTTACGTATGGGGGCGGTCAATTTGGCATCCAGTAGTAGTGGGGTTGGTTGTGGCAGCCCCTGCAGTTTATGCAGCAAAGGCCACACCAGCTTGTAGAAGGTCACCATGGATGAAACCGGGTTGCCCGGCAGACCACAGAACACCGCCTTGCCTATATGGCCGAGGGCAAAGGGTTTGCCCGGCTTGATCGCCAGCTTCCAGAAGCTTATTTTGCCTTCCTCATCGAGGATCTGCTTGGTGAAGTCGGCCTCTCCGACCGAGACCCCCCCTGAGGTGATCACCATATCGGCGCTGGCCGAGGCGTTGCGAAATGCCTGACGGATAGCCTCAGGATCATCTGCAATAACGCCGAGATCCTGCCACTCAACACCGGCACGGCTGAGCAGGCCCTGAATCGAGTAGCGGTTGGAGTCGTAGATCTGGCCGGGAGCCAGTTCTGAACCCACGGGGCGCAATTCATCACCGGTGGAGAAGAAAGCGATTTTGACCTTGCGGATCACTCTAAGGCTGCTGATACCTATGGTGGCCATCACCCCCATTTCGGCGGCACCTATCAGAGTGCCGGCCCTGAGGACCTTGGTGCCGGCCAGCAGCTCTTCGCCGCGGCCACGCACGTTGTCTCCGGCCTGCTTGCAAGGTTCTATGGTGATCAGCTCGCCATTGGCCTCGGTTTTCTCCTGCATTTGCACTGTGTCGAAACCCGCAGGCACAGGAGCGCCAGTCATGATGCGGACACAGCCGCCTGGCTGATACTGGCCTTCAAAGGGATGGCCTGCAAAGGAACTGCCCAGTAATTTCAGGCTGGCCTTCTCGGGTAAGTCGGCATAACGATAGGCGTAGCCGTCCATCGCCGAGTTATCGAACGGCGGCAGGTCTATGCTGCTGGCCAAGTCTTCTGCCAGTACCCGTCCCAGAGAATCCGACAGTTGCACGGTTTCGGTATCTTCCAACGGGGTGACCTGCTCGAGTAGCAGGGGCAGAGCGAGATCCGGGTGCATCAGCCCTGGATGGGCACAGACGTCTTGCGGCTTGGACATAGAGCAACCTTATTTGAGCTATTACTGAACCTGGTTGGCTATTATGCCACGCTGAAAGTGGATGACTATGATCTGCATGCCAGTTTTCGTGCCCTGGGCGCAGGCTTTTCCTTTTACAGTCAGCGGATTGCGGCAAATAACAAATGATAATTCAAGTTAAATGAAAAGTGTTTTCATTATAAATCATTGCGTTAGGTAAAGATTCTTGCATTTGTTGTGCCCCTTGATAACAATAGCGCCCATGAAACAGATACCAGAAACGAGAGGCAAGGATATGTTGGCACAAGCCATGATTGATAAGTTGAACGAGCAGATCAATATGGAGTTTTTCTCCTCTAACCTGTATCTGCAGATGAGCGCCTGGTGTGAAGACAAAGGCTTTGAAGGTGCGGCCAAGTTCCTGCGGGATCACGCCGATGAAGAGATGCAGCATATGCGTCGTCTGTTCACCTATGTCAGTGAAACCGGCGGCATGCCTCTGCTGGGCGCCATTGAAGCTCCCAAGGCCAATTTTGAATCCCTGTTGTCCCTGTTCGAGTACACTTACGAGCACGAGCAGCTGATCACCAGCAAGATCAATGCCTTGGCTCATACCGCCTTCACGACTCAAGACTATTCCACTTTCAACTTCCTGCAGTGGTATGTGGCCGAGCAGCACGAAGAAGAGAAGCTGTTCAAGTCGATTGTCGACAAGATCCGCCTGGTGGGCGAGGATGGCAAGGCGCTGTTCCTGGTGGACAAGGATCTGATGCAACTGGCGAGCGAAGGTGGCGAGACTGTGATGAATGCACAGATGGCCTAAAGCCACCTGGTTTTAAAAGAGAGCAGCCTTAAGGCTGCTTTTTTTATGCCAGAAGCTGACGGATAAAGGACTCTCCCTGGATGAGGATCGGGGTCAGGCTCTTGGCAGGTAGAGGTCTTGAAAGCAGATAGCCCTGACCAAAATCACAGCCCATGGACTTGAGCAAGATCCATTGCGCGCGGGTCTCTATGCCCTCGGCCACCAGTTGCAAGTCCAGGCTCTTGCCCATCATGACTATCGCTCGCACCAGGCTGGCATCAGCCTCATTCACCAAGGCGTTATCGACAAAGCTCTTGTCGATTTTAATCACAGAGATAGGGAACTTGCGCAGATAGCTCAAGGAAGAGAAGCCGGTTCCGAAGTCATCCATGTGGATTGCCACGCCGAGTTGGCGAATGCTGTTGAGCACCTCCAGACAATGGGGGCTGTCGTCCAGCAGCATGGATTCGGTGATCTCTATATGCAGTCTCTCGGGCGCTATGCCGTGACGCTTGATGGCTTCGGCCAGCAAGGTGTCGAAGCTTACCCCACTGATGTTGATGCACTGGCGGCTGGAGACGTTGATCGCCATATCCAGTTTTATTCCTTCGGCATGCCAGTGGCTGAGGTCTTTCAGTGCTTGTTCCAGAACCCATTCGCCTATCGGCTCTATCAGGCCATTATTCTCCGCAATGGGAATGAACTTCTCCGGTGAAACCCAGCCGTATTCAGGGTCATTCCAGCGTAGCAGCGCCTCGACTGAGGTGATTTGGCCGGTTTCCATAGAGACTATGGGTTGATAATGCAGACAAAATTCCTGATGCAGCACGGCGCTTCTGAGACGTTGCTCCAGTTGCAAACGCTCCAGCATGCTGGCGTTCATGCTGGGGGTGAAATACTGGTAGTTGTCACGGCCATTGTCCTTGGCGCTGTACATGGCGGTTTCCGTGTTGCGGGTCAGGGCATCTATGTCATCGCCGTCTTCGGGATAGACACCTATACCAAAGCTGACCGAGATCAGGGTGTCCTGACCATCGATATCGAAGCTGCTGCCGAACAGGGCTTTAACCCTGTCGGCCACGGCTGTCAGCGCAGCATCGTTCTTGTAGTGCGGCAAGATCACGGCAAATTCATCACCCCCTATGCGGGCAACAAACTTTTGTTCATCCGGTAGTGACTCCAGCCTTCTCGCCACCTGTTGCAACAAGAGATCGCCGCGTTTGTGGCCCAGTACATCATTGATATATTTGAACCTGTCGAGATCGATCAGCAGAATCGCCAGTTTGTGACCATGAATATGGGCTTGCAACAGCTCGTGGTGCAGCCTCTCGCTGAACATCTTGCGATTGGGCAACTTGGTCAAAATATCGAAATGGGCCTGATACCAGATGTCCTGCTCGTATTTTTTACGGTGGCTGATATCGACAAACAAACCTATGTGTTTGAGTATGTTGTTGTTATCGTCACGCACCAGGGTGATAGCCAAAAACTCAGGATAGATCTCACCGTCTTTACGTCTGTTCCAGATCTCGCCTTCCCATTTGTTATTGGTCAGCAGGCTGTCCCACATCTGGCTGAAGAAAGTCTTGTCGTGGCGATAGGAGTTGAGTATTGAAGGATTCTTGCCCTTGACCTCTTCCAGGCTGTAACCGGTAATGCGGCTGAATGCCGGGTTGACCAGTTCAATACGGTTATCGGCATCTGTGATGACAATCCCCTCGCCGGAATAGTCGAATACTGCGGCGGCCTGTTTCAGCTGTTGATAGGATTTTTGCCTTTCACTGAGCATTTGTCCCAGAGCCTTGGCCATGTCGGCCAATTCATCCTTGCCCTCGACCTTGATATCCAGATCCAGATTGGGATCTTTGGTCATCAAGCGCATGTTGTTGGCGATGGCATAGATACGTCTGAGCAGATTGTGACTCAGGGCCCGGCCAAGAAACAACAGCAGGCCGATAGTGATGGCGGCCGACAGCAGATAGAGGGCGATAAGGCGCAGTGACTGACCGCGTTGGGCGTTGGAAAGATTGAGAATATCATCGGAAACACTGTCGGCTATGGCATCCATCTGGCGGATCCTTTCGCTGGCCAACTGCCACCAGACTTCGGGAGTAACCGGGGGCTTGGGTTGGCTCAGGGCCTTCAGGGCATCGAGCATCTCATCGTCGGAAATCTGCACCAGGGGGTCTATCTCTTCCACCTTGGCGCCCCGGCTTTGCATGGCCGCTATCAGCTGCATCTTGTGGCGATATTCGTTGAGCTTGTCCCTTATCTGGGCAATGGCCTGTTGCTGATTGGCACTCAGAGCCTTGCTCGATTTCAATTTTTCGAGGATCTGCTCCAGTGATTCCAGCTTGGCGTTAAAGCCTTGTTGGTATTGGCCATCGCCACGCAGCAGGAAGTTTTTGAACTCATGCAGCAGGCCACCATACCCCAGCAAAGAGGCAAACTTATGCGCCTGACGCGTGATGGCATCTTGCTGACGCAACTGCTCCCTGACATTGTTCAATGCCTGACTCTTGCTGTCCTGCAGCATAGCCTCCAGGCGTTGTTTGTGTTCCACAATGGCGCTGGCGCGGAATAGATCTATGCTCTGATCCTGCTCTGTTATCAAGGCCAACAGCCGCTCATAACTGTCGGTGTCGAACTGACGCTTCAGCAACATGCCGTTGATCAGGCCGCGCTCACGCACCGCCAACTCCTGAATCCGCAACAGTGCGGCCAGGTCGGCATAGGCTCTGGCCTGCTGCACATTGCTCGACAGGGATTGCAGATTGGCAATGCCCAGCAAGAGTTCGTAGTTGAAATCGGAATAGAAATTCAGCGAGGCGCTCTCATCACGGCTCAAGAGTTCGCGCCGGTTGTTTTCCAGCGCCTGCTTGCCGAGTCGCAGAGCCTCCAGTTTGGTTTGCAATAGATGTTGGGCCGCAGGAGAGAGTTGTCTGGAAAGCTGTAACAGATGGGGAGAGTTTTGCAGGGCAGTTATCTGTGCCGATACCCGCTGCTGCTGCACCTGCAGACTGTCGGCAAAGCATTCACCATTACAGGCGATATAGGCGGCGCTGAGGCCTCTTTCCTGCTGTAGCTCATAGATGAGATCGGCCAGGCGCCGACCCACCTCAACAGCATGATAACTTTGGCTGGCCAAACGGTAGTTGTGCAGCAGTTCAAACAGGCGCACGCAACCCAGTATACTAAGAACCAAAACAGGCACTAAGGCAAACAAGAGTAATTTGCGCTTTAGGCTCAGTTGGCTTAACACCTATGGCTCTCCTTGAAATTCTACTGGCAAAGACCTGCCTGCAATCTACTCGAATACAGGCCATAAGGCTTGATAAGTAACATATTGCCTATCAGGGGGCGACCCGTTGTTCAAGGATTTCTAATCTAGGTCACGAAAATAAACCTTAAAAAGTGGAGGGTTAATGTGAGCCTTGTTGCAACAAAGTTTACCTGTTTGTTTAAAACAAAAGCGGCTATAAAGCCGCTTTTGATCAAATAGTTAAAGAACGCTTGTTTATTAGCCAGCGTTGGCCAGCAGAGATTCGCGATAGCTGACAATATCCTCGATGGAAAGAACTGGCAGGTCGTGTTTGTCACCAAAGGCAATGATTTGTGGCAGTCTGGCCATGGTGCCATCCGGATTGGTTACTTCGCACAGCACTCCGGCGGGTTTTAGGCCAGCCAGTTGCATCAAGTCCACAGTGCCCTCGGTGTGACCGCGGCGGGTCATCACACCACCGGGCTGAGCCCGCAGTGGATAGACGTGTCCTGGGCGGGCCAGGTCTTCCGGTTTGGCGTTGTCTGCAATGGCGGTCTTGATAGTCGTCACCCGGTCGGCAGCGGAAACGCCTGTAGTGACTCCGACTTTGGCCTCAATGCTCACGGTAAAGGCGGTGCCGAACTGGCTGGAGTTGTTTTCCACCATGGGCGGCAACTGCAGCGCCTTGATTTTCTCGTCGGTAAGGCAGAGACAGACAATGCCGCTGCATTCGCGGATCAGCATCGCCATCTGGGCGTTGGTCAGGCTCTCGGCGGCGAAGATAAGATCGCCTTCGTTTTCTCTGTCTTCATCGTCGACCACCAAAACACCGCGGCCTTGACGCAATGCTTCGAGGGCGGTTTCGACTCTTTCAATCGGGGTGCCAAAAGGCGCTAATAATGACTGATTCATGGTAAAAATCCTTAAATTACGGCTTGGGTTTTCCAGAATCAGGGCAAAGAAAGGAATAGTGGGCCTCTCTGCCGCTGGCAGAGACGTGTCACTAAGCGGATCGCCTCGCGGCAATCTGATTCTCTTTCATCCGGACTGAGCCATCTAAATGGCAACACCGTCGGCTCTGGAATAGTCACGCTAGGTCGTGATGACACCAGATCTGCTGACCCCGCCAGAATCTGGCGAGCGCTCGCGGGCTTTCATGTCGCTGACATGATTTACCGCCGGTGGGGAATTTCACCCCGCCCTGAGAATTGACCTGTCACTTGTATGTGGCAGGCGGCACCAGCATGCGCCTGTTACATACAAATGACAAGCGGACAGGGTCACATTTTCTGCGGGTGAAGGGGAGCCTTAGAGATCCGGACTCGGGCGGCAGGGCTTGCCGTTGGCGCCGGTCGGCGTCACTATATGCAGGCGGCCTGTAGTCGAGGGAGTAGGCCGCTGATATTAACGCTAAGGAAGAGTGATGAGTCGAGCAGGATCCCTGATGTTGGTTTTAGGCACAGCCTTGTGGCTGTGCGGATGCAGTGGAATGAATTCAGAAAATAAGCTGGTGGCACCGGTTGCCGAAAAACGTCCCCATACCATGAGCCTTCACGGTGTGACCAGGACAGACGACTATTATTGGCTGCGTGACGATGAGCGCAAGGCCCCGGACGTTATCGACTATCTGGAGCGGGAAAACGCCTATACCGCCGCGCGTCTTAAGCCTTGGGAACCACTGAAACAGAAACTGTTTAAAGAGCTGACCTCCAGGCTGGAGCAGGATGAAAGCAGCGTGCCATATCGCTGGCATAACCATTGGTATTATCGCCGTTTCGAGGCCGGGCTGGAGTATCCGGTGATCGCCAGAAGCCGTGAGCTCAATGGTGAAGAGCAGTTGCTGCTAGATGTTAACCGGCGCGCCGAGGGGCAGGAGTTTTATGCTCTGGGCGGAGTGTCTGTCAGCCCGGATGAGCAGATACTGGCCTTCGCCGAGGATACCCTCAGCCGCCGTATTTACAGCGTCTATTTTAAAGATCTTGCCACCGGTGAACTGCTTGCCGACAAGCTGACTGGCATCGATGGCCGGGTGGTCTGGAGCAATGACAACCGTTATGTGTTCTATATCGCCAAAGACCCACAGACCCTGCTGGGATACCAGGTTTTCCGGCACAAGCTGGGAAGCCCCCAGGGCGAGGATCTGCTGGTTTATGAAGAGCAGGACGATACCTTCTATATCTCCCTCGGCAAGAGTCTGGATGAATCCCTGATTGTATTGCACCACGAGAGCACCACGACCAGTGAAGTTTCCCTGCTCGATGCCAACGCCCCGCTCGGCGAATTCCGGGCGTTTCTGCCGCGTGAAGAGGGCCACGAATACAGCATCGCCAAGCGTGGAGATGAATTCTTCATCCTCAGCAACTGGCAGGCGACCAATTTCAGGCTGATGAAAACCACGGCTGCCGATGCCGGCGACAAGCGCAAGTGGCAGCAGGTACTGGCCCATGATCCCGAGGTGCGCCTCGAAGACCTGTTATTGCTGGACGATTATCTGATAGTACAGAGCCGCAGCCAGGGGCTGAGCCATATCAAGGTCTATCCCCATACCGATCTCAGCCGGGGCTATGAATTGGCCTTTGATGACCCGGCCTATGTGGTTGGTCTGGATATCAATCCCAGCCAGCACAGTCGCGAACTGAGGTTATATTACTCGAGCCCGACTACCCCCGAGAGTATTTACAGCTATCAACTGGATAAGCCGGGCGAGCGCAAACTGCTCAAGCAGGAAAAAGTATTGGGGGACTTCGAGCCCGGCAACTATCAGGCCGAGCGCTTGCTGATCCCGGCCCGTGATGGTGCCCAGGTGCCCGTGACTCTGGTGTATCGCAAGGACAAGTTCCGTAAAGACGGCAGCAACCCGCTGTATCAGTACGGTTATGGTGCCTACGGCCATATCATAGAGCCGGACTTCGATGCCTCTATTCTCAGCCTGCTGGATCGTGGCGTGGTCTATGCTATTGCCCATGTCCGGGGCGGAGAGATGCTCGGCAGGCCTTGGTATGATGATGGCAGGCTGTTTAATAAACGAAACAGTTTCAATGACTTTGAAGACACTACCCGGGCACTTTTGGATCTGGGTTATGCCGCACCCGGCAAAGTGGTTGCCGCCGGTGGTAGTGCCGGTGGTTTATTGATGGGCGCCGTGGTCAATCAGGCTCCGGGTCTTTACCTGGCGGTGGCCGCCCATGTGCCCTTTGTGGATATAGTCACCACCATGCTCGATGAGTCGATTCCGCTGACGACCAATGAATATGATGAGTGGGGCAACCCCAATGACAAGCCCTACTTTGACTATATGCTGAGTTACTCGCCCTATGACAACATTCGCCATCAGGCCTACCCGCATCTGTTGGTGACTACAGGGCTGCACGACTCCCAGGTACAGTATTTTGAGCCAGCCAAGTGGGTGGCCAAACTCAGGGACTACAAGACGGACGACAATCTGCTGTTATTACAGACGGATATGGAAGCCGGCCATGGCGGCAAGAGCGGACGTTTCCGGCAATTTGAAGATACCGCGCTGGAATATGCCTTCTTTCTCGGCCTGTTGGGACTGGAATGAGTGGTGATAACTGGCAGCTGTATATCCTGCGTTGCGCCGGGGGCGAACTGTATACAGGGATCACCAAGGATGTGACCCGGCGCCTGCAGGAGCATCAGAGTGGCGGCCCCAAAGCCGCCAAATATCTGCGTGGTCGCGGGCCTTTGCAACTCGTTTATCGTGAAGAGATTGGCAGCCACGGTGATGCCTTGCGGCGGGAAATGGCGGTAAAAAAGCTGAGCAAGCGCGCCAAACTGAGTTTGATTGCGAAGTCAGCGGCTATGCCGGGGTGAGTGACCTTAAAAAAGAAAAAGGAGCAGGAGCGCCAATGGCCAGGCCATTACAGCGGGCGCTTCCTGCGGTCGGGAAGAGGGTCCCCAAGGAGGGGGTGATGGCTCATCAGCGATGGCCCATCAGGAAGATAGTGACGAAGAGCCGCGGCCGACGAGTTCCACAACGCCAGTCGACGACTGTTTCGCTACTCAGCTAGCTAAAGCAGAAAACATGCCAAAACATAATGCATTGTTTATGTTTGCTATTTTTGCAACTACCTTCCAGCAAGTGTCCGCAGTAGTGTCCTCTTTCCTTAAAAAGTGACCGATTTGGCTATTCGGGTGTCCGCCGGACACTCGAGCAGGGCCCTGAGTGGTTTTGCCCGAAGCGAGAGTGGGTGATCAACAGCCAGGTGTTGGCCAACAGCGCACCTCCCAGCAGCAAGGCGCGTTGCCAGTGCAACCAATACTGCTCCGGGAAATCACAAGGATGCTTAACAGCCGCAGTCAACACGCTGATAGTCAGTAGTGTCAGCAGGGGTAACTGCCAGGAAGGCGGCAGTATAAGTTTGTGCTGTAGCCGACAGACCATAATGGCTATCAGCCAGCCCAGCAATGCCCCCAGCGCGACATCCTGCGGCCAGTGTGCGCCAACAGCAATTCGGGACAAACCCACCAAGATAGCCAGTCCCAGTAGGCAGCAGGCCCAAAACCTGTCAGTGAAGAGTTGCCAGGCCAAACCGGCTAAAAGGAATACAGTCGCCGTGTGTCCGGATGGCAAACTATGCCTTAAACGTACTTCTCCAACTATATATGCCTCATCTACTGACATGGCCGGTCGGCCTACATTGAAATAGTGTTTCAGCAAGCTTATCACCAAGGCACAAGTTACCGAGGCAAGCAGGGTCGCCGTCAGCCATTGAGGACGGCGCATCAGCAGTAAGAGCCAGAGAGAACCGGCCGTGGTGCCGTTACCCCAGTCGGTTAGAAGTGCCAGCGCTTCTTCGGAAAAAGCTTGTCCCAATTGGTTAATCTGAATAAATAACGCCTGATTCATCTCGGCTTTCAACAACAGCAGATGTCCCAAAAACAGCAGCCCTGGAAGTATAAGGCTTGCTGGTGTCGCACTGGGTGATTGCATACAGGTCTCCGGTCTATGGTCAATACCGGGAGAATAGAGAGCCAAGTGTCGCTGAATTGTCGCAGCCGGTTCAGTTGTCTAAAGTCGTTTCAGCGGGAAAAGTGACGGTTGCACAGTAGCCCAGTGGTGAAGAAGATATTTGGAACCCCCAATGGTAACGGCGGCAGATGTCCCTTACCAACACCAATCCCACCCCGTATCCATCATGAGGGCTTTGGGGCTCGGCAACATAGTTGCCAACACTGATAGATTGCGCATTGGCTTTCAGGCTGACTTGGCCCTGAACACTGTGTTGAAAGGCGTTTTGCAGCAAATTGCTGATCAGCGAAGTCACCAGTTGCGGATGCGCCTGCAGCCTGAATGGCGTTATTGTCATTACCAACTCGCAGTCTGTCGCCTGACGTAGTGGGGTCAAAGGTTGCAACAGAGCTTCAATAAAGGCTTGATCCAACTTCATCCACTCGGCTTCAGCAGTTTTTTTGCGCCGGGCCAGCAGCAATAACACTTCTGCCAGCGACTCCATTTGGGTGACGGCGCGACGGATCCTTTCCCGAGTTTGGGCTCGCTCCGGGGCGAGATTGTGGAGTGAAAGTTTGAGCACAGTCAGAGGTGAACGAAATTCGTGGCTGATGTAATGAGTAAACGCGCGTTCCCGGGCAAGGGCTTGGCTGAGTTCGTTATGGCTTTTGTTCAGCGCGTGCTGCAGTTCAATAAATTCACTGGTATCGTCCTCAATACTTACAGGATCGAGGTTTTCCGGCTCGTTTTTCAGTTTTTTGGTGAGCCGGCTGAACGGCGCTGCAATCGCTGAGGCTTGATGACTGATATAGATACTCGCCAGGGCAAACAATCCAAGGGCGGTAAACACCAAAATCGCATCTACCATGAAGGCATCCCAGCCCTCGAGTTCAAGCAGGTCGACCCTTTGCAACAGGTACAGTTTTTTGCCTTTATGGTTCAATACCAACAAGTTGTATTCGCGGCCATCGGAGAGGTGCAGGTTGTGTAAACCTGGGATAGGTGAACCGAACTCTTGTGCCAGTTCGCCTGGAAGTTGCTCGTACAGGGTCAATAACTCACCAAACTGGCCCGATAAGGTTCCCAGGTTACCTGAGTCATAGAGTGCCAACACATTGGGGGCGATCAATGTTAAATAGCGACTGTGCAAGCGATTTTCCAGCACTCTGGCCCCTGTCTCCACTACCAGAAAGTAAAACAACATCAGGAGCGCGGCTCCTCTGAGAAAGCTGCGATTGATCTTGTGGGCGATGGAAAAAGTTGTCACTGCAACTTGTACCCTATCTTGGCTATGGTCTGGATCCTTGGTGTAGCAAAGGGTTTGTCCAGTTTTTGTCGCAGCAGATAGATGTGCTTTCGCAAGATGTCCTCATCCGGGAGTCCGTCCTGCCAGAGAGCCGACTCCAGCTCTTCTTTGCTGATGACTTGATTGGGGCGACGCATTAGGCAGGTTAACAGGGTAAAGCTGGCTGGGCTGAGACTGATTTGCGCCCCTTCCCGCCACACTTCACGGCGCTTGAGATCCAGGGAGATTTCCTTATAGCTCAGCCTTGAGGCGAAACCTTCTCCTGAGGTGCGGCGCACAACGGCTTGCATTCTCAGCCATAGTTCTTGGGTATCAAAGGGTTTAACCAGATAGTCGTCGGCACCTGTTATCAGCCCGGTATGAATATCTTCACGGGTATCTCTGGCTGTCAGCATGATTACCGGACAGTCGATCCCTTGGTTTCTCAGCTGTTGGCAAAGGCTGATGCCATCTAGCCCTGGCAGATTCAGGTCCAGCAGAATTAATTGATAGGGATGCGAAAGCGCCAATTGCAGCCCTTGGTTACCGTTTCTGGCAAAGTCCCAGTCCAGCTGCGGCAGTTGTTCGGCGATCAAGGCGGCAGTATCCGGATTATCTTCAATTAACAACACCCTCACTTTCCTTAATCCCTCTGACAATTCGTAGACATTTGTCCAATTAGAGTTCGCTTCTTTCCTATGGTTCATTTGGAGGCGGAAGATGCGCAACTATTGCTTGAGCACCACGATACAAAGAAAATTCTGGCGTCGATCTTTAGGACATTGGCTCAACCAGCAAGGATGGCAGAGAGGTGTTGAGCTGGGAGTCAAGAGCGGTCGTTCCACGGCGGCTATGCTATCGGTTAACCCCGGTTTACAACTGACAGGAATAGATCTTTGGCAGAATCAGCCCGGAAACTCTGCCTATGCAAACAACGCCGAGAACGAGAGAAAGGCGAGAAGGATTTGTCGCCGTTACTCGGGTTTAACCTTAGTCAAGGGTGATGCCTTACAGCTGGCAGGGCATTTTGCCAATGCCAGTCAGGACTTCGTATTTTACGACCTATATGACTATCGTTGTTCCAACACAGAGTTCGTGACTCAGATATTACGGCTCTGGTATCCCAAAATTGCCCCAGGCGGGGCAATTGTCGGGCGCGACTTTGACAATCAGGACTGCTTGCGGGCCTTTGCCGATTTAGGTCTTCCGCATCCTGTGGCTTGTATTATTCGTGGGCGGGCGCATCCCAGATTAAAGGCGGTGTTTAAGCCTAAGCAATAGCTAGCTGCGGGTATGAATCTAATTTGATCTATCAAAGGGTTAAGTTGTAGCATCCGCCATGTTGACGATTGAATAGACAGGGAGCTTTTGATGACAAGCAAGGCAGAAGCAGAGTACCAAAGGCTGAATCAGCAGGCCTGGAATGAGCGTACCAGGTTACATCTGCAGTCAGAGTTTTATGACGTTAAGGGTTTTCTCAGTGGTCGCAGTTCGTTGCGGGAAATAGAGCTGGCGGAACTATCGGTCAAGGGCAAGTCCTTGCTGCATCTCCAGTGTCACTTTGGCTTGGATACTCTCTCCTGGGCCAGGGAAGGGGCCGCCAGTGTCGCCGGCCTGGACTTGTCTGACGAGGCCATTACCAGCGCCCGCCAACTGGCGGAACAAGCCGCTATCGACGCCGAGTTTGTTTGTGGCGACCTCTATCAGGCGCCGGCTTTGTTGCAGCGCCAATTCGATCTCGTGTATGTCTCTTATGGCGCGCTGGTTTGGTTGCCGGATCTACATCGCTGGGCAGAAACTGTGAGCGCTTGCCTTAAGCCGGGCGGTGAACTCTACCTGGCCGAGTTCCATCCATTGCAGGCATTGTTTGACGGTTATGACTACTTCCACACAGGTAAGGCCGATGTGGAGTTGGAGGGCAGCTATACCGAGAATGCTCAGGAAGCACAGCATACCACGGTTTGTTGGTCACACTCCCTGAGTGATGTCATCAGCGCCTTGTTGGCCAATGGTTTGCAGTTGCGGGCTTTTCGCGAGTATGACTTCAGTCCCTATGACTGTTTCGAGGGCTTGCAGGAGGATACGCCGGGGCGTTTCAGGTTATATCATCAAGGCAAAGCCATTCCCTTGGTCTACAGCTTGAAAGCGGTTAAAAGATGAAAAGGGTACTGGCTCCATCATTATTGTGTCAGAGATAACGCTTTAAAGACGTGTTTACAATTGGTTCACAATTGTGCATATTGTGGGATGTTACTTTGACTATATGGAGATTGTCATGTTCAAGAGTGTTATTTTTATCATTGTACTATGTAGTGTATTTTCATCTTTTGAAACAAAAAGTTTGGGATTGGGAGATGAGATTTCTTTTGAAGAGTTAATGAGAGTCTGCGTGGATTCGCCGGACCCAAGCTATATGGACTTATGTAATCAACGTGGATTCCAATATGAAACACTCGAAACTGAACTTTATTCTGAAAGTAATAACTTAATTAATTTTAAATCAGAAGTTGTTTTATCTGGATCTACGCCTTTAAAACAGGTACACCATAATTTTGAATTTATTTGTGTAAACTGTGAGTTACCAATGAGTAATTCGCAGTTGACAAGCTTTTTTTCTTCATTTCGTAATGCTTTTAAAAGTGCAGCTATGACGAGTACTTTTTCTACAAAAAGAACAAAGAGAAATGGAAGAAATACTCAAGAACCTGCTGTTAACAATAATGGAGGCTCATTTAGCCAAGACTTTAAAAATATAGCGGATGGCACCAAAACTTTTACTGAGGCCTTTAGTGAAGCATACAAAACTCTGTTTGATGACAGTGATGACAATCCAATAGTCGTTCTAGTGGATCAGACTGGTTCACCAGTAGCTCTTATTAAAGTAGTTGGAGATACTCATACTGTAGTTTCCAATTTTTCAAATGCGACAATATCAGATGATGGTTCTATGAGTTTTACGGCTAATGTTTCTATTTCAGATGCATCACATTATTTATCAGCATTGAGTACGATGACTGGATATCGATGTGAAACCGTATGGACAGGCTCAAATGAAGATATGGTTGCCCAAACAGTTTGTTATTGAGTGGAGAAGTAGAAGTAGTGCTTATGAGCACTACTTCTAAACCATTACCAGGCCAGCTCAAGGATTTCACGGCTGCTGTCCAGACCAAGATCGCCGGTTTCAGACAAGGCGGTCATGCCGTGAGCTTCCAGTGCGGCAACGACATCTGCGATACGTTCTTGCGGCACATCATAGTCGCGCAGACGAGTCTTGAGGCCAACCTGTTCAAAGAAGGCCTGAGTGGCTGCAATAGCTTGCTCGATACGGCTGTCTTCATCACCCGAAGTGATATCCCAAACCCGCTCGGCATATTGCAGCAGTTTGGCGCGTTTCTGTTCCTTACGCACCCGCCATACAGAGGGTAAGACTACGGCCAGCGTTTGCGCATGATCTATGCCGAACATGGCAGTCAGTTCGTGGCCTATCATATGAGTGGTCCAGTCTGCCGGTACGCCGCTGCCTATCATGCCGTTGAGCGCCGAGGTGGCACTCCACACCAGGTTGGCGCGGGCATCATAGTTCTCCGGCTCGGCCACGGTGACAGGGCCCACTTCAATCAGGGTCTTCAGTATGCCTTCGGCCATTCTGTCCTGAACTCTGGCATCCACGGGGAAGGTGACGTATTGCTCGACCACGTGTACGAAAGAGTCGACTACGCCGTTGGCGACCTGGATCTTCGGCAAACTGAAAGTCAGGCTGGGATCCAGCACGGAGAATACCGGGAAGCTCTGCGGATGAGTCACGGGGAACTTGCCACCCTGATGGCTGACCACGGCAAAAGCATTCATTTCTGAGCCTGTAGCCGGCAGTGTCGCTACCGTACCGACGGGCAGTACCTCTGTCACAGGAACCGGGTTGAAACCGTGATGCAGCAAGCTGCTGCTGTCGCCATCGAATTTTGCCGCCAGGGCAATAAACTTGGTGCCGTCCATCACTGAACCGCCACCGACGGCCAACAGAAAGTCGATGGATTCGCGCCGCGCCAGCTCGGCAGCCCTGGCCAGGGTGTCGTATTTGGGGTTAGCCTCAATGCCACCGAACTCAAACACAACGCGGTCGCCCAGCGCGGTTATGACCTTGTCCAGGGTGCCGAAGCGTTTGACACTGCCACCGCCGTAAGTCACCAGCACTCTGGCATTGGCCGGTACCAGTTGATCCAGTTCTGCCAGTCTGTCTTTACCAAATACTATGTGGGTAGGGTTGCGATAGTCGAAATTGAGCATGATATTTCTCTCTTCTACAGCCGAAAAACTATGGTTGCCATCTTAGTCCCCTCAGCTTGGATTGAAATACACATTGCTGGAGCATTTATGCCTATTCCTGCCTAGTTTGGTTAATTGGTGCTTGAATATGGCTATTTTGATGCTTTTTTCTGTAATGGTGCTAGTATCCAAACCCTGATGATTGGAGAGTGTTATGAGTGATATTGCAGCCTTAATGGCGGCCCTGGCGGTGCATGAAGGGGTGAACAGCACCAGCCTGCCAGGGGTGCATCTGTTTCGCAGTTCGGCCTATGGCAGCCGTGGCCCCATGTGTTATTCCCAAGGGATCATGATAGTCGGCCAGGGGCGTAAACGTGTCTATCTCGAAGATAAGATCTATGACTATGATCCGCAGAACACCTTGGTGATGACAGTGCCTATGCCGGTGGAGTGTGAAACCTTTGCTTCCGAGGAAGAACCGGTATTGGTACTCATGGTGGATATAGATCTGCAGCAACTTAACCAGTTGATCCGCATGATGGATCAACACCACAAGGTGCCCAAGGATCTCGATGATGCCCGTCAGAGCGGCTTCTTTGTTGCCGCCAACAGCGAAGACATGCTCTGCTGTGTCGAGCGTTTGCTGCTGGCTCTGCAGTCGCCGTTGGAAGCCGAGGTCTTGGGTAAGGCCATGGTGCAGGAGTTGCTGTTTCGGGTGTTGGCTTCCGACAATGCAGCGCCTTTATATGCGCTGGCGCTCAGTCATACCCGTTTATCCCGGGTAGAGAAGGCGCTCAAATATCTGCATCAGAACTATCGTGAAAGTGTGGAGGTAGAGCAGCTGGCTGAGTTGGTCAACATGAGCCCCTCGGCATTTCATCGCTGTTTCAAGGAGGTCACGGCCTCATCGCCCATTCAGTACTTGAAGAAGATCCGCCTCAATAAGGCCAAAGAGCTACTGCAAAGACAGCGCCTCAAGGTGAAGGAAGCGGCACTGGAAGTGGGCTATGAGAGCCCGGCCCAATTCAGCCGGGAGTTCAAGCGTTACTTCGACCAGAGTCCGGGAGAAGCTGCCAGGCTCTAAGGCTGACTCCAGAAGGTTTTGCGAACCGAGACCTCACCCGTATCCGGCTGATACTCCATGATCAGTGTCGGTTCATTTTGCTGGATAAAATACACTGAGCGGTAGATGCAGGTATTGGGCGTTTGCTTATAGGTATAGGCCACGTCGACAGTGGTTGTAGGCAGATTGGCATCTTCTACATAGGCGATGCTGAGGTCGGTATCAGTGAGGCCATGCCACAACTGTTCGCAGGCGTTGAAAATGTGAGTGTCTTTGCCTGCGGTGGCATAGGGCCAGCCGTTGGCACTGGAATCAACACTGCCATCACCAAAGCTGGCCAGATTGTCGATGGCGCCCTGATACCCCTTGGCCAGATAGCCACTGTGATAGAGTTTTACCGCAGATTCAAAGGCGGCATACTGGCCCCTGAACACCTGCTCCGTGGCGTCGTCGCGCAGATTGAGGAACTTGGGCGCGGCCACCACAGCCAGGATCCCGAGGATAATAATCACCACTACAAGTTCAATTAGGGTAAAGCCCTGATACTGCTTTGCTTTCATTACATCGCCCGGTTTATAGAATAGAGATATTGCCAACTGAATCGTCGCTAGCGCGGCAGTCTAGCCAAGCCTCTGACGTCTGGCAAGTCGGGGATAATAAGAATAACGGCGAACTCACTTAATGAAGTGGCTCGCCGTTCTATCTTTTGCTTTACTCGTAGAAGGTGATTGTTTGCAGTAAGGCTTCACTATGCAGGAATATATCGTCTACTGAGTCTAACGGATGACGAGTTTCATTCTTCTCATGATCCATTAATCCGAGATATTTCTGTTTGGTATTAAAGTGCAGTCTGCAAATAGGCTTGCGATTATTGTTGTCCAGTAGAACTCCGAAATAGCTTTGCGTATCTCGTCCGGTGATTCTACTAACATCGACTTTTTGTCTAAGAATCGCCTTGATGACATTGTAGCCTTCAACCTCTTCTTCGGTCGTAATTATCCTTGGCTTATTTTCGATTTCGCCATCTGAGCCTGAGACTTCCTCAACGTCATCGGTCGCTCTATCTCCCATTGCAGACTTAAGTCTTTCATTAATACCGTCCTTCATAAATTGTTTGAGAGCTTTGGCCGTGATCTCAGTAAACTGTTGTTTTACCTTTGGAGTTAACATGCCGTCATAAACCCTGCTGGCAAAAAAGCGTACAAACTCTTCTTCAGGATTTTTGAACTGATCACTGATAATTCTCTTTATGTCACTTAGATATTTAAGTTCTCCTGCGGCATTGACGATAGATTCCATGTCAAATGTCGATTTTGTCAACTTTTTAACTTCCGGCACTATGTGTTCATCAATATTCTCCAGATCCAATACCAAAAAAGGCTTTTCATCCATCTTGTTGGGAGCGTCCAGATCAGTAAAAAAGAGGTATTGAACACCGTTGGTCAATATGGCAATTCTTGCCTTGGTGACTGAAAAATAGCGGAATAATTGGCTAGCATGTTTTATTGATAGCTTTTCGTTATATTTCTTGCACTCAATCAACATCAATACCTCTCCGTCTTTCATCAGCGCATAGTCGACTTTTTCTCCTTTTTTCGTTGGAGTATCGGCAGTGTACTCAGGGAGTACTTCATCTGGGTTGAATACGTCGTACCCCAATACAGAGCTTAGGAAAGGCATTATTAGTGCGTTTTTAGTTGCTTCTTCGGTTTGAAGGCTGGCGGATATTTGGGGGATGCGCTTTGATAGAGCTTGAATTCGTTCAATAAAATCCATTTCATTCACCTGTCATTTATCTAGAAAATGGGTGCTCCCAAGTACCACCATATAAATAGAAGCAGTTTTAAGGTTTTCGGCACTGACCGATAGTTCTCGTTAGCTGATTTAGGGTTTAGCTTAAAGTTTGCACAATATCCAGGTTAAGGTATTGTTTTGTATCAAACTATAGCTTTGTTCACACTCCGGTGACCTAAAGCATGGCAATCTTCGACTAGGCTGGTTGAGCCTGTGGCGGGATGACGGGCTAATATTGATACAGAAACTATCAGGGAGGAAAACAGATGAAATGGATTGGGATCTTGTGTGGCTTGCTGGTGTCACTGCCGGTAGCCGCGGCCGAAGGGGAATACTTCTCTGAGGAGATAGTTCAGCAAGGCACTTTAGCCAATGAAACCCTGCTCAGGGATGCCATGCCGGGAGTGGCTGCCGAAGTGGCTCGTCGCGGCTGCGAGGTGCCGGAGCAGTTTTTTGCCTTTGTGCTGGCGATGCCCAAAGGCAAAGTCGGTGAGCGCTACTGGCATGAACGCTGGATAGTCGAGGGTTGTGAGCGTGAGTACCCGGTGGATATCGAATTTCGTGAAGATGGTGTCAACGCCGCCTACTGGACCATCAAGAATAAAGGCTGAACCGCTGGATTAGCGGTTCTGGCAATCATCTCAGAAAAGACAGACCCAGGCCTTGGCCTGGGTCTGTCTTCAAAGGTTTAACACAGCTCAGGCGGCCTCGGGGTTGTTTTGCGGCAACTGCGCCCGAACCTCTTCGAGACGCTGCTCATACCAGGCGGTTTCGGCCTCGGTAAAGCTTTGCAACAGTTCCTGTTGCTGCAGTACCTGATCACCCAACAAACCGAACTGGTTATGTTCTTCCAGTTCCAGCTGCAGCCATACGGCGGCGTCTACCCTTTGATCCAGCTCGAGGTAAGTTTCATACAGCTCTTCATAGGCCAAGGTTTCTCCGCCGAAGGCGGCCTTCTCCAGCCAGGGCAGCGCTTGTTGCAGTTCCTTGTATTCTCGCTCATTCGCATACAGCAGAGCCTGGCCTTTGAGGAGATCCAATCTGGCCTGGGCCAGGCTGTCTATGGGGTGTAGCGCCAGATATTCCTGCTTGAGTGCTTCGGCCTGCTGTTTTTCCGATTGGCTCAGACGCGCCGCCAGTGACTCTTTGGCCGCGATATACTCGGCTTCCTCGCCCATAGCGGCAAACTCGAAATGCATCAGTGCCAGCGGTAACTGGCGATTGACGCCCAGCCCTTGTTCATAGAGTTTACCGAGTTGAAAATGGGCACTAAGATCCCAAGCCTGTGCCAGGGGTTCGAGTATTGCCTTGGCACGCAGATGATCATGACTGTCGCGGGAGTGGTCGAGCAGGAAGCCGGCCAACACTGGATCTGCCACGCTATCATCTTCATCGGCCGCGGCTTTTTCCAACCACTCTCTGGCCTTGTGCAGATCTTGAGGTAATTGGTCACCGCGCAGGTAGCGCTGTCCCAGCATCAACTGAAAGTAACTGCTGTCCTGGGCCTGCTCTATCAACAGCTGCTCGGCCTGGCGTTTATCCACCGGGCCACCTAGGCCTTGCAACATCATTTCCGCCAGATGACCGGCGCTGGCCGCTTCACCCAGCTGGTGTGCCTTGGTGAGCCAGAATCTGGCCTGCTGCAAATCGGCTTCCCCTTGCCTGGGCTCCTGCAGCAATATCCCCAGATGAAAGCAGGCTTCGGGATCATCCTTGGAGGCGGCCAACTCGAGCCATTTCATCGCCTTGCTGCCGTCCTTATCGAGTATCGGGTTACGGGAATAGACCCGTCCCAGTTGGCTCTGGCTCTCAGTATCACCGGCTTCGGCTCTGGGGAGTAAGTTTTGCTCCAGCAGCTGAATATTGTCGCCAAAAGCAGGGTGTTGGCGCAGCTCCAACATCAGGTCATGGAGCTTGGCAAATTCATTGTCCAATGACGAGGCCTTGGCGGCCCAATGCATCGCCTTGTCGGCATCGTTGGGCACCATCTCCAGCTCGGGACGGGTATAGAACTCATAGAGCATTTGGGCAGCGGCGGGATGAGCTTTATTGGCGGCCTGCTCCAGCAGTGCTATGCCTTCATCGACTCTATTTCTGCCAATCAGTCTCAGACCTTCGTTGGCCATGGCATCCGGGTCGCCGCTTTTTACCGCCTGGGCTCGTTGCCACTTTTTCAGGGCGATAAAGAAGGCCACAAACGCGATAATGATCAATATCAGTTTCATTGTTTTCCTTAACCTTGGGAATTTGGCGCGGACACAGTAAACGCTGTCATGGCGTTTTTTGCAACAGCTATTAAAAGACCGCGGCGGTGCGCGGTCTTTGGAGTGAGAGAGTTGAACGGCGCCAGTATATCCCTGAACTGTTCTGGCTTATAAAAACGGCATAAGGCTTCCTCGTTAGAAACTCCAGGTCATCCCCAGCCAATAGCGGCGGCCGTCTTCGATATAGCCGTATTCTTCCTGGGTAATCTCTTTGTCCAGTAGATTATAGATACCGGCGCTGAGTTTGAGGTTTTCCATCAGCTGCAGGTTGGCACCTATATCCACCAGAGTGTAAGAGGGGGCCACTAGAGTCGACGAAGAGGGGCCCGTGGTGGGTTGGCTCTCTTCACCCCGGTAGTGCACTCTGGCCCAACTGCCCCAGCTGTCGTTGATTTGCCAGTTCAGGGAGGTTTGCAGCAGGTGCTTGGGCAATTGATTCAATGGGCTGCCCTGATAGCGCCCTGTCTTTTGCTCTGAGTCCGTATAGGTGTAGTTGGCCGAAAGCTGGATGTCATCATTGATGTCATAGTTGAAATCCAGCTCGAACCCTTGAGTTACCGCTTCATCCACATTCACGTAAGTGGTGGGATCGGAGCCAAACTGGTTCGGACCGTCGGTACACTGACTCTCGGGGCAGGGTACCCGGGTGATCTTGTCTTCAAACTCGTTATAGAAGACGGTCAGGGCCGTGGTGATATTGTCGCCGAAGCCTGTGTGCAGCCCCAGTTCGTAGTTGATTGAAGTCTCGGGTTTGAGATCCGGGTTACCATACATATTGCCACCGCGGCTGACCTGGCCCCAATCCGGCACAGTTTGTCTCAGGCTTGGGGCCCTGAAGCCGGTGGAAACACCACCTTTGAGCGTTGTGCTGTCGGTCAGATCCCAGACTCCGTAGATACGGGGGCTGAAGTGCTCGCCAAAGTTTTCGTCATCATCCATGCGTAAACCGGCCGTCAGGGCAAAGGTGTCGCTCATGCGCCATTCGTTTTCGGCAAATACCGACCATTGGCGTCTGCTGATGTCACTACGATCACCTATCTGGTTACCTGTCTTGTCGCTGAGATCCTGGTAGTTGAAGGCGGCCCCAAAGGTGGTGGTATGACTATCACCAAAGCCGGTGACCAGACTGGTCTGGGCATCAGTGTTCTTGATGGTCATCTCTCGGCTTTTGTTTTCGAACTCTTCATATTTGACCCAGGTATTACTCGTGCCTATTTCCCAGCGGCCCGTGTGTGCCAAGGAGTATTTGCGGCTCTCATATTCGGTGGTGGAGGACGCCGGGCAGCCGTAACGACCGCAGGATTCACCGGGAGCGAGCGGGGCGACGGTTTTGCCCAGGGTGCTGTCCAACTCCTGAACGGCATTGCTGACTTCCAAAATGATGTCGTGGTCGTCACTCGGGGTCAGCGAGAAACGGGCACTGAGATTGTTGGCATCTCGACCGCGGTAACCGCCGGTTATCTGGTCTTCTTCACGCTTGGTGTACTGGCCATAAAGTTGTAACCCCAGCCAGTTAGGGATCAGGGCACCGCTGACAAAGAAGTTACCCTGATAGATATTGCCGGATTCGCTGTGTTCCTGAACTGTGCTGTCCAGTCTGAGTTCTCCCTGCCAGTTTTCCGGAACCTTGCGGGTGATGATATTGATCACCCCGCCTATGGCGTCAGAACCATACAGGGATGACATGGGGCCGCGCACCACTTCGATTCTGTCTATTGCCGATAGTGGCGGAGTCCAGGCGCCTTCGACTCCCGGGCCATCGCTATTGGTGCGAGTCTCCCGGGATGACTGGCGCATGCCGTCCACCAGGATCAGTGTGTATTGGCTTCCCATGCCCCTCAGGCTAATGTCACGGCGATCGCTGCCACCGGTAACCACGACACCGGGAACATCCAACATGGCATCGGTAATATCGCGATAGAAACGGCTATCCAGCTGTTCTCGGGTAAGTACGCTGATAGAGGCGGGAGCATCCTTGAGTTGTTGCTCGTAGCCGGAGGCGGTAACCACTATGACTTCCATGTCTTGGGGCGCTTCATCGGCCTGTGCTGCAGGTATGAGGAAGAGTGCGGCAATGGCGCTGGCCAGAGGGCTGATTCGACACAAAGACATCGGCTTTAAACTCCTGAATGCATAAATGCAAATTTGGTAAATGAGAATGATTTTCAATGGCGAGAATTTACGCCGATGATACAATCCTCTCAAGCGCATTTTTCTGGAAACACAGTTAAGGAATGCTTTATGGCGACCGCCGTAACTGAGATGTTTTTGCTGTTGTGATGGGGCTTAAAGATGAATAGGCAGATGGTCAAGGCGATGCTGGTATTTGCCACCACAGTTGAGAAAGGCACTATGAATGCCGCCGCCAGGCAGTTATGCATGAGTACATCTGCCGTTAGCCAGCAGATCTTCAAGCTGGAGCAGCAACTTGGGCTTGGGCTACTTAATCGTAGCACCAGGGCGTTGACACCGACCGAGGCAGGTAAGCTCTTTTACCAGAGCTGTGTACAGATGATTGCTCTTGCCGATGAGACAGAGCTGCAGTTGAGTCGTTTGAAGGACGGTCCGGCCGGTGAGTTGCGCATAGCCGCCCCTGTGGGCTTTGGTGGCGGTCTTCTCAGTGAGCCGCTAAGGCGTCTGTTGGAAGCGCATCCCGGCATTCAATTGTCGCTGCAGCTGCAGGATGAGACTGTGGATCTGGTGGGTAGTGGCATAGATCTGGCCATTTGTATCGGGCCTTTGGCCGATTCGGCGCTGGTGGCTCATCATCTGGCCGATTGGCAGATGCTCTTGTGCGTAGCACCGGACTTTCTGTGTCGGCGAGGGAACTCAATGCCCATGCATCCCGGTGAATTGCAGAACTGGGAGCGTCTGTGCCATAAGGGGAGTATGGTGCAGGACAGTATGTTGAGTCATACCGTCAGTGGTGAGCAGCTGTCTTTGGCGCCAGGGCGTCTGGCGGTCAACAATATGCAGAGTCTGATCCGCTTTACCTTGGATGGTTTGGGTTATGCGGCCTTGCCGGAGCCTGAAGTACGGCAGTTTTTGCAGCAGGGCACTTTGTTGCCTCTATTGCCTGACTGGCAACTGCCGCAGTACAGCGTTTACGCTCTGACTGCGGGACGAGAGGCGCAGGCGCCAAAGATCCGCGAAGCCATAGCAACCCTGAGTGCCTGTTTTGCAGAAGATGGTCCACTGGTTGCCGCTTGACTCAGGATTGTCATTGCCAGTTGGGGAAATGGCTACAGGCCAAGACGGATTATTGCTTTACCAGCGGCTGTCGTTTTCACAGGGGCGGCCATCATTGTCGCCATCCATCTTGGTGTTGGGGCAGTAACGGTTGAAGTACTCGGCTTCGGCTCTGGAGGTCATCTGGCTGCAATACTGGCGTCCATCGCAGTGGAAGCCGGCGTCCATCTCTACAGGCTTACTGGCATAGCGCGGGGCGGTTTGAGCCGCTTCGCGGATGCTGTTGCTTATGGTGTCTTGGTGAATGTCGGTCAGCTGCTGCGGTTCATTGCCGCTGAGTTTTACCCAACTCAGGTAACAGGCATAACCAAAAATAAAATAAAAAACAAAGCGTTTCATCTTTTTCCCTTAAGTATTTCGGCATCCTTGGCCAAATTGAAGTTGGCTTTGCATCTTTGAGTGGCTAAACCGCCCAAGGTGAAATTTTGCGTCGCTATTGCAGCCTGTTCCGGGGAAAAATTCAACTTAAATTTGACTTGTGTCACTCTATTACCGGGTGCAATGCAGTTTACTCTTCCGCCAAGGCCTGTAGCCTGTGCATTTCATCCTGCACCTGTTGCACATATTGGTCCCAATAGCCCAACTGTCGAAATTCTTCCAGACAGCAGCGATAGAGCTTGAGTTTGTGCTTGTTGGCCAACTGCGGCAGTAAGCAGATTTCTCCTTGATTGCTAGCATCCATTCCTTTAACTCCTGTCAGGCGATACTGCGTGGCTTCCTGCCACTGCAGATAAGTTACTTTTTAATCAGTTGCCTAATGGTGTCGACTCGACTGATATCGGTGGCATTTGGACCCGGCCAAGCAGAGGCAAGCCCTATGCCACCAGGGTTTGCCAAGGATGAGCTGGCAATCAATTTGAATGTTTTTGTCGGATTTCTTAATGAAAAATCAGCATAAGCTTAAGTAATTCAAGGCAAATTTCTTACTGCTAAAGTATGGGTATTTAAAGAGTGGCTTCCCCTGTGGGCCATGCTTGGCTATGCTGCGCTATTGGCTGTATTGGGGGGAATCATAATGGTCACAGAGTTTAGGCAACTGCAAGGCACGGCTTTGGTGCTGGAGGGCGGCGGCCTGCGCGCCATTTATACCGCCGGGGTGCTGGATGCTTTCCTGGAAGCCGGAGTCATGTTTGATTATCAGGTAGGGGTTTCCGCTGGAGCCATCTACCCGGCTTCGTACCTTTCCAGACAGAAAGGGCGTAACCTGTTAATTCAGCAGCGTTATCTTGCAGATAAGCGCTACATGGGCATGAGGCATCTGCTGAAGACGGGCAATTATGTCAATACTGACTTCACCTATAGACGTATGGCTCACGAGTTGCTGCCGTTCGATTTTGAGACCTTCCTGTCCTCGGGAGCCGAATTCAAAATAGGTGCTTTCAACTGCCTTTCCGGTGAAACCGACTTCTTTGGCATGAGTGATTTTGGTGGCCACGACGAGCTGTTGCAGATACTGATTGCCTCAAGCAGCCTGCCTTTTATCTCCAAACCCGTCGCCATCAATGGGGTGCCTTATCTTGATGGTGGCATTGCGGCTCCTATCCCGCTGCAGCAAGCCAGAGCCGACGGCTATCAAAAACAGCTGGTTATCCTGACCCAGGCCGCGGATTACAGTAAGTCAGCCTTTAAGTTTAAATGGTTGGCACAAAAGGCCTATCGGCGTTACCCCAGGGTTGCCGAGGCTTTGCTGAGGCGCCATCAGGTGTATAACCAGGCACAACAGCAATTACAACAGGCGGTTGCTGAAGGGAGTGCCATGGTGATCCAGCCCAAGATGGCGCTGGACTTGTCGAGGCTGGAGCGCGACATCAACAAGGTAGAGGCTGTGTATCATTTAGGGCTGGCCGATGGTCGTGAAGCGCTACCGGCTGTACAGGAGTTCTGTTGTTTTGGTGAAAAGCAAAGGGCTGGATAGCGAATGGAGCCAATTACAAGCACCAACCTGACACTGCGCCGCTTAAGAGCGTCAGATCTTGCCGCCTTCAGCCGTTATCGGCAGGAGCCGCAGGTGGCTCGTTATCAAAGCTGGGACACCTTCAGTCTCGAACAAGCCAAGACCTTGTATGAAGCCATTCCAAAAGCTTGGGCGCTGAGCGGTCATTGGTATCAACTGGCTATTGAGCTTACCGACGGCACTCTGGCCGGCGATCTGGCCTTGCACTTCATTGATGAGCAGCAAGTGGAGTTGGGATTCAGCCTGGATCCACTCTGCCAGGGGCAGGGTATCGCCAGGGAAGCGGTATCCGCCGTGCTGGATTACCTGTTTCGTGAGCTTGGCAGGCACAGGGTGATTGCAATTACCGACACGGAGAATCGCCCTGCCTGGCGCTTGCTTGAGGCCGTGGGCTTTCGCCGCGAAGGGCATTTTATCGACAATATTTTCTTTAAGGGACGCTGGGGCTGTGAGTATCAATATGCCCTGTTGGCAAAGGAGTGGTTATCCAAATGAAACAGCAAGTTGAAGTTCTGGAGCAAACCGCCGCTGTGGAGGACTTTATCCGTTTGCGGCAGATTACCGGACTGAGCCCTAGGCCGAGAGCCGGTGTCGAAAAGGCGCTGCCCAACAGCCTCTATGGTGTGCAACTTGTTTTCGAGGGTGAGTGTATCGCCATGGCCAGAGTGGTGGGGGACGGCGCAATTAATTTTGAAGTGGTGGATGTGGCTGTCGATCCCCGCTGGCAGGGACAAGGTTTGGGGCGTTTGTTGATGCAAAAGGTGATGGACTATCTGAAAGCTCACGCCTTCGAGGGGGCCTATATCACCTTGATGGCCGATGTGCCGCAACTGTACCTCAAATTTGGTTTCAGTTTCAGTTCACCGGCCAGTGAGGGCATGTATCTTGTCTGGCCGCCCAAGGCCGAGTTGAGTGCCTGAGTCCGGCCAAAGCTCCTGAGCCTCAGCAGCGGCTCAGGGACGCAGTGCCGGCATCCGGCCACGGGTTGGTCGCACACTGGACAACAGCATATAGATACAAGTTGTGGTCAGACACAAGCCCAGATACATGGGCAGACCCTGCTGTTGCTGGAAGCCGTTGGCCACCAGAGGCCCGATAACTGAACCCACAGAGTAGCTGAGCAGCATAAGTTCGGTTGCCGCCACTATCTTGCTGCTGTCGAGGCTGTCACAGGCCAGCGTAATAGCGATAGGGTAGAGGGCGAAGGCGGCAGCCCCCAGCAGCAACAGGTTGAAGCCCATCACCAAAGTGCTGTGACTCAGCAAAATACCCACAACCCCGGCGGCGCCCAACAAACAGAAAAACGCCATCAAGAGAGTCTTGCTGAATCTGGGAGACAACCAACTGACCAGGGGTTGCACCAACATGGCTCCGAGGATCACTATGGCCATCAGTTTGCCCGTCAGCTGGTGGTCACCTGTCTGCTCGCTGAGAAACACAGGCATCAGGCCATAGATGGGGCCCAATACCAAACCTGCAACCAGACAGCCCATGATGGCAGGGCGACTGACATGCCTGACTTCTTTGAAGCTAATCTTCTGATGCTGTATTTTTTGTGGCTGGCAGCGCTTTGCCAGCAGTGGCGGCAATACAGCCAACACCAGTACTATAGCCACCAAAATATGCGGCATGGCACCATCGACACCCAACTGTCCCACACCTAGTTGTCCCAGGGCGTTACCGCCATAGAGTGAGCCTGTATAGAAGCCCAAACGCTTGGCTCTCTGCTTGGCGGTGTCGGCTATCAACAACCAGGACTCCACCACTACGAAGATGCCGGCCACGGCAATCCCGGCAATAAAGCGCGCCGCCAGCCAAAACTGACCATTAACCACCAGGGGCATGCCAGCCACTGTCGCTGCCAGTAGCAATAGAAACAGGATGAAGGCACCTCTGTGTCCCAGGCGTGCCACGACAGGTGAAATACAAGTTGCCCCGAGCAACAGGCCGAAATAGAAAATACTCGCCAGCCAAGCCGCCAGATCTGTCGCTAAGCCAAAACCGTCCAATGCCAGCGGCAGCAGACTCATGTGATAGCCGGAAGCCAGAGCAAACAGGGTCAAACCCGCAACAGGTACCCAGGCACTGTTGTTGTGAGCGGTGGCGTGAGGTTGGGACAACTCAGACTCCAAATAGAAAAACGACCTTTTAAACGGAGATCAGTTTAAAAAGTCTGAATGGTGAAATTTTCCGCGAATATAGGAGTCTGTAGCGCTCGGGTAAAGTGAGTTTATTTTGTTGTCTTGGAAAGAAAATTTCACCAAAGTCTGGATGTTTAATAGTCTGTTTTAACTTTGAATAAATGTAAATAAAAACTCGCTTAAACGGCAATTTTTGCTGAGTTAAAACGGTGTTTTTAGCCGTTTGGCAATATCACCTCTTGTGGCCTTTGTTGTTGGCTGCGCTGCATTTAGTGTTTGCCCTGGGGTAAGATGGGGTCATTCGTTTCTGTGGACTATTTCTATGGCCAAGATTTTGCTCGTTGCCAACCTTAACTGTGACCGAATCTTATTGCTGGATAAACCCTTGCGTACCGGAGGCAGATTCCATTATCAGGATGGTGGCCAACGCTTGGGTGGTGGTGGCGCCAACACTGGCATAGGGCTGGAATGGGCCGGCCATAATGTGGCTCTGGTCAGTCAGGTTGGGCGAGACGAGATGGGCGATTGGCTGCTGGCCGAAGCCAGTACCCAAGGGCTGGATTGTCGCAGGGTGCAGCGGCGAGCAGGCAATACCTGTGAAATGTTGTTGGTGATGACCCCGGATGGCGAGCGCACCATTATCCGGCCGCAGCGGCCGATATTTGAATTGCCGGCGCCGCCCAAGTGGTCGCAGTGGGATGCGCTCTATATCAACTCCTCTGCCGAAGGGGCGGTCAGTTGGGCGCGAACCGCGCTGGAACACACTCTGGTGGTGGCACAATTGGCCAAAGATGACAGGCCAAGACCCTGCCATGTATTGCTGTCTTCGATAACCGATATGCAAGGGCGCAGCGAGCTCAGCCCCTGGCAGTTTGGGCGTCAGATAGCCGGTGATGCACTTAAATACTTTATTGTGACTCAAGGCGAGCAGGGCGCGGTGTTATACCAGGAGAGTGGTGAGACGCTGATAGCGGCGGTTCCGGCGAAAGTGGTGGATACCACGGGGGCCGGTGATGCCTTTGCCGCCGGGCTTATCCATGGTTTGGTATCGGGAATGGCAGTGGAACAGGCCATGAAGGAAGCCGCTCAGTGGGCGGCTTTCGCGGTTGCCTCGGAAACCTCGATTCCGGGAGACGCCTTGCGTCAGTACCTGCAAGCACAGCAGGATTGAGCTTGTCATAAAAATCCCGCATCAGTGTCATGCCGCCGTCATCAAGTGGGCTTAATCTTGCTGGCGATCTTTGGTTAGAGCTCAAGGGCTCTTCGGGTTTCTCCCTTCTTGTTTATTTATGTGCTAACTGGCTTGCCCTGCTCTTGAAGCAGGGCTTTTTTAATCCTGTTGCCCAAGGTTCGAGGCGATTGTCATCCCGCTGTCGCCTCTGTGTCATGAATGCGTCACATCAGGAAGGTGCGAATAAGTCCTCTTGGCACTCTGGCTTACACAGCAATTGGCGTTCAAGGCATCTGACTGAAGACATGCCGGGGCCTGTCAAAGTCGGATAACGCAGAAAGCCGGTGGCTGTGTAAGCCCCGAAGGGCGTGGCTTACAGACCTATCTGCTATGTTGTGCTTCTTGCAAAGGACTTGGCCATTTGCTGCGAACCACGCCTTGCATCCAGGCCCGTAAGCCGACGCAGAGCACACATGGAACTTGTTCACACCTTCCTAAGCCCCAATATGTGCAGCGAGTCTTCTTTATGGCGCTGTGATTCGCCCGCTGATTCCCAACTGGTTTGCTGGTGCCCCGTTTCTTAACGGGGCTTTTTTTAGCTGCTTTGGCAGCTTGTTGCCGGTCTGGGTAACCAGATATCGAAACTCGGGCCACCGCTTGCTGTGTCGCTGACGCTAATGTCCCCACAGTGCTGGCGAATGATCTGGGCACTGATGGCCAATCCCAGGCCGTGACCGCCGCTGCCGCGATCCCGTGATTTGTCTATGCGAACGAAGGGATCAAAAATGCGCTGTTTATCTTCATCCTGGATCCCTGGGCCATCGTTGGAAATATGCAGCCAGATCCTGTCAGTGTCGCCGCTGAGCCTTATGCTGACGCTTTGGCTGGCATAGCGGTAGCCGTTGCGGATGATATTGCTGACAGCTCTATGCCAGAGGCGCAGATCTACCATGGCCTCCAGTGGTTCTACCTTGGTGAGTTCAAGGGCGATATCGGTTTCAAACTGCAGGTGGGCAATCAACTCCTGCAGCGCGGTATCCAATGATTGGCAGCTCAATTGTAATGGCGCCTGACGTCGCTCCATTCTGGCGTATTGCAGCAACTCGTCCACCATGGTGCCGAGTTCATCCAGGTCCTGATGTATGCCTTCCAGATAAGGCATTTGCTCCGGGCGCACGCCGGAATCGTCCAGCATGTCCAGATTGCAACGGATCCTGAATATAGGTGTACGCACTTCATGGGCAACGGCATTGGTGAGTTGTTTGTTGCTGTCGATGAGTTTGGCTATCTTGTCAGCCATTTGATTGAATGACTGGTTCAGGTGTCCCACCTTGTGCCAAACACCTGTCTTGGCCCGTACTTTGAAATCTCCATTGGCAAAGGCACTGTGAACCCTTTCCAAGCGGCGCAGACGCCGGGCCAACAGGTAGAGCAGTACAAAGTTGATAAAAGCCAACACGGGAAACAGCACCCAGAGGGCAACGGATTCTTTGAAATAGTATTCCTGCCAGAAAGGAGCGGACTCATCACGGCTGATGGCATACACCTTATCTGAACCCTGGAACATGATATAGGAGATATCCTCTTCCATGTCTTTGACGTAATGCCGGTTGTCTCTCAGGATCTGTTTTTCTTCAGCCGACAGCTCGGCCGAGTCCAAAGAGATGACCCTCAGCTGTTTGTGCACGTTGCCTAGCACCTGCTCAAGTGAGGCCTCGGCACTGGCAACACCCTTGGCGGCCGAGATTTCAGACAACAGCTGGCTCAGTGACATATTGGTGCGGTCCAGATAGTCGCTTTCCCACTCATCGGAGGAAAAGAAGTCCAACTGAAAGACAAAAATGATGGAGGTGAAAAACAGAAACACCAGCACCAGATAGGAGAAGATAAACAGGCGCTTCATTACCACCTATCCGGCACAAATAGATAACCCTTGCCCCTTACTGTGATTATCTTGCGTGGCAAGCTGGGGTTGTCGCCTAATTTTTTACGCAAAATCACTACCTTGTTATCTATGCTGCGGTCTATTCCGTCGTACTCTATGCCGCGGGTTTCTTTGACCAGAAACTCCCGCGACAGTATTTCATCCGGGTGTGAGCTCAGCAGCCACAACAGGTCGAATTCGGCAGCGGTGAGGTTGACCTCTGCCTGACTGACGGCGCAGAACTTGCGGGCATTGTCCAGATAGAGTTCACCAAACTGACGTTCACGGTTGCTCTCTGTGACCGCGCTTTCCTGCCGTCTCAGTAACATGCGGATCCTGGCCAGCAGTACCCTGGGCTGAATAGGTTTATTGACAAAGTCATCGGCGCCCATCTCCAGAGCTGCCACTTGATCCATGTCATCTTCACTGGCGGTGAGGATCAGTATCTTGCCTTGGTATTGGGCCCGGATTTCACGGCAGATACTCAAGCCATCGTTTCCCGGCAACATAAGATCCAGGATCACCAGCTCAGGTTGACGCTCGAGTATTTGCTGGCAGGCACAGTTGCCATCGTCTATCCGCTCTACATCGAAATGTTGGTTCCTGAGGTAATTGGTCAGAAGGTCACTGATCTTATTGTCGTCTTCTACGAGTGTTATGCGAGTGTTTGCCATTTCCTGCCGATAAGCTTGTGGATCAAGATAAAGCAAAATTAGCACCCCGATTACATAAGTGACAATTTGATTGGCATAAAGGGGGACTCAGTCACCCCTTTACCAGTGACCATTCAGTCTTTAACGCTGACATTACTGAGAATATAGCTGACTTCATAAACCCGGGTGCCTGGATTTTCCGACTTCTGGTTCAGGCCGGTGACTTCCACTATCACTGAGGTTTCCCTCTCAATCGAGTTGGAGCCCCAGAGCCAGCTATTGTCATTGCGACCCACACCAAAAGTATTCACCGCATCCCTGTTGGTTTGTTCGCTGTCCAGGGTGAAGAAGGCAAATCCCCCTTGCTGGCTCAACTCTGCCGCTTTGCGCAGAATGTATTTGCGGGCCAGGGCCCTGTCAGTGTTGTTATTGCCGACAAAACTTATTTGCCAGGCATTTGAGGCAATTTGGGTTGTCTCAAAGCCTTTGCCAAAGGTCCAGAAGGATTTCTGGGTGTCATAAGGGGTAGCACAGCCACTGACCACTATGGCTAAGCCTGCGGCAAGCAAGAGGTTTTTAAGCGATTTCATCCAAGGACCTCAGATTCAGAAGTAATAAGTCAGTGCCAGGTTGGCGTTCCACTGCTGTTTGCCATCAACAATCGGCGAGTCGGCAATGGCGGAATCCAGGTAGCTGTAGTTGCTGCTTTGGCTGAGTTCGAGATGTTCCCCCAGAGGCACAATCAGCTTGTAACCTGCGTTGTAGGTGAAGGCTTTGCCCGGTTGGTAGGCCTTATGCTGCTTATTGGCTTCAGCCTTGCTGACTCCGAAGTAGTACTGGGTAAAGTCACTGCTCAGGTAGCTGACGCCGGCGTAGGGAACGACACTGCCCCAGCCCAGGTTCAGTGGTACGGCGTAACGGACCTGGCCGATAAAGCCGTTGTATCTGTTGGTTAGGTCATGTTGTACCGAGGTGGACAGAGTACCGAATCCCAGTTGGGTATCCAGGTTGATACCCAGATCGCCACTCAGTTTACGTTCATGGATGCCGCCAAGCGCTGCCGCGTCTGAGTCTTTCAAGGCAATACCCGGACTACCCAGGTACACACTCAGGTTGAACAGATCTTTATCATTGCCGAAGAAACGGTAGTTGATATTGGCCAGTGAGGCGTTGAAGTCCTTGCCGTTATAACCCAGGTTACCGAAGGGACGCAGCTTGGAATCGACGCCTTGATAGAGTTCGCTGCCCTGATAGGCACCGGCAGAGACAAAGAAACTGTTTTCATGGCTGTAAATCTGGCCATTACGGATATAAACGTCAGTGTTGTCCGCCAAGGCGGCACTGCTTACTGCAGCCCCAACAAGGGCCAGGGCGCTGAATCTGAATGCTTTCATATTACTTCTCCTGAATACATAAGAAATCCCTGGTATTGTCCTCGGCGTCACGGCCATACAATAGCGCCGCTTTGTATGGAAATGTCCGTGATCTGTCCCGTAAGCTTGGAGTATGATCGGGCTTTGGCACCCGAAGGGAGACGTAACGTGACCAAGTGTTTGA
This sequence comes from Shewanella sp. Iso12, assembly GCF_012030025.1. NCBI lineage: Bacteria > Pseudomonadati > Pseudomonadota > Gammaproteobacteria > Alteromonadales > Shewanellaceae > Shewanella > Shewanella sp. Iso12. Next base: position 213,939 of record NZ_JAAUHW010000003.1, read on the forward strand.
TTGACAAGATTTCTGGGCTGTATGCCGGTGATGAGCTGACATTCAGGGACAAGCTGGCAAGCGGGATAGATAACAAGTCTCGGATGGAGACGCTGGAGGTTTTCGGCGACAGGGTTGCGGGTGATGCCCAGGCGGATCCAAAACATCATGGCGGCCCGGATAGGGTACTGCATCATTTCCCTCGCGAGCACTATGGCCACTACCGGCGCATGGGACTGATAACTTCGGGGCAGGATGCACCTGCCATGGGAGAAAACATCAGCAGTGTTGGCCTGACCGAGGCGGATATTCATATCGGCGATATCCTCAGCTTTGGCGAAGTCGAGCTGCAGGTCACCCAACCACGTTCCCCCTGTTTTAAGCTCAATCACCAATATGGCCAGCGGGACTTTGCCCTTGCCATGCAGCAAACGGGTATGTCAGGTTGGTTCTATCGGGTGCTGAAGCCTGGCATCATAAGCTGTCAGGATGCCCTGATACTGAAACAAAGGCGTACCGATATCAGTGTTGCCGAGGCGATGAAGCTGTATTTTCGCCCCGAATTTGATGCGGCCGCCTATGACAGGCTGCTCAGTTGTGAAGGTTTGGCGGCCAGCTGGGTTGGCAGCTTGCAGCGCCGACTGGAGCGGGGCAGCATAGAAGACTGGCAGATGCGCCTCTATGGCCCGGATAGTTTGGCTTTGAACTGAAAAAGTTAGGAAACAACATGGAAAAACAGGAAAGAGACATGGGAATGTTGGTGCACCTGGCGAGTTTTGCCGGTTACCTGATCCCTTTCGGCACTATCTTGGGGCCGTTGATCGTTTGGTTGATGAAACGGGAAGAGTTTGAATTTGTCGATGTTTGCGGCCGTAATTGCCTGAACTTCAAAATCAGTATGATCATTTACACCATCATCAGCCTGATCCTGATCTTTGTTGGCATAGGTTTGGTGCTGGTGGCTGTACTGGCGATTTTCGATGTGGTGGTGACCATAGTCGCAGCGGTCAAGGCCAGTGAGGGGGTGGAATACAAGTACCCCTTGGCAATCAAATTCCTGTGATCCCGGGCCATCCATAGATGGCCTTGTTGCTGACAGCGGAGGAGCAATGCGAGCCTTTTTATCCGGTATCAATAACTTTTGGGTCGGTCTGGTGTTCGGGTTGTCACTGCCGCTGTTGTTAGTTGTGCTGACGCTGAGCGTGACCCTCTATCAACTCACTGACTTTGCCAATGATGTTGCCATAACCCCTCTGTATCAGCGTGGAGAGCAGACTTTAGCGCGGGTCGACCAACTGCTGGTGACTCTGGATCAACGACTCAGTGATGACGACCCAGGTTTATTGGCACCATTTAAGCAAATAGAGTTGTTGCCTGAGCTCAAGTTGTTGGCTCTCAGTGTTGCCAAGTTACAGGTTGAAGAGAACCAACCGGCTCTCTCTGCTGTGAAGGCTGAGCTGGCGACTCAACTCGATGCTTCCCTTAAGCAAAGGTTTGCGACAGCCGAGGCTGAAGCCCTGAGCCAGCATTTGCAGCAAATTCTGGAAATATTGGCCAAGGGTAAAGAGGCGCCTTTGCCGCCTCAATCCTGAGTGTTTGCCGAGGTTTCTGCAGCCAGTTGACTCAGCGCTCGTTGGCGGTAATCCAGCAAGGCAAACACCCCGAATAGAAAGGCGTTGAGATAGTCTTTAGCCTTGAGCGGCAACAACTGACAAAATATCGTGTGAAATATCAGCACCTGCAGCCCATGCATCATGGCGGTTACCCCGAGAAGTATGGTGAGTATCACGCCGATATTGCCTTCAAACGGGCTGAACAGGTTGAAAAACATCAACACCCAAGCCAATAGGGTCGCCAGTTTTCCCAACACTAATACGGCTTTCATGACTCTATTCCTCCCGGGAAGCGATACAGGCGGTAGCTGACCTGGCCGGCCTGCTTCTCTTTCAATGCCTCCCAGTCAGCCGGTATCGGCAACTGCTGCAATTCTGATTCCACTTCGAGATAGATAAGGGCGCCTGGGTTGAGCCATTGATGCCGGGCCAGCAGGGTTAGGGTTTGCTCGGCCAGTCCCTTGCGAAAAGGGGGATCGATAAACACGATATCGAAACGGCGATCGGCAGGGCGCGCCAAACCGGCCAATACATCGCCGTTGATGACCTCGGCACTGTCGCATTTTAGGGTTTGCAGATTCTGCTGCAGTTGCTGAGCGGCGGTTTTTTGCAGCTCATAGACTCTGGCAAAAGCGGCATAGCGGGACAGGGCTTCCAAGGCAAGTGCGCCACTGCCACCGAAACAGTCCAACACCGAGCTGCCACTGAGTTCACCTGCCAGCCAGTTAAAAAGAGTTTCCCGCACTCTGTCTGTGGTTGGCCTCAGGCCTTCCAGATCCTGGATGGGTAATTTTCTCGAGCGCCATTGGCCTGCGATAATACGAACCTGACCGCTGCCCGGTCTATTTTTGGCCATCTTGCCCCCGTGATTTTGCCTGAAGAAAGAAAGTGGTAGACTATGCCACCTTAAAAGCGTCGCTATTTTATAACAAACTCAGCCGAAAAGGTGAGATGAAGCTAAAGCCCTTTATCGCTCGGGAATGCCCATAACAGGCCCCGCTGCTCCAGGGAAATAGTTGCGACCTCAAGCGGGAGCCCGGCTCCTGAAGATCCCCCACGATGTTGAGCACTGGTAGCACTGATGGCAAAGAAAGGTTTTTTTTCCTGGTTTCGTAAAGACAAAAGTAATGACGAAGCCGAGCAGGCGGCCAAACTCGCCGAACAACAAGCCGCAGAAGCCGCGGCCGAGACTGAACGTTTAGCTGCTGAAAAGGCGCAGGCCGAACAAGCCGAAGCTGATCGTCTGGCGACTGAAAAGGCACAGGCTGAACAGGCCGAAGCCGAGCGTATTGCTGCTGAAAAAGCGCAGGCAGAACAGGCAGAAGCTGAGCGTATTGCTGCTGAAAAGGCACAGGTAGAGCAGGCCGAAGCTGAGCGTATTGCTGCTGAAAAAGCGCAGGCAGAACAGGCAGAAGCCGAGCGTATTGCTGCTGAAAAGGCGCAGGCGGAGCAGGCCGAAGCTGAGCGTCTGGCTGCTGAAAAGGCACAGGCTGAACAGGCCGAAGCCGAGCGTATTGCTGCTGAAAAGGCGCAGGCTGAACAGGCCGAAGCCGAACGTCTGGCTGCTGAAAAAGCGCAGGCAGAACAGGCCGAAGCCGAGCGCATTGCTGCTGAAAAGGCGCAGGCAGAACAGGCAGAAGCCGAGCGTCTGGCGGCCGAAAAGGCGCAGGCAGAACAGGCCGAAGCCGAACGTCTGGCGGCCGAAAAAGCGCAGGCAGAACAGGCCGAAGCCGAGCGTCTGGCCGCTGAAAAAAACCAGGCCGAACAGGCTGCCGAAGAAGCTCAACCTGAGCCACAGGCAAAACCTGCTAAAGAGGGCTTCTTTGCCCGCCTCAAGCGGGGGCTGATGCGCACCAGCGAAAATATCGGTAGCGGTTTTATCGGGCTGTTTCGCGGTAAAAAGATTGATGATGACCTGTTTGAAGAGCTGGAAGAGCAACTGCTTATTGCCGACGTTGGGGTGGAAACCACCAGTCGGTTGATCTCCAGCCTGACAGATCATGCTTCACGCAAGCAGCTCAAGGACGCCGAAGCCTTATATGAATTGCTGCAGCAGGAGATGCTGGCGACACTGGAGCCTGTGAGTGTGCCTCTGGTTCCGGACAATGCCGCCGGGCCTTTCGTTATATTAATGGTGGGTGTCAACGGCGTTGGCAAGACCACTACCATAGGCAAGTTGGCCAAACAGTATCAGCGCGAAGGCAAGTCTGTCATGCTGGCAGCCGGTGATACCTTCCGCGCCGCTGCGGTTGAGCAGCTGCAGGTTTGGGGCCAGCGCAACGATATTCCTGTGATTGCCCAGCATACAGGTGCCGATAGCGCCTCTGTGCTGTTTGATGCCCTGCAGGCCGCCAAGGCCAGAAATGTCGATGTGTTGATTGCCGATACCGCAGGTCGTTTGCAGAACAAGAGCCATCTGATGGAAGAGCTGAAGAAAGTGGTTCGGGTGATGAAGAAACTGGATCCGGACGCTCCCCATGAAGTGATGCTGACCCTGGATGCCAGCACGGGCCAGAATGCCATCAGTCAGGCGCAGTTGTTCCAGGAAGCCGTCGGAGTTACCGGCATCAGTATCAGCAAGCTGGATGGTACCGCCAAAGGCGGAGTTATCTTTGCCATTGCCGATAAATTTGGTATTCCTATTCGTTACATAGGCGTGGGAGAGCAGATAGACGATCTGCGTACCTTCAATGCCAAAGACTTTATCGAAGCCCTGTTCAGTCAGGAGAAGGCGGATAACTGATATATGATTCGATTTGAGCAGGTCAGCAAAATTTACGCCGGGGGCCAAAAGGCACTGTCTGATGTGAGTTTTCATCTTCAGCGGGGCGAAATGGCCTTTCTTACCGGGCATTCCGGGGCCGGTAAGAGTACCTTGCTCAAATTGATCACAGTTATTGAGCGCGCCAGCGCCGGCCGGGTATGGATCAACGGCCATGATATCGCCGGTATCAAGCGCGGCCATGTGCCTTACCTGCGCCGCGATATCGGGATGATTTTCCAAAGCCACCATCTGTTGATGGACCGAAGCGTGTTTGACAATGTGGCGCTGCCCTTGGTTATCGAAGGCTTTACCTTGGGGGAGATCCGCAAGCGGGTAGCCGGTGCTCTGGATATGGTGGGGCTCTATGGTAAAGAGCGCCATAATCCCATCATGCTTTCGGGCGGTGAGCAGCAGCGGGTAGGCATTGCCAGGGCGATAGTCAACAAACCCCCTCTATTGCTGGCCGATGAACCGACCGGTAACCTGGACCCCAAGCTATCCATGGATATTCTCAGGCTGTTTGAAACCTTCAACGATGCGGGCACCAGTGTGCTGATTGCCACCCATGATCTCGGTCTTATCGCCAGAATGAAATACCGCACCCTGACCCTGAAGCAGGGGCGGATGATAGGTGGTGAAGAACTGGGGACCAGCCCCATGAGCGCTAAGGAATAAGCTATGTCTGCCCAGCCTTCATTGACCCGCAGTAAACTCCCACTTTCCGGCCGGATAGTGATGTTCTTTATCCGCCATATACAGCATGCCATGGCCAGCATGGGTGAGTTGTGGCGCAACCCTATCTCATCGTTGATGACCATGGCTGTGCTGGGTGTCAGCCTGAGTTTGCCGGCCGCCTTGCAGGTGCTGGTAAAAAATGCCGAGACCATTACCCAATCCTGGAGCAGCGCGGCACAGATCTCCTTGTTTATTGAGGGGAACCGCTCAGAGCAGAGTATTCAGAGCCTGCTGGCGCGGATAAAGGTCTACCCGGAAATAGACGAGGTCGACTATATCAATCGTGACGAGGCACTGGCGGAGTTCCAACAGCTGTCAGGTTTCGGCGAGGCGCTCTCCTATCTGGAAAGCAACCCTTTGCCGGCGGTGATCAGCGTGATCCCCACCGAAAAGTATTCCAGCCCAACAGGCGCCAGAGAGCTTTTGACCAAGCTGGAGCGTGAGCCTGAGGTGAGCTTTGGCCGTCTGGATATCGAGTGGCTGGAGCGCTTACAGGCTCTGGTGCGCTTGTTGGAACGTACCGTGCTGGCGTTGGCGGCACTGCTGATCCTGGCTGTGGTGCTGGTCATAGGTAACACGATTCGCCTGGCTATCATGAATCGGCGCAGTGAAATTGAGGTCATGAAGCTGGTCGGGGCCACGGAAGCCTTTATTCAGCGGCCATTTCTCTATACCGGCATCTGGTATGGTGTTATCGGCGGTATACTCGCCTGGGTGATAATCAACCTCTTGGTCTGGTACCTGGATGGGGCGTTGGCCTCGCTTTTGGGCCTGTATGGCAGCCAACTCGAGATGCAGTCTCTGACCTTTGTCGAGCTGCTGCAGATGATGGCACTGGCGTCATTTTTGGGTTGGTTGGGGTCTTTCCTGTCGGTGCGCCAACACCTGCGAGCCATAGAGCCTCACTGATGTAAAAATGAACTTACCTTCACTTGCATTGTCTTATCTTCGGGGTAAAAATAACCCCGGGTGTTGGATACGGCGTTGACAATATATGTCAATTGACCGATAGTGCATCGGCTCATCAGCGTTTTTTTCGACCCGAAATGAGCATCAAAGCAGTAAGAAACAGGAGCGTGAATGACTGATCAAACGCAATCAATGGCACTGATGGTTCCCCAGGGGAGCAGCAGTCTCGAGGCCTATATCCATTCGGTAAACAGCATGACCATGCTGGACGCCGAGCAGGAGTATGAGCTGGCGAAGCGTTTGCAGGAAACCGGTGATCTGCAGGCGGCTAAGCAACTGATTATGTCGCACTTACGTTTTGTGGTGCACATTGCCCGCGGCTATGCGGGTTATGGTCTGCCACAGGCAGACCTGATCCAGGAAGGCAACATAGGCCTGATGAAGGCAGTCAAGCGTTTCGACCCTGATGTGGGTGTACGTTTGGTGTCTTTCGCCGTGCACTGGATCAAGGCAGAAATTCATGAATATGTGCTGAAGAACTGGCGCATAGTCAAAGTCGCCACCACCAAGGCGCAGCGTAAGTTGTTCTTCAACTTGCGTAAGGCCAAGAAACGTCTGGGTTGGTTCAGCGATGAAGAGGTCACCATGGTGGCCGAAAATCTTGGCGTATCCAAACAGGATGTGACCGAGATGGAGTCGCGAATGGCGGCGCAGGATCCGGCCTTCGACCTGACCAATGATCACGATGATGATCATGACTTTGCCCCGGCGCTTTATCTGGAAGACCACTCTTCCGACTTGGCGGCCCAGGTAGAAAATGACAACTGGGAATCCAATGCCCAGAACAAGCTGTTGTCGGCGATCAAGACCTTGGATGAACGCAGTCAGCACATTCTGCGGGCCCGTTGGTTGGACGATGAAAAGACCACACTGCAGGAGCTGGCCGATACCTATCAGGTGTCTGCCGAGCGGATCCGTCAGTTGGAGAAAAACGCCATGAACAAGCTCAAGGCTTGTATGGACGTATAACGCAGTCAGCGAACTATTTTGCAAAACCCGCCTTCTGGCGGGTTTTTTTGTTTTCGGCCGAGGATGTGCCGGGTAAACCATACAAATTATATGGTTAAGAAATGCTTAACGGATTAGATATATACTCCTTGTTCGAGTATAAAAATTAGTCAGCGTATGATGTGAGAGTAAGTCTACTGTAATGCTTGTACCAATATGGAGATAACACCTATGACCGGAAGTAAGCCCTTGGGCAAATGTCCAGTAATGCACGGCGCCAACACATCCATAGAGCAAGACATCATGAAGTGGTGGCCCAAGTCGCTCAAGCTCGACATCCTCAGCCAGCACGACAGCAAGACCAATCCCATGGATCCCGATTTCAACTATGCCGAAGCGTTTGCCAAATTGGACTATGCCGGCCTGAAAGCCGATCTTAGGGCACTGATGACCACAAGCCAGGACTGGTGGCCGGCAGATTGGGGCCACTATGGCGCCATGATGGTGCGCATGGCCTGGCATGCGGCCGGTTCTTACCGCATTGAAGATGGCCGCGGCGGTGCAGGTACCGGCAATCAGCGTTTCGCCCCTCTCAATAGTTGGCCGGATAACGTCAACACAGACAAGGCTCGGCGTCTGCTATGGCCTATCAAGAAGAAGTACGGTAACAAGATTTCCTGGGCAGACCTGATCATTCTCGCCGGTACAGTCGCTTATGAAACCATGGGGCTGAAAACTTTCGGCTTTGCCGCTGGACGGGAAGATATCTGGCATCCGGAAAAGGATACCTATTGGGGCTCGGAGGAGGAGTGGCTGGCCACCAGTGATAGCCCCAACAGCCGCTATTCCGGGGAGCGCGAGTTGGAAAACCCATTGGCAGCCGTGATGATGGGGCTTATTTACGTCAACCCTGAAGGGGTTGATGGCAATCCGGATCCGCTGAAGACGGCCAAGGACATGCGGGAAACTTTCAAACGCATGGCAATGAATGATGAAGAAACCGTGGCGCTGACCGCAGGTGGCCACACTGTGGGTAAGTGTCACGGCAATGGCCGCGCCGAAAATCTCAGCCCGGAGCCGGAAGCGGCCGGCTTGGAAGAGCAGGGACTGGGTTGGCTAAACCACAAGAGCCGGGGCATTGGCCGCGATACTGTGGTCAGCGGTATTGAAGGCGCTTGGACAACCCATCCTACCCAGTGGGATAACGGTTTCTTCAAGATGCTGTTGCAGCACGAGTGGGAGCTGAAAAAGAGTCCTGCCGGTGCCTGGCAGTGGGAACCTGTGGACATCAAAGAGCAAGACAAGCCTGTGGATGTGGAAGACCCATCCATACGCCACAATCCCATAATGACAGATGCCGATATGGCGCTGAAGGTCGACCCCGAATATCGTAAGATTGCCGAGCGTTTTGCCCAGGACCAGCAGTATTTCAGCGAGGTGTTTGCCAGGGCTTGGTTCAAGCTGACCCACAGAGACCTGGGGCCAAGAAGCCGCTATCTTGGGCCGGATGTGCCGACAGAAGAGCTTATCTGGCAAGACCCCATCCCTAAAGTCGACTACAGCCTGACAGCCAAGGATGTCGCCGACCTCAAGACAGAGATCCTGGCCTCCGGGCTGAGTGTGGCCGAGTTGGTGGCTACCGCCTGGGACAGCGCCCGTACCTTCCGCGGCTCTGACTACCGTGGTGGCGCCAACGGCGCGCGTATCCGTCTGCAGCCATGCTGCGACTGGCATGGCAATGAGCCGCAGCGGCTGCAAAAAGTACTCAAGGTGTTGGAGGCTATCCAGTCAGGTTGCGGCAAAGCAATTAGCCTGGCTGATCTGATAGTGCTTGCGGGCAGCGCCGCAGTTGAGAAGGCCGCGAGGGATGCCGGGGTCAATATCGAGGTGCCATTCCTGCCGGGGCGCGGGGATGCAACCCAAGATATGACGGATGTGGAATCGTTCGCCGTGCTTGAGCCTTTGCATGATGGCTTCAGAAATTATCTGCAGGCCGATTATCGGGTGACTCCCGAGCAACTCTTGCTGGATCGCAGCCAACTTATGGGGCTCACGGCCCCTGAAATGACAGTGCTCATAGGTGGTATGCGGGTGCTGGGTGCCAACTTCGAGGGGGCATTACAGGGCGTGTTTACCGATAGGGTCGGTGTTTTATCCAATGACTTCTTTGTCAATCTCACCGACATGCGCTATCAGTGGCGACCGGTTGCCGAAAACCTCTACGAGATTGTTGAGCGTCACAGCGGCGCGGTTAAGTGGACCGCAACCCGGGTGGACTTGGTGCTTGGCTCCAACTCGATTCTACGTTCTTATGCGGAAGTCTATGCCCAGGATGACAACGGCGAAAAGTTTGTTCGGGACTTCGTCAAGGCCTGGGTCAAGGTGATGAATGCCGATCGCTTTTAACTGTGAATAAATCAAAATATTTAAATTGGTTATTGATTGCTTGATTACGTCTTTGACAATTAAACTTGCACTCAGAAGGCTATTTTGAGCTAAAGATTGCTATAAGCTCGTAGATATAAAAGTTGAGACAGAAACAGCGCCAAATGACGCTGTTTCTGTCTTCTTCATATTGAATGATTAAACCCGGAACTGGTTGACCAACTTGCCGAGGTTATCACCACTGTGGGACACAGTCTGACTGACCCTGGCCGCATCTTCGCTGGAATGCAGCAGCTCGGCGACTATCTCCTGAATGGCGTAGATATTCCGGTTAATCTCCTCAGTCACCGAACTCTGCTCTGTGGCGGCGGTGGCGATTTGGGTACTCATATCATTGATGGAGGTGACAGAGCTGGTGACGGCTCCCAGGCTTTCGGAGATAAGCTTGGACGACTCGACACTGCGGTGGCAACTCTGCTGACTCTCTTCCATGGCACTCACCGCCTGACTCACTAGACGATGCAGCTCGCTGAGCATCTCGTTGATCTCCAAAGTGCTGGCCTGGGTACGACTCGCCAGACTGCGCACTTCATCGGCCACTACGGCAAAACCTCTTCCCTGCTCACCGGCGCGGGCCGCTTCAATGGCCGCGTTGAGTGCCAACAGGTTGGTCTGCTCGGCAATGCCGCCGATGACAGACAGCACGCTGTTGATCCGCTGTGATTGCTCACTGAGCGACTGAATATGGTTGGCGGCGCTGTTGATTTCCGCCATCAGGGTCGAGATCTCAGTCAGCGAGGTATCGACGCACTCCTGGGCCTTGGCCACTTCGTCGGTAGCCACATGAGTCGCCTCCGCCACCTGGGTAGTGTTCATCGCCACTTCCTGGGCGGTGGAAGACATCTCGGTAATGGCGGTCACCACCTGATCTGTCTCATTGTTGTGGTTGGCCAACTGCGCCGCTATCGCCTGAGTCTGGGCATGAATAGAACCAGAGGCATCCTGCACCTCGTGGGTGGCGGCAGTCACATCACGGATGATGTGTTGCAACTTGTCGACAAATCGGTTGAATGCCTGCCCCAGCTGAGCAATCTCATCTTCACCGTGCACCTGCAAACGCTTGGTTAAATCCCCTTCCCCCTGAGCGATATCGTTGAGGTTATCCAACATGTTGCGGATAGGAGCAATAGTACGTTGGGCCGCAAATAGGATGAGTATAGAAGTGACTAAGGTGATGGCTATGACCATCATCAGGGTCAACCAAAGCCGTTCTTCCATATCTTGCAACGCCGTCTGCTGATATTCGGCCACTGAGGCTTCGATATCATCCACATAGGCGCCGGTGCCTATGATCCAGTCGGTACCAGGAATCATGGCGGCATAACCTATCTTTTCCACCAGCTCATTGGTACCGGGCTTCTGATAGTAATAAATGAGGGTACCGTCACTATTCTGGGCTGCATTAAGTAAACCTGCTATTATCTTAGTGCCTTTGGGATCTGTCATCCCTATCTGATCTGTACCTTCTTGGAATGGCTGTTGAGCATGGAATAGGTTTATCCCTTTGCTATCGTAGACAAAGAAATAACCTGCGCTGCCAAAGCGAACATCCCGCAAGGCCGCCTTATAGTCTCCGCCCTGACTGCGCTGAAAGCTGACAATCTCTTTGGCTATTTCGGTCACATGCACTAACTCTTGATGACGTTCCTCAAGTAATTTTTTTCTGAAATGGGTGATTTCGCTTTCCAGTGCATTCGATTCCGCCTTCCAGGATGCATACATCAAGACGATGGAACCTATCAATAATGGCAATAAGGTAAGCAGCAGCAATTTATTTCGCAGATTCAAATTAGACACTTAGTTCTCCAAAAATAATCTACATCAGGTAATTTTAAAGTTGTTGAAATGTATCAAATTTGTTTTTTGGCGCCATGTAATTCAAGTCTGATCGAGCTGTAGTCTCTGTCTGGTTGTTCTGTTATCTCTGTCTGATATTTCGGTGTTATACGTGACTTTCAACTTGTTTTTGGGTGGGGATATGATCTTGAAAAAAGGCTGCAACCTGATGCAGGAACTGCTGGTTGCAGCTAACCGCGAGTACAGTAACTCTGGTTTGAAATTGGTTTCCTGAATAGCATTAAAAGAAACATTGGGATTGTGCATTTTTTCTTAGTACTTGGCTGTAGGTAGGTTCCTTATTTTTTGTGAACCTTCCTGGCGAAATGGTTAAAGCCTGCGTGGATGGCAGCAGAATTGTGACTCAGGTTCTGGCATAATGTGGCGCTAATTTTCAAGTGTTCTTCTTCAAGGAATGAAATGAAGCAGTATCTTTCCCTCTTCGGTCTGTTATGGCTTTTGTCCGCATGCACCCCCAATTCCCATGTTGAATTTGACCCCAAAAAAGGCAATCAAGTTGATTACTGGGTACAGGCCAAAGCCACTATAGATATAGGTGGACGTCAATTTACTCAGGACAGCAACTCCCTGATGCGTTATGAGGTAATTGAGACCTCGCCGGCGCTAAAGATGGAGCTGGTACCCAAATATATGGCTATGTCAGGCGGCGGCCGGCCTTTCAGTAGCTTTGGCGCTACCGATGACAACCCCGAGCTGCAGAAGATGTTTTCCAAAGGCTTTGAAGTCACTCTGGATAAAGACTCAGGAAAACTGCTGGCGTTTAAGGCCAAGGACGATGAAACCTGGCAAAAAATATTGGCACGCTCTGGTCCTGAGCTAATCAAACTTTTGGCCCCGGGAATGGATGCTCCCGGCGTGTTGCGGGAGCTCCCTGCCAAAGAGGGTAGTAAGCTGACACTTGAGGGGTTCAACGGCCAGCAAGCCGAATTACTGGTCACCAAAGTGACTCCCGAAACCGTAGACACTGAGTTGACGGCCGAAAGCGATGAGAGCCGCCTGTATGGGCATATGCGCCTGGCCCGCGATAGCGGCTGGTTGCAGAAAATGGTGTTGGTGCTTGAAACTAAAGTCGAGCTCAGGGGCCGACAAGGCAGCAACCATATGTTGCTTGTCATGGAGCGTAAAGATCTGCTCGATCAAGTAGGTGATCTGAGCAATCGAATTGCCCCCGATTCTCTGGATAACTGGATTCCGATAGTGACCGCGCCGCCAAAACCTGTTGACGGGCAGGAGATCAGCGCCGAAGCCTTATTCCAATACGGCAAAGGAGCATATCGCGTCGAATCTAAACATCTCCAATTGGAGTTATTGCTCGCCGAGCATGAAAAAGAAGTTCTGGGAGAGATCACCTATCGAGACTTCAAGGCATTGGATGTCGAAGATAAACCTATTGAAATGGAGTTTGCCGTTTTAGGCCAATTTGGCCCCTATCAGCAAAATGACAAGCTAGTCACCAGTACCGCCATTGCACCTCTGGGCTGGAACCAGCGAAACCAGTTTGAAAAAATATCCTCCTTCAGCGCCATGGCAGATTTCATGCCACTCGAACTGGTATCGATTTCCGGCCAATGGCAGTCGGGACAAGAGCAGCAACTGGCGTTTGACGGCGGTATTGTCACCATTACACCGATAGCGCAGCAGCCAGATGAATATCAGCTGCATTTCAGCGGCACAGATGGCTATTTGTTGCCATTTTTTGATGGGCTTGAAGGTGAATACCGTTACCAGACGCCAGAAATCGGCCCCAAATGGCTCAATAGTTTGGATCGCAGCATACTATTTAGCGGCGAGAATGGGTTTAGGGTGAAGTTGACCAACCAGCCATCAGAGGTGACCTTCTTTGCTGTGAAGAAGCAGCAACAATCGAGCTTCAGCCGTGAGGTTAGCTGGGTAAGCCGCGAGGCCTTTGCTGCCGATTACACCCTGCCTCCAATGGATAAGAATTACCTTTACAATGACACCGGCGAAGACTCTGCCGATTTTGACCCTATGAGTTTCTCGACCCAGGCCGATACGCCGCAAGGTGCCAAGTTGACCCTGCCACAGGACTGGGCCAGTGTCTGCCAACTGCAGATAGAAGGCGATTTTAAACAAGGGCCGTCATCCTTGGTGTGGAAAGCGAAGTATGACAAATGGAAGCCTGCGCAACTCCAGTACCAACTGAGTACAGAAGATGGTCTTCGCCGTTATTTCTATGGCCTGGAAATACCCAGTCATCTGCATTGTGATGGACGCCCGGTATGGCAGCCAATTGATTATACCCCGAGTGAGCGTGCCTGGCTGGTGCCTCTCGAAGTATTCGGTGAGCTGGATCTGCAGCAATCCACGCGGCAGTTCCTTCAGCAGTACCATCTCTATAGTGCCGACGGAGTACAACTGCCTTTGCTGGATATACACGCTCACTATCTCAATACAGACCATGCGTCCCTGAGCGAAGCCGTTATGGAAGACAAATACCTAAGGGTTGCCGATAGAGTGGAGCGTATCAGCAAACTCGAATATCAGGGCGAACCCCTGGATATTCGTTGGGTCAACAGTTTTCCGCCACTGCCTTAAGGACAAGAAAATGCGTGTATTGATATTACTTTGTTGCCTGATGAGCTGGATGGCAAGCGCCGAGACAGTGTGGCTGAATGATGATTGGCAAGTGGTCGACAGTGAGCAACAGGCCAGTTTTTATGTCAAAGATCCTCAAACTCAGGATCAACACGGTTGGCAAACCACCATCTATTATGTCGGCTCGGATACCCCCAGATTCAAGGGCAGCTTTGCCAAGCCGGGTATTTTCCAAAATGCCCTAGGTAGTTACCGGTTCTTTCACAATAACGGCAAGCTGTCTTCCGACGGCAACTATAACAGTAACAGCGAGATGGAAGGCCCAATCCGCTTCTATGATGAAGACGGCATCCTGACCATGGAGGCCAGTTTTGTTGATGGTAAGCAGCGGGGCACTCAGAAAAACTTCTACAGTAACGGTCAGTTAGAGGAAGTCTATGAGCAATTGGGCGACAAACGCGTTGGTAAAGACAGCCACTATTACCAGGATGGCAGTCTGCAGGCGCAACACTCGCTGGTCAATGGGTTGCCGGAAGGGGAGCAACTGGAGTACTACCCCGGGGGGCAATTGCGTGAGCGCAGCCTGTATCTGGCGGGTAAACTGACCGGTGAGCGCAAACGTTATCACCGCAATGGCGAGCTGTCTTACATTGATACCTTTGGCCCTAAAGGCCAGCAGGGTAAAGCCTATGAATACTGGGATACAGGCGCCAAAGAGGCCGAATCTGTCTATGTGGATGGTCAGCGGCAGGGGCCGGCCAAACGTTGGCACAAGAATGGGCAACTCAGTTGGGAAGGCAGTTACCAGCAGAATCGAGAACATGGGGAAAGCCGTCACTATGATGCACAGGGGCAACTGACTCGAGTTGAACACTATCAGCAGGGCAAGAAGGTGGGCGAGCAGCAAACCTTTTATGCCAATAGCTCGCAGCTGCAGCATTTAGAGCGCTTTGACAATCAAGGCCGCTTGGTCTTTGAGCAAAAATTTGCCGTTGACGGCAGCAAGACCATGGAATTCAGCGCCCGTTTTGTCAAAGACAAGCAGATCCTTGACAGGCAATACTTTAAAGAGGGCAAGCTTAGCTCAAGAATGCAGCAGGATATGACCCGGGTGTGGACTCTGTTTCAGAAGTTTGATGCCAGTGGGGTTGTCATTGAACGCGAGGAGAAACTGAAAGGTAAGCGCGAGGGGCTGACTCTACAAAGTTATCAAGGGATTTGGGACGATGAGCCCTATATAGAAACCAGTTACTACAAGGAAGGTAAGCTCCATGGTGCCTATGAGAAGAAACTGGTTAGCGGCAAGCTGTTGGAGCAAGGCGAATACGCCAATGACAAAAAGGTGGGTACCTGGACCTACCTGGATGCCGGTAATCGCAGCACTGAAGCGTATGACAGCCAAGGGCGTCTGCATGGTGAGGTGAAAAAAATCCAGGTGCATGATGGTCAATTGTTGCAACTGGCACATTACCGGCACGGGCAGCTTGAAGGCGAATACCAGACCTATAATGAAAAAGGCGAGTTGCAAGCCAAAGGAAATTATAGTCAGGACAAACGGCATGGCCAGTGGCAGTACCAGGAGCCCTATGAAACCCAAGTGTCCCTCTGGCAAGGAGAGTACCATCACGGCAAAAAAGTCGGCACTTGGCTGGCCCACTCTGCCGCGGGTTATGAACTGGGGCGGGAGCAGTATGACGCCAAGGGGCAGGAACAAGGCAGCTTTTACTATTTCACCGAAGACGGCTTATTGAAAAAGGTCGCCCGTTATCAGGACGGGAAAGAACATGGTGATACCGTGTCTTACATCATGGGTAAACCCTACTATATCCAGATGTTCAAACACGGCGAGTTCTTGGGGAGTCGTGATGTCGATGACGATGAGTCGTCGAAGGGAGAGGGCGACTGCGATAACTCTACCTCATCGCTGCTGTTTGGTTGTTAATGGATATTTTATTGTTTAAAGAGTGAATCCGCTCATTGGTCAGGCGGTATTCCGCCGCCATAAATCTATGTTTAAGGCCGCATCTGCGGCCTTTTTTATGTTTAGGTAAGCCTGATCAGAAAATTCCGATGACAACAAGGATGTTTCTTAACGACCTTGTTTTCATGTCCCTATACAGTGCAACCAAGATCTCTTGGGGGACTGCTTATGGATTTCAGAACATACAGAGAGTTAGCACTGACAGCCGAGCCAGGCTGGGGCATCGCGTTTTTGAAACAAAATAAGTATGAAATTTACCATCAGACTCTTTACTGGCTGATGGATGCCGGTTTTCCTGTTCCACTAAGAGAACTGCGCATCGAACGCTTGGCCGGGTGCGACATTATCTGTTGTCGTATTCTCCCTTCTCGCCTGGAAAGATTTCTTGAAAAACAGGAAATCGCTCTCTACAAGAGCGACAACGAAGCTCGTTGGGTATTACCCAACCCGATATCAACGCCCCAATATAGACGTTGGCAGGCGTCAGTACTGCTGCACTCTTTCTAGGCGTTGTTGCCTAAATTGTTTTGAACCATTTCAGCCGACGATGATAAGACTTTTCAATTCAGACTGTTCGACATTATGGGTAAAGCCAAGCACAAGATTACCAACCGGCCCGAGTACAATCAGAGTTTACACAGTCGCGGTTTGGGTTGATGAAGCAGTCGGGCCTTCCGGCAACTCCTATGGCGCTATCGCATTACTCAAAGTATGAGTCGTCGGGGAAATTGCTGGGATAAAGCACCAATGGAAAGACTCTTCCGGAGTCTGAAATCAGAATAGGTACCCGCAAACAGGTTATCCATCGATGGTTGAGGCCAGCATCAGTGAATACCTGATGTGTTATTACAATTGGCATCGTCCCCACCAATACATTGGTGGCGTTACTCCTGGTCAGGCCGAAAATCGGCTTAATTTACTGTTCGGAATTAGTTGACCGCTACAAATGAAAAACCTGTAATCATAGAGAGAAAAAACTAAGGGTTTGGATCAAGCTGCATCTGGCTGTCGATGCGCAAACCCAGCCATTATCGCGGTTTAGGTTAGTCTTGAAAGCACTGGTTACAACGAAGTTCTTGGCACCTTACTCAAACTGCGCTGCCACATTGACCAAGTGTCTGTCGATTAGGCCGGGAGCTGCAAAATAGCAACGGTAATAAGGTCACTGGCAGAAGCCGCGATGCCGCCCTAAAACAACTATCAAGCACAAAGTTGAGTCGGATATGCCTTCGTGGGGTGCAGGTCGCTAAACCGATCAACACTAAGGGGCTGTTACTATTCGTACAATGATTTGATCAACAAAGACCCTTTTAGCGTTTTTGAATTGTTTCCCCTCCATTCTCAAAAATTAATCACCAATATAGATCATTTTTATACTTAATAATCTTTATCGGCTAGAAATACTTGCTGGTTTCTTCTGAATTTCAATTAAATATCGTTTTTTCTTGTAAATATATTGTTGATTTTTTGGTTTGGGAGCATACTAGGAATTATCCTACATATCATGGAAGATTACTTATGAGATACTCCTTCAGTTATACCAGCACAACCCTGTTGTCTACAGTTCTGTTGGCCTGTGGCGGTTTTGCGGCTAACGCTGCCGACGGGCAAATAAGTTTTGTTGGCTCAGTCGTCGACCCTGGTTGTGAGTTGCAGTTACAGGGAATAAACTGCTATCAGACCGAGAAGTCAGCTTTTCAATATACTGCCTTGCCTTTTGGGCAAACAGCACTCGCGCTTGATGTTGGAGAGAGCCTCTCATTGGTTTCCCCATCTACCAGATTGGATTTAATCGAGGTGAGACGAGTCGCTGAAGCGGAAATGCTGATCTCTGCCAGTTTCAACTGAGGTTAAAAGATTACTCCTTTTCCTTGGTTGTTAGTTAGTCGTCAACCAAGGTTGAGGGTTTCATGTCTTTAAGATATTTCCTACATTCCTACACGCTTAGTCCGACAGTCTAATTATTTCCAGTATTTTAGAATCCCTGCGAATTCGATAAGCACTCTTATCGTTTTATATTCCGTATTATTCTAAAGGAAATGATCATGAAAAAACTTACCTTAGCCTTTGCCGTAAGCGGCGCATTATTGGGTTCTTCTGCGGCTATGGCTGCCGGCCCTAACACCATTACCTTCCAAGGTGAAGTTACTGCCGAAACCTGTGAAGTTACCATCAATGGCAATGCAGCCAATCCTGTGGTTTTGCTGCCTACTGTCAGCGAGGCTGACTTGACTGCCGCCGGCGCAACTGCAGGTGAAACTCTCTTTACTCTTGGTGTTACAGGCTGTAGTGGTGCATCCGCTATCAGCACCACGACCAAGTTTGTCGGCAACAATGTTGATACAGACGGCAACCTGGCCAATACCGGAACTGCCACCAATGTTGCGCTGCAGCTGCTGGATGCCGCTGGCGGTGCTGCTATTGACCTGAATACAGATGTTGCTGTTACCGGCGTAGCTCTGGCTGCGGGTGAGACAGAAGGCTCGGTTGACTATGCCGTGCAATACATCTCTGTTGCCGGTGGTGCAACTGCAGGTACAGTTACCGGCTCTGTACAGTACGCCATCAGCTACCTGTAAGTTATTCCCGGCCCATATCTTATGGGCCACTATCTGCCTGAATGGGGTCAACTACCGTGTCTTGGTTACGTCCAGTTTCTATTTTGTTACTCGTCTTGGTTAGCCAGTGGGCCTACGCCAGTGTGGTATTGACGGGAACCCGGGTGATCTATCCCGGGGATGCCAAAGACCACAGTATCCAACTGCGCAACAGGGATAATTTCCCCAATGTGGTGCAGCTATGGATGGACATAGATAACCCTGAATCGACACCGGAGACGGCCGATGCGCCATTTGTGTTGCTGCCGGCAATTTTTAAAGTCCCGGCCAACGGTGGCCAGACAGTGCGTATGCTCTATACAGGCACAGCTTTGCCACAGGACAGGGAATCTGTTTTCTACCTTAACTCCCTACAGATACCTCCTTCCAACAAGGCTGACAGCAGCAACAAGATGCTGGTCATGCTGCGTAATCGGAACAAGGTGTTTTATCGCCCTGAATCACTGACGGTCAGTCCAAGCCAAGTACCTTCTATGTTGGCATTTTCCCTACGCCGTGATGCTTCGGGACTGCAGTTGGAAGTGCATAATCCCAGCCCCTATTTTGTCTCATTCAGCCAAGCAAGTTTGCAGGTGAATGAGCGATTGAGCTCAATACCTGTAGCCATGGTGGCACCTTTTTCCCGCATCAGTTGGCCCGTGGCAAACCTGATAGTGGCATCAGGAACCAGCGCTCAACTTAAATTCACTCTGATCAATGATCAGGGTGCACAGATCACTCAAGAACGCGTTGTCCGTTGAGGGAGTCTCGATGTTTAGATTTTACTCACAGAAGAAGTCTGCTCGGTGCGCTTGTATATATGCCTTGTTGTTTATGTCAACACAGGTTATGGCTGATGAGGAGATAGAGTTCAGTTTTGATGAGTCTTTGCTGCTCGGACAAGGTTATAACACAGATATTTTGACACGTTTGGCACAAGGGCCGGATGTATTGCCCGGTGAGTACCAAGTTGATCTTTTCATCAATGGCCGTTTTTATTCCAGAGAGCAACTGCAGTTTTTTGCTTTGAGTGATGGTAGCGTTGAGCCCTGTATTGAAGAATCTTTATGGTTGGATGCGGGTGTCATGTCGGAGCATGTGCAACCTGCACCTGTGACCGGTAGTTGCAGTTTGGGCTATAGGGTCGAGGGTAACAGTTTCAGTTTTGACCCTGGCAAATTGCGTCTGGAACTATCGATTCCTCAGGCTTATATGAAGCGGCAACCCAGAGGATATGTTTCGCCAGAGAAATGGGATGCCGGTGAAACGGCTTTATTCATCAACTATACCGCCAACTACTATCGCTCAGAGAACAGGGTTAGCGGCGGCACCAGTAGCGATTCCGGTTATGTTGGGTTGAATTCCGGATTCAATCTGGGATTGTGGCGGATTCGTAACCAATCAACCTACCAATACCGTGACTATGGTTATGGATCCGGTTATGGATCAGACAGCCAATTCAATTCGCAGCGCACTTACGTCAGTCGTGCGCTACCGAGCTGGGAAGCTGAGCTGACCTTGGGTGAGCTTTATACCCGCAGCACTGTATTTGGCAGCATTGGATTCAAAGGGTTTCAGATTCAAACTGATACCAGAATGTTGCCCGTCTCTCAGCGGGGATATGCTCCCGTTGTAACTGGTATCGCCCAGACGACGGCCAAAGTCGTTATTAAACAAAATGGTCGTGAGATCTATCAGACAACAGTAGCTGCCGGTCCATTTGAAATCAATGATTTGTATCCGACCAGCTATCAAGGTGACCTGCTTGTTGAGGTGACGGAAGCGGACGGTCGAGTATCCTCTTTTACCGTGCCATTTAGCGCTGTACCGGGGGCCATGCGAGCCGGACAGTCTCAGTTTGCCCTCTCTATGGGCAAGAGTTATGACACAGGGGATGACGACTATTTTGCCGATTTTACCTATGAGTTGGGTTTATCAAATGCTTTGACCTGGAATGCCGGTGTTCGCTTGGCCGATGATTATTTGGCACTGAGCTCGGGTGGAGTTTGGAGTTCCAATATCGGCTCGTTTGGGGCCACAGCGGTTTACTCCCATTCGCGTTTGAGCCGGGAAGTGGGCCAAGATGAGTCTGAAGCTGGTTGGCGTTTGGGGCTTAATTACAGCCGAGCTTTTGACAGTGGCACTTCGGTAACTTTGGCGGGGTATAAGTACTCTACCGAAGGATATCGAGAATTGAGTGATGTGCTGCGCCAACGGGAATACCTGGACAGTGGTTACGAATATCTTTCGGCAGATTACCTGCAGAAGACTCAGATGACCCTGAGCATGAATCAGAGCATGGGGGAGTGGGGGATCTTGTCGGTCTCAGGTTCCAAACGGCAATATCGCAATGGCCGTGAGGATGACGATCAGTATCAGCTTGGTTACAGCAATCAGTTTGGTCCTGTCAGTGTTAGCCTTAACTACGCCCGTCAATACCTGAGCATGGATAGACCGCAGGAATCTTTTCTCCAGGAAGAGCGGATAAAAGATGATGTCTGGTCGCTGAATCTTTCCATGCCCCTTGGCGCTAGTAGCCATATGGTATCAACGGGAGCCAGTCACAGCAGTAGCTCAGGTGCTGATGACTATAACTTGGGGATGTCCGGCACTTTGGATGATGCTCGCACTCTGAGCTACAGCATTAATGCCAGCCGTCAAGAAAACGATAGTTATGGGGGCAATAGTTTTGGTGCTTCTGTTCACAAACGCACCTCTTTGGCCAGCATGGGGGCCAACTATTCCCGCAGTGGCCAATATCAACAATGGGGAGCCAATATTAGCGGCGCTGTTGTGCTGCATTCCGGGGGTGTCACTATGGGGCAAACCGTGGGCGATACTTTTGCGATAGTCGAAGCCAAGGGGGCAGAAGGCGCAAGCGTTAGAAGTAGTTTGGGAACCTTTGTTGATGGTAATGGATATGCACTAATGTCTAATTTGTTGCCTTACAGGGAGAACTCCATCGGCCTTGAGACCGGTGATATGGGCGACAA
Organism: Shewanella sp. Iso12; assembly: GCF_012030025.1. Lineage (NCBI taxonomy): Bacteria > Pseudomonadati > Pseudomonadota > Gammaproteobacteria > Alteromonadales > Shewanellaceae > Shewanella > Shewanella sp. Iso12. Next base: position 235,376 of record NZ_JAAUHW010000003.1, read on the forward strand.
TGTTGAATTGTTGAATACGCAACAGCAAGTTGTACCCTTCGCCGGTGCTGCTGTTCGGCTCAAGTATAAAACCCGCAAAGGCATAGCCGTTTTGTTCGTTTCCAAGTTAGCTTCCGGCGAAGCAGTCCCAATGGGAGCAGATGTGCTCGGTAGTGGGGGGGAAACCTTGGGGGTTGTTGGGCAAGCGGGCTTGGCTTATGTGCGCTTGAGTGAATTGAGCGGCAGTCTTGTGTTTCGTTGGGGGGAGCAGCAGTGTCAACTCAATTACTCGCTGGAAGCGCAAGTATCGCAACGTTTGTTGCGAGTTCCTGCAATATGTCATTAGATGTTTAAAACATAGAGTTAAATTGGGGCTAGGGTATACTATGATGATTAGGCTTTTGGTATTAATGCTTTCAATATTTGGTATGACACTGCAGGTTGAGGCTTATTGTTACCGTATAACTTATAACGGGACGTTATCACCAACCAACGCACGATACATTAATCCGGATTATGGAAAAAATGCATCATGGAGTGGCGCTAGTGACAATAATTTTGGCCCATTAGGGTTACAGAATGTAATTAACATTACAGATAGTGAGTTTCAACCTGTAGGAACTACTTTGGCCAAATCTCCTAGCACATCTATGACTCAATATGGGCAAATAGGCGGTTTTGATCCTGAACAAGTTCTTTTTCGCTGTGACGCTGGAGATGAAGGGCTAATATTTGAAAGTTATGCAACAAATTCAGATAATTACTTTAGTGGTCGTTCTTTGGTAACTGAGGCAGGTGTTCCTGAGTATACCTATATGCTTAATAGTAAAAATATTGGGTTTAGGGTCAAAAATGAAACAACAGGAGAGTATGTTACTCGTAATTGGCGTTACCGCCCTTTGACTAATCTGGACAGAGATGATCAAGGGAAAATTTTGGTAAAAGCAAAGAATTTCAGCAATATGTCGGTTGAGTTAGTAAAAATATCTTATCCCGCAATAACAGATGGGCCATATCAACCGTCAACAGTATACGACTATAACTATACTTATGCTCAACCGCTTGCATATAGCACCTTTGTTGGCCCGGGAGAGGGTAACGGATGTGCAGAGGGATTGCTCGGAACTTGTTATATAGGCTGGCACTATAATTGGCCTGGAAATGTCTCGATTCATAATAACCTTGCGATTAGGCGTGCTAAGATGTGTGCATTTAAAAGTGTCACACCCTATGTTCTATTTCCGACTATTTCAGTGGAAGCATTGAATAGAGGTGAGAAAGCTGCTGGGCAATTGAGCTTAACTTACAACTGTCAGCAGGGGGCTGCTTATGGTGTGAGTGCGAATCAGAACGCGGTGGGCTTTAAAGTAAGTGTGGAAGCTTATTTAGCCGCTGAATCAGCCGGTCTCAAGACTTCAGGTTATGGTGTTACTCATTTGCTCAGTCACGGCTATGGAACCGATCCTTCGGTAGCAACAGGTGTTGGTATTGAATTAGCCAATTCTGATGGTTCATCAATGAATTGGCTAAGTAACGAGAATATTATCTCTGGTGGTAATAATGATGGTTGGTATGCTTTGCAGGGAGTGCAAATCGGTAGTGGTGCTGTTTCTAACGAATATCTGGAAGTTTATAATGTGTATCTCTCTGCTTTGGATGAGAATACGGCACCTACGCCTGGGAAAGTGTATGCAACTGCTGAAGTATTTATTCGGGTTCAATAGCCTGGGTTGGCTAATTTTCTGCGTGCCTCAGTTGGCTTGGGGAGGGGTTACAGCAGAGGTTTCTCGGGTAGTATATGAGGCTGCAAAGCCAGAACAATCGCTACAGCTGGCCAACCTCAATGATTATCCTGTGTTGGTGCAGCTGTGGATTGATGATGGTAACCCTGGCAGTACACCGGATAAAGCAACTTATGCGCCGGTAATATCGTTACCCGCCATTTTTAATCTGGCTGCCGGCGAGCAGCGAAGTATTCGATTGGTACGAGTGAGAGAAGATTTACCGGAAGATAGAGAAAGTCTCTATTGGCTTAATATTTACGAGGTGCCGCCAAAACCTTTGAGACAAGGAAGTAGTGCCGAGCAATTGGTGTTACTGACCATGCGTACTCAAATGAAGTTGTTTTTCCGTCCGGAATCTTTGAGTGCCAAAGCAGCCAATATGATTGAATCTATTAAACTTGATTGGCGCGAAGGTAAGCTGCAAATTAACAACCAAGGCCCATTTTTTCTGACCATCACCCGCATTGAATTTGATAACCTGACTCCGCCACTGCAACCGCAAATGTTGGCGCCATTTTCCAGTGAGAGCCTGGAACTGCCGATTAAGCCATTGGCTCAATCAGCCTCTATCTATTATCTGGATGATTATGGGGTCGAGCAGTTATGGAAAGTGGCCTTATAGCCCACCTTCCATAATGCCGTTTGCTAGTTGCCGGATGCCAAGAATCCCTTGATTTCACTGGCCAGACGCGTAATTGCAACCGTCAACTTGGCCAGATGCGTACAGGAATTTTCGGTTGTTTCGCTCTGCTCCAACTGTTCACATAGCGTGACTATGTCGGTAGCGGCAATGATCTTGGCTGCGCCTTTGATTTTGTGAGCAATGCTCTTGGCTTCATCAAGCTCACCGCTGTGTACTGCTGATTGTAACCTGGCAAGATCGGCCTCGTTGGCACTCAATAACTCCTGCAACAATTGCTCAGTCAGTTGCTTGTTACCACCGGTGAGTTTATCTAGGGAGCTGGGCAGGAAACTCTGCCGTGGACCTTCCTGATTCAGCTCATTTCTAAAGCTGTTCAACTTTTGTTGTAGCTCCTCCAAACTTATGGGCTTGAACAGGCAATCATTCATGCCGGCTTCAATGCAGGCCCGCTTAGCTTCCAGTTGAGCATTGGCGGTATAACCCAGCAATACAGCCGGTGATAAGTTCTGATTTTGCTCCAGTTGTCTCAAGCGGCGACTCAACTCATAGCCATCCATTTCCGGCATGTTGCAGTCGGTGATGACAATCTTGTAGGAGTGTTGGCTAAATAGCTGTAGCGCTTCTTTGCCATCATTGGCTTCCTCTACAGTGTGGCCCAGATACCTTAGCTGTTGAGATAACAGCAGTCGATTGGCCGGATGATCATCAACGATCAATACGTGTTGCGCTTGAATCGAGGGGATAACATCGGCGGTAGAGTTGACCTTGTTCTCTCCAAATAGATGAGTTTTGGCAGCCAATAAGGGTATGCGCATGCTGATGCAAGTTCCCTGTCCGGGTTCGCTCATCATACTGAGTGTGCCACCCATCATGTCGCAAAGTGAGCGACATATCATGAGTCCCAAGCCGGTTCCTCCCTTGTTATGGGCGCCGTTATGAACTTGGGCAAATGGGCGGAACAGCTTTTGTTGCTCTTCAATTGGAATACCTATACCTGTATCTGCGACTCTGAGGAGCAACTGTTCATTACCCTCTGCATCCCGTTCTTTTTGTGCAGTGACATCAATATGTCCCTGATCGGTAAACTTGATTGCATTGCCTATCAGGTTAGAAAGTATCTGCTTGACTCTGAGAGGATCCAACTGAGCATACTTGGGTAGTTCAGGGTCAAACTCCAATGTTAATGTAAGCCCTTTTTGAATGGCGATACCGTCAAAAATTCGGATCACTGAATCAAGCGTCTGTTTCAGCTCAACTTGTACTGGATTGAGGCTCAGTTGCCCAGCCTCGATACGTACGACATCAAGAATGTCGCCAATAAGGTCCAACAAGCCCTTTGCTGAGTCGTAAGCGACCCGGATCGAGTTGAAATCAAATTGATTTTCTTGGGCACGTTTCAACGATAGCTCGAGCAATCCTATGATGGCATTCATCGGTGTGCGGATCTCGTGGCTCATGGTCGCGAGAAACTGGGTCTTTGCCTTACTGGCACCGTCGGCCATATCTTTAGCCTGGGTCAGTTGCTCCATGAGTTTGACCCTGTCGCTGACATCAACCCAGCCGCCAACTATTCCTCTGATTTCCCCTTGCTCGTCTTTAACAGGTTGAAACCAATGGTAAATATCTACTGATTGTCCATCAATGTGCATTTTCCTATCACGATAAAACGCACGGTTCTCCGTAAGTGCCAATTGATATTCCAGATCAATCTCATTTACCTCGTCTACTCTGTTAATTCCTTCCAATGTAGTCTTATGTAAAACATCTTCTCTCGAAGCTTTAAATACTTTTAGGTAACTCTGATTACAGAGGATTAAACGTCGATTGAGATCACGGACATAGATAGGGTGAGGAATACTGTCGACCACCTCTTGCATAAACACTAGCTGTTCTTTAAGTTCACGTTTGGCGTTGAGTCTCTTGATATAGTGACTACGGGTAAACCAGGCCCATACCAAGGATGCCAGAATCAACAGAACTGACGCTATAGTTATTGCGTATATGGTGTACTTGTAGTCTCGCCAGGTTTCTTGGCCTGGCACTGCGTTGCGTCGCCATCGATTCTCTATGGACTGCAATTCATCTGCGGGAATCACTGCCAAAACTTTGTTCAGAATACTGATCAGTTCAGGATTATCTTTACTTGTGGCAAATGCGGCTGTAGCCGGTGGAATACCATCCAATACTTTGTCTATCATTATTTGCTGATCAAAGTAATGGCTGCTGTAAAAATCCGCGAGGGCAAGAGGAGCCACAGTCGCATCAGCTTTGCCAATTACAGTGGCATCCATAGCATCCAGATAATTATCAACCGGGATAATTTTTGCGTGGGGTAGGGCTTTGGGCAACATTTCATTGGAAATATGTGCTATTGGGAGAGCTATCTTCAGATTTGCTTTATTGATGTCAAGATCTTGGCCAACCCGAGACATCAATACAAATGGTGTCCTAGCAAACTCTTTACTAAATAGAAATTTTTCCTTACGTTTACTCGAGGGTGAGAAAACAGCTAAGTCGGCACTACTGTAGCTAAGATATCGTTCCATCTCCTTAAAGTCCTGAGTCTTGATTATTACAGTCTCCATTCCACTATAGAGTTTCACAATATCCAGAATGCTTTCTAAATAGCCATGCATATTTCTGCGTTGGTCAAAGTAACTTAAAGGTGCATTGAACTGGTTTACTACAACCCTTAAAGGATTATGTCGGTTAAGCCATGTTTGCTCTTCAGGAGTTAATTTAATGGTATTACTCTCATTGGGTAGTGTCAGACCTCCTCCGCTCCAACGCTTCTTGATTGCCCAATTCTCACTTTCAGGAATTTGTTTTAGTACACTGTCAATGATTTTGATGAGGATTTGATTTTCTTCGTTTAACGCAAATCCTATCCCTTTAGTATCAATAGGTAGTATGTTTTTTAGGGATAACTTTTTTGAAAAGCTCTTATTGACCAGATAGTTTGCCGACGTAAAGTCGATTACGACACCATCTGCTTGACCGAAAACCGCAGCGGCAACGGCTTGCTGTCTGGAGGGATAGCTGATTAGTTCGGCATCAGGAAACAGCTCACTGACTTCGGCATCCGGTAGATAATCATAAGCCATGGCGATACGATTCGGGGCTTCTGTTACCGGCAGTTTTTCCGAAACATAAAGCACAGGCACATCATCAATATAGGCTTGGCTCAACTGCAGCTCATGAAACTCTTCGTAGCGGTTGGACGTGGTTAGCAGATCCAGTTCTCCGGCCTTCACCGCAGCGATGGCATTTTGCCGTGAATTAAAGAAATGCAACTCGATTTTGACTCTCAGAGCTTCAGAAATAACCTGTAGGTAATCTGCACTCAAGCCTTCGTAGAAATCACTACTGCCGTCCATTGTCATATCAAATGGAGGGTAGTCAGGTGTGGAGATCCCTACCCGGATTATTTTCTTTGTCTGCAGCCAGTCCCATTGTTCATCGGACAGTTGTACCTTAACCTCACCTATGGTGGTGTGGCCGAAGAGTGTCAGCGGGTGAATTTCATCGCTTTTTGCTTGTGGTGAAACCACAAAACAACAAACCAATATCAGATAAAGCACCCGGATAAGAGGTGCTGTATTCATATAATTTGATTTCGCTTTGATATCTCAATGAGATCAACTAGGGTTCGGGCGTTGAGCTTCTCCAATAGCCGGGTCTTGTAGGTGCTGATGGTTTTATTACTCAGCAACATACGGTCGGCAATCTCCTTGTTGGAAAGGCCATTAGCTAGTTGCTGCAATACCATCATTTCTCTACTAGAAAGCTTGGCCAGTTTATCGGCCTCGGCCAACTGATTACCCTGATTGCGCTGCATGCTAGCGATATTGGGGAAATAGGAATATCCGGACAATACCGCCCTCAGAGCCCCCAAGACTTCCGTCAGATCTTCCTGTTTTGAAACAAACCCTGAGGCGCCGGCCTGAATGCAGCGAGTCACGAAGTATTCAGATGGCTGCGCTGTCAGCACTAAAACCTTGGGTGGAAGTGCCAGATTATTGAGGCGATTAATCACCTCCAATCCGTCAAGTTGGGGAATACCTATATCCAGAATCACGGCATCAGGCCTGTGTTCCCGAATGAGTTTCAGGGCATCTACCCCATTATCTGTAGTGGCTGTAACATGAAATCCATTTTGTTCAAGCATGATCCTTATTGCCATCACCACTACGGGATGATCATCTACAATAACAACGTTCTTCATGTTTTGACTTACTCTTCATTGCTTCTCTACTCGGTTAGTCTGATGGCTTACAAGTTTTGTGTAAGTAGGATGATTCTTACTGCCGTTTCAGATACGTCCTTTCCGAAGGAAGGATAAAATATTTACTGTTGGATAACGGCTGTAAATAGAGTTTAGACGAATTTTTGGCAGGCAGATGAAACACCTTGATATCAATGCTTATTTGGTGTTTTTTATGTTGGATTTATGTAGGTCATGGGATCTTAATTTTTGTATTTAGGCAAATTTCTATGAGTAAAGTCAAGGTGTTGATCCTTGAGGATCATCCATTTCAACGCACTGTGCTGGAGCATAATCTTAAATCATTGGCTTGTGTGGGTTGTGTGGATGTTGTTAGTTTCGGCAGTGCAACTGCAGCCTTCTCTTGGTTAACTCAGAATCGCGAAGTCGACATAGTCATCTGCGACCTGATGATGGCCGGAACCGATGGACTGTCATTTCTGCGTCAGGCAAGGACTAGGTTTAAAATTCGTGCCGTAGCGCTCTATAGTGATGTGGATAGAGATCTGCGCCGGGCAGTATCGCAGATGGTCAAACTGTTGGGGTTTCAATACTTAGGGGATTTGGCCAAGTCTCCCACAATTGAAAACCTGAGCTCAATGATTTGTCGTTATCGTGAGTTGAACGAACCTCGTCAGCAATCGCTTGAGCCTGAAAGACAAACAGACTGGGTATCTTTGAATTTCAAAGACTTCAAGGATGCAGTTATGGATCAGCAGTTTGTCGGCTTTTACCAGCCCAAGTTCCACGTATCTGATTTGCAGATTGAAGGCGCCGAAGTCTTGGCGCGCTGGAATCATCCCGTATTTGGTCTCTTGAGCCCGGCACTGTTTATTGAGCCTTTGATCCGCTATGGGCTGCTGGATGAAATGTTTCTCCAGCTATTTCGCCAGGGGATAAGGCTGCAAAAGCAATTGCTGGAACAAGATTATCGCTTGTCGCTGGCCTATAACCTGGATATTTCTCAACTGAACTCCACTGAGCTGGTATATCAGATCTCCAAGTTGATCCGTGACTACAAGTTGCCACCGAAATTGGTCACCATAGAGATCACCGAGTCCGGGCTTATCTCGGCGCCGGCCCTCAATATGGAAAACCTGATCCGTTTACGCATGTTGGGTTGTGAACTGGCCATTGACGACTTCGGGGCCGCACATTCATCTTTGGCTCGTCTGTGTGAACTGCCTTTTTCACAAATGAAACTGGATGCCTGTTTTGTGGCTGGTCTGGATACAGAGCCCAGATGCAAGGCAGCGATTTCCAGTGTAATTGCATTATCTGACTCGCTCGACATGCAGTTGGTGATTGAAGGTATTGAGACCGAGGCCCAGCTCAGATTGCTGCAAAATCTTGGCTGCAATCTGGGGCAGGGATTCTACTTTTCCAAGCCCTTGAGTGAAGCCGATTTTTGCAAGCGTTTTTTGAATAGTCAGACCCTAATGCTTCGCGGCTGAGCTGACAGCCGCAATAAGCTGTTTACGCTGCACCTTGAGCCCCTCTGCAACCTGTTGCGGCCAGGGATAATAGTGCCTCGGGCGCTTAAAGCGGGCCAGCTTGTCTGCCAGGAAGGCGGTCAACTCGGCTTCGCTCGGTACTTCTATGCTTCGATATTGCAAAATGGCGGCCGGCAGTAAACCAAACTCGGGGTTATCTTCACCAAAGACGATGGCATCCAGGATGGCAGGGTGCCGTTTCAGCGCCGCTTCCACCTCTTCCGGTTGAATATTCTCGCCGCCGCAGATAAACATATTGTCGAGCCGCCCCTGAATATGCAGTAGCCCATCCTGGCTCCAAAAGCCTTTGTCCTTGGTGCAGAACCAACCGTCTTGGGTCTCTTTAACTATGCTGCCATCCGGCTGCAGGTAACCCATGAACAGGGTCTCACCCCTGACCCAGATAACTCCTTGTTCTATTTTGAGTTCGCGCCCGGGTAACAGGCGGCCACTGCTGCCATCGCTGCGGGCCATTCCCGTGGTGATCTGCGAGCCCATCTCTGTCATGCCGTAACTGGTAAAAGCTTTCACCTTCAAGGGGGATAGCCTGTCCAGCAGGCCTTGACCTATGGCGCCGCCGCCAAGTAGCAGGCACTTTATCCCCATAAGGCTTTCGGGGCTGTCGTCCAATAGGCGTTGCAATTGGGTGGCCACCAATGAGAGATGAGTGATGGCATCGCGCCTTAACTGCGCCGCCATAGTCAGCTTATTATCCGGCAGCACCACGGCTGCGGCCGCCAGGGCGCAGCGATTGAGGATTGCCAGACCACCGATATGGAACAGCGGCAGCGAGAGTAACCAGGCATCACCACTTGCCAAGGGGATCAACTGCCGACTGCCATTGGCGTTGGCGATATGGTTGTTAAGGCTGTGGACTGCGGCCTTGGGACTGCCACTGGAGCCCGAGGTAAGAATGATATTGAGCGGCGTATCGGCCGAGACAGTGGCTATCTCGGCAGGGGTAGCATTCGATTCGAGAATGGCAAAATCCGCCTGCACTCGAGTGATAACCCGCGTTTGCCAAAGCTCATTCCGGGCGTTATCCGGACACCAGATAAAGCGAATATGAAAACGTTCAAGCAGCTCCTGGAGCTGACTATCCGGAAACTTGGGTGACAGCGGGCAAAAGAGCAGCCCCAGATCCAAACAAGCCCAATACAGCAACATCAGCTCACGGCAGTTGGCGGCCACACAGGCCAGTTTATCCCCGCGCTGCAACCCCAAGGCTCGAAGCTCGGCGCCGAGCGCCAACACCTGCCGGCTTACTGCCTGATAACTATGGCTGATACCGCCCTCTACCAAGGCGATGGCATCTGGAGTCTGTTGGCCACTGAGGTGAAGGGGCGAGTAGGTCATGCGCTTTCCTGTTAATGAAATTGGAGGTTACAGAGGCTGTCAGAGCTTGGCAGTTACAGACAGGGCCACTGACCCAAGAGTTCCAGCTCAGCAAAGTCCAGACAAGGTTTGTGCCCTTGGCCGACAATAATATCGCGTCCGAAAGGCGCCTGAGTATCCAGTCCGGGGGCTTCGTTGGGGGTCAAGAGGGCACTCACCGCCTCCAGATCGGTAATTCCCAGAGAAGATTCCAGGCTGGAGCTCAATAGGGCACGCACGCCGGCCGCTTCGGCCTGTTCGATCAGGGTTTGCAGTCTGGTTAAGCTGCCGAGCAACATGGGTTTAAGCACCAGCGCCGTGAGACCGCTCGCGAAGTCATTGCAGTCAGGTACAAACTCACGTTGCAGCAGACTTTCATCCAGGGCATAGCGGATCCCTGTGGCCTTGAATAGGGCCGGGTTATCGTCGGCGCGGCGGCAGGGTTCCTCAATATATTCAATGCTGGCCTTGGGCAGACAAGCGCAAAAATCCACTGCTTGCTGATACTCAAAGCCCTGATTGGCATCCAGCCTGAGTTTGAGATGAGGTTTGGCGGCCAATACAGCATGGATCAGTCTGAGCTCCTGCTCCATGCTGGTCTGGGCGACCTTGATCTTGGCTCTGAGAATCGTATCGGGAAGCGCCGCCAGCCTTTGTTGCAGCAGCGCCAGTGGCTCTTCTTCCCTGTGATAGATGAGTGGAATGGTTTCAAAGGCCGGCCAACGCTGTGGCAGTTGTCCCTTGAGTTTGGCATCGAGCAGACTTAGCCCCCAAGCGAGCGAGGGATACTGACAGGCATCGGCCGCCTGACTCAACTCCAGCTCTTTGGCTGCCAGTGCTGGCATCAGCGCCAAGGCTGCTTCTGTCACCTCCGCCAGCGATTCACGGCTGAAACCCAGCAGTGGCTCGCCGTTGGCATCAAGGCCGCTCAAGGGGGCGACTTCCACAAAATGCTTTTCATTGCCGCAACTGGCTTTGATAACCAGCCCGGCTCTCTGTTCGATTCTTTGCTTGCCCACAGGTAGTGAGGTTTCCAGCGGTAGCCTATAGCGGGCCAGTGACAGTGAGTCTGGATGCATCATTCACCCCTTGAAATCGCGTTCAGGGCGCCTTTGAGCGCCGTGGCAAAAGCGCCGGGTTGGGCCTGATGGCTATTATGGCCCGCATCGGCAATGGTATGCAGCTTGAATCCGGCTTGTGGCTGCCAGGCCTTGGCGAGAGCGCTAAACTTGGCATCCTGCTCCCCTAGGTAGTAGTGGCTTGGGCAGGCAAGCTTGGCCGGCACCTGGCGCAGATCCTGTTGCAGTGCCAGTGAGGTGGCCTGGTAACAGTTGATTAGGCCAAGCGGCTGCTGATGGCGGCGTTTTTCGATTAAACGTTCACGCTCGGCGCTTGATAGGTCGGCAAATACCGCTTGCTGATACCAGAGGGCCAGCACTTGTTCAATCGGCATAGTGTTAAAACGTTCGGCCCACAGCTTATCGGCCATCGCCCTCTGCCGGCGTTCATCATGGGATAACAGGCCAGGATGACAGGACTCAAGATGCAGGCTCAGCAGCGCCTCGGGCCAGGTTTGAGCTAGATGCAGCGCGATACGGCCACCAAGCGAGTATCCCAATAAGTGAAAGCGTGGGATGCCAGCCTTGAGCAGTGTATGACGCAGCAAGGCAACACAGTCACTGAAGCCCGGGCTGTCGATTTGGATATCACAGCTGCGGCCATGGCCCGGGAGATCGACCGCAATACAGTAGTAGTCCTGACTCAGGTGCGGCAGCAACTCGCGCCAATCATGGCTGCTGCCGAGAAAACCGTGCAGCAGCACCAAAGGCGGCTGGGTTGCTGAACCCTGAGTCGTTGTGGCTAACATCAGCTTTGCTTTACCCATTGGCCTATGCTGGCTATCTGGTCGCTGGCCTGGGTTTGGCTGATGCAAACCTCAATAACCGAGGCGCCGTTATAGTTGAGCGCTTCACTGTAGGCATCCATAAAGCCCTGGAAGTCTTCTACCCTATTGTAGGGCAGGCCAAACATGGCTGCGCCATAACCAAACTCCAGCCCGTGGCTTAATCGGTAATAGTGAGCCCTTACTTGCTCGTCCGGTACCGGCAGGATATTGAAGATATTGCCGCCATCATTGTTGAGTATCACTATCACCAATGGCCCCTGAGCCTGGCGTGCCAGCGCCAGAGAGTTGAGGTCGTGCAGCGCCGATAGATCACCGAGCACCAAGGTGGTGGCCTGGCCCTTGTGGTTGGCGACGCCACAGGCACTGGCCAGCAGGCCATCTATCCCCGAAGCGCCGCGGTTGGTATAGGTGATGGCGGCGCAGCAACTGATGGGCGCGAACATATCGTAAAGTCGCACCGGTAAGCTGTTACCGATAAAAAGCTGCTGCTCGCCGGTTCGGATTGCCGCTATGGCCCTGATCACCTGGGCCTCACCGAACTCGCCGTTATCGATTTGGCGTACAAAGAGCTCATTGAGCGTCTCATTCTGGGCGGTGAGCTCCAGCGCCCAATTGGCGGAGGACGAGCGTGGCCACTCAAGCGCGGCTATCTGCTGTAGCTCTGCCAGCCAGATCTGCTTGGGTTTATGGCTGGGATCCAGGCGCATCTGCTGCGGCAATACTTGCCAATATTGGTGCCAGTTCTGCTGTTCAAGATAACTTATCAAGCGTTTCGACAGTAGGCGTCCACCAAACACCAGTGCCCGGTCGGCCTGTTGCAGCAGGGCTCGGCCCTTGGGGTTGAGCAGCAGTTGGTCGACATTGCCTATTGCGGCAGGATGTTGGCGCAGCTGAGACTGGGCATCTGTCAGCAGCGGCCAACCGAGTTTGCTGGCCAGTTCGACCAACTTTTGTGGATTATCGGCACTATCCAGGGTGCCGGCGATGATAACACCCTTGCCGTGAACAAAACGCGCCATGGTATCCCAACTGGGGACTTGTCCCATGCCTACAGCTGCATATTGGTTATAGGGTGTGCTTACCTGTTGCCAGCTCGCCAAAGGTTGTAGGTAGTGCTCTATGGCCTGGCTTCTGGGGGCATCCAGGCTGCTTGGGTACAGCGGCTCACGATACATACAATTGATGTGGACCGGCATGCTTTGGTTGGCCACGGCTTCATCAATCTGAGTTAGCAGTGCCTGAGGGGCTATGGCCAGATCCGGTGTTGGCAGGTTCAACTGCTTGGCATATTGGCCGAAAATCGCCGGTTGGAGTATGGCTTGGTTGGCGCCGCAAGCTATCAGCTCAGGCGGTCTGTCGCCGGAAAGCACGACCAAGGGGACTTGAGTCAACCAGGCCTCAACGATGGCCGGATACAGGTTGGCAACGGCCGTACCCGAGGTGGTGATAATGGCCACCGGAGCCCGACTGGCCTTGGCGAGCCCGAGCGCCATAAAGCCCAGTCCACGCTCATCGAAGTGCAGGTGTTGTTTTAGTTTGTCCTGGCGGGCGGCTGCCAGCGTCAGGGGCGTGGAGCGCGAGCCCGGCGCCATGCACACATGCTGAGCCCCAAGGCGTGCCAGTTCTTCAAGTATGAGGGAACCCCAAAGGAGATTGAGTTCGGCGTGAGAATTGATTTGCATAAACAGCTTACCCAGTATCGAATGCTCATTAGTGTACCGCTTTTGGCAGCGCTATTGTATGAACTCTTGGGCAAATCTGTCTGTATACCTCAAGGCCAAAGATCGGCTGAGATCGGGTTCAGATTGATATGGCAAGCCTACAGCAAGGTTCCGCTCACCAAACGCAGTTGTGAGCGAATCCATTCCAGATCCGGGTCTTGCTGGCCGCTGGGGCTGAGCAGTGTCAGAGTCAGTGGCTCAGTGACATTGAACAGCCGGGTGGTTTCCATTTCCGACAGTTTGCAAAGGTGTAGCAGGGGTTCTTCGCCCAGCAGATCGAATACTGCCTTATAGGGCACCAAAGCCACCGCCTGAGAGGCTTCCAGATAGGCACTCAGGGAGGAGATGCCGGTGATGGTCATCTCGACATTTAAATCCAGATTGTTGATCCGGCAGTAGTCTTCAAATGGGCTCAGGCTGTTGGGCCCAAGGCCCAGGTCTGTATTGATATAGGGATACTCGGCTATGGTTTCCAGTGTCAGTTCACGGGACAACAGCGGATGATTCTTGTTGCAGATAAGGTAAAGGCTATCCAGCTTTCTCAAGGCTTCTATCTGTAACTTATTGCCGATTGCCAGTAAATCCTGCGGGTAATGGCAACTGCAAAGCCCGGCACTGATGTTGCCGTCTATTATTCCTTGCAATGAGTTGCAGCCCCAGGAGTTCAAATTGATATGCAACTGCTTGTTCTGTTGTTTAATGGCCTGCATCAAGGCTTTTGGGTAGGCGTAGGATATCAGCCCGGGGGTGACCAGCTCGAAGTTTTTGTTTCCAGCCAAGGTTGGGTTTCCAAGATGATTGAAGCCCTTGGCACAGTCGACTATTTCTTTGGCAATAGGGTAAACCTTGGCTGCAAATTCATTTGGAATAAGGCCATACTTCTTTCTTAAAAATAGCTCGTTACCAAAAATAGATCTGGCAGTTTTTAAACAACGGCTTATTTTTGGTGCGGGTACATTTAGAATTTTGGAAACATGTGTTGCAGACTTGTTCTCATATAAGCTAACAAGAATGGAAAGACTAAGAATATCCAGTTTTTCAAAGTCAATATGGTTCATCTGCAATACTCCTTTAGTGGTACCCTCGATATCTATATTAACCAGTTTTTTCAGAAAAAATAATTTTATTCGAAGCTATTTTTGATTCTGTATTCTAGATCACTAAATGCTGGGTTTTAGGTTAATTAAAGGTTGTATGTGAGAGGGATTCTCATTACGCCTGCATATTTCAAATAGTGAAATAGTGTATTTTCAAATATCGTTTTATCTAAATTAAATTTCTTATTTTTAGCAGTTTGTTTTCTAGAAAATGGCAATGTAGTCAGTGTCTTATGTTTTGTTTTTTCAGTCTTTCTCCGGATGGTTATTTGATGATGATCAAAATTTATATTGCTGTAGATAGTAATAATTCAACTGCGCAATAAGCGCATTAAAAACTAAAAATGATGTTTGGAGGGTTATATGGATACTTCAGTTATTCTAAGTTATGCCTTTATCTACTTCGTGCTTTTTATTGCAGTACCATTCGTGCTGGTGGTATTTGTGATGACATGTATCAAGTTCTTTAAGTCAGACGAAAAAAACGCCGAAGCGATAAAGCTCAAGAATCGGTTCTTTGACAAACAGAGTTTAGACTTTTTTAAATCTCTGAAGTCTTTAACCAATGGTCGATACGAAGTTTGCAGCAATGTAGCTTTGGAGTCAGTGGTTGATATTGACCCACATGCGCCTGCAAGTCACTCACGTCTGGACTATGTATTGATAGATCAGAATTCTTCAGAAATAAAAATGGTAATTTCAGATTTCAGTGATGCTGAAAGTGCCAATTCAAAGAGCCTACTCGAAAAACTCAACGTTCGCCTCATCGATATGAAACGCTCCAATCCCCTGGATGCACAGCATCTTGAGCAGATGTTGACGGCTTAGGCTGCAATAACGGGTGGCGGTGCTGCGCTGCCACCCTTGAGTCCCTGTTAGATCCAATTGAAAGTGAGGACCCGAGATGTCCAGTATTCGATGGCGTGCAATATTAGGCGCGGCCTCTTTGACTTGTTTGTTGGGAGTGAGCGGCGTTGTCTATGCCGAGACCGCGTTGAAAATCAACAGTGATCCCTGTGTGAAGTGCCACAAACGTAATGGCTTAATGCAGGGACACCATGGCCAGGATCAGCTCAATATGAGTTGCAGTACCTGTCATGGCGAAAAAGGAAACCATCCAAGAAAGCCCAATGATTTAAGGGTATTTACTCCTCAGGAAGGGATTGCACCTGCAACCCAGAATGCCACCTGTCTCAAGTGTCACCAGCCGCAGAAATTGGCTGAAAAAGAGTGGACCCACAATGTTCACGCCGACAAGTTGAGCTGCGCCGCCTGCCACAAGCTGCACCCGTTGGACGATCCAATGAAACAAGCAACAGGCAAACAGCACAGTAAGTTGTGCCGCGACTGTCATACGGCCAACTAAGGGGTAAGAGTAATGGAAAATTCCAGAAGACGTTTTTTAAAAGGGGGCTGTGCCCTGATGGCCGGTGCCTCTCTCTATCCATTGAGTGGCAATGAAGCGGTTGCCAGTGCCGATCATGACTCGGGCATCAATTATGCCCTGCTCCATGATGAAACCAAGTGTATTGGTTGTAATGCCTGTAGTGACGCCTGCCGGGAAGTCAACCAGGTACCTGAAGGGGTTTCCCGGTTGGAGATTATTCGCACCGGCCCTTACGGCGAATACCCGAACCAGTTTTATCACTTTAGCCGTAAGTCTTGTCAGCACTGTGAAGACGCGCCTTGTGTCAACGTCTGCCCAACAGGTGCGGCGTTCAAGGACAAGAAAACCGGCATAGTGACGGTCGACGCCTGGAAGTGTGTCGGTTGTCAGTACTGTATTGCGGCTTGCCCCTATCAGGTGCGCTTTATCAACCCTGTTACCAAAGCGGCCGACAAATGCGACTTCTGCCGTGAGACTCAACTCAAGCAGGGTAAACAGCCGGCCTGTGTGGAAGCCTGCCCAACCAAAGCCTTGGTATTCGGTAACCTGAAAGATCCGAGTTCAGAAGTGGTGCAGATGATTCGGGCCAACCCAACCCAGAGATCCAAGGTCGATCTCGGCACCCGGCCCAAGCTGTTCAAGATTGTGGCCAAACAGGGGGAGATTAAGCTATGAGTCCTTTTCATTTTGATACTTTGGTTTGGCACTGGCCCATTGCGTTTTATCTGTTCTTCGCCGGGGTTTCGGCGGGCGCCATGTTCTTTGCCGTGCTGTTGAAAAACCTTTGTCTGAAGCAGGATGCCTGGCGTTCCGGCTTTGTCCAGGCAGCTTGTTTGGTGGCGCCGCTCACTGTGATGGCGGGCTTGGGGATCTTGGTTATCGACCTGACCAAGCCGTTCCATTTCTGGAAGATTCTGGTGTTCTATAACCCCACTTCAGTGATGTCCATCGGGGTGATGATCCTCATGGTTTACATGGTGTTCATGTTTGCCTGGATTGTCATGGTATTCCGTCAACCGATAGATGACTGGTGTGAGCAACGTTTCCCCGTAGTGCTTAAAGTGACCGGATTTTTGGCCAAGCA
The DNA here is from genome assembly GCF_012030025.1 of Shewanella sp. Iso12. NCBI lineage: Bacteria > Pseudomonadati > Pseudomonadota > Gammaproteobacteria > Alteromonadales > Shewanellaceae > Shewanella > Shewanella sp. Iso12. The sequence continues at coordinate 252,108 of NZ_JAAUHW010000003.1, forward strand.
TGAGCCCAGTTTGACAGGTCTGTTGCTGATCTTCTCCCTGGCGCTGGGGGCCTATACCGGCTTCCTGCTGTCGGCTCTGCCCGGTTACCCCATGCTGAAGAACCCGGTATTGCCTCTGCTGTTCCTGATCTCCGGTTTGTCTTCCGGTGCGGCAGCGTCTCTGCTTGGTGGTGTGCTGCTCAAGGGTAATCCTGACGGCAAGGAAGTGCACTTTATTCACAAGATAGAGATCCCTCTGATCCTGGTGGAAATTGCGGTGATCTTCACCTTCTTCGCCGGCTTGGTACTCACCGGTGGCCAAAGCAAAGTCGCGGCCTTCAATGCCATAGGGGAAGGTTTCTGGGGCTGGGTGTTCTGGCTGGGGATCCTGGGTTGTGGTCTCTCTATTCCACTGGCCATGAATCTGTTTATGACCGCCACGGCCAAGCGTAAATGGTCTTATGTGGCTGCGACAGCAACCCTGAGTCTGTTGGGGGTCATTTTGCTGCGCCACTTCATCCTGTACACAGGACAAATGACGATTGCTTAACCCCCATAAAAAGGAAAATGTGATGTTGAAAAAAATGCTTCTGATGATGGCTCTGGGTTTCTCCGGTTCGCTGCTGGCGGCCCCAATTGCCGATTCCCACACGGAAATGTCTGGCTGCGAAGCCTGCCATAAAGATGGTTCGCCTTCCGCCGACTATGCCTTTGAAAACGAGCAATGTGCTTCCTGTCACGGTGATATGAAGTCGCTCGAAGGTGAGGCTCACAAGAAACATGATGGCGTGCTCAGCTGTACTGACTGTCATACAGCTCACGAAGAAAAAGACCCGGCAGCGGGTTGCAAAGACTGCCACTGATAAGAGGTTAAGGAATGCGGCGGCTTTGCAGTTAATAACAAGCACCGCCGCATCCTGAAGCAGCGTTTTTACGTTGCTGACAAGGAAGTGATTGGGCAGGAAGCCACTTTGTTATTGCGCCTTTGACGCATTTCCCGATCCTCCACGGGACTCGCCACCTATTGAGCACGCGGGTGGCTTTTCTTGGTTTTAGTTCACTGGTTATTAATCCACTCGCTCATCACCACATGGGTTTTAATCTTCACTATCTCGGTGTGAGTATCGATATATTCGCGGATCTCATGCAGCCGCCGCATGGATGGGGTTTTGACAAACACCAGCAGATCCATGTCGCCTGAGATACCATGGCAGGTCACGACTTCCGGAATTGCATGAAACACATGCACTACATCGCTGCAGCGGGGGCACTTGTGCTGAATTTCAAAGTAAGCACTCACTGCTTCTTTTTGAGATTCGCTGAGTAGCAGCTGGTAACCGCGGATTACACCGTTTTGCTCTAGCTTCTTGATCCTGTCCGAGACAGCGCTGCGGGACAGCGACACTTCGGCTGCCACATCTGAAATGCTCCGACGGGCGTTTTTTTTAAGCGCATTAATGATTGCTTTATCGAACTTATCCATGCTACCTGACATTTTGAGTATTTTTTGCTGATTTGCCGTCATTTCGTCGGCCTAAAAGCCGTATTTGACGGAAACGAATGACAGAAAGTCTGCCGGAGAACGACTATACTGGCGCCATTCAAGATACTGATAATTTAGCAGATGAATCAAGTTACAGGAACCATAGGACGCTGGCAGGGCGCCGGCTTAATGGCCACCACATTGTTGGGTACCGGGGTGTTTATTTTGCCGCAGATGACGGTCGCCAAAGCCGGTAGTGGCGCCTTGTTGGCCTGGGCTTTGCTGACCCTGGCCATTATCCCGGTGACCCTGGTGTTTGCCCGTCTGGCCAGTCGTTTCCCTCACGCCGCCGGGCCGGCGTATTTTGTCGAACGAGCCTTTGGCCGTACCCTGGGCCGCACCATAGGCCTGAGCTTTTTGATGGCTGTGCCTATCGGTGCGCCCGCCGCCATTTTGATGACTTTCCAATTCGTTAATGCGCTGGTTCCCGTGTCCGGCTGGGTTCAGGTGGGCTGCGAACTCTTGGTTCTGCTCGGGCTCTGGCTACTCAATCTCAGAGGGATTCAGGTTTCTGCCAAGGCGCAATTTGCCCTGACACTGGGAATTGTGGCCGTGGTGGTAATGATGTTCGGCGCCGGTGGTGCCAAGGCCGGTGAATTGGTGTCTTTGACTGCTCATTCCACTCCCGATTATGACGGCGTGATGCTGGCGATAGGCATCGCCTTCTGGAGTTTCCTCGGTGTGGAGGCCATGACCCACTTGGCCAACGATTTTCGGCGCCCGGATCGGGACTTGATCCCCGCCATGGTGATAGGGGTGATTTTGGTCGGCGCGGTTTATCTGGCCTGTACCTTGCTGTTATTGCTGGTGGAAGTGGATACCAAGGTCGCCATGATAGGCGCGTTCGATACCCTGCTCGGCGGATACGGCGCTCAGGTGATAGGTGTGCTGGGTATTGCCAGTGGTCTGGCGGCGGTTAACGTTTATGCCGCCAGTGTATCGCGGCTGCTTTGGAGCTTCAGTACCGAGGGGATATTGCCGGCCTGGTTCCGTGAGCGTAACAGCTATCAGGTGCCGGTCAGAGCCTTGTCGGCCGTGCTGGGTGTGATGGGGCTGGTGATAGTGCTGACCTATATTTCAGGCCAACAGCTTGAGCAGCTTATTGCGTGGAGTAACGGGGTATTTGTGGTGATCTATCTCTTGTCCATGCTGGCAGCCATTCGCTTGCTGAGCAAACGCTACCTGCCTTTGGTACTGCTAAGCTGCGCGCTTTGTGTTTTGCTGGCGTTTGCACTCGGCAGCGCCATGGCCTACGCCCTGGGGTTGCTCTGTGTGCTGGCTGTGTTGTTGACACTGCAACAGCAGTGGCAGAAACGCCAATTGCCGCCGGTGATCCCTATGCAATAAAAGCGCGCAATAAAGGGCGGGTTCAGTCTGAGTTGCCAGTCATGGCCTGGTTGCGCAGCTGGATCAGCTCAGAGTGTTTGAGATACAGCAGATCGGCACAGCGGCGGATGATCTGGTCTTCGTAGCGGCACAGCTCGCCGTCGGCATAGGCCACACGCCACATCGCCAGGATCAGCTGCTGCTTCTGCTCAAGGGTAAAGCTATCATTGATGGCTGAGGTGAACTCAAACAGTGAGGTGGCATCGTGACGGCTTTGTTTTGCCTCAACTATCAGCTCGGCCGCCGCTTCGGCGGCTATACCCAGCGTTTGTTCCAGAAGTTCGGGTAACAGCTGGGCCTCGGTGCCGGACATCTCCTCATCGGCATAAACCACTTCCAACAACATGCTGGCGGCTGCCAATTCCAGTTGTTTCTGCTGTTCCTGCGGGGATTTGCTCTGCTGATGGGCATTCAAAAACTGCTTGAGTTTGGCGATCATAGGCTTCTCTTGTCAGTTGGCTCAGTGTTGGGCTAACCCTGTTGGCTCTGGGAGTGTCGGGCCGCGCGGTTTGCGGCTTGGGCAGGGTGAAAACCAGCCTTGCCGATGCGCGCTTTAACCGGGCGGCCACATTTTTTAGACGCCATCAGTGGCCGCGGGTTCCCCTTTGATAGTGTGAACCGCTTTACAGCAATGAGCCCAGCCCCTTGACCAGGAGATCGGCTGTGCCTTCGCCACCGCTACTTTGCAGGTAGTTTTTGACTATATCTATCATGGGCGCAGCCAGCTCTTTGGAGATCCCAAGTTTGGCAAAGGCATCATAGACCATGGCGCTGCCCTGTAGAGAGTTACCCAGGTCGCCGGCTTTTGACAAAAGGCCCGTCATCCCTGAGGTGCCATCCAGCTTGGGCGCTGCGGCCAGCAAGCCATCAATACCGGGAATGCTGTCGGCAATGGGAGAGAAAGATTCTTGCCCCAATGAAGTCTTGGCCAGTCCGAGCAGGCTGCCAAGGCCACCTTCGGCCTGGGTTTGAGTCAGACCCAGCTGTGACATCACGGTGCCAACCAGCTCACTGTTTTGAGTGGCGGTCTGAGTATTGGTGGCCGTATCGGCTTGTGTCTGGGTGTTGCTGGTGAGTTTGTCGAACCAACCGGCCTGCGCTGGGGCCGCCAACAGTGATCCCACGATTACGGCTGCAGTGATATAAGCTTTCATTTCTGCTTTCCTGTGCAAATAAAAGGTCTTCTGGGGCCATATTCTAGTCTTATCTCAGTCGTCGATGCACGGCTTTTGCGTGACAGGCGGTCGTTTTGCTGTATTTCATTTGTGCATTGGCGCGTGAATTTGGGTATCCTTGGCGTCTATCTTGATCCTTTAATTACAACCTTTTTGGGAAAGCTGCATGTCTCTGTCTGCCATCCTGACCGAAGCTTATAACTTCTTCCGTAATCATATCGTTCAGCTGGCGATGCTGACCGTTCCCTTACTGCTGTTGCAGGTGGGTATTCAAATGTGGCTCGGTGCCGAGCTGCTAAATGCCGATCCTGAAAATCCGCAGTTCGGCACTCCTCATATGCTGGCAGTGATCGCCTTGATGGTGATCTTCTCAGTGCTTATCGCGGCGTTGACGCTATTTATGGAGCTGCGTACCGAAGGCATGCAGCCCAGTACAGGCCAGGTGTTGAAATCCAGTCTGGCATTTGTGCCTGGGCTGATGTTGGCCGGAGTGTTCTCCGGAATGGCGATCGCGGCGCCGACTATGATCCTGGCGGCCATAGGGCCGATTTGGATCCTGGGGATGGGGATCAGCCTGTATCTGTTTGCCCGCCTGGCCTTTGTTAACTTTATGGTAGTGGTCGAGCGCATGAGCCCGTTGCAGGCCATCAAGGCCAGTTTTGAGTTCAGTAGCGGGCTCACCGGCACGACAATCTTGGTACTGCTGAGCTATTTTCCGCTGCTGCTCATCGGCAGTGTGCTGTCGCAACTGGGACAGGCTGGTGGTATGCCACTGCAGTTGGTGGTGGATACCTTTGTGGCTTTCATTGGTTTATTCGTCAATGTAGCCTTGTTCCGCCTTTATCGCGTTGCCCGTAAGGGCCGAGCTTGAATCTTCTTTGCTAGCCGCTCAAGCGGCTCTGTGAGGTCAGACTGTGCTGGATGATGTTGCCTTTATAGCCAGTGTGTCGGAAGACTTGGCCCGGGAATACCGGACTGCCAAGCGCTATGTGCAGGACGTGCCAACCCAGGCACTACTGCATGTTCGCAGCTTTGCCCACAAATTGACTGAGCTGTTGGCCGCACCGGCCAAGCTCAGTTTTGACAGCCCCAACCTTTATGATCGTATCGAACAGCTCAATCGCCAGCGGCTGATCGATGTGCGCATCACCCGGGCGCTGCATAGGCTGAGGGCCGATGGCAACCGCGGCGCCCATCCGGAAAAGTTCCACCTCACAGAAACGCAACTGCTGCAACTGGCCAAAAAGGCCATCGGCGATCTGTTGAAACTGATGGAACTGGCCTACCCCAGGCTGAAGGGCCGGGAAGCGCCAGAATACCACTTCGATGACTTTGATCTGCAGGCCGGACGCGAGCTCTGCTATCGGGCCGTGATGGAGGATGATGCCGAGGCGCAATATCTGCTGGGTATGGCGCTCAAGAATCGGGCCCTGATTGCCCGTGGCCAGGAGCAGGCCCTGCAAGATAAGGCCGACGAACCGCTCACGGGTGACTCGGCGCGAATGCTGGCCAAGGCGGCACACTGGTTTGCCGAGGCGGCGCCAACTGAACCCAAGGCGTTGTTTGAACACGGAGTGGCCCTTATTCATGGCTACAGAGGTGATGTTGATCTTGCTACCGGGCAGCAGGCTATTCGCCAAGCCGCTGAGGCCGGCGTGACCGATGCCATGGCGCTCTTGGGTTACTTCTATCTGGTGGGCAGTGGTGAGCTGGCTAAAGATGAAATCGAGGCAGAACGTTTCCTCAGTGCTGCTGCCGCCAACGAACAATCTGAGGCCATGGCCAATCTCGGGGTGCTCTGTTATCAACGCGGCGAGCTGCAACAAGCCTTTGAACACATAACCCGGGCGGCCAGAGCCGGCGATCCCCACGCTCAATACCACCTAGCCCTGATGTTGGCCCGTGGCGAAGGCTGTGAAGCAGACCTAGGTGCCAGTGAACAATGGTTGGCCGAAGCGGCAGAGCAGGGACAACTGGATGCCATGTTGGCACGGGCGCAGCATATGCTCAACGATGACACCGCATTTGGCTCGGATCTGTCTCAGGCCGAAAGTTATTTAAGACAGGTTATCCGCTATGGCCACAGTGTGACCGCCATGATTGAATTGGCGATAGCCCTGACCGATGGTTGCCTTGGACGCATAGACGTAGTGGAGGCTGTTGCTTGGTTGCGCCTGGCACGAGAGCGCGCCGATGAGCGTGAACTGGAGGTGATAGGCCCCTTGTGGCAGTCACTGCAACAACAGGTTGAGAATGTATTGCAACTGAGCCAATCGGCAGATGAGCGGCGTGCCCTGAAACGGGCACAGGAACTGCTCGCCGATTAGTCCGGTTCGTGCTCTATGATACGGCCCCTTGGGCTCAAGCCTGAATCCCGGCACAGGTTGGGATCCAGGTCGTAGAGATCTCTTTGTCTGCCTCTTTGGCGGCATTGGTGAATGCTGGCCAACTGGCGTTTCAAATAGCTGCGGCCAAACAGGCTCAAACACAGGAGTGTAGTTGCCGCCAGGATCAACACCAGGGGCATAAGCAAGAGTGCCAGGCTAAAGGCACTGAGACTCAGCAATGCTCCCGCCAAGGTTCTGGGATTGAGTGGCTGACTCTGCGCAAATTGTCGGTACATCTTTCTTCCTCCGGTCTTTGCTTGGGTCCAAGTGTGACCCCATCCCTGGCTCAGGTCACGTTAAATCTGCTTCATTATTCATCATGTTTAATACGACTTTATTAAGAAAGCGTTAAGAGGCAGGAGTTCCCCGAATAAATAATTATTCATCAACTGTGGTTTAAAACCCAAAAGCCAGAGTTTTTGTTGCAATTTTGACCTGTTTTTCAACTAATTGTGAACTATCACTCAGTCAAATCAGCAGAATATGCGATCATTTCGACAAAGCTGTAGGTCGCTACTCCGATGGTTGTCGGCCTTTTCTCAAATATCGGACCCCGCTGAAGATGAAACTCCGCTCATTGAAACACAAGTTGCTGGTGTGTGTGGTACTGGCATTGACTCTGGTTGTGGCTCTGCTTTCCTGGCAAAGCTACAGCACTCAAAAAACACAACTGTTGCAAGCCAGCCAGCAAGAGTTAAAGCGTATTGGTGATATGCAGGCACAGCGTGTCACCGAGTGGTTGGCGATTCGCACCAACGTGGTTTCATCCTTGCAGGAATATATAAGTGATGACTTTGTGCCTGCACTGCAGCAGGCCAGGGCGGCCGGCAAGCTGGAGTCTGTCTACTTCGGTGGCAGTGACGGCAAAATGCAGGATGCCGATCCCAGCGTGGACAACAGTCATTACGATCCCCGCAGCCGTCCTTGGTACCAGGATGCCATGGCCAAAGGCCGGGCCATTATCACCAAACCCTATATCGACAGTGGCTATGGTATTCAGGTGGTCTCTTTGGCGCAGCCAACCGCCAAAGGGGTGATAGGTGGCGACTTGGCAATTGATACTCTGGTAGCCGAGGTCAACAGCATGGCGATCCCGGCTGCGGGTTTTGCCGTCATGATGCATAACGACGGTACCGTAATCGCTTATAAGGATGGCAGCAAGGCGATGCGTCCGGTTGCCGAAATTGATGATGATCTCGGTGCGGGCATTCTGGCCAACATTCAAAAAACGGCGCAGTTGCAATCCCTGTATTTTGATGCCGATGGTCGGGACAAACTTGTTTGGGCAACGGCTATTCCGGATACCGACTGGCAGCTCTTGCTGCTGCTGGATAAGGCAACGCTTGAAGCACCACTCGGCAAATTGCTTTGGACCCAGGTTGGCTTGGCGGCGCTTGTGCTGCTGGTGAGCACGGCGGCTATCTCTTGGTTTCTCGGACTCTTGTTGGCTCCGCTTGGGCGGGTATCCCAGGCGCTGGCACGGATTGCCGACGGCAATGGCGATCTGACCCAAAGGATCACTGTCGACAGCAATGATGAAGTGGCCGAGCTGGCGGACAACTTCAACCGCTTTGTCTCGGCCCAGCATCAGCTGATAAGCCATATACGTCAGTTGGCGGCCGAACTGGATCTGGATGCCGAGCGGGGGTTGAATACCACCCAGAGCTCGGTTGTTGAGCTGCAAAGGCAGCAGCAGGAAGTAACCATGGTGGCTACCGCAGTTACCGAGATGGCCAGTGCCACCCAGGAGATTGCTGCCAACGCCGAGTTGACCGCTACTGCAGCGCAGCAATCTTCCTGCAGCTCTCAGCAGGGTAAGAGTCTGGTACTGCAGACCCGAAACTCAATACATTCATTGGCCGAGGAAGTAGGCCAAACCACCGAAGTGATCAATGAGCTCAATCGTCATGCCCAGGCTATCAGCGGTATTCTCACCGCAATTCAAGGGGTGGCCGAACAGACCAATCTGTTGGCGTTGAACGCCGCCATCGAGGCTGCCCGTGCCGGTGAACAAGGGCGCGGTTTTGCCGTGGTGGCCGATGAAGTGAGGGTTCTGTCTCAGCGTACTCAGGATTCGGCTTCCGAAATCCACGACACCATAGAGGCATTGCAGCAAACCACTGCCAGGGCGGTAGCCTCCATGGAAAACAGCCGCCAGATGGCAGGCCGCAGTGTCGGCGATGCCGAAGAGGCCAGTAAGGCGCTGGAAGAGATAGCCGTTGCTGTGGCGCAGATATCCGATATGGCCGGGCAGATAGCCACGGCGGCGGAAGAGCAGACTCAGGTAACGGGGGAGATTACCCAAAACACCACGGCCATCAAGGACGTTACCGATGAGATCACCTCCACCGCCATGGACGACCTTGAGCACGCCAAGGCACTCAAGGTGCGTGCGACCGATCTCAATGCCAAGGTCGCGACCTTCGTGCTCTAATCACGTTTAACTCAAGACCGCCGTTCAGGCGGTCTTTTTACTGCTCATGCTGTCACCTATCAGCTGCCGCATCCAGCGGTGGCCGGGGTCGTCGTTATTGCGCTCATGCCAGAGCAACACATAAGCCATGGGCATAAAGTCTATCGGCAGTGGCAATTGCTGCAGCGAGTAAAGCTTGCAGGCGTGCAGTGCAAAACTGGAGGGCAGGGTAAATACCAAGTCACTGTGAGCGCAAATACTGGCAGCACCGTAGAAGTCCGGCACTGTAGCACTGAGGCGGCGGTGATGACCGAGATCCGCCAGAAAGTAGTCCAGCGCCCACCAATCATTACCCTCACAACGCACCTGTACATGGGGCAGCGCCAGGTAGGCAGCCAGATCCCAGACCTTGTTCTTTTGAGCTTGCAGCGCCGGGTGCCCTTCGCGCACCAGACACACTTGATGATCCTGAAACAGAGTTTGATACAGGATCCCTTCCGGCAACTGGCTGAAGTGAAAGCTGGAGCTGGGCTGCAGATCCCTTCCCGAAATTCCCAAATCTATCTGCCCCTGCTGCAGTGCCTGCATGGATTTTTCGGTCCAGACATAGGAGTCGAGCCTGACATTAGGGGCGTTGCTGAGCAAGCGACCGATAAAACTGGGCAGCAGAGTTTCATAGGCGCTTTCTACCATGGTGAGCGAAAACTGCCGGTTGCTGCTGGCCGGGGTAAACACGGGAGGTTGGGTCAGTTGATGCAGACTCTGTAAGGCGATAGGCAGATGTTGCGCTAACTGTTCGGCGTGAGCCGTCGGCTTGAGGCCGTGGGCGGTGCGCTGAAACAAAGGATCGCCCAACATGTCGCGCAGGCGGTTGAGGCTCTTGCTCAATGCAGATTGACTCAGGTGCAGCCGATTGGCGGCGCGGGTCACGCTGCGCTCTTCCAGCAGCACCTGCAACATGACCAACAGGTTGAGGTCGATACGGGCCAGGTTATCCAGATTCACCCTGATATTCCTCAGAGGAAATTATGTTGTGAGATTATATCATTTCTTTTCATACCTCCAGTTCATTAGAATGTGCCCCATCTCAGTTTTCACTCAGGATTGAACGACAACCTATGGCAAAAAACCTCCTGCCTATGCTGATGGCCATGGTGCTGTTAAGCCCACTGGCTATCGATATCTACTTGCCCTCTTTGCCGACTATGGCGATTGAATATGGCGTCAGTGCCGGCGAAGTCCAGTCTACTCTGGTGCTTTTCCTGTTCGCCATGGGGGTAGGGCAGATCCTCATAGGCCCTTTGGCTGACAGATTTGGCCGCAGGCCTGTGGCATTGGGGGGGATTTCTCTCTATGTGCTTAGTGCGCTGTTGGCTGTGGTTGCCATGGAGTTCGAATGGTTACAGATCGCCAGGGTATTGCAGGGGTTGGCAGCTTGCTCCACTTCTATCGTCGTCTTCAGTGCAGTGCGTGACTGTTACGCACCGGCTGAAAGTTCTCGTATCTACAGCTATCTCAACGGTGCGATTTGCGTCATCCCCGCACTGGCACCAACGCTTGGCGGTGTGATGGCGATGCAATTCGGTTGGCGTTCAACCTTTGGACTGATGGCTGTTTACGGCTTGGTGATTCTGCTGCTGGTGAGTATGCGTTTTCCAGAAACCCGGCCGCAGAATACTGTCAGCAGTGGGCCGCTGTACCGCTGGGGTCGCTATCAGCCTGTATTGGCCGAACGCCACTTCCTGTTTTATGCCTTCTGTTGCATGGCCGGTATGGCCTCAATATTGAGCTATGTTTCCTACGCACCTGTGTGGCTGATTGATCATTTGGGTATGTCAGAGCTGGCATTCAGTGGCCTGTTTGGACTCAACGCCTTGGTGAACATTATTGCCTGTTTTGCCGCCCCCATGGTCACCAAACGCCTTGGAAATCGCGCGACCGTTGTGTTTTCGCTCTGGTTGCTGCTGGCTTCTGCCGCGATGCAACCTGTGCTGCAGATCTATGGCCCTCAACAAGGTATGGCTGCCGCCATGAGCTTTATGTTGCCCATGATGTTGCTGTGTGTCGGTTTCGCCTTCCTGCTGGGTCCGGCAACCAGTATGGCGTTGGCGGCCTTCGGCGAGCGTGCCGGTACTGCGGCAGCCTTGCTCGGTTGTATTCAGATGAGCGGCGCTTCTTTACTGGCCGGTCTGGTGCAGCAAACTGACCTCAGTGCGCCATTCGCCGTAACCTTGGTGATGGGCAGCCTGTCTATGGTGCTGCTGCTGATCATGGCCCAGCGTCGTTTCAATGCCTGGCATCAGGAGCAGCAGTTTGCGCATCACTGAGTTTTAACAGATTTAAGCATCACCCTTGGCCCGTTGCAGTTGACCGCTGCCGCGGGCATTTTTTTAGAGCCAGGATGGTGCATGGGGGCCAGTGCCGGTTGTCGGCGGGGGTTGTGTTACCATAGCTGGCGCTGTGGTAGGTCCGCAGTCTTAAAAGTGTTGAATCTCTGATAGAGAAGACCTATGTCGCGCCCTTACTGTGAACAATGTGGTTACCCACAAACGGCCTGTGTTTGCGGGGCCGTGTCTGCTATATCTCCACGCAGCCGGCTGTTGGTACTGCAGCATCCCTCCGAGGTGGAACATGCCAAGAACAGCGTGCGTTTATTGCAGTTGGCGGTGCCGAACACCAGAGTGGTAGTGGGCGAAACCGAGGCGGACTTTGCCGAGCTGAGAGCTGAACTGGCAAGGGATAGCATGCCGACTTTCTTACTCTATCCCTCTGATGAGAGTCAGCTGTTACAGGCGGCTGAATCATCTGAAGCGGTACGGCTTATCCTGCTGGATGGCACCTGGCGCAAAACCTTGAAAATGTATCGACTTAACCCTTGGTTACAGGCCTTGCCCCAAAAGCATTTGTCACAGGCGGCGCCGACAGCGTATCGCATTCGCAAGGCCAGTCGCAGCGATAGCCTGTCGACGATCGAGGCGGCAGCAGCGGCCCTGTCTCAGTTGGAGCCTGGGCTGGATGTGGCGCCTATGCATGGGTTACTGGCTGAGCTGGTGGCGCAGCGGCTGCGACGGATGCCGGCCAAGGTGCGGGAGCGGTATTGAGTAAGCGGTAGCGAAAATTTCGTGTAGATCACGACATTTATAAGCTAATCCGGTTTTAATTAGCGTACATCATCCCTGATGATGGAGTGGGACTGTCGGCTTACCGCTTTTGCAGGGGAGTGGTAGCAGAATGACTCTGTTGCCGGCAGTCCTGTTCACTCCGCTGACTAGAGCTGAAAATGTGCCAGGGCAAACTGTTCTGGATGCAAGGGATAACCGAAAAAGAACCCCTGTGCCAGCCCATCACCCATCTGCCGCACCATATCATTTTGATCGGCCGTTTCTATTCCCTCGGCAACAAACTTGAGCTCCAGTGCCTGTGACAGCTGCACTATGGCCTGACACAGACGTTTGCCTTTCTGATGCTCCAGCTGTTCGGCAAATTCACCGGCAATTTTCAGCCCATCCAGGGGCAGGCTGCCTAAACGGCTCAGTGATGACAGCCCGGTACCGAAATCATCGAGGACGATTCTGACCCCCAGCTCCCTGAGTTGTTTGAGGGTTTGTTTGGCCTGGCGTGGATGGCCCAGCAGTGCCGATTCTGTGATCTCCAAAATCAGTGCTTCGGCGGGAAGCTGATGATGTTGCAGCGCCGATTTTACCTGCTGGTAAAAGTCCAGGTGCTCCAGTTGCAGCGGCGACACGTTGACCGAAATAATAAAGTCGTTGTCCTGTTGCCGCCAAAGCGCCAGTTGCCGGCAGGCTTGCTCCAACACCCAGTTGCCGACAGTGACTATTAGACCGGTTTCTTCCAGCAAGGGCACGAAATCGGCCGCTTCCAGTAGTTCGTGTGGACTCTTGTGCCAGCGCAGCAGTGCTTCGGCGCCGGCCATGCGGTTATCCTTGAGCCTGACTATGGGTTGGTAAAACAGGCTCAGTTGCCCCAGCCCCAAGGCATGACGCAGATCGCCGAGCAATTTGAGTTTATGTTCGGCGGCCTCACTCATGGAGCTGTCATAGAAATTGATATGGCTGGCGCTGCGTTTGGCACTGTACATGGCGGTGTCGGCCTGGCTCAGCAGCTCGGAGGGATCTATCTCTCGGTCGCCAAACAGGCTGATACCTATACTGGTACCCAGGTAGAATTTCTGTCCTTCCAACTCAAACGGCGTCTCGAACAGGGCCAATATCTGCTGCGCGAAACGGTAGATATCTTCTCTGTCGCGGCAATGCTGTAACACCAAGGTAAATTCATCACCGCCCATGCGGGCTATGTCGGCTCTCTCTATGCAACCGGCTTCCAGCCTGGCGGCGACCAATTGCAGTATTCTGTCACCCATGGAGTGACCAAAGCTGTCGTTGACATGTTTGAAGCCGTTGAGGTCCAGAAACATTAAGGCACCTGTGGTTGGTTTTCCTTGGTTGGCTGCTTCGCGACTGGCGCTGAGGGCCTGGCGCAGTTTGCGCTTCATATGACGACGATTGGGAAGTCCGGTGAGCATGTCGAACATGGCTTGTTCTGTCAGGCGAGACTCCAGTTGCTTGCGCTCGCTGATATCGCTGAAGATGGTGACCAGATAACAACCGGATTCGGTCTGCAACCTGCGACTGCTCTGCCAGGCGGGAAAGTGACTGCCATCGACTCGGGTATGGCTGACCTCGCCCTGCCAGAAGTCCCGCTGCGCCAAGGCGGCGCGGCATTCTCTCTGTTTGGGGTCGTTTGCGGTTTCGAGGATCTGCAGTTGCTGGCCTATCAATTGTGCCTGGCTGAAACCGCAAAGGCGGCAGAGGGCCCGATTGACTGCGAGGATTTTGCCCGAGGTATCACTGATGACTACGGCTTCGGCACTTTCTTCAAGAATGCCCGCCAATACGCTGCGGGGCAGCAAGCCAAATACGTCCTGAGCTTCACCTCTGGGGCCCAGGCGACGATCCAAGGCTTCGAAACGCACCAAGATCATCCTGTTACTGTCTATTCTGACTGGTTCCAGGTAGAGGCGGGTTGGCAGTTCTTTGCCGTGGCGATTGAGATGCAGCCACTCCTGCACCTGGGACTTAGCCGTAGCGGCCTGCAGTAGTTTTTTCGCCAACTCTATGCTGCTCTGGCCGCCCAATTGCAGTCTGGGGGCAAAGTCATAGAGAGTGGCATCGAGAATTTCCTGGTGGACACAGGCGAAGTAATCCAGCGCGGCCTGGTTGGCTGCGAAAATTTTACTCCCTCTGAACAGTGCCAGAGGTGTCGAGTGTGGATCGCTGCGCCAGAGTTGCAACTGGGGGCCAAGCTTTGTGTCGGCCACCAGACTCTGCAGCAGTTGTGTCCATCGGATCATCCAGGATACTCCCTTGTCGTTCTCCCGCTGAGAACCACTTCCCTTTGTCAATACTTCAATCCTTTGGTTTTAAAACTAAACAGATCTACTCTGTGGCTCAATCAAAATTTCGTTTTGTTGCTAAAAATGTTCATTATCGGTCAAACTGGTGAAAAAATGTGTGATAGTCCTTGGAAGATGGATTTTTGTTCTCTCTCATGCAGGAGTGAATTATGGCGAGATTAATACTGTTACTGAGTTGGCTGCTGGCCTTTGGCGTGAGTGCGGCCGATTTGACTCAACTGAGTGAAAAAGCCAGTGAAGATGCCCGGCGTCTGGAGCAGGAACAACTGGAAAAAGCCAGGGCCGCAGCCAAGGAAACTGCCGAGCGGGAACAGAAGGTGCTCAAACGCCAGCAATCCGGTGAATGGCAGGAGGAGCAAAGGCTAAAAGCCAGTAAACAGTTTGATGAGAGGGCGCAGCGGGAACAGAAATATTTGCAGGAAGCCAAAGAGGCGGCGGCCAAAGAGCGCAAGATCGAAGAGCCCAAGATGAAGAAGCTGAAACAGAAGCAGATAGAACCTTAAGCCAGAGCTGCACTTCAGCCCCCAAGTTAAAGTGCTTGCCGTCCAAACCATTCAGACTAACAGGGAGATGTTATGAAATCTTTTGTCTCGGGACTGAGCCTGGTTCCTGCCTGGTTGTTGCCATTTGCCGTATTCGCTGCCGACCCTACTGTGCTGGCGCAGCAGCAAGCCGCCAAGTTGGAGCCAAAAGTGATTGAATGGCGACGGGATCTGCATAGGCACCCTGAGTTGTCCAACCGTGAGTTTCGCACGGCCGCCAAGGTCAGCGAGCACCTGCAATCTTTGGGATTGGAAGTACAGACTGGTGTGGCTCATACCGGTGTCGTTGCCTTGCTCAAGGGCGATTATCCCGGGCCCTTGATCGCTCTTCGGGCCGACATGGACGCCTTACCTGTTACTGAAGCCGTGGATCTTCCCTTTGCTTCCAAGGTTAAGGCCGACTACCGTGGGCAAGAGGTGGGTGTCATGCATGCCTGTGGTCACGATACCCACGTGGCTATCTTGATGGGGGTGGTCGAAGCCCTGAGCAACTTGCGATCTCAGCTTCATGGTGAGGTGATGTTTATTTTCCAACCGGCGGAGGAGGGAGCGCCTGAAGGGGAAGAAGGCGGCGCCGAGTTGATGCTGAAGCAGGGGCTGTTTGCCGCCAAACCCGAACGTGTTTTTGGACTGCATGTGACCTCGAATCTCCCAACAGGCATGATAGGGCTCAGGGGCGGGCCAACCATGGCCAGTGAAGACTCTTTCAGTATCCAGGTTAAAGGACGTCAAACCCATGGCTCCCGTCCCTGGAATGGCGCCGACCCCATAGTGGCCGCGGCACAAATTGTCAGTGCCTCGCAAACTATTATCAGCCGCCGCACGGATTTGACTGCCGGCCCCGCAGTATTGAGCTTTGGTGCCATCAACGGCGGGATACGTTCGAATATCATTCCCGATGAGGTTGAGCTTATCGGCACCATAAGAACCTTTGATCAGCCGAGCCGGGCCAATATCAAACAGCAACTGAGCAAGACCGCCGAATTGATAGCGCAAGCCAATGGCACTGAGGCGAAGACAGAGATAGTCCAGGGTTATCCCGTGCTGGTGAACAGTGCTGAATTGGCGGCCGAAGTCAGGCCCTTGCTGGAGCAAGTGGTCGGCAAGGGGAGGCTGGTGGACCCCGGGCTTATCACAGGGGCTGAGGACTTTGCTTTCTACGCGCAAGAAACCCCGGGGGTTTTCTTCTTTCTTGGGGTAACTCCTGAGGGGACTGACCCGGCAACGGCGGCCAGCAATCACTCCCCCTATTTCTATGCCGATGAAGCAGCGTTCAAGACGGGGGTAGAGGCGTTGACCACACTGGCACTCTCCAGCTTAAGCGGCAAATAAACCGTACGGGATAAAGCATTTTGCTTACAAAATCTGACAATTCCGTATCACTTGTTACTTGATTTGCAGTGCTTTTTTACCCGATATTGGATCTTTTGAAATCAGCAATCAGCCAAGGAGCGACCCAATGAAGCGTACGCTGACCGCCCTGCTGATGTCAGCCAGCCTTCTTGGGGCGGCGACAACACAGGCGACCACGGCCGAAGATATTCAGAGTTTTACCCTGAATAACGGCATGAAAATCATGGTATTGGAGGATTCATCCATTCCCAATGCCAACATGTATCTGTTTTGGAAGGTGGGCTCACGCAACGAGGTGCCCGGGATCACAGGGATTTCCCACTTCTTCGAGCATATGATGTTCAATGGCTCCAAGAAATACGGCCCCAAGATGTTTGACCGCACCATGGAAGCGGCCGGTGGCGCCAATAACGCCTACACTACTGAAAACGTGACCGTTTATACCGACTGGTTCCCTTCCAATGCTCTGGAAACCATTTTTGATCTGGAAGCCGATCGGATTGCGGCGCTGGATATCAATGCCGAGATGGTAGAGAGTGAGCGCGGCGTAGTTGCCTCCGAGCGTACCACAGGGCTGGAAAACTCCAACTGGCGTACTCTGCAGGAAGAGGTAAAAGGTGTGGCCTTCAGGGCGCATCCCTATAGCTGGTCAGTGATTGGCCATGAATCTGATATTGCGGCCTGGACCTTGGAAGATCTGGTGCAGTATCACAAGACCTACTATGCCCCCAACAATGCGGTTGTGGTGATTGCCGGTGACGTTAAGCTGGCCGAGGTCAAGCGTCTGGCCCAGCGTTACTTTGGCCCTATCCCGGCGCAAGAGCCACCCAAGGCTGTGAAGACAGTCGAGCCGCTGCAAAAAGGGGAACGACGGGTCTTCGTCAAGAAAGAGTCTGTCAGTACGCCCAATATCATGCTGGCCTATCACGTACCGGCCACCACCAATAAAGACTATTACGCGCTGGATCTGCTGACCTCGATTCTGAGTGAAGGCAACAGCTCGCGCCTCTACAAGGCTTTGGTGGACAAGCAGTTGGCGATTGCCGCCGAGACTTATATGCCCATGTCTTTTGACCCCAACCTGTTGTATATCCTTGGGGTGGCGGCCCCAGGTGTCAGCGCCACCACTCTGGAGCAGGCATTGATCGAAGAGGTCAACCGTATTGCCCGTGACGGCGTTAAGGTTGAAGAGTTGGAAAAAGCCAAAAATATCAAGCTGATGGATTTCTATCGCAGTATGGAAACCATCAATGGCAAGGCCAACACCCTGGGCACCTACGAACTTTATTTCGGTAGCTTCGACAAGCTGTTCCAGGCGCCGGATGCCTATAACCAGGTCACAGTGGCCGACATTCAAAGGGTGGCAGAAACATACCTGCGCCGTGCCAACCGCACTGTGGGGGTACTGGCTGCACAAGAGGAGGCGGATCAATGAGCAAGGTTTTTTCTCTCAAGGCCTCTCTGGGCGCCGTGGCCATTGCCGCAGCCTTAATGGTTTCAGGTTGTCAGTCTACCCAGGTGAAGGTGAGCCAGGATACCGGCCACTTTGTACTGCCAACATATGAAAGAGTCACTCTGGATAACGGCCTGACGCTGATGCTGATGCCGCAGAAAGAGGTGCCGCTGATCACCCTGAACGCCGTGGTGAAAGTCGGCAGCGTCAATGACACCACAGCCGGTGTGGCAGAGGTGACGGCTCAGGGCTTGTTGCTTGGCGCCGCCGGTCGCACCAAGGCCAGCATAGAGCAGGAGGTGGACTTTCTCGGTGCCAGTCTGAATGCCGATGCCGGC
This sequence comes from Shewanella sp. Iso12, assembly GCF_012030025.1. Lineage (NCBI taxonomy): Bacteria > Pseudomonadati > Pseudomonadota > Gammaproteobacteria > Alteromonadales > Shewanellaceae > Shewanella > Shewanella sp. Iso12. The sequence goes on from NZ_JAAUHW010000003.1 coordinate 270,111, forward strand.
CGTGAGGGCAGTTACCTCAGTGCCGATTTTATGGCCAAAGATGTCGATACCATGCTGGGATTGTTTGCCGATGTGCTGACCCGTCCCGACTTTGATGCCACTGAGTTTGATAAACTCAAGAGCCGCAGAGTCGCCGAGCTGGCGCAGGAGAAAGAGAGTCCCAAGTCCGTGATTGGGCGCTACTTTAACAAGCTGGTCTTCGGTCAGCATCCTTATGGCAATGCCACTTCGGGTACCAGTGAATCTGTGTCCCAGTTGACGGTCAACCAGCTTAGAGCCTTCCACAAGGGCTACTATCAACCGGCCAATACCGCTATCAGCGTGGTGGGCGATTTCGACCCGGCGCAGATGAAGGCCAAGCTGCAGGCGGCATTCGGTCAATGGAACAACAGTGAATCGCTGCGTGCCGTCGACCTCAAGCAGGGGCTGCCGACTCTGTCTGCCAGCCGAGTCTTGCTGGTGGATAAGTCGGACGCGATAGAGACCACCTTCACCATAGGTGGCCTGGGTGTGACTCAGGATAACCCTGACTATGTGGGCCTGACTGTGGTCAACACCATACTCGGTGGCCGTTTTACCTCCTGGCTCAACGATGAGCTGAGGGTGAATGCCGGTTTGACCTATGGCGCGCGCTCGGGTTTCGTTCCCTATCGTGACTCAGGGGTGTTTATGATCAGTACTTTCACCAAGTCGGCTACTACAGAGGAAGCCATTGACTTGGCACTCAAGACCTACAGTCGCCTGTGGCAGAAAGGGATAGATCAGCAGACTCTGGATTCGGCCAAGGCCTACGTCAAAGGCCAGTTCCCGCCCAAGTTTGAAACCAGTGGTCAGTTGGCCGGTCTGCTGTCAGACATGTACTTGTACGGTTTTGATGAGTCTTATATCAATCAATTCCAGCAACGGGTGGATGGGCTGACTCTGGCGCAGACCAAGCAGTTGGTTGATAGCTACTTCCCCAAGGATAAGTTGCAGATGGTGCTGATTGGCAGTGGCGACAAGATAGCCCCGATAGCGGCCAAGTATGGCGAGGTGACCCGGGTCGATATCAAGGATGTCGGTTTCGGCGGTTAACCCGACCAACTTAATCAGACAGCCACCTCAATTGAGGTGGCTTTTTATATCATTCTGCATACGCGCTTTTACTTTGGGGCTTGAACTTCACACAAGTTCAGCCTGCGTTTGTCGTTCACGACAAACAGCCTGTCATCCATAAAGCTGACCTGAGCCTTGGCCGGTTTGATGTCACCGAGACTTTGAACCTGGGTTAGTGCCAGTTCAAAGGCGCTTTGATCCTCGGCCAGTGGATGACACTCGAAGCGATTGTTGCCCTTGGTTCTTAACCACAGCTGTGGCCCACAATTGCTGAAACGGGCGCTGCCGGGCGCCAGAAGGCGAGACGACTGCAAGAGCAGATCTTTTTCCTGACCACTGCCGAGCATTTTGGAAAGCTTGCCAAAGAGGCTGTCCGGCAGGCCATATCTGTACTCTGCCAATATTGTCTCTTGACTGTCCGCTGCAGACTGCCCCTGACAGAGGCAGAAAATCTGCCTGTCACATACCTGGATCTCTTCCAGCCAGTGTGGGCTGCCCGGCTTTAAGGCGGTGAGCTCAGGTTCGTCCGGCTCCTTGTATCTGTTGACCAAGTGACACTGATCATCCTTGATAAATAACCAGGAAATGGCTCGGCCCTTACGGGTATTGGGGGAACTCATTCGCAGCAGCAGTTGATTGTCATCCAGCGGGCAAAGCTGCAATGGCAGAAAGTGGAAGTGTTGCTGCTCCACAGTCATGGAAAGCACATCCGGATTGGCAAAGGGGTAGTGCTGCGCCTTATCTTCTGTCAGTGAATCCCAGATCCAGAGCCCGGTTTCATCCACCAAGGTGAGTTGTTGATGCCAGAGGCAGACCTGGGGATGCCCCTTAAATTGGGTGAGATCCAGCAGCAAGCCGGGGGAGTCCGCCTCGGTAGGCCAAATGGCCAGCAGCGGCTTACGCTCTGACTCGTCCCACAGAGTCAGCGCCAATAACTGCGGTGCCAGGAAGCGTGCGGCCTCCAGCAACCAGCCTTTGTGGTTGAAATCCCACTCTCTGATGATACGGCTCTTGAGTCTGTGCATGAGATCTCCGGCAATAACAGCATTGGCATTGATTGTCGCAGAAACTGTGCAATAGATCTGCTACGAAAACAGAAATTTATCGGCTTGTTTATCGGGAAACTTTGTTCTGAGCCAGGTGCTGTTCGACTGTGGGATTTGGCGGAGTTAAAAAGCTTCCGGGCACTAACGCATAGTCACGACACCGGGTTGCCGTTTGCCGGCCGCGCCAGGTAAGAGGCAAAAGGCGTTTTATGTCCTAAACTTCTTTATGCCTGCCACTCAGCCACAGAGATCCCCATGACCATGACAGATAACAAGCAGCTCGAAACGCCCACGACTCTGGATTCACTCGATTCGGCCCAATGGCTGCATATTTCGGAAACGGTAAAACTCTTGTTGTTGTCGATAGCTCAGATAGAGTTGACCCTGACTGACGGTGAACACAATGTCACCGGTTTAGGGAGTCTGTTTACCGACATGGCGGAGCAATTGCGTGAGGTGAATGCTTGGTTGGAAACTCAGGAGAATACTCCGGCCGAGATCTGCGATCATGGCCGCCATCTGGCCGGTAAGGTCAATGAAGGCATAGTGGCTTTTCAGTTCTATGATCGCCTGTCACAAAGGCTCAACCATGTGGTGACCGGGCTGGCGCTGACTGAGGAAGTTCTGCGGGATGAGCATAGTCGCACCTCGGAACATGCCTGGAAAATGTTACAGCGTACGATTAAGTCGACATACTCGCTGGACTGTGAACGCAAAATGTTTGATCTTGTGCTGCAGGGAATGCCACTACACGAGGCTTTGAGCCAGTATCAAGATGAACATCTCAAGCAAAACAACAACGATATCGAACTCTTCTGATTTTCTACGCCTGTTTATTATTTCCCTGGCCTTGGCCTGGCAACCCGCCTGGGCCGGCAAGGCCTCCTTTAGCCAATTCTGTGAAGCGCTCAATGGCCATTGGCAGGGGGATGGCGCCCAAAGCGGACAACCCCCGAAGGAGCTCAGCCTGGATGCCATCTGCAGTAAAGACAAGCGTCAGTTGTTACTCAGCGTCAGTGAAGGGGCACGCCATCCCCTGAGTGAAACCTGGTGGTTCAGAGACCAAGACCCCAGCGTGGGGCTCTGGTACTTTGATGGTGTGACCGAAGAACGCTTTCAATCCTTCACTCTTTACCATCAGGGCCGCGGATTTTCCCTGTTGGGTGAAGGGCAGTCCGGCGGACGCCCGGCGTTGATCCAACTGCTATTCGAAGCCGACAATGACGGCTGGCTCTGGCGCCAGAATTTGCACTATCTGGATGAGGACTCGGATAGCTATCAAACCTACAGAGCCATCTCACTGCAACATCGCTGATTTATTTAGCGCCGCTGAAACCCTGTTGACGCCATGCTTCATAGCTGATGATAGCCACTGCGTTGGAAAGGTTCAGGCTGCGGCTGGAGGGCACCATAGGGATCCTCAGTCTGTGCTCTGCAGCAATGCTCTGCAATATTTCCTGAGGCAGGCCGCGGCTCTCTGGGCCAAACAAGAGCACATCACCTTGCCGATACTCGAGCTCAGAATGTGGCCGGCTGCCCTTGGTGGTGCAAGCCAAAATGCGTTTGCCCGCCATGGCTGCGAGAAAGTGCGGGAAATCCGGGTAACGGTTTACTCGGGTCAGATCGCCATAATCCAGCCCGGCCCGGCGCAGTTTTTTCTCTTCCAGATCAAAACCCAAAGGCTCTATCAGGTGTAGCTCGCAGCCGTTGTTGGCGCAGAGACGGATAATGTTGCCGGTATTGGGGGCGATTTCGGGTTCATAGAGGGCGATGTGGAACACGGGTTTACCTTATTGCATGCAGATGCGGGCATTATACCATTCCGCTAAGGAGTGTACTCTCTCAGTGAGAATGCAAAGTCGCTAGAAAGTAAAAAAGCCCCTTACGGGGCTTTTTCAGGCGAGGTAATCGCTTACATCTCGTATTTGACAGTCAGGTAGAAGAAACGACCTATGTTGTCATAGCTGGCACTGCCTGCACCTGTACCAGTGGTGCTGCCTGGCAGATCACGGTCGAACACATTGTCCACCCCGAGACCGAACTCCAGTCCATTATCCATGGCATAGGTGGCATACAGGTCTGTAACACTGTATGAACCATAGCTCATAACATTGGAGTAAGGCACGTCATAGTTGGCGCGGAACTGTGGTGTATACAGATCTACCGAGTCCAGATAACGTGTCTTCCAGTTCAGGTTCCAGGCGTCGTAGCTGTAGTTCAGCACCAACTGACCTTGCCACTGTGCTTCACCCAGAGTGCCGGCATACTCTTCAAAATCGGTCGCATCATCCTGGAAAGGATACTCGTTGCGTTCAATCAGATAAGTACCCAGCAGGTTGGTGCGCAGATCGCCGCCAAATAGTGGGAAGTCATAGCCGACTTCAAAGTCGACCCCTGAAGCTTCCTGCTTGGCTACGTTCTGCACAATCTGAGTGATGTTAGTGATCTCGTGTGAGGTGGGATCACGGGTGATCAAGTCACAGTATTGGTTGTTGATACCTGTGGGTGAATCCACGCAGCGATCGATAATATTCTGTGCAGAGATATTGGCGATAGCATCTGTGATTTCAATGTTCCAGTAATCCACAGTCATCACCAGACCTTCAACGAATGAAGGCTGGAAAACCAGACCGACAGTGTAGCTGTCAGACTCTTCAGGCTCCAACTGGTCATTACCACCTGAAACTCCTTCTAGGGTGGCGCTGTCATAGTTGGAATCGAAGTCAGCCGGAATACCGAGAGCGGCACAGTTGGCTGCACGAATCGCCTGCTGATCCGGGCTCAGACCCGACAGCTCACTGGCTTTACAGCTATCATCAACACTGAAGAAGTTCTGGCCTTGGGCACCATAGTATTCACCAATGTTAGGTGCACGCAGAGCGGTAGACAGGGTTGAACGCAGACGCAGTGAATCTATGATGGTCCAGTCCAGACCCAACTTCCAGCTGGTGGCATCGCCAATAGTGGAGTAGTCGGCGTAACGGATAGCACCATCGACCGTCAGGTTCTGGATACCAGGCAGGTCTTCCAGCAGTGGTACAGAGATCTCGGCATAGATTTCTTTGACATCGAAATCGCCGCCTTCACTTTGCAGGGCGTTGAAGAAGGTGGCGCCGGTGGCGGCAAATGGATCTTCTTTACTCTTACTCTTTTCCTTGCGGTATTCGATACCGGAAGCGAAACCAACCATACCGGCAGGCAGTTCAAACAAGGCAGAGTTGGACATAGAGCCACCAATGACATACTGCTCAATCTTGGCGGTACCTTCAGTGGTAGTGCTGAACCAGTCGGCAGCTTCGCGGGTTACTGCTCCATCGCCAAACAGATTGACTGGCACACAACCTGCGGCCTGGGCATCTGCGTCACGACAGACGATTTCGCCGCTGACAGGATCGCGGATGGCATCGACTGACTGCTGGAAGTTTTCAAAGATCAGGTTGTTGTAGTTGGTACGGGTCTGCTCTGTCTGGCCATAGATGGCATAGGCTTCCATCTCCCAGTCTTCCAGTACAACGCCGTTTAGACCTATCACATACCTTTGAGTGGTACGCTCGTCATCTTCAGCGCGAGGCCCCATATCGGTCATAAAGCGGTTAACCACAACATAACCTTCTCCGGCCTGATCCATCAAAGCACCCAATTCATCAGAGATGTAGGGGTTATCACGGGTAACCAGAGTGTTGTCCGGATCGAAGAAGAAGAACGCCGGCTGCCCTGAAGTGGTGGCGTTGGTTCGGCTCCACTTGGCTTCAAAATAACCATTCAGGCTATCGGTAAAGTCGTAGTTGGCCTTGAAGTTGATGGTGGTACGATCAAACTCAGGTTGCAGCTCTTCCCACTGACGCAGGTTGATATAGTCACAGCCTTCACCGGCACAGAGTACACCGTCGGTGAATTCACCTGTTCCTACTTCGACCGGCGTGCCATCTGGCTTGAAGGTATAAACACCTGGGGTGCCACCGTAGAAGCCAACGGTACCTGCATTACTGATACCCCAATAACCGGCATTCTGGTACAGGGTCTTGTAAGTATCACTACCGGGTGGGTTGGTCAGTGAAGACCATGAGATAGCGGTTTGGTCGCGATCCAGCATCTCCAGGCGGTCTTGCTGAGCGTATTCGACCGAGATGGCGGCGTTACCACGATCGTTATCAAAGTTGGAGCCATAGGCCAGGCTAAAGCGCTGGTTATTGTAGTCGCTGTCATCGGCGATACCGGCGGCGGCTGAGGCTGTCAGTCCTTCAATCTTCTTCTTCATCTTGAAGTTAACAACACCGGTAACCGCATCGGCACCATAAATGGCCGAGGCACCACCCGTGATGATTTCAACACTCTCAACCCACTCGGTTGGAATGGTGTTGACGTCAATAGAAGAAGTACCTGGGCTACTGGCTACATGACGCTTGCCATCGACCAGTACCAGAGTCCTGGAGGCGCCCATGCCACGCATATCCAGCAAGTTCAAACCGGCAGTACCGATAGAACTTCCTGAGTTGGCCAGTGAGTAAGTGTTTGCCAGAGCTGGCAGTTCGTTGAGTGCTTCACCTATGTTCACGGCCCCTGTTTTGATCAGAGACTCGCCTGAAATTACGGTAACCGGGCTTGGTGCTATCGCACCTTCACGCAGAATACGTGAGCCTGTTACCTGGATTTTTTCAATCTGCTGCTCATTTTGTTCCTCTGCCATGGCCGGAGAGGCCACTGCCAGAGAAGCAAAACCCGTTGCTGCAAAAAGTGAAAAGCGAATGGCGTTCGCCAGCAATTTCTCTTTTAACATACCAACTCCCTATGAAATTGTTTAGATATTGTTATTTATGTTTCTTGTTGTAGCTAAACAATACTAGTATTTGTAAAAATCTCTTTCAATAGTTGATTTGCTGGTATGTTTTGCATTCGTAAATGTTAATTTACTGTATTAAATTTGTGTAATAAAAAACCCGGCAGAAGCCGGGCTTGTTTTTACTGTGTTTGGTTTAGAAGAAACCCAAGGGACTGGTGGAGTAACTCACCAGTAGATTCTTGGTATTTTGGTAGTGAGACAGCATCATTTTGTGGGTCTCCCGGCCGATACCTGACTTTTTGTATCCTCCGAAAGCGGCATGTGCCGGGTAGGCATGATAGCAGTTGATCCAGACCCGTCCTGCCTGAATCCCCCGCCCCATCCGCTGTGCCCGATTCATATCCCGGGTCCAGACGCCGGCACCCAAACCATACTGAGTGTCGTTGGCAATGCTGAGAGCTTCTGCTTCATCTTTGAAGGTGGTTACAGCAACGACTGGGCCAAAGATCTCCTCCTGAAATACCCGCATCCGGTTATGGCCACTGAGTATTGTCGGGGTAACATAATAGCCCTGACTCTGGGAGCCCGGCAGATTGTTGGCTTGACCGCCAAGCAGTACTTTGGCGCCTTCATTGCGGCCAATTTCCAGATAGCTGAGTATTTTATCAAACTGCTCCTGTGACGCTTGAGCGCCGACCTGAGTGTCGGTATCCAGCGGATCTCCCTGTTTGATACTCTGGGCTCTGGCGATGACCCGCTCGATAAATTTGTCGTAGATGGACTCCTGGATCAGTACCCGGCTGGGACAGGTGCAGACTTCACCCTGGTTGAAGAAGGCCAGCAACATGCCTTCGACCGCCTTATCCAGATAATCGTCTTCCTGTTCCAGGACATCGGCGAAATAGATGTTGGGGGATTTCCCGCCCAGCTCCACGGTCGAGGGGATCAGTGATTCGGCGGCGCACTTGAGTATGTGGTAACCCACTTCGGTTGACCCCGTGAAAGCCAACTTGGCGATGCGTTTGCTGGTGGCCAGCGCTTGACCCGCCTCGGCGCCAAAGCCGTTGACGACATTAAGCACCCCGGCAGGCAGCAGATCTTGAATCTGCTCCAGCAGTACCATGATGGAAACCGGTGTCTGCTCCGCCGGCTTGAGTACGATACAGTTGCCGGCCGCCAGTGCCGGGGCTATCTTCCAGGCCGCCATCAAGAGTGGAAAGTTCCAGGGAATGATCTGCCCAACCACACCCAAAGGTTCGGGAAAGTGATAGCTGACCGTGGTGGCATCAATATCGGCAGCGCTGCCTTCCTGCGCGCGAATACAGCCGGCAAAGTAACGGAAGTGGTCCACCAACAGGGGTAAATCGGCATTGAGGGTTTCCCTGACCGCCTTACCGTTTTCCCAGGTTTCGGCCACTGCCAGCATCTCCAACCTCTGCTCTACTCGATCGGCAATGCGCAGTAACAGATTGGCCCGTTCGGTGACTGAAGTCTTGCCCCAACTCTCTTTGGCGGCATGGGCCGCATCCAGCGCCAACTCGATATCCCGGGCGTCAGAGCGGGCGGCCTGACAGAAGACTTCGCCGGTGACCGGGGTACGGTTATCAAAGTATTGTCCGCCAACCGGCGCGAGCCACTTTCCACCAATAAAATTGTCGTACTTATCCTTGAACTGCAGCAGGGCACCCTGAGTGCCGGGTTGGGCATAAATCATGGTGAGTTTCCTCGTCTTGTTGAAAGATTTTTCTTGTATTTATCTGTTCGGCCACAGCGGCCTTGGCTCAGGTAAACGCAAAGGCCGGGCCAGTGTGAGCCTGCTTGTTCATTTATTGTGCTAACAGTATGATGAAAAACTAAATTTGCGATTGCTGTATCTTGGCGTGGTGCCGGGTACTCGAGTTGTCTATCGCGCAAACTGTGGCAAAAAGGTACACACAGGTGTACCAGAATGGAGCAGGGCTATGACACTCAAGACCCATTCCCAATCCTGGTTATCAGCTTCCTGGCAACGTTGCCAGGGGGCCGGGCTCAATCCCGCCGCCATACCCGATGAACTCAGGCTCAATACTGCTGCTCTTGATGAGCGGCGCCAGCGCCATGGCAGGCTGCTGCAAGCCGTGGAGCACAGTGCACTGCCACTGTTCAATCAACTTATGGGGCGAACCCAGAGCCGGCTCATCCTCTCGGATCCTCAAGGTTTTGTGCTGCAGCACTGGGGCGTGAGCCGCTACTCACAAAAGCTTGCCAATATTGCCCTGGATACCGGGGTCAACTGGCTGGAGCAATACAAGGGAACCAATGCCATAGCCGCGGCACTCAGCGAACGCCAGTGTGTTTCGGTTATCGGTGAGCAGCACTTTATCAAGAGCCACAGATTTATGAGTTGCACCGCCAGCCCGCTGTTTTCCCCGGACGGTGAGTTGCTGGGAGCCTTGGATGTCACCAGTGAGCAGCAAATCCATACCCCAAAGACAGCCATCTTGGTGTCCAGTTTGGCGCAGCAGTTGGAGCTGGCCTTATTGTGCCGACTCCCCGGCGCTGCTGTTCGATTGGATCTGGCGCCGCAGCAGGCCCTGTTGCATTCAGGCTGGCAAGGCGTATTAGTGCTCGACCTTGATGGACGGGTGCTGGGCGCTAACCCTATGGCAAGGCAGTTGCTCAAAGGCATCAACCTGGGCCAAATTCATCAGGCCTTGTCCCCTCAGGTATTGAGTCGGGGCAGCGGCCGCTTGCAGCAGGGATTGGTGTTCAGAACCCAGGCGTTGGAGTTACCTCAAAATACCAAGCCTGTGGTTCGAGCGAGCCAGAGCCGAGAAAGCCAGAGCAGAGAAAGCCAGAGCGGAGAAAGCAGCGCTGTTTTTAAAGAACCCAGGTTGGAGCAAGCCTGGCAGCAGGCGCGTAAGGTGTTGGCACGAAATATCCCTTTGCTGATCCTGGGGGAAACCGGAGTGGGCAAGGAGCAGTTTGTCAAACAGCTGCATGTGCAAAGTCCCAGGCACCAGCAGCCTTTTGTGGCGGTCAACTGCGCCGCGATCCCGGCGGAGCTGGTGGAATCAGAGCTGTTTGGTTATCAGGCGGGTGCTTTTACCGGAGCTTCCAGGCAGGGATATGTCGGCAAAATACGTCAGGCGCACCAGGGCTCCCTGTTTCTGGATGAAATAGGCGAGATGCCCCTAGCGGCCCAGAGCCGTTTGCTTAGGGTGTTGCAGGAGCGCGAGGTGGTGCCCATTGGCAGTAATCAGGCACACAGCGTCGACATTCAAGTGATTGCCGCCACTCATATGGACTTACCAGCATTGGTGCAGCAGGGGGCCTTTCGCGCCGATCTCTATTACCGGCTCAATGGCTTGCAGGTCACACTGCCTGCATTGCGCCAGCGAAGCGACCTGCGGCGTCTGATCCACAAATTGCACCAGCGCTATCGAGTTCGGCCCCAGAGCCTGTGTCCTGTGCTGGAGCAGCGATTGCTGCAATATCATTGGCCGGGAAACCTACGGGAGCTGGATAACCTGATGCAGGTAGCCTGTTTGATGGCCGAAGAGTTCCCTGAACTCAACTGGCAAACGCTGCCTGAGAGCCTGCAGCAGACCTTGGGTACTGCAGAAGAGGCGATGGCCGGCTTGGCACCCGCGCCGGGCAACAATCTGCACAGCCAAATGCAGATGCAAATTCGCGACACCTGGCTGGCCTGCAATGGTAACGTCAGTGAAGCGGCACGCCGTTTGGGGATTAGTCGCAACACCCTATACCGTAAGCTTAAGGCGTTGGCGCTGAAGTAGTTTTAGATGTTGGTATTTTGTTAGTAAGCTCGCAGTGGTACAGTCAATGATTGAGGCCGAGGCAACAGATTTCGATTATTGAGTGTGAACCAAGCCGCGAAATAGCCCATGAGTTGCACGCCTCGACACTCTGCGAATTATCCGATGTCTCGGCGGTGGTTTTTCCACTAGTCTTGAATCCATATTTTCAACAGCAGGAGCGGTAATCATGTTTAAGGCACTCGTATTGACCCAAAACGATAAACGGACCCAAGCCCAGATAACCCAATTGGAGGACAGCGATCTGCCTGAGGGGGATGTCCTGGTCGATGTTGCCTACAGCTCACTGAACTACAAAGACGGCCTGGCGGTGACCGGGCTTGGCAAGATTATTCGTCAATTCCCCATGGTACCGGGTATTGACTTTGCCGGTGTGGTGCGAGAGTCGGCCCATCCGGATTATGAACCAGGTGATGAGGTTATCCTCACTGGCTGGGGTGTTGGCGAAAACTATTGGGGCGGTATGGCCGAGAGTGCCAGAGTCAAGGGTGACTGGCTGGTGCCTATGCCACTGGGCTGCACAGCCGCCAAGTCGATGATGATAGGCACCGCTGGCCTCACGGCCATGCTGTGTGTACAAGCGCTGCAGCAAGCTGGGATCAAACCGGAAGATGGTGAGGTGTTGGTAACAGGTGCCAGTGGTGGGGTCGGCTCGGTGGCCGTGACGCTGCTCGCCAAACTCGGCTTTAAGGTTGTCGCCAGTACAGGGCGCCTGGAGCAGAATGCGGCTTGGCTCAAGCAGCTTGGCGCCAGCGATTTAATTGAGCGCAGCGAGCTTGAGCAGGATGCCAGACCATTGGATAAACAGCGCTGGGCCGCCGTAGTGGATACCGTAGGGAACAAGGTGCTGGCCAGCGCCTTGTCACAACTGAATTATGGTGGGGTCGCCGCGATTTGTGGCCTGGCGGGTGGCTTTGCCCTGCCAACCACGGTAATGCCCTTTATTCTTCGTGGCGTCAGCCTACTGGGAATAGACTCGGTGCAGTGCCCGGCCGCCAAACGCCGCGCTGCCTGGGAGCAGATAGTGGCTTTGCTGCCTGAGAGTTACTATCAAGCGGCTTGCCATGAAATCACTCTGGAGCAGGTCCCCGAGGCCGCAGCGCAAATCGTTAAAGGTGAAATCAGCGGCCGCACTCTGATTAAAGTCGGCTGATACTCGCCTAAAGGGGCCTCTGGGCCCCCAACAGTTTGTTGTGACTTGTCCTGAATACAGTTAGGCCCCAACAATACGGCTCCACCCCAGCTTTTCTGTTGATATTCCCTCTTATTGAGTCGGTGCTTGGCTAACTTTGACTTCGATTAGCTTTTGAGCTAGGGAAAGAGCTAAAGTCATAGCGGTTTATCTGTCGCTCTCATTTCCCCCTGATTTCTTACCTGTCTTGTGGGCTGTGGCGAAGTTTGGAAACCATTCCAAAAAATGTCACTTGTCCAGCTTTGCAGTTAAAACCCAAGCCAGATGTCATTTTTAAATGTTGCCCTTTTGTTTAAAAAGCAACTGACGCTTAACTCCCGTTTTGGAATTGATTCCATCCCTAAGATGTCAGTGTCGATTAAAACGAAAAAGGTGATGACAGATGAGCAAAGTAGATCTGCTGGGACGCCGTAACTTTATTAAGGGCGTTGGCGCCGCTGCCGGAGTTGCCGTGGCTGCTCCCGTGTTGGCTGTATCGGAAAAAGCCACGGGTGTGAGTTGGGATAAAGAAGTTGAAGTGCTGATTATCGGTTCAGGGTTTGCCGGTTTGGCAGCGGCCATTGAAGCTACCCGCAAAGGCGCCAAAGATGTGCATATCTTTGAAAAAATGCCTTATTTCGGTGGTAACTCTGCCATTAACGGTGGCTTGTTCGCCGCACCGGGTACACCTATGCAGCAACAGGAAGGTGTCAAGGATTCAGTAGAACAGATGGTTGCCGATCAGTTGAAATCGGGCCGGGGTATCGCCGATGAGGAACTGCTGCGTCATGTGGCTTCACACGCGGTGGAAGCCTTGCAGATGACCCTGGATGCCGGCGCCGAATACCATCCTTACCTGCAACAATTGGGTGGTCACTCGGTTGCCCGTACTTATCAAACCGCGGTCAGTTGCGGCGCAGGTATTACCCAGCCTTTGTATAAAGAGTGCCAGCGTATCGGAGTCAAGACCCATAACCGCTCCAAGTTTGAGGGCTTTGTCCTCGGCAAGGATGGTCGCGTCGAAGGGGTGAAGATGCGTCAGGGTTATTACTTCGGCGAAGAGGACTCTGGCAATTTGGTGTATATCAAGTCCAAGCGTGGTGTCTTGATGGCAACCGGTGGCTTTGCCCAGAATATCGGCCTGCGAATGGCGCAGGATCCGACTCTGACCCATGAAGTGGGTTGTACCAATACTCCCGGCGCCACAGGTGAAGGTATGTTGGAGATGTTCCGCCTCGGCGCTGTGCCTGTGCATCTGGCACATATTCAGTCCGGGCCCTGGGCCTCTCCCGATGAGGGCGGTTTTGGTTATGTTTCCAACTATTCCATCTTCAACTTCCCTCATTCAATTGCGATTAACCGCATGACGGGTAAGCGCTTTATGAATGAAATTGCCGACCGCAAGACCCGCGCCGATGCTGAGTTGGCCTGTCGCGACGCCAAGGGAGAACCGCTGCCACCTATCTTGATCACCAGCTACAAGGACTCCAAACAGCACCCCAATACCGCCAAGGTGCTCAAATACAATGTGGGTTGGAAGTTTGACTCACTGGAGGCACTGGCCAAGCACTTTGAGGTGCCTTTGAAACCACTCAAGGCACAAATCGAAGAGTACAACCGCTATGTCAATAGCGGTGAAGACAAGCAGTTTGGCAAGAACATGACCAAGGCAAAAGATAAGTATATTGAAGCGCCTTTCACTGTGGTGCGTCTATGGCCCAAGGTGCACTACTGCCAGGGCGGAGTCCAGGTGAACACCAAGGCTGAAGTCAAAGACAGCCTCACAGGTAAGCCGGTTGCCGGACTCTATGCCGCAGGGGAAGTCTGTGGCGGCATCCATGGCGTTAGCCGCCTGGGAAGCTGCTCTATCCCCGAATGTATGGTGATGGGTATGACTGCGGCCCGCAGCATGATGCAAGCCTGAATTGAACGGTGAGAGAGGACTCAATAATGAAGAAAGCAAACTTAGTATGGGCACTGCTGTTGGCAGGGCTAACTTCGGTATCGGTTCATGCCGTTCAGCAGCGCGATTATCACAAGGCAGTGATAGGCAAGGATTGTAAGGTATGCCACGACCAAGGGCTTAAGCAGTACCCTTCAGATGGTGCCTGCCTGAAGTGCCACGATGTCGATGAGCTGGCAAAAAAGACAGCCCGCAGTGGTGAGGACAGATGGCAAAATCCCCATGACAACTTGCATTATGGTAAAGACCTGCCTTGTGTTGAGTGTCATGGTGAACACCAGCCTAAAAAACCTCTGTGCAGTAATTGCCATACCTTTAAATACGATAAACATAAGGAATAATGAAAGGGTTTATATGCTGCCTCAAGTTTCCTCCACCGGCAGCATGACCCGTAAATATCTTTGATTAAAATAGTCCCTGCAATTGCTGTTTTAATTCAATGATAGGCTCACTTGATCACAAGTGGGCCTTTTTTGTTTGCTGGCTCACAACTCTTTTTCATTCTGTTATCTTTTTTGTTGCCTGTGTTCAGACAACATTTTTGGAATGGATTCCAAGTATATGCTTCGCCTGATATTTACTCTAAATATAATTGAGGTTCCAGGTGATGAATAAGAAACTAATATTAATTTCACTGCTGATTTCCAATACAGCGATGGCAGAAAAGTTGCCGGATTTTTTAGACCCGGCTGATATTGAAAATGCAAGCTTTGTTTGTTTGGGTGAAACGCCAGAGTATTCCAAACAAGATCAAAAGTATGTCGATATTCTCTGGGATGAAACCTTGCGTTATTTAAATGGCTTTGCCCAGGCGCTCACCAATGGCGAGCAAGCTCATTGCCTGAACTCGGATGAGGCTATTTACGACACCAGCGCCGGTGGACAAAAGTTCTGCGTAATGGATCGCCGCGATATGCAGCTGATGGTGAAAAATATCTATCAGGTATTACACAATCCCCAAAGTGCCAAAACTTGTTTCGGGGCTCGCCGTGATGTCAATTGGATCTACAGCCCAGGTGGGGAACTGGAGCAAAAATCCCCGGTGGCTCAGTGGGCGAAACGCATGAGTTTTAATGAATTCTTCAAGCAGAAAGTCACCAATAAACAGGTGCAAAAGCAGGGAAAAATCTTTACTGATAACTTCTACAAAATGGTCACAGGTGATGAGGTGAAGATGCCATCGGCTTTCCCCTATGACATCAGCGCCAACGCCTTGCCCAACTTGTGGGCCGCTGCCGGTTGGTTCCCCATGTATGCCGAAGAAAGCAAGCGCAATGACAAGAACTTCAATAATGTTCGTGGCGGTTATGCTTATGCAGAGATCTTCGGTCACTGGGGACTACTGAGAATTGACAGCATCAATGGTGAGAAAGTCGGCGCCGAAGTAGGTATGACAGTACAGTCGGTCGATACTCTTTACCCGTTTCACAACCATGCCATTTCTGAAATGTACTACAACATGAGGCTGCCGGCTTGCACCAATCAGTTCAAGAGCCTGGCAGTCAAAGCCGATTCACCTTTGTTGGAAACTGTAAAAGAGAATGACAAGATGCGCCGGGTCCGCTTCGATGCCGGGCAACCCAATGTCGATGCCATGTGGCTTTCCGGCAGCAGCGAACGCGATCCCCTGTTGTATTTTCACCAGAACACCATCCATGCCTTCGATGTTGATGGCAGCTGTGAAGCCAAGCCGGAAGAGAGAGCGATAGTCTCGGTTTGGGCCAGAAGCAATGCCCACGACACACGCAATGACTATGGTACAACACTCTTGTGTGAATCAGCGCAGCAGCCGGGCACACCGGCCAAAAAGGGCGAAACCATTCAATGCGATCTGAGTAAGCTCAAGTGGTAGTTAATCAAGATGAAAGCCGGCATTGAGTCGGCTTTCATCTTATTCTACGGTGGTGTTTCTGTTTTTGAGATTGGCCTTCAACAGGGCGATGAGTTGATTGCAGGCTTCAGTCTGGCTCTCCGGATTGAGATAGAGAGATTCATTAAACACGGGCAAGGGAGGGAGATCATGCTCTATGGGATCGAGGATCTGCATCTTGTCGTTGATCCTGAATTCGGCAATCGGAGCTATGCTCAAATCATTTTCAACCGCCATGCACAAGGCTTGGGGTGAGGGGGTAGAAAGCAGCACATTGATGGGCCGCATCGACAGTTGGTGGTTGGCAAACACCTGAGCTCTGATGGGGCAGTTTTCCGGGTAAAGTGCCATGGGAATCGTTTCCCGTTTATGAGCACTGCCGTTCTTGGCGGCCACCCAATGAAAACGTCGTTCGAACAGGAGCTCTCCCTGCACCGGAGGCTGCCAATGGGTCGCCACTATCAGGTCGAATTCCCCTTGATGCAACCGCTTATACAGATTGCCGCTGACATCTGTGTCTATGACCAACTCAATACAGGTGAACTCACGGACAAATTCCAGCAGGCAGTTGTCCAGATAATAGGTAATATAATCTGTGGGAACGCCAAGGCGAATCACTTCGCGATTCTGGCAGTCTTTCAGCTCATCCAGGGCCTGGGTGTTGAGTTGCATCATCTTATAGGCGTAGTTGAGCAGGGTATTGCCGGATTCGGTCAGCACCACGCCTCGATTGTCTCGGAGCAACAGCGGTTGACCGACACTTTCTTCCAGCTTTTTGATCTGTAAGCTCAATGCCGACGGGGTACGACAGATTTTTTCTGCAGCCTTGGATAAATTGCCGCATTCGGCCACAGCAATAAAACTCTCGAGCAATTCTATTTTTAACATTGGCTATTGGCGTGACTCATAATGGTATCAGTATTACTCAATATCGCAGTCGCAGAAAGCTTGTTACTATTTTATTGTGAAGTTGGGAGAGTTTGTATTTAAGCTTTGCTCAGGAGTGGCCAATGGGAAAATGGGAACGACGGGGAAACTATTTGGTTGAAGTGGCGCAACGTTGTTTAAGAGGACAGAAGACTTTTGGTTTATGTCGTTCTCATCTTGTTGAAGCCAGCCAAATATCCAAAGGCACTGTATATAATCATTTCACTACAGAAGCCGATCTCATGGTGGCAGTAGCTTGCAGTGAATATGAGTATTGGCTCAAGCAGGCCAAACAGGATGAAATACAATATAAAGACCCTCTGGAAAGGTTTATATTTCATCATTGTCAGCGGCTCTATGAAGTCTTGTCGACAAATAAATTTGTCATTGAGCGGATAATGCCGAATCAAGCTCTGTTGTTGTTGGCGACCGAGTTTTATCGGCATGGCTGTGAAAGACGTTTCGATGAATATATGCAGTGGAATGCCAAGACCATTTCCGCTGTGGGAGAGGTGCCAGGATTCGATCGGGTCGAGCTGGTGATGAGTTATCTGCGTGGCGCCATGATCAATACCGACGATGCCTGCAAGGCCCACGACGACCCGCAGCTCTATTACCAGTTCAGTTATGCGCTGATCCATCTGATGGGGCACTCAGATAAGCGCAGCCCCTCCAAGCAACAGTTTGCCGCCTGGCTAAGCCGCCAACCCAGTCTGGAGTATGAGCCTGAAGGTCTCAGTCGCGTGGTAAATGGATGACGACCTCAAGCCCACCTTGGGCGCGATTGCTTGCCTGGATATTGCCGCCGTGGGCTTGCACTGCGGCATCGGCAATGGCCAATCCCAGCCCCCAACCGCCACTCTCTCTTTCCCTGGCTGAATGCGGTCGATAGAAGGGCTTGAAAATAGCCTCCAACTCAGACTCCTCAATACCCGGGCCGTCGTCAGTAATGCTTATCTCTACCCATGGCCCCTTGGCCTCGGCGCAGATATTTACCTGGGTACGGCAGTAGCGGATGGCGTTGCGCAGCAGGTTTTCAATCGCCCGTGACAGCGGTCTTGGGTAGATGGGCAGCTCCAGTTCTTCCGGTATCAGGATGCTGAGTTCCTTTTGCTGCTGTTCGGCTTCAAATTCGGCATCGTCCAGTACCTGGCTCAGTGATTCGGCCAACCCCACCTTCAGCTTGTTGTCCTGTGCCTTGAGCTTCACCCGGGAAAGCTCCAGCAGCTCGGCAATCATTTTTTCCAGTTGGTCGGCCTCATAGGCGATACGTTCGGCTTCATCTCCGGCCATCCCCTTCTTGCGCGCCAGGGCCAGTGCCAATTGCAGCCTGGTCAACGGAGTTCGCAGCTCATGGGAGATGTCGCTTATCAGTCGCTGCTGATTATTGACCATGGTTTCGATGGCGGCCGCCATGCTGTTGAAGGCCTGGGCCAGTTCGCCGATTTCGTCGTGACGTCCGGCCGTGGCATCGTCGACCCGGCTGTTCAATTGCCCCAGCGCCAGAGCGTTGGCACTCTGTTTCAACGAACGCAGCGGCTTGCCCAGGTGCCAGGCCAACAAACCACAGAGCAACCCTGAAAGCAGAATCGCCAGCGACAATGTCAGTAACTTGTGTTCAATAAAGAAAAAGAACCAGGGCATGGGGTGGTGATCCGGCAACCGGCCATAAAGGGCATAGGGGGTGCCGTTAACCTTAAAATCGAACGGGCCGAATATCAGTTCATCGCGAAACTGGTGTGAAATGGGTGCGTTGGCTTCCTCCGCCATCAACATAAAGCGGCGCATGCCTTTGGACACTCTGTGAGTGTTGATTATCTGTCCCTGCTCATTGACCAGATAGATGCGAATTGGCTTGCCTTCCATGCTGCGTCTGCGCTCCCAATGGTGCAGAAAGCGGCCATTCAACTTGGCCGGTTCCTGTTGCAGCTCATCGGCGACCTGAGACAAGACCTCCCGCAGTTTAGGCGGCATTGGGGCCCTGTCATGGTTTTGCTGCAGCAGCGGCAGCATGCCAACAGCAAGAATGATCAGGCTGCTGCAGAGCCAAAAGCCCAGCAGCAGTTTGATAAAGAGGCGATTGGGCAGGGAAAATGACTTCATCAAGGGATCCAGATATAGCCTTTGCCACGTATGGTCTTGACCCTGGGACGACCGTCGCTGCGTTCCGGCAGTTTCTTGCGCAGGTTGGAAAGGTGCATGTCCAGGCTGCGATCAAAGGGCATCAGTTTTTTGCCAAGCACGGTTTCACTCAGTTCGTCTTTACCTATCAGTTCTCCGGCCTGATTGGCCAGGGTGTAGAGCAGGCTGAACTCAGTGCCGGTCAGCAGCAATAACTGTTCATTGCAATAGGCTTCCTGACGGGCGGAGTCCAGGCTGAGATCGCCTATGGTTTGAATACCGCTCTGGGGAATGTCCTGCGGGGTGATATTGGCGCGGCGTATGATGGCGCGGATCCTGGCTACCAGTTCCCTGTCATTGAAAGGCTTGGGCAGATAGTCGTCTGCGCCTATCTCCAGGCCAACCACTCTGTCTATCTCATCACCGCGGGCGGTAAGCATAAGCACAGGGGTTTGTTTCTTGCCACGCAGTTCCCTGAGCACTTCGAAGCCATTGAGCTTGGGCAGCATCACATCCAGCAGGATCAGGTCGTAATCATTGGCAATCGCCAGTTCCAGGCCGCTCTGACCATCATGGGCCAGTGTCAGCTCAAAGCCTTCCAGCTCCAGTAATTGCCCCAAGAGTTCGGCCAGGCCCAGGTCATCGTCTATCAATAAAATTCGGCTCATTTATACGCCTCACACAATTTCTCTCTGCCGAGTATACCCGCTTTTGAGTCAACTGCGGTTTAGCTGTGTAAGTCTGGGTAAAGATACGGATCTTCAACCAGGATAACCAAGCTTTACAGTGCTTTACTCAGTTTGAACCCACACTTACACATAGAGGACTAGACTGGAAGACGTCAAATACTTCCCGACCGAGAACGAGGATACTCTTATGAAGACTTCAATCAAAGCAAGCTTGCTGGCCCTGATTGCCGGCACCACTCTGATGGCTGGCGCGGCACAAGCCGGTGACGGCTACGGCGATTGCCCACACCGTGACGGCGACCGTGGTTATCATCACATGAAGGGCGAGCGCGGCTATCACCATATGAAAGGCGGCAAGGGCCATTTCGGCATGTTTGGCCTACGAGGTCTGGATCTGACCGACGCCCAGAAAACAGAGATTAAGGCGTTGATGGACCAGCACAGAAGCAGCATGTCACGTCCTGACAAGGAAACCCGTGCAGCGCACAGAGCCGAAATGCAGGCACTGATGACCTCAGGCAACTTCGATGAAGCCAAGGCCAAAGAGATTATCGAGCAGCGTCAGCAGGTGCGTGAACAACACATGCTGGAGCGGATGAAGCTGCACAACCAGATCTATAACCTGCTGACTCCGGAACAACAAGCCAAGTTCAAGGAGCGTATGGATAGAGGTGGTGAGCGCCCTGAGCCTATCCAGGATTAAATCTGCTACTATGGGCTCAGTGACTCCCGACCGCTGAGCCCTTGAATGACAACGACTTCCCGCTACGAGTTTTGGGTTAAATTGGCGAGCCGCGCCGCAGTGGCGACCGCGATTACCCTGATCCTGATAAAACTGGCCGCCTGGCTCTGGTCCGGGTCGGCCAGTATGCTGGCCTCTCTGACCGACTCCTTTGCCGATGCCCTGGCTTCCATAGTCAACTTTATTGCCATTCGCTATGCCTTGGTGCCTGCCGATCAGGAGCACAGGTATGGTCACGGTAAGGCTGAGCCGCTGGCGTCTTTAGCCCAATCGGCCTTTATTATGGGGACGGCATTCCTGCTGCTGTTTCACGGCGGCGAGCGCCTGGTTAATCCCATGCCTTTGACCCATGCCACTTTGGGCGTTGTGGTGTCCATTATTGCCATAGTGCTGACCTTGGCCTTGGTCATGCTGCAGAAACGGGCGCTGGCGGCCACCAAGAGTACAGTGGTCGAGGCCGATGCCCTGCACTATAAGTCAGATCTGTTTCTCAACGGTGCCGTGCTGTTGGCGCTGGTTTTGGCGCAATACGGCTGGTGGTGGGCCGATGGTCTGTTTGCGGTATTGATCGCCCTTTACATAGGTCAACAAGCCTGGTCGCTGGGGTATCGCTCGATTCAGGCCTTGCTTGACCGGGAGCTTGATGATGAAACCCGGCTGCGTATTCGGCAATTGGCCGAGCAGGATACTCAAGTGCGTGGCATTCATGACTTGCGTACCCGTCAGGCGGGCAAGACCACCTTTATTCAACTGCATCTGGAGCTGGACAAAGACCTGAGCCTGCAACAGGCCCATGCCATAGCTGTGGCCACAGGCGAGCGGATCCGCGCCGACTTTGACCATGCCGAGGTGATCATTCACCAGGATCCTGTGTAGCGGGCGGCCATGGCACATTAGGGTTTCTGGCTGAACGCCTGCTGACAAAAAGGGTTTAATTTTGCAGCAATATTGTTGCAACTGTTTGTTTCTATTAATATCACTGCGACTTTCAATCGCTAAAAGGATTTATCAATGAAACAAGCAGCAGCACTGGCTTTCGTGGTCTCTATGGCGGCCGCACCTTTGGCTCAGGCTCAGGACGACTCAGGTTTTTATGTAGGCGGCCAGATTGGCCAGGGAAAGCTTGAGCTCAAGGATAGTAACTTCAGCGAGTCCGGAGTAGGCTTCGGCGCTTACGGTGGTTACCGGTTCAACTCCTGGTTTGCCCTCGAGGCCAACCTCTTGGTGGCAGACAACCTGGATAGCGACAATCTGGATATCCTCAGCGGTTACACCAGCATAGCGCCCAAGTTTACTTGGCAGCTTAATGACACCTTTTCCCTCTATGCCAAGGCGGGTATTGCCCGCGGATTGGTGCGTGTCGATAACGGTTACTGGGAAGAGGATTTTGACGGCTATGGTTGGCTTTATGGTTTGGGGCTGGACGCCGCTCTGACAGAGAGCCTACATCTGCGTCTGGGTTATGAAATGCTCAAGGTAGAGCTGGATTCTGAATTCAATTATGGCGCCCGCGATCTGGACACAGACATGTCCAACCTGGCGTTGGGGCTACACTGGCAGTTTTGATATCGCTGTTCAGTTAAAAAAGGATGCCATTTGGCATCCTTTTTTATTGCGGGAAGGTCTCCGACGCAGGGTCAGTCCATTGCCAGTTCTTTAAGCTTGCGGGTCAGGGTATTGCGGCCCCATCCCAGGCGTTTGGCGGCTTCCTGTTTGTGGCCTTGGGTATGCTCCAGTGCGGTTTCCAGCAAGATGCGCTCAAACGCGGGTTGGATTTCGGTCAGCAGATCGCTCTCGCCCTGTGACAGGCGCATATCCAGCCACAATTTCAGGGCGTTTTGCCAATCCTGGGACGGGCCGGCACTGCCTTGAGGTGCCTTGGGCTCCTTGAACAGCTCAGGCGGCAGATCCTGAGGGATAATTTCCTGGCCCGAGGCCATCACGGTCAACCAGCGGCAGGTATTTTCCAACTGACGCACGTTGCCGGGCCAGGGCAGTTGCTGCAGCTTGGCGGCAGTTTCCGGGGTGAGTATTTTGGCCTCTACCCCAATCTCTTTGGCGGCACTGGCCAGGAAATGGCGTGCCAACTGCGGAATATCTTCCCGCCGCTGTGATAGCGGTGGCAGATGGATTCGAATCACGTTCAGGCGGTGGAACAAGTCTTCCCGAAAGCCCCCCTTGAGTACCAGTTGTTCCAGGTCCTGGTGGGTTGCGGCAATGATCCTGACATCGACCTGCACCGGAGAGTGGCCGCCGACCCGATAGAATTGGCCATCGGCCAGCACCCGCAGCAGCCGGGTCTGTACGTCCAGCGGCATATCGCCTATCTCATCGAGAAACAGGGTGCCGCCATTGGCCTGTTCAAACCGGCCCTGACGCACATTGGCGGCGCCGGTGAAGGCGCCTTTCTCGTGGCCGAACAGCTCGGATTCGATCAGCTCCTTGGGGATGGCCGCCATATTGAGGGCGATAAAGGGTTTGTCTTTGCGTGGACTGTGTTTGTGCAGCGCCCCGGCAACCAACTCCTTACCCGTACCTGACTGACCGTTGATCAGCACACTGATAGATGAGCGCGACAAACGGCCTATGGCGCGAAACACCTCCTGCATCGCGGGGGCTTCGCCTATGATCTCAGGTGCCTTGACCTGAGGTTCGGCTGCCACAGGTGCCTGCTCTGTGGCATGGTTGAGCGCCCGCTCTACCAGGGCAATCGCCTCATCTATGTCGAAGGGTTTGGGCAGATACTCGAATGCCCCGGCCTGATAGGCGCTGACGGCACTGTCGAGATCAGAATGGGCCGTCATTATGATCACCGGGATATGGGGATAATGTAGGCCGATACGCTCCAGCAGGGTGAGGCCATCGGTCCCCGGCATGCGGATATCCGAGACTATGACTCTGGGCTGGGAGATTTCCAGCGCCTGCCACAGCGACTCGGCGGCGGCAAAGCTGGCGCAGCTGAGTTTGGCGCCTTGCAGTGCCCGTTCCAGCACCCAACGAATTGAACTGTCATCATCGAGGATCCAAACCTGTTCACTCATATTGTTTCCTCTCTTGTTAGCCGCTGTGGTTGTTGATCGGCAATGTCAGGCTGAACTCTGTGTGTCCCGGGGCCGAATCGCAGTCGATACGGCCGCCGTGGAGCCTGGCAATATTGTGGGCGATGGATAGCCCCAGGCCGTTGCCGTCCTTGCGGCCTGTGACCATGGGGTAAAACAGGGTATCCACCAGTTCCGGGGCAATACCCGGGCCGTTGTCTATGATTGACAGCACCAGCACCAACTTGTGTCTCTGGTTGCCTATGGTGACCTGATGGGCAGTGCGGGTGCGGATCATGATATCGCCGCCCTGATGCTCCAAGGCTTGTACTGCATTTTGCACTATGTTGAGGATTGCCTGTTGCAGTTGATCTTCATCCATAGGCAAGTCCGGAATCGAGGGGTCGTAATCCTGGCGCAGATGTATCTGTTGCGGCAGGGTCACACTCACCAGGTTGATCACCTTTTGCAGCACCAGATGGATATTCTGCAGCTTGTGCTGCGATGGTTTCTGCGGCCCCAGCAATCGGTCGACCAGGGCGCGTAATCTGTCGGCCTGCTCTATGATGAGTGTGGTGAACTCCTTGAGCTGCGGCTCGCTAAGCTCGCGGGACAACAGCTGCGCCGCGCCGCGCAGTCCACCCAGCGGGTTTTTAATCTCATGGGCCAGATTGCGCACCAGATATTGAGCCGCCTGCTGTTGGGCATCCAGGGTCAACTGCTGGTGAATGCGCCGCTGCTGATCCACCTGCCTGAGTTCCAACAGGCTCAAGGGTTTGAGCTGTTCTCCCTGCTCCAGAGGGATCAGTGTCATATCCACAGTGTGATGCTGGCCATCCAGGCTGATGAGCTGGGCGGTATTGACCGTCAGCCCTTGACGTTCCAGCACCGCGCTTTGCAGCACTCTGGGTTCAACTCCTATGGCATGCAGATGCTCTGTCAGTACCTGCTCCTGCAACCTGTGGCTGGAGACGCCCAGCAACTGCTCGGCAGCGGCGTTGGCATAGCTGGGAAGCAGGTCACTGTCGATGACCAGAACGGCAGTTGCCAGATGATTGAGCAGGATATTTGTGTCCATTGAGTTTCCCATAGCAGGATTGCACCATAATGGTGCACCAATTCGGTGCAGGCCGCAAGCCAACAACTCTGTGGACTAACTCGAAAAGCCAAGTAGCTAATTTATTGAAATAACGTTAGTTACTTGGCTTTGGGCCTTTCCCGGGTGCCGGGAAGGCGGGTTGCATCAGTCCGGCTTGGTGCAGAAAAATGGTTATGGGACTACTGGATGCAAGGACTTTGCCGTTTTGTTGCACTGCCTTGAGTTGCAGTGTGTGTTCGCCGCGGTCGATGTCCTTGAGCTGGAAGAGATTGCTGCGCTGAGCGTCGCTGGAGGAGATACCATCTATGTAGAGTTGCAGAAAATGACCCGAAGCCAGCTCCGGCTCTACCTCTACCTGAACCTGAAAATCACCGGCGTTATCGCGAATGGTTTCCTCATGCTGTGGTGAAAGTATCTTTAACGCATAGCCGACCTGTTCCACTTCTATGGGATCGGGCAGAGGTTTAGGCGTTTCCAGGCTTATTTGATTCTGGGTCTTGTCGGTGAATTCCACTGCCTGGGCTTGGGGGTTGGGTTCATCGCTGTAATGCACCTTGCCATCTTTATCGACCCACTTATAGACAGTCGCCTGGGCAACCAGCGACAGCAATGCCAGGCTGATTATCATCAGAGTACGCATAAAGACTTCCCTTGTTATGCAGTTGTGAACTTGCTTCAGATTAGCCTGTTTATTGGCAAAAATCACTGCCTTTAAAGGCTGGCCTGAAAAACCTGTCGGCTCAGCTCAAGGTCGACCCGGCCGTCCTCCCCCAGTTGGGTCAGCCCCTGGCGCTCAAGGTTCTCCAGCAGCGGCGCTATGGCCTCATGGCCTATGCCATAGTCACTGAGGTGAGTCTGGAGCCCCATGGATTCGAAGAACTGCCGGGTCAGCTCTATGGCTGCATCTATGCGTTGCTCCTCGCTGCCATCGCTGAGTTGCCAAACCCGCTCGGCATACTGCAGCAGCTTGGCGTGTTTGGCGGCCTTTCTCAGGCGCAGCATAGTCGGCAGCAGTATGGCGAGGGTCACGGCATGATCCAGTCCGTGGCGAACCGTCAGTTCGTGACCCAGCTTATGGGTCGACCAGTCTTGCGGAACACCTGTGCCGATCAGGCCGTTGAGCGCCATGGTGGCGCTGAACATGATATTGGCGCGCACCTGATAGTTTTCGGGCTCTGCCAGCGCCTTGGGGCCTTCCTCTATCAGAGTGAGCAGCAGGCCTTCGGCAAACCTGTCCTGCACTTTGGCGTCGACCGGGTAAGTCAGGTACTGCTCGGTCACGTGCACAAAGGCATCCACCACGCCGTTGGCAATCTGTGGTTGCGGCAGGCTGAAACTCAGTTGTGGCGCCAGTACAGAGAAGCGGGGAAACACCGAGGGATGACGAAAGGAGCGCTTGAGGCCAAGAGCGCTATTGCTGATCACCGCGCAGTTATTCATCTCTGAGCCTGTGGCCGGCAGGGTCAGCACAGTACCGAGCGGTAGAGCTTGGTCAATGTGGCGACCGTCGGTTTCCAGTATCTCCCAGGGCTCTCCCTGATAGGGCGATGCGGCGGCAATAAACTTGCCCGCATCTATGATGGAACCGCCGCCGATGGCGAGAATAAAGTCCAGCTTTTGTTGCCTTATCTGCTCTACTGCCTGCAATAGCTGGTGGTAGTCGGGGTTGGGGCTAATGCCGCCGAACTCGGCGCAGATGCGTTTACCCAATACCTGGCTGACCTGGGTCAGGGTGCCATTGCGTTTGGCGCTTTGGCCGCCGTAGAGCAAGAGCACTCTGGCGTCATTGGGCACCAGAGTGTCCAGCTGCTCCAGGCTGCTGCGACCAAAGAGCAGGCGGGTTGGATTGTAAAATTCAAAATCGTACATCTTGGACTCCTGTCAGCCGTGAGCGTTGCCGCTCAGGGCGTAGGGACGTTGCCAGTCGAGCCAGGCAGAGAGATGGGCGATATCCTGCATTACCCAAGTGGGAATCGCTTCAGCTTGTCTTGCTGACTGTTGCGTAGTCTCATCTGTTGAATTGGGCGCTGGCCCGGACTCGGATTGGTGCATCTCTGTTGCCAAGAAGCGCTGACGAAACAGCTGGGGCCAGGCCGCCAGCTGTTGCTCCGCCAGATGCAGCGGCTGCTTTTGCTGCTGGCGTGCCACCAACACCAGGGTGCAGTGCAGCGTCAGCCCAAGCCAGAGAAAACTCTGCCAGTCCTGCAGCTCCCGCTGGCCCGTGTTGGGCTCGAGCTTCAAAAAGCCGACTTCTTGGCCCAGTTGTCTCAGCGCCGCATGGGCTTGCCAACGCAGGGCATTATCGGCTTTACCTGTATTGATACTGGCAAGCCAAGCCCGCTCCAGCTCGATAAAGTGGCATACATAGCTGTCGAGCCAGCGCCGGGTCCAGCTGGGAATAAACAGATGCATCGCCAGAAATGCCATCAAAGCGCCGGTAAAGGTGTCCAGCGCCCGGTAGAAGGCGATATAAGGATCGCTCGGCAGTAGCAGGGTGATGGCAAACACCATCAGCATGGTGAGCCAGAACACATGAATCTCATATCTGGCCTTGTAGAAGGTGGCAAAGGCCAGAAAGGCACTCAGGCAGGTGGCCGGTAATAACCAGCTACCGGCCCCCAGAAACCAGATTAGCCCCAGTGCCAACACAGAACCGAGCACAGTGCCATAGAAGCGGCTCCAGATCCTGGCCTGCAACTGCCCGAGCGGCGCCACCATCAGCACTATGTAGGCGGTGAGCGTCACCCAATAACCCTGCGGCAGTTGCAGCAGTTCTACCACGGCCTGACAACACAGCAGAGTGAACAGAATTCTCAGGCCGTGATGCCATTCCCGCGAGTGTTTCACCAAGGCCTTGCGCCATTGACTGCGAACGCTTTGGGCATCGGAAGGCCAGATAAGCCCCAGGCGCTCGCGCCAGTCGGCTGCCAGCGGTCTTTGGGGATCCAGCGCCAAGGCCAAGCGGTTGGCGGCATCCAACAGCAGAGGTTGCGGCTTGTCTCCCAAGGGCAGTGGCGTCGGCTCTGTGCCTTGGTCCCTATGGGTCTTGAGTTCGCTGGCAAAATTGGCCAAATACTGCTGCAGCGCCGGGCTGGCGGCATCATTTTGTTGCAGCCTGCCTATGCTCTCCAGGGTTTCTATCAGGATAAGATTCGACTCCAGTTGCCGGGCGATGCGTTGCACCTCGGCTTTATCCGGCATTTCCAGCAGCCAATGGGCCAGCACGGCAATAGCATCATCGAGTTGCTCCCGCAAGGCCAGACGCTGGCCGACATTGGCGGCGTCCGAGTGGCTGAGTATATTGCACCAGAAACCGAATTTGCGCTGCACGCTGGCCAGCAGCTGTTCGCCCTGACGTATCGCCATCCAGGGCCCGGCGATGACGGCGCTGATGACAGCCAACCAGCTGCCGAACAGGCTGGAGAGCAACAACATCTTCCAGTCGGTACCCGACTCCAGCAGATGCAGGCCGCAGATCAGGCAAAAGCCGGCGTTGTAGGTCAGCAGCTGAATGTACTTTCTTTGGTTGGAACTGAGGCCATATAACAGGCCTATGGCGCCGAGTACGCTGATCCCCAGCCAAGGGTGGATCAGGCTCAGCAAGGCCAGGGCACTGCTGATACAGCACAGAAGTGCCGACTTGCTCAACAGCCCGGCACGTTTGGGATAAGCCAGGTTGCGGCCCTGGACGCCGACCAGCCAGGCACAGATCAGGGCGTTGACGCCGCTGGCACTGTCGCCGAGAAACGAAAATAGCAACAGGCCCGCCATCATGGGCAGCCCTATGCGTAAGCCTTCGGGAAGATCGGCACGATCAGGTAGCCATTGCAGCAGGCGCTGGAATAGATTGGATAGATTCACTTTATGTTGCTTAGACAGCAGAATGGCACAAGAGGGACGCCATTCTACCTCATTTGAGTCTGCTTGAGTGCCGGGTGGATAACAATTTTCCACCCGGTGAATCGGCTCAGTGGGCCAACAGGGCGAAGTGTTGACTGTGGCGCTTGGGATCAAAGCGCCAGACAATGGCCAGCATGCCCAGAGACACAGCCGCGAGCAGCAACCAGGAAAGCGTGAAGCTGCTGGAGCTGTCCTTGAGATAACCCGCCAGCAGAGGCGACAGGGATGCCAGCAGGTAGCCTATCCCCTGAACAAAGGCCGTCAGTTGTCCCGCCTGGCTGTAGTCGTCCAGATGGTCCAAAGTGACAATCAGACTCAAGGGGAAAAGGCCACCAATGCCTATACCCAGCAGCGCAGCCCATAACCAGGGCAGGGCCAGTGGCATCAACGCCAGCCCGATAAAACCGCCAATCGTAGACAGGAGTAGCAGCAATAGCAGAGGCCTTCTGTCATGACTGCGAGCCGCCAGCGTCGGCAGCAACAGGCCTGCGACCACTTCCATCAGCGTCAGAAACGCCAGCAATAGCCCTGCCTGAGTGGCTTGCCAGCCCAAGTCGATAAAGAAGGGCGCCAACCAAGCGAGCACACAGGTATAGGATGCCGTACTCAGGCCAAAGAAAAGCCCCAACAGCCAGGCCCTGGGAATGCGGCTAAAGCTGCCTATGCCCACACTTGGGCTAACTCCCGGTTTTCCTGAAGGCTTCTTTGCTGCTGCCTTATTGAAGCCCTGGGATTGCAGGCCGTGTTTGCCCCAGAACCAAAATAGCATCGCCGGCAGACTCAACAGAGCCCAGAAGGCCAGCGCCGACTGCCAATGACCAAACCTGTGCTCAAGCCAAGGGCTAATGGCCGCAGCCAGGGCCGCTCCACCCATGATGGCGGTTACGTAAATCCCCATGTAACGCTCAATATGCTGGCTATAGCTGCGCTTGATCATTCCAGGCAGCAGTGCCTGAATTAGGGCGATACCTAAGCCGGCAATGATTGCGGTCAGTAGCAGTTGCAGGCCGCTGCCGGCCCAGAGCCGAGCCAGGTTGGCCAAACCAATAAGTAGCAGCGACAGTAGCAGGGTTTGGCGCTCTCCCAGTTTGGCGGCCAGTTGGGCACCGATAAACATAGCGACTCCCATGGTCATCACGGGCAGCATGGTCAGGAGTGCCAAGGAACTGTAACTGAGGGGCAAGGAAGCCCGGATAGCCTCCAGCAGTGGGCCTATAGCCGCCATGCTGGGGCGCAGGTTGAGGCCGAGAATAATCAAGGTCAGGATCAGCCACACAGGCTGCCATTTTGATGAGCTCATAGTCCATCTCCTTCACACATGCTGTTGGCGGCATTGGTGTTATCTTTGTCGGCAGGCATCTTTAGTCGCGGACTCGCATCGTCCGTGGCTTGGACTGCATTGAGTTGTGGTTCTGCCAGAAACTGCATCATGGTCAATCTCCTTATTTTGCCAAATTCAGTTAAGCCGAACCCTTGGCCCCTTTTTCAGGGGCCAAACAGGGTTCCTATGTCAGGTGAGTGTCAGCGCCGGCTGGGGCGCAGGCGATACCAGATGGCCGGGACAGGAAGTTTCATCAGCAACAGCGATGACATGATCAGGCCGATCCCCAGCCATTGATAGCTGTCCAGCTGTTCGCCGACCAAAAACACCCCGAGCGAGACAGCCACCACAGGGTTGATCAAGGCCATCATGCCCATGATTTGCGGTCCCAGATGTTTGATGGACCAGATCCAGGCCCAGTAGCTCAGCGCCGTGCTGAAGATGGCCAGCCAAGCGATGGCGGGCCAGGTTTTGGGCTCGGGCAGTGTGGGTGCCCCGGCTACTGTCCAGGCCAGCGGGATCAGCATCAAGCCGCCGAGCAACAACTGCCAGGCGGTCAATACCAGAAGATCGCCGGTTTGCCAGCGTTGCATCCAGCGGGATGATTGGGCTACCAACAGAGTGGCACTCAGGGCGCAGAGCACACCAATCAGATCCAGATTGGCCGAAGGATTGAGCAACAACATCACTCCACTCAGTCCCAGCAGTGCCAGCAAGGTCCACTTCAATGCCGGTCTTTGGCCATCGAGCAGCCAGGCCAGCAGCAGAAACATCAGTGGCAGTGTGGCCCCCAGGGTGCCGGCCACGGCGCCGGGCAGGCGGTAGGCACCCATAAACAGCAAGGCGAAGAAGGCGCCGATATTACAAAATGCCAGCAAGAGTATTTTGCTCCAGGCGAGCGAAGGCAGTTTGGGCCGCAGCAGCAATAACAGGATCCCGGCCGGTAGCGCACGCCAGACGGCGACCCAGAAAGGGGACATATCCTGCAGGTACAGGCTGACCAGGGCATAAGTGGTTCCCCAGAAGACGGGAGCAAGGAGTGCAATTAGGTAGGGCATTTTCTTTTCTTAAAGTATCTTGATGTGAAGATATTTTAAAGTTCAGTGCTTGGATAAGCAAGCCGCATTTGAAAAAGAGCTTTATTATCTTTGGATGATAAGGCCAACTGATTGAATATTATGTCAATCTTGGTAGGTTAGTTTACCCTGTTCATCATAGACCCGGGTATGCAGCACCTTGCCGTTCGTGCCTATCTCTTCCTGCAGATAGTTGCGCCCCTGCTCATCAAAGTAGTTCAGGGTCTGTGGTATGAGCTTGTCCTGGTCGAAACGTTTGCTCACCTGCAACTGGCCATTGCAGTGAAAGAGTTGCTCCTCACCCTGCTTGGCGCCTCGGCGGAACGGAGTACGTTTGCTCAAGGCGCCATTGGTCTCACAATAACTGAGCCAGATGCCGTCGGCGGCTATTGAGGGAAAGAAACCATAATGTTGCTCGGACTGGCGCTGGCCATTGCGCCAGAAGGTGTGCTGCACTGCGGTGCGCTGCCGGCGGTCGAACAGGTAGTCCAACTTGAGTCGGCCGTTGGCGTAGTAGCCTTGTTCCTTGAGTTTTCTGAGATTTTCTTCATCCAGATGTTCACTGAAGCTCTTTAATGAACCATCGGGAAAATAGCTTTTCCAGACGGTGAGTTTCTCGCCGTCCCGCTTGAACTGTTTCATCCGCTCCCGTCCCTGTTCGTAGGAGATGGATTCAACCACTTTACCCTGGTCGAAACGCTTGAAACTGTCGAGTTGGCCTTGGTTGTCGTAGAGCCAGAGTTCCTGGCGCTCACCGTCTTGAAACAATTCCCGGCTGCGTAATTGGGTTTGCTGGTATTGAAAGTTCAGCTGCCAGCCGTGCAACTTGCCATTTTTATACCAGGCGCTTTGGCTTAGCAGACGCTCGGGCGGCGCGGATGTGCTGAAGCTGTAGCCGTCCCGCAGGCCATCCTTGAACTGGGCCGCACTATAGCTGGGGCGATCCGGCGCTCCCCAAATGGCAATGCCGTTGAAGGGTTCACCTCGGTATCCGTCAACGCAGCCTTCGAGGTAATAACCCAGGGCGCTATTGTCATCGCTTACTTCCCGGCAGTGGATTTGCTCCAGCTCGTCAGCCTGAATTGGCAGTTGCCCCTCAGAGTGACAGCCGGCCAGCAACAGGGGAGTGAGTAAAAAGACCTTGAGATTCATAGCAGATCCTTGCTTGACGAAGAGGCTCATTGTCGCTGCCGTTGCTGCTTGGCTCAAGCCTCTTGCCGGTGAACTGTTGAATTTTTGACTCTTTAACACTGAAACCCGCCTTGGATCACATCTGCACAACAGGAGAGGGGATAAGCTGGGGTTGCTTGCAAGCTATTGATTATAAAGAATTAATTTTACTTAATTTGCAATTCTGCAATATGTAAGTGCAAAAAGAGGTGATGAGTATGAACGTGAATCGACGTCAGGCGATGGGCCAGATTGTAGGTTTGGTTGGTGTGGCAGCAGGGAGTTCGCTGATCGCGACCACAGCTCTGGCCGCAGAGTCTTGTCCCGGAGATACCAGCATAGGGATCGGCAGTGAAGGGGGCAGCGATCTGGGCACCAAGCTGCTGACCTATGTGAAATTAGACCCTATGGAAGTCGCCAAACTGGCCTATGAAGGTTATGGCCGTGGCGGTTGCATGTATGGGGTTTTCGATGCCCTGGTGAAGGCCTTGGCGGCCAAAGGGCATGAGGATGCCTGTAAATTCGCCGCTATCCCAACTAACCTGGCGGCCTATGGTGGCGGCGGTATCGCAGGTTGGGGAACCCTGTGTGGTTGCTTGAATGCGGCGGCCATGGCGGTCAACGTCCTGGGCGGGGTCGACCGCACTGCGGTGATCCGCTCCGTGTACCGCTACTATGAACACACAGCCATGCCGAGAAATGATGAAGCCTTCCTCAAGGCGATTGGCGCACCGACCCGTAAAGACAATGCCGGTGAGCTACTGACCGCAGATAAGATAGGCCAGTCGGTTGCCAATTCCATTCTCTGTCACACCTCGGTGACCCACTGGTCGAAAGCGAGCAAGTACGGCTCCAGTCATCAGGCGAAATTGGAGCGCTGCGCTCAGCTGACGGCCGAGATTGCCTATGTCACCACTGACTTCCTCAATAAGTCGCTGGACAATGCCCTGGACGCTGAAATTGTGGCAGCAGGCAATGCCGAGTGTAGTGGTTGTCACAGCAGCACCAAACGTGAACCGGACACTTATATAGGTGCCGATGTCAATTCACAGATGGAATGTCAGAGCTGCCACAGCGCCCATGATGTCGGCGCCGGTTTGACCGGGGTTCACGAAGGTGCGGTCTGCAGCGATTGTCACTAGGAGGCTGTTATGAAACATAAGAGTTTGATAGTAGCGTCTTTGCTGTTGTGCCTGGGGGGTTGTGACTGGTGGGATGACGATGATGACCCTGTGCTTCCGCCGGATCCTGAACCTGAGCAGTCTGTGTCCATTAATGAAGCCGAAAGCCTCAAGGTGGCACTGAGCGCCGTGGATCCTCAAAGCCAGGCACTGACCTTTAGCCTGACTACGGCGGAGGGCAAACCCGTCAAGGATGCCGGCAGTAACTATCTGGTGATGTACCTCAAGATGCCCGCTGAGCAGGTATCGGCCTTCTCCATGCCTTGGCATAAGGGGGTGCGTTTCGAATGCAGCGAAACCGTCGACACCTGCGGTGGCACCATGGAAGCGCTGGAGACAGAAGGCCAATATCGCTTTACTCCAGAAGGGCTTGAGGAGTTGAACCAGACAGAAGGTGAACTCAAGTTGGCGGTGATACTCACAGGGGCCAAGGCTCAGAGTGCTCCTGAGCTTGTCGGTGCTCCCTGAGTGGGTTGAGTTTTATAGCCTTAAAATAGTAGCGCCCCGGGATTGCTCCCGGGGCGCTTTTCTTGTTATCCGATGGCTTGACTCATCGGTTGATTGCAGGGCAATTAGAGGCTGTAGTACAGCTCAAATTCGACTGGGTGAGTGGTGCGGCTGACACGCTCGGCCTCGGTTTGTTTCAGCTTGAGGTAAGAGTCGATAAAGTCATCGCTGAACACACCGCCGCGTGTCAGGAACTCACGGTCTGCATCCAGAGCCGCCAGGGCGACTTCCAGAGATTCGGCCACAGTCGGGATTTCCGCTGCCTCTTCGGCCGGCAGATCGTACAGATCCTTGTCCATGGCATCACCAGGGTGGATCTTGTTCTGGATACCGTCCAGACCGGCCATCAGCAGTGCTGCGAAGGCCAGATAAGGGTTGGCCATAGGATCCGGGAAGCGGGTCTCAATACGGCGAGCCTTAGGACTTGGTACCACAGGGATACGGATAGAAGCCGAGCGGTTACGGGCAGAATAAGCCAGCATCACAGGGGCTTCAAAGTGTGGCACCAAACGCTTGTAGGAGTTGGTGCTTGGGTTGGTGAAGGCGTTCAGGGCACGGGCGTGCTTGATGATACCACCTATATAGTACAGGGCAGTTTCAGACAGGCCGCCGTATTTGTCACCGGCAAACAGGTTGGTGCCGTCTTTGGCCAGTGACTGGTGTACGTGCATGCCGCTGCCGTTGTCGCCGACTATCGGCTTAGGCATAAAGGTTGCTGTCTTGCCGTAGGCATGAGCCATGTTGTGAATCACGTACTTGAGTACCTGGATTTCATCGGCCTTGTTGGTCAGAGTATTGAAGCGTGTGGCGATCTCGTTCTGACCCGCGGTAGCAACTTCATGGTGATGAGCTTCCACAACCTGGCCCATCTCTTCCAGCACCAGACACATGGCACTACGCAGATCCTGTGAAGAATCCACAGGCGCAACCGGGAAGTAGCCGCCCTTAACGAATGGACGGTGACCTGTGTTGCCTTCTTCATAGCTGGTACCTGAGTTCCAGGCCGCTTCTTTGGCATCGATTTTGACGAAGGTGCCGCTCATGTCGGTACCGAAACGTACGTCATCAAACAGGAAGAACTCTGGCTCAGGACCGATCAGCACAGTGTCGGCGATCCCGGTAGAACGCATGTACTCTTCGGCTTTCTTGGCGATAGAGCGAGGGTCACGGTCGTAACCCTGCATAGTGCCGGGCTCGAGGATGTCGCAGCGGATCAGCGCTGTGGTTTCTTCGGTGAAAGGATCCAGTACAAAGCTGCTTGGATCTGGCATCAGCACCATGTCAGATTCGTTGATCCCTTTCCAACCGGCGATAGATGAACCATCGAACATTTTGCCGTCTTCAAAGAAATCAGCATCTACCTGATGAGTCGGGATAGATACATGCTGTTCCTTACCTTTGGTATCGGTAAAGCGTAAATCAACAAACTTAACTTCCAACTCTTGCAGCTGTTGTAAAACTGATTCGACTGACATTATCAAGCCTCCGGTAGGGTAAAGGGGGTGCCCTTTGTCAACTCTTAGTATGTAGCGTCTGGCGCCTTGTTGGTCTCTATTAAGCCAGACTCATGCCAAGATGCTAAGATGTTGAAAATAAAGGGAGTGGTAAAATAGAGGGCTGGCGAGGCAAGCGGGTTTGCACTATCATGGTGCATTGAGTGTTCCAAAAAGGTGCGTTCACCATAATGGTGCGTGCGCTGAATAAGCCGGATATTCATAGGTGTCTAAAAAATAATCCTGTGCGATAGCCCCTCGCTAGAGTAGAATGGCACGCTTTTTAAAGCAACCATCCGGGGAAATTGTGCTCCCCGACACGATGGCAGCCCAGGTTTTATAAGGCCTGGAAGGCAATCGCCAAGCAGTCATAAAGCGGTTGTACCATTCAATTTATATTGCTGCATCCCACAGAACAGAGATCGTAAGAGGCAAAACTGTGTTAGAGAATTTACGTAACATCGCCATCATAGCGCACGTTGACCACGGTAAGACTACCCTGGTAGACAAGCTGTTGGCACAGTCAGGAACCCTGGCAACCCGCGGAGAAGCCACCGAGCGGGTGATGGACTCCAACGATCTGGAGAAAGAACGTGGGATCACTATTCTGGCGAAAAACACCGCCATTAAGTGGAACGACTATCGGATTAACATTGTAGATACCCCAGGACACGCCGACTTCGGTGGCGAAGTAGAACGGGTTCTGTCTATGGTTGACTCTGTACTGCTGCTGGTTGATGCGCAGGACGGCCCAATGCCACAGACCCGCTTCGTGACCAAGAAGGCATTCGCCCAAGGTCTTAAGCCTATTGTGGTGATCAACAAGATTGACCGTCCGGGTGCCCGCCCTGATTGGGTTATCGATCAGGTATTTGACCTGTTTGACAACCTGGGTGCCACCGACGAGCAGCTGGACTTCCCAGTGGTTTATGCCTCTGCACTGAACGGTTTTGCCAGCCTGGATCCTCAGGACAACAGTGAAGACATGACCCCACTGTTCCAAACTATCGTTGAAAAAGTATCTCCACCGGATGCCGACGCCGAAGGCGCATTCCAGATGCAGATCTCTCAGCTGGACTACAACAGCTATGTAGGGGTTATCGGTGTGGGTCGTATCAAGCGTGGTAGCGTCAAGACCAACCAACAGGTCACTATTGTCGGTGCCGATGGCAAGAGCCGTAACGGTAAAATCGGTCAGGTGCTGGGCTACATGGGCCTGGAACGCCACGAAGTGGACAGTGCCAATGCCGGTGATATCGTTGCTATCACAGGTCTGGGCGAGCTGAAGATCTCCGACACCATCTGTGCTGTCGGTCATGCCGAAGCATTGCCACCTCTGTCTGTTGATGAACCAACCATGACTATGACCTTCCAGGTCAACACCTCTCCTTTCGCGGGTAAAGAAGGTAAGTACGTGACTTCACGTAACATCCTTGAGCGTCTGCAACAGGAGCTGGTACACAACGTGGCTCTGCGTGTGGAAGAAACCGAGAGTCCGGATCGTTTCCGCGTATCCGGCCGTGGTGAACTGCACCTGTCTATCCTGATCGAAAACATGCGTCGTGAAGGTTATGAGCTGGCGGTTTCCCGTCCTGAAGTGATCATCAAAGAGATCGACGGCGAGAAGTGCGAGCCATACGAGCAGCTGACTGTGGACGTGGAAGAAGAACATCAGGGCGGCGTTATCGAGAAGCTGGGTACCCGTAAGGCCGACATGCGCGACATGCAGCCTGACGGCAAGGGCCGTGTACGTATCGACTTCATGATCCCAAGCCGTGGCTTGATCGGTTTCCAGACCGAGTTTATGACAGCGACTTCAGGTACAGGTCTGCTGTATCACACCTTCGACCACTATGGTCCTTACAAGGGTGGCGATATCGGCCAGCGTAGCAACGGGGTATTGATCTCCAACGCCACAGGTAAGGCTTTGACCTTCGCGCTGTTTGGTCTGCAGGATCGCGGTCGTCTGATGATTGGCCACGCCGCCGAAGTTTACGAAGGCCAGGTAGTGGGTATCCACAGCCGCTCCAACGACCTGACAGTAAACTGCCTCAAGGGCAAGCAGCTGACCAACATGCGTGCCTCTGGTACCGACGAAGCTCAGGTACTGACTCCGCATATCCAGATGACCCTGGAGCAGGCGCTGGAATTCATCGATGATGATGAACTGGTTGAAGTCACGCCCAAGAGCATCCGTGTGCGTAAGCGTCATCTGACTGAAAATGACCGCAAGCGCGCCAGCCGTGGCTAAGCCATAGGCGAACAATAAAAAACCCGGCATGACCGGGTTTTTTATTGCGTTCAATTTGCCCTGCATCTCATCAGACTGCGGGATGTTTTGCCAAAGTGCCGTCCGGTGCTTGTCGGGTTCCATCTGCCAGGTGCGACCTTGCATGCAGATGGCGCCAGAACCTAGGCAACACCAACAGTGCCAGCATCAGGTTGGACAGCGGCATCGCCAGCCAGACACCGGTTTCTCCCAAAAACAGCGGCAATAGATAGAGAAACGGTAACTGGATCAGCATATTGGTCAGGGAGATTGCCAAAGCCATCCCGCCTTTGCCTATCGCCATAAAATACATGGCAGCCAGTACTATCAGCCCCTCCAACCAGATAGCCGCCAGATGGATACGGATCCCGGTTCTGGCTTCCTGGGTCAACAAAGGATTGTTGTCGGCGAACAGGCCTATCATGGTTTCGGGAAACAGGTTGAGCAGCGCCAGCCAACTCAGGCCAAACAGCAGGGTGACCTTGGCGCCCAACTTGACTATGGCGATAATATTGCCGGGCTGGCGGGCCCCGTGGAAGTAGCTCACAGGTGGCTGCACCCCTTCGGCTATTCCCTCAGCCAACAGATAGTAGAGTGTCATCAGATAGCCGACTATGGCAAAGGCACTGACGCTCAAGGTGGTGCCATACTGCATAAACTGATGGTTATGGGCCGCCACCATAAAGCTGGTGTAAAGGTACATCAGTAGTGCCGAAGCCCCCAGTTGGACAATCCGGGCGAACTCCCCGGCTCTGGGTAGCGCATCTTTGAGCCTTGGCTTAAAGCCTGAATGGCTCGAACACAGGTAATAGCCGGCCCCCAGACACACAGCTGTTTGGGCAATGATGGTGCCATAAGCCGCGCCGTTTAACCCAAGCCCAAGTACGGCAACAAACAGATAATCCAACAGGATATTTCCAAGCGCCCCCATCACCAACAGGGCGGTGGCAACTCTGGGGCTGTCATCGTTGCGGATCAACATAGGCAGCGCCGTCGAGGCTATGGTGATCGCCGCGCCCCACTGAAACACGGCAATATATCCCTGTCCCAGCTGCAGAGTCGCTTCAGTGGCCCCCTGCAGTTGCATTAGCGGCTCACTCAAGCATTGCAGCGCCATAAATGCCACCAGGGCCAATAAAACAATCAGCCAGATACTGGCCAACAGGGCTCGATTGGCTTGCGTTTGCTGCCCGGCTCCGCGGGCTATGGAGATATGGCTGCCGCCACCCATACCCACCATAAGCCCCAGGCCGGAGAGAACAAACACTATCGGCCAGGCCATGTTGATGGCGGCCAATCCTTGAAAGCCGACATAGTGGCCGACAAAAATACCTGCGCTTATCTGGTACAGGCCACTGACCAGCATGGCAGCGATGGCTGGGATGGTATAGCGCCAAAAGGTGCGCCGCAGCTGGTTGTGACTCAGTGTTTGCTGAGAGATTCCGGTACTCATAATTGCACTACCTTTAACCGAATGCAGGAAAACAGGGTCGCAGATTATGCTTGTTTTTCGGATTGGTGAAAGATAGCTTGTATCCGTTATTCGGATACTTTGGTGAATGGAATGAATTGGACCCTGGATCAACTGAGCGCCTTTGTGATTGCGGTGGAAAAGGGCTCGTTTTCGGCAGCCGCCAGAGAGCTTGGCAAGGCGCAATCTCGGGTGAGCACAGCCGTGGCCAATCTGGAGATAGACCTGGGGCTGGAGCTGTTTGACCGCAGCGCCAGGTTGCCCAGGCTGACAGCCGCCGGCGAGCAGATCTATCAGGAGGCCAAGGTGGTGTTGAGGCAGTGCCAGCGCCTGGACGCCAGAGCCCTGACGGTCAGTTCGGGCGAGGAGGCCACCCTGACGGTTGCCATGGACGAGGCCCTGCCCATAGAGCGCTTCGAGAGTTTCTTCGTGCGGGTGGCCGAGCAGTTCCCGGGCTTGAAACTCACCCTGATCAACAGCTCCCAGGATGATATTGCCCGCTGGGTCGATGAGAAAAAAGCCGACCTGGGTATCTTGTTCCGCCAGACAGATGAGCTTTTGGATTCCTTGGAGTTCAACTCGATAGCTCACTTTCAGCAGTCGCTTATTGTCGGTCGTGAGCACCCGCTGGCGAATATTGCCGAGCCTTCGCTCGACCAGCTCAATCAGCACCGACAACTGGTGATCCGCTCCCGCATCGGCGACAGCCAGTCGCGCCCCGTGTCCAGCAATCACTGGCATATAGACAGTTATTACTACATCACGGCGCTGGTGATCAAAAATGTCGGTTGGGCCCTGGTTCCCGAGCATGTGGCGACGGCCGAGTGGTATGCCAAGGATCTGGTGAGGCTGTCCGGCGCCAATATCACAGACAATCAGTGGGTCGAGATAGGCGTTGTCAGACGCAGGGACAAGGGCATTGGCCCTGTGATGCAGTGGATGCTACAGCAGTTGGCCAGGGAATAGTGCCGGGGCATGGCCCCGACACTTTATCGACCAATCAAAGCTGCAGATACTGCTTCAGTGGCAGATCCCGGTAGCGCTTGCCGCCGGCGGCCACTATGGCGTTGGTCAGTGCCGGCGTGACCGGGGGCACTCCGGGTTCGCCCACACCGCCGGGTACCTCGGTCGAGGCGATGATTTGTGTTTCTATCTCAGGGCATTGCGGCAACCGCAGCAGTTGATAGTCGTGGAAGTTCGACTGTTGCACCTTGCCATCCTTGAAGCTGATTTCGCCCAGCATCGCCAGGCTGAGGCCGAAGATGACCGCGCCTTCCAGCTGCGAATGCACTCTGTCAGGGTTAACCACAGTGCCGGCATCCAGCACTGAGATGGCCTGCAGCACCTGCAAACGCTCACCATCCAGTTTGACCTTGATGGCGACCGCCACATAGCTGACAAAGCTGCGGTGCACCGCAAAGCCCCAGCCTTCGCCCGCCTTGGCCGGTGATTGCGCCATACGTTTTTCGGCGGCGTCGATGACCGTCAGATAACGAGCGACATCCACAGGATGACGACTGAGTTCTTCGCCATAGTTACCGTATTTGAAGCCCTGATCGGCAAAGTTCTCCACTCTGGGTTGCCCAAGAAGCTGCCGCCACATGGCCGGGCAACTCTGGCCGGTGCGCAGCGCCAGTTCGTCGACAAAGCTGCCGATGCCGAAGGCATGCTGAATGTTGCACACAGAGCGCAGCCAGCCTATACGGGTGTGAGCCTCGGCCTTAGCGGTTTCGCAGCGCAGCGACGGCAACTGAAACGGCAAGTCGATAAAGCCCAAATCCAGTTCGCCGTCAGAGGGTTCATCCACGCCTTCGGCAAAGGTGGAACTGATGGAAGGGAAGGCGGTGCGCGACAACAGAGCCTCCACCTTGCCATCATCACTGAGTAGTGCCTGATAATGCTGGGCGCTGATGGCGTGCAGATAGCCGTTTTGCAGTTCATCTTCCCGGCTCCAGAACACCTTCACCGGCTTGCCGCTGCGTTTGGAAAGCAGCGCCGCTTCGACGCTGAAGTCCGGCTTGGACTTACGGCCAAAGCCGCCGCCCAGCAGGGTGACATGCACCTTGACCTGCTCCTCCTTCAGCCCCAAAGCGGCCGCCACATTCTGCTGGGTACTCTGGGGCGTTTGGCTGCAGGCCCAAATTTCACAGCCATCCTTGCTGACTCTGGCGGTGGCTGCCGGCGGCTCCATCATGGCGTGAGCCAGATAGGGCACAGTGTAATCGGCGCTGAGCGTGCGCTCTTTTGGCCAGCTTGCGGGAGGCTTGCCCAGCTCACGCCTGACCTTGCCACTCTGCTGAACTCTCTGTTTCAGGGTGGCGAGAAACGCTTGGGAGTCGTGCTTGTCGTTGGGGCTTTGCTGCCACTGAATCGCCAGTGCCTTGCGACCTTCAAGGGCGCTCCAGCTGTTGTTGGCCAGCACAGCCACACCGCCAAGCGGCTGGAAGGCCGGTGCCCCTTTGGGAGCGGGCAGGCTGATAATATCCACCACACCGGGGAAGGCGCGGGCCTTTTTATCATCGACACTCTCCGCTTGGCTGCCGAGCACAGGCGGCCGGGCAATCGCGGCATAGAGCATGCCTTCCAGACGTATATCCTGACCATAGATAGCGCTGCCATCCAACATGGCATCCATATCCACTATGGTGCGTGACTGACCTATCTGGGTGAATTCTTCTCTGGGTTTGAGCCTGAGTTGGCTCTCATCCGGAAGCGGCAGCTTGGACGCCGCCAGTGCCAGTTCACCATAGCTCAGGGAGCGGCCGGACGCCTTGTGAGTCACTCTGTGAGCCTTGGCGGTGACTTCTGCGACCGGCACTTGCCAATGTTCGGCGGCAGCCTGTTCCAACATGGTGCGCGCCATGGCACCCATCTGACGCATTCTGTCGTAGTGTTTACGTATGCTGCGACTGCCATCTGTATTCTGGCTGCCGTAACGCTTGTCGGCCAGGCCCTGCACCACCACGACTTTGTCCCAGTCGGCTTCCAGTTCATCGGCCAGCACCTGAGGTATGCCTGTTCGTATGCCCTGGCCCATTTCCGAGCGATGGCAGGTGAGGTAGATCTTGTCGTCTTCACCGACGGCGATAAACAGATTCAGAGGTTGCAGCTTGTCCTGCGCCAGGCTCATGGGGCTCCAGCCCAGGGCGCTGCTGCCCAGCATCAAGGCGCCGCCACTGGCGCCAAAGAGTTTCAGCACATCGCGACGGCTGAAGTTTTCCACTGCGGTAAACCGGCTCATGAGCTCTGCCCCCCTTTGACGGCGACATCCTTGATGGCGCTGCGGATCCGGGTATAGGTGCCGCAGCGGCAGATATTGCCGGACATGGCATCGTCTATCTGTTGGTCACTGGGGTTGGGCGTTTCACTCAAGAGCGCCGCGGCAGACATGAGTTGCCCTGTCTGACAGTAACCGCACTGGGGAACCTTGTGTTTGCTCCAGGCGGCCTTCAGCACCGGATTATCCAGGCCTTCTATGGTGGTGATGTTCTTGCCCTCGGCACTTTTGAGACTGGTGAGGCAGGCTCTGGCGGGCTTACCATCCAGATGTATGGTGCAGGCACCGCAGAGTCCGGCGCCACAGCCGAATTTGGTGCCTGTCAGTCCCAGGAGATCCCTGAGGGCCCATAGCAAGGGCATATTGGGATCGGCCTCGACCGAAAACAGTCTGCCATTGATTTTGAGTTGCGACATTGTTCACTCCTTGTGCTGGTTGAGGCGTCTGAGATCTGCGCCCGTGTCTATGTCTATGGCGGCGCGGTGCAGCACTATCCGGCCCAGTCGTTGTTGTTGTAATTTCTCGGTCAGCAGAGCCTTGGCCCCTCGGTCACCCTGCAGTTGGCAAAGGGCGTTGAAGTCTGTGGCATTAAAGATAGCAGGCGCGCCGGGGGCGTCCCGGTAAAAGGCGCTGCTGCTGAGTTGGCTGCCCAGCCAACAGTCGAGCAATTCAAGGTAATCGGCGCTAATGAGCGCAACCTGATCGGCCAGCGCCAGTAGCAGGGCATCGGCGGAGCAGGCCTTGGCTTGCTCCGCGGCCAGGGCGATGGAGTGCCCCAGCCCCTGTTGCCAGAGAGGGTTGAAACAGCAGCTCGCATGGGGCGGCAACAACGCTTGCAATTGTTCCTTGTGGCCGCCGAGTATGGTCAGCAGCGACAGCAGCTCAAGCTTGGGGTACTTCAGGCTTGCCTGAGCGCGCATCTGCTCCAGCGCTTGCCAGCTGAGGCGCAGCAGCGGCGTGCCATGGCTGTCCTGTGCCGCCAGTTTGGCGTGGCCGGGCACTGAGTCATCGGCGGCGAAGCGGCTCGATGCTCCGGCGGCCAGTAACACAGGCAATAGCCTCATGGCATCAGGCCCTCAAGCCCAGTCATGGGCGCATCAAACAAAACTCCGTGGCACTGGGCCAAAATGCTGAGGGCGATGGCCCCCGGGAGTTCGCCGCCGAGTGCCAGTCCGGCGGGCGCCGCCAGTGGCACGGCAAACTCTGCCAGTTTAAGGCTGGCATGTTTGAGTACCTTATCGCGCCTGTGAGTTGGCCCCAATAGCGCCAGATAGCGTGGGCAGCTTACTTGCAGCCGTTTGAGAATGGCGCTGTCGAGCTCGACATTGTGGTGCATCACTATGGCACCATCCTGACGCTTGAGCCAATCGGCATCAAGCTCGTCGGCGCCG
Source organism: Shewanella sp. Iso12 (assembly GCF_012030025.1). NCBI lineage: Bacteria > Pseudomonadati > Pseudomonadota > Gammaproteobacteria > Alteromonadales > Shewanellaceae > Shewanella > Shewanella sp. Iso12. The sequence goes on from NZ_JAAUHW010000003.1 coordinate 313,526, forward strand.
AGCTTGATTATGTCGCAACCGGCAAAGTCATGGCTGCGGGCGTAGGCGGCTCTGGGGTCTACGACGCTCACCTGCCAGTCCAGTTGTAAAGCCATCTGCGCCAGCGGCTTGGCATCCAGACCGCCGCCGAAAATCGCAAGCGCAGGTTTGGGGCCCACGGGTACGGTTAACCAGCTCTGTTGCCCGTTCTGCCCGGTTTCTGGACTCCAAATCCCGGTGCGGCGAAAGTCATTGGCGGGGAAAGACAGAGGTTCGGCACCGGTTGAGGGTGAACCTTGGGATAAAAAGCGCGCCTCAAGGGCTGCGGGCGCTTCACCGGTTTTTGGCATCAACAGCTGCCAGAAGCCGGATTGACCGGCATTCAGAGCCTGGCGCAACTCATCGAGTGCCAGAAAATGATTCTCCCGCCCCAGAGGCAGCAGGCAGATGTTCACCAAGCCGCCACAACCCAGTTGGTAACTGGCGTCTTGATCGTCGCGGGCGTCATAACAGACCTCCACCACCCTTTGTTCCGTCAGGGCCTTGTGTGCCTGATGGCGCAGATCGGCCTCCAAACAGCCGCCGCTGAGGATCCCCAGGCTCTGGCCCAGGGGATGAAACAGCATCATGGCTCCGGGTTTGCGATAAGAAGAGCCTTGTACCGAGGTGATCAGCGCCAGCACCCAGGGCTCGTCTGCGCTGAGAGCCCATTGTTGCAGCAAGGTTTGCAGATGGTGCGCCATAAACTTCCCGTGTTTTTGGTGGAGAAGTTAGCATTGCATAAAATAGCACCGGGAAACAATCTTGCCGGGCGTGGCAAGTCAGGGAGGGGCAGTGGGACTCGGCGACAAGCGCAGTAAAAAGGCCCGCCTGTCGGCGAGCCTGAGTGGTTAAGTTTAGTGACCTACATAGTCGATCATCTGCAGCAGTTGCATCCGAACCGCATCCGGCGTTTGGCTTTCCCAGAAGCCGGAGGTGTAGGCTATCAAGGGCAGCAGGAACAGCAGCCCGAGTACCAGCAGCATTACCGACTTGGCCGACCAGAAATGATTGCGGCTAAGGCCGAACCCCAGCGCCGCTTTCTTGGGACAGGCGGCCACGCAGCGCATGCAGGCCTGGCATTCATCGCTGTGCACTGTATTTTTGGTATGCACTATGATGCCGGCCGGACAGGCGCGGGTGCACTTGTTGCATTTCATCCCCTTGGACTCTATCAGGCAGTGCTCAGGGGCGCGGCGGATTTTCAGCGGGCTGAGAAAACTCAGCAGTCCCAGCAGGGCGCCATAGGGGCAGAGGTAACGGCAAAATCCCTGACGGCGCCAGGCGACAATGGCAAGGATCAAGCCAAAGCAGGCCAGGGTGATGAGTCCCGGAGTGATGAAAAACAGCGCCATCTTGAGATCGGCTATCTTGTGATAATTACTCTCCAGGTAGCCGGGGATCCCCATAGACGGCATGCCCAACACTATGTAGAGCAGCGCCGCCAACAACAGATACTTGAGCATACGCAGTGGCCAGTCGAGCCAGGCAGGCGGCATAAATTCGCGCTTGATAAAGCGTTTACGCAGGCGATAGAGGTACTCTCCGGCCAACCCCAGCGGGCAGGCCCAGCCACAGAAGGCCCGCTTGCATAGCAGTCCGGTCAGTAGCACCACCGCCAGCATCACGGCCGCCGCCGGGTGGGTTTGATCCCAGAGTCCCAGGGTGGCTATCGCCTTGAGTTCTATACCGCCGGCAATGGGCAGAAACGCATCCACCACATCCGGGCGCCCAATCCAGGGCGTGACTCCGGCCTTGAGCATCAGGCTGTTGATGGTGTACTGAATCGCGACCAGAAACAGGGACAGCGCCAACAGGTGCTGGCAGCCGCTGCGCAGGTTATTGATCCTGGGCTCGGATTGCAGCAAGCCGGGGCGCAGTTGCTGCAGCAATGCCAGGCTACCAACGGCTGTCAGCGTGGCCAGCAGTAACATGGGGCTGCTGCTAATCAGCAGCGCGGTTAAAATCAGCAGCAAAGTGAGGCCAGCGCCGAAACGGCGGCCGCTCCACCAGAGTTGGCTGACACCATAGAGGAGTGCCAGCATGAGGGTGAGCGATTCGGTCAGTGTCATGAGAAAGAGGCCAGCAACAAAGGACTGCCTATTGTGAACTCAAATAAGGGCACAAGTTCTTGAGTCAAAAAAGGAAGTGTGCAGCAGATCCAAGTTTACATTCGCAGATGGAGAAATTCGTGCACTGGCTCACAGCTGAAAAAAAGCCCCGCGGTGCGGGGCTATCTCTATGGCTTGGCGGTCAGTTCCCCGACTCTATTGCTGCGATAAAGCGGTTGGACTCATCGATGGATTTATTCATCTCTTTGATAAGGCCGGAGATATCGCTCTGTAGACTGGCAAACTCCCCCTTGATGGCCCCTATGGTCTGGGCGTTGAGGTTGTGCTTGAGGTAGAGCATGTTGTCTTTCATTGAGGTCAGGATAGGAGGCATCTTGCTCTCGGCACGGCGCATGCTGCGGATCAGCTGCTCGTAGGAGCGGCGGGTTTCTTTCAGCTTGGCCTGGCTCTTACTGCGCAGGCTGGCCTTGCTGATCTCACCGATTTCCCCTTGCCACTCATCGAACAGGGCTTCGGCCACATCTTCCACCTTGTTGATACGGTTGCTGACATCATCGGCGGCTTCCTGGGCCGACTCATATTCGTCTTTGGCCTTGTTGTAAGCCTTTTCCAGATCGCCGCCGTCATGGTTCAGCAGCGCCTGCATCTCTTCCAGTGCCGAACTGAACTGCTCCTGAGCTTCCTGTTGCGATTCTTTGGCGTCTTTGACCCGGTCGACCATGATGTCACGTTTGTGATAGCCAACTTTTTCCATGGCACCGTAATAGGCACTCTGGCAACCACCCAGCAGCAATCCCAGGCTGACCAGGGTGGTGGTGAGGATCTTGTTCATAAGCTTTCTCTTTTCTCTGTTTATGCTTTGTATTTGGCGGCATCTATGATGCACCAGAGATGGGCGATGGCACCTATGATAGCAGGAACGATCAACCACCAGAGGGCGTAACCTGTGACTGTCACCAGAAAGAAGATCAGTGCGGCCAGGATCCGCCCCTGAACCAACTGTCCCAAACCCGGGAAAAATACGCTTGCCAGCGCGGCAATCACATTGCCCGCCGATCCTTGTTGTGACATTAACTCTCTCCTTTAAATTGTGGAAGAAGCATTGAACGACGGGCCTCGGCGCATACCTATGCATAGCGCTGGCGTCATTCCCGGCTTCCTTTGCCCTGCTGCAGTGGCAGCATCACACTTTGTAATCCGGGCATTATTGTACGAAGATAGCGACACTAGACCCAGAGGATCAAGAGAAAACCGTGAGCAACAAGATAGATACCCGCAATTTCAGCTTGTTTATGAAAGGCTGCTGGCACTTCCTGCTGCACCTGAAACAGAGATTGCAGGACGATCAAATCAATATCCGAGCCGGTCATCTGGCCTATGTGACCCTGTTGTCGCTGGTGCCCATGGTGGCCGTTACCATGTCTATGCTGTCGGCTTTCCCTGTCTTCAAGGGGGTGCGGCAACTGATAGAAAACTTTATTTATCAAAACTTTCTGCCGGCCGCAGGCGATACGGTTCAGGTCTATATCAACGAGTTTGTCGGCAACGCCTCCAAGGGCACGGCCGTCGGTATCGGCGCCCTGGTGGTGGTGGCCATTTTGCTGATCTCCGCCATAGACAAGGCGCTGAACTATATCTGGCGCACCAAAGAAAAACGCCAGACTGTCGTGTCTTTTTCCATGTACTGGATGATCCTGACGCTGGGCCCAGTGCTGATGGGGGCCAGCCTGGCGGCCACTTCCTACTTGGTATCGCTGAAAATATTCAACGAAGCCGATACTTATGGTGTAGGTACCTTCTTTGTCGCGCGTCTGCCGTTTCTGTTTTCTGTTGCGGCCTTCCTGCTGCTTTACACTGTGGTGCCCAATCAAAAGGTGAAGCTGCTGCATGCCCTGCTCGGGGCCATAGTGGCTGCCTTGCTGTTTGAGGCGGGCAAGAAAGGCTTTGCCCTGTATGTGACTCACTTCCCCAGCTACGAGGCGATTTACGGCGCCCTGGCGACGATTCCGATACTGTTTGTCTGGGTCTACCTGTCCTGGATGATTGTCCTGATGGGAGCCGAGATCACCGCATCTTTGCCGGAATTCCTCGATGGTGAAGAACCATTGGAGTCGCTGGATGATGAATCCGAATCGGCATAATCCGTTTGCCCGCGACTGGCTGGAGGTGGGGGGCGGCCACCGCCTGTATCTGGCGCAATTCGGCAACCCGGAAGGCATCCCGCTGCTGTATCTGCACGGCGGGCCCGGCGCCGGTTGCAACCTTGAAGAGTTGGCGCTGTTTGATCTGCGCCGCTTTCGCTTATTGTTTCTGGATCAAAGGGGCGCCGGCTTATCGCGCTCCGAGAAAGGCCTGGCGCAGAATCACTTCCAGGGCCTTCTCGATGATCTCGAGTCGGTCAGGAAGGCGCTGCGGTTGCCGCGCTGGTGTCTGGCAGGGGGCTCATTCGGGGCAACCTTGGGGCTGGTGTACGGCGGTTTATTCCCTGAGCGGGTCATAGCCCAGACATATTGGGGCAGCTTTATCCCCTCTGCCGAGGGCCGCGATTGGCTCTATGGTGCTGCTGGCGCCGCCAGCCGTTTCCCGGTGGACTATCATGGCTTTTCCCGCTGGCTATCCAGGAGTGAGCGCAGCACTGCGGCGCTGCTGGAAAGCTATGCCAAGGGATTTACTTGCCTCAATGCCCAGGATTATATCCGCAGTTGGCTGCGCTGGGAGCAGCATCTGTCTTTACCCGGGGTACTGTTGCCGCCGCCAAGGGCGCATCGGGACAGCAATATGGCCAGAATCGAACTTCACTATGCCCGCCATCACTATTTCGAAGCCATGAGTTTGCTTGATGCAGGGCTCAATAACTGGCCGAAACATACCCGCTTGCTGCAGGGGGAAAACGACTGGGTCTGTCCAACTCACTTGCTGCAGGCTCAGCTTGCCCGCCAGACCCGCCCGGCCGAGTTGCAGCTGGTGGCCGGAGGTCATCACTCGCTGGTGGATGATAAAATGCGTCACGCCGTGGTTGCAGCCCTGTGTGCTATGGGCGACACTGCGGCCTCTTGTGAAACAGAATTAAGGAGTCAGGATTGATCGCCCTGATACAGAGAGTCAGCCGTGCCAAGGTAACGGTTGCCGATGAAGTGACCGGCGCTATAGATAAAGGTTTGTTGGTGTTGTTGGGCGTTGAACGCCAGGATGATATGGCTGCGATGGAAAAGCTGGCCACCAAGGTGATGAATTACCGGGTGTTCAGCGATGACAACGGCAAGATGAACCTCAATCTGACTCAGGTCGGCGGGCAGTTGTTGGTGGTGTCGCAATTTACCCTGGCGGCCGATACCAGCCGCGGTCTGCGTCCCAGTTTCTCGGGTGGTGCCAGTCCGGCTCAGGCCGAAGAGCTCTATGAAGCCTTTGTGGCATTTTGTCGCAGCAAGGGGGTGACCACAGAAACCGGCCGCTTCGCTGCCGATATGCAGGTGGAACTGCTGAACGACGGGCCAGTGACCTTTAATCTGAGTGTTTGATATGTCTGAGCCATCACTGCTTAAGCAATTGGAAAACACCTGGCATGGCACCATCCCCGTCAGTGCCTTTATGGGGATCCGGCCACTGGCTTTTGATGGCACAGAATTTCGTGTCGGTGCACCGCTGGCGCCCAACATCAATCTGCATCAGACCATGTTTGCCGGCAGTATCTATACCCTGTGCACTCTGTGTGGCTGGGGCATGCTCTGGCTGCAACAGCAGCGGGCCGGAGTGAGTGGTGATATAGTGCTGGCCCAGGCCGAGATCCGTTATCGGGCGCCGGTGACTGCCAATCCCGGTGAGTTGATCGAAGCCAGAGTCAGCTGGCCGGGCGTGTCACTGACGCCTTTGAGTGAAGGGCGCAGGGTCAAAGTCAGGCAGGAGGTGGAACTCTGGAGTCACGGCCTTTGCTGTGCTTCTTTCTTGGGGGTTTACGTCAGCCAGCCCAAGCAAGAGGCGACCCTGTCCTAGCTGGGATTACCTAGGCTTACAGGTTCGGTTTTAACCTTGTAAGCCCTGGATAACAACCTTTCCTTTCTAAAAAATCGAATTTAATATCAAATTTTCTCCGCTTTTTTTCTATTTTATCCATCAGTAAACTGCTCAGCATAGATTGGAGCAAAAGCTCTGACTCAAACAAATTCCTGAATCGAAGCGGAGCAATATCATGAGCAAAGTATTAGTTTTGAAATCCAGCATCCTGGGTGGTTACTCTCAGTCCGGTCTCTTGGTCGACCACCTGATCAAGCATTGGCAGGAGCAGGGTTCCAGCATCACAGTCAGGGATCTGGCGGCCGAGCCGCTGCCGGTACTGGACGGTGAAATTGCCAGCGGCCTGCGCGGCGGCGAACAGCTGAGCGAGCGCCAGCAACAGGCGTTGGCCTTGTCTGATGAGCTGATCCAGGAACTGAAAGATCACGACACAGTAGTAATAGCTGCGCCCATGTATAACTTCGGTATTCCGACTCAGTTGAAAAACTGGATTGACCTGATTGCCCGCGCCGGTGTGAGTTTCAGTTACACAGAAAATGGCCCTGTGGGTCTTATCACTGGTAAGCGCGCGGTAGTGATCACTACCCGAGGTGGGGTACATAAAGACTCGACCACAGACCATGTGGTGCCTTATCTGAAAACCGTGCTGGGCTTTATTGGAATTACCGAAGTGGAAACCGTCTACGGTGAAGCGCTGAACATGGGCCCGGATGCCAACGCCAAGGGTATTTCAGCAGCCAAATCTTCGCTGGCGGCTATCTCTGCCTGAGGCAAACATCTCTTCCACCATCAATCTGAACGCCAGTTGCTTGACTGATTTGGTTCTACTGCCCCGGAGGTGACTCCCCGGGGCTTTTTTGTGACTGCTTGTCCGGCTCAAGCGTCTTGCTGCAAAGGGGACAAGCGGCATTGACCCCTTCGGCGGGCCAGTGCTCGCGATAACGCACTCGCGCAGAGGCTTGGCCGCGATGTTGGCTTATCTGAAATCGTCCGGGCTTGCTTGTCATTATGGTTACTCAGGTTGGCAACAGACCAGCTCCTTGAAGGCGCCGCCGTTGAGCACGCAATCAAAGCCGTTGGCCCGCAGAATTTCGCAGCCTTTCTGGGCGCGCATGCCGGCACCACAATAGAGCACAAAGGGTTCCTGCTTATTCGGTTGCTGCTTGAGCCAGGTATCCAGGGTATCTAGTGGCACATTCACCGCCTGCGGCAGGTGTCCTTCGGCATATTCGGCGGCCGAGCGGACATCCAGTACCCGAACTCCCTTGGCGATCATCTCATGGCACTGCTCTGGGTTTAGGCGGCCGTCTTGTGGCGTGACGTTGGTTTGCATTTTCAGTCTCTCTATCAATTAGAAAATTTTCAATAAGGTTAATCTTATGGATTTGGAAATGCAATGGCCTGGATACTGGTCGTTCTCTCGCCATGGCTGTTTTTTGTTCTATCCTTTGGAAAAAGGAAATGATTTGAAAATAGTGTATGGACAAGAATATGCCAACAGCTCTCTGGCTGCAGGGTCACAACGCTTCTGAGCGTTTGGAACGCATTCACGATCATCTGTTACTCAGCTACCCTTGGGTGGATCGTATCGCCTGCGCCCTGTATCACGATTCGACCGGTCTGCTAAAAACCTTTATCAACAGCACTCACAGGGGACAGGCCATAGTGGGTTATGAATATCCCATGTCCGACAGCCAGGTGCTCTGCCAATTGGCAGGCACAGGGCAGTATCGGGTGATAGACGATATCAAGGCCAATATCTTGCCGGAAAACAGCCATTCGCGTTGGTTGCTGGAGCAGGATTACAACTCCTCCTTTACCGTGCCCCTCTATGATGAACAGAGGTTTCTGGGGTTTCTGTTCTTCGATTCATACCGCGTGGCGGCCTTCGATGCCAAGGCGCAGTGCGATATGGTGCTCTATGCCAACTTGATCAACATGTCTCTGTGCGCCGAACTCAGTGCAGTGCGCACTATTCTCGCCTCGGCTCAGGTGGCACGGGACTTTGCCGACCTGCGTGACTTTGAAACCGGCGCGCACCTGGATCGCATGGCGGCCTATTCGGGCTTGATCGCCGGCATAGTCGCCCCCAAATACAGCCTGAGTGATGAGCAGATAGAACATATCACCCAGTTTGCACCTTTGCATGACATAGGCAAGATAGGTATTCCGGACAAGGTGTTGTTGAAAGAGGGGCCCTTAAGCATAGACGAGCGTACTCTGATGGAGACCCATGTGGATAAGGGCGAGTGCCTGATCCGCAAGGTACTGGGGGATTTTGGTCTGGCGCATCTGCCGGATTCGACCATCATGCTCAACATAGTGGCCTGTCATCATGAGTATCTGGATGGTAGCGGCTATCCCCGAGGTTTGAAGGGGGAAGAGGTGCCGATTGAAGCCAGAATAGTGACTGTGGCGGATATCTTCGATGCCCTCAGCAGCGAGCGGCCCTATAAGCAGGCCTGGCCACTGGACGCCTGTTTCCGTGAGTTGAGAAGCATGGTGGCCGCCGGCAAACTGGACGGCCATTGCGTCGAAGCCTTGGCGGCTTCGACTACACAGATCCTGGATATCATGGGGCGCTGCCGCGATGACAAGGCTGCCTGAAAAGAGGCCTGCAGTGCCGATGCATTCCGTTAAAGCTTCTAGGGCTTCCTCTGGTTTTCTAAGGCTTCCAGGGCTAAGCTCAGTCCTGCCAGCGGCGGAAGATCAACGAAGTATTGATGCCACCAAAGGCAAAGTTATTGCTCATCACCAAGTCGGTATCCAGTGCCCGGCCTTCGGCGCGAATATAATCCAGCTCGGCGCAATCCTCGGCGACATTCTCCAGGTTGATTGTGGGTGCAAACCAGCCGTCACGCATCATCATAATGCTCCACCAGGCCTCCAGCGCGCCGCAAGCGCCCAGGGTATGGCCGGTATAGCTCTTCAGCGATGAAATCGGTATCTGCTCGCCAAATACAGCGGCGGTAGCCCGGCTCTCGGCGGCATCACCGCGGTCGGTGGCCGTACCGTGGGCGTTGACATAGCCTATCTGCTGCGGCGCTATCTTGGCATCTTTGAGTGCCAGCCGAATCGCCTTTTCCATGGTGTCGGCGTTCGGTTGCGTCACATGCAGGCCGTCTGAGTTGGTACCAAAACCCAGCACTTCGGCGTAGATGCGCGCGCCTCTGGCCTTGGCATACTCCAGCTCTTCGAGCACCAGAGTGCAGGCGCCTTCGCCTATCACCAGGCCGTCTCGGTCGCGATCGAAAGGCCTGGGGGTCAATTCAGGAGTGTCGTTGCGGGTACTGGTGGCAAACAGGGTGTCGAACACGACCGCTTCTGTGGGGCAGAGTTCTTCGCCGCCCCCGGCCAGCATCAAATCCTGCTGGCCATACTTGATGGCTTCATAGGCATAGCCTATGCCCTGGCTGCCGGACGTACAGGCGCTGCTGGTGGTTAATACCCGCCCCTTGAGGCCGAAAAATACCCCGACATTGACCGCCGTGGTATGGGCCATCATGCGGATATAGCTGGTGGCGGTAACGCCGCTCATATCGCCGTGTTTGAGCATGTCGCCAAAGGCGGTGATGGGATCTGTACTGCCGGTGGAGGAGCCGTAGGCTATGCCCATGGCGCCTGAGGCTATCAGAGGGTCATGCAACAGGCCGGCATCCTCCAGCGCCATTTCACTGGCGCGGGTGGCCATCAGAGACACCCGGCCCATGGAGCGGATCTTCTTGCGCGAATAGTGCGCCGGAGTGCTGAAGTCGCTGACCGGCGCCGCCAGACGGGTGTGCAGGCCATCAAACCTGTCCCATTCATCCATGCGAACCACGGCATTTTGGCCTGCCTGCAGCCTGGCCTTGATGCTGTCCCAATCCTGGCCCAGGGCGGAAATGCCGCCCATGCCGGTAATCACCACCCTGCGGCTCATAGCATGCCTCCGTTGACCGAGATCACCTGGCGGGTGATATAACCGGCTTCGTCAGACATCAGGAAGTTGGCCAGTGCCGCTATCTCTTCAGGCTGGCCCATGCGCCGCAACGGCACCAGTTGCTGTACCAGTTCGGGGCTGAAGGCATCGACCATTTCGGTTTCGATAATCCCGGGAGCGATGCAGTTGACCGTGATCTTGCGTTTGGCCAGCTCCAGTGCCAGTGCTTTGGTGGCGCCTATGATACCGGCCTTGGAGGCGCTGTAGTTCACCTGGCCACGGTTACCGGCCAAACCGGAAACCGAAGACAGCGTAATGATGCGGCCGCCCTTGCGCCGTTGGATCATCGGCATCAGCGCCGGATGGATCACATTGTAGAAACCATCGAGATTGGTATGGATGACACCGTCCCACTCGGCCTCTGTCATCGCCGGGAAAGCCGTATCGCGGGCGATACCGGCATTGAGAACCAGGCCGTGATAGGCACCGTTGGCTTCTATGTCGGCCTCAATGACTTGGCGGCAGGTCTGGCGCTCGGCAACATCGAACTGCAGCAGGCTGACCTTGACGCCCAAGGCTTGGATTTCGGCGGCGCTGGCCTCGGCGGCGGCTCGATTGGCATGAAAGTGCAGGGCGATATCAAAGCCGGACTGCGCCAGGCGCAGGGCTATAGCCTTGCCTATGCCGCGGCTGGAACCTGTGACCAAAACTCTCTGTGTCATGCGGAATCTCCCTGCATCGCCTCCAGACTACCGGCAATATAGGCCTGGGTGTCCTGGGGCTGAAAAACGTTTACATTGGCGCTGGCGATCTCTGTGTCGCCATCAAAGATGCGGCAGTCGAACACTGCCAGTCCCGTATTTTCCTGATAGAGGCGTTGCACCTGGGTCAGGTACTCGCGTCCGGGCAGGAATCCCGGGGTATGCATGCTGAGCTTACGGCTGCCCAGCAAAAAACCGACCCGGATAATATCACCGCGGGCCTCGGCTTCCACTCCGGCCAGTGCTGCTATGCTCTGGGCCATATATTCTATGCCGACATAATTGGGCACCAGAGCACGGGCGTCATCGAAATAGGGGCTCTGCTCACTAATCTTTACCTTGGTCAGCAGTCTGTCTTGGCTGTGCTCGACCACGGCGTCTATCAGTATCATGGGCGCCCTGTGGGGCAGAAAATCGGCGATATCACGCTCGGCTAAAGGCTGGGTCATTCCGGGGCTCCACGGCTGAAGATCAGGCTGGCATTGCTGCCGCCAAAGGCGAAGGAGTTACTCATCAGGTGATTCAGTGAGTGGCGGCTGCCCTGTTTGACCAGTGGCAGTGCGGGATCCTTGCCATCCTGCTCACCATCCCACAGATGCGGCGGCAGTTGTCCATCAGGGTTGAGGGGCGACAACAGCAGCCAGCAGAATACCGCTTCCAATGCCCCGGCGGCGCCCAGTGCGTGGCCGGTCAAGGGCTTGGTGGAACTGCAAGGCGGCAGTGCTTCGGCAAATACCGAGTGCATGGCGCGGCTTTCCATGGCGTCATTCTTGGGGGTGGCAGTGCCGTGCAGATTGACATAGTCGATGTCATCAGGCGTCAGCTCCGCCTGCTTGAGTGCCATCTCCATGGCGGCAATTGCGCCGCTGCCCTCGGGATGGGGCGCCGAGATATGGTGGGCATCGGCCGACTCGCCGACACCGGACAGCAGCACCTGGCCGCTTCCTCTCTCCAGGGTAAACAGCGCCGCGCCTTCACCTATGTTGATGCCGTCGCGGTTGGCGCTAAAAGGATTGCAGTGCCCCTTGGAGACAGACTCAAGCGCATCGAAGCCGTTGAGGGTCAATTGGCACAGGCTGTCGACCCCGCCGACTATCACCATGTCGCACAGTCCGGCGTCCAACAGCCGTTTACCGGCGGCAAACACCTTGGCGCTGGAGGAGCAGGCCGTCGACAGTGTGTAACAGGGACCGCTCAGCTTGAACCAGGCTTGCAGGAAGCGACTGGTACCCCCCAGCTCCTGCTGAAAATAGTGGTAATCCGAAGGGAAATGGCCGTGGCGATTGCGGTACTCCAGTGCCTCTTCGCCCTTGGAGATCCCTGAGGTGCTGGTGCCTATGACAACCGCGATGCGCTCCTTGCCATATTTGGCCTTGGCGGCTTCCACCGCCGGGGTAATTTGCAGCGCGGCACACAGCAACAGGGCGTTGTTACGACAGTCATAGTCGGCAAACTCGGCGGGAATGGCCGGTAATTCGCTGTTCACTACCCCGACTATGGCCGGCCGTTCAAACAACAGGTTGTCGCGGCTGACCATGCCGCGGCTGTCACCGGCGAGCAAGGCGTTAAGCACCTCGTCGGCCCGGTTGCCGAGAGGGGTACAAAAACCCGCATGATTTATGGCTGTAGTTGTCATATCTCTGTTTTGGGATCCGGCCCTGTATCCATTACAGGGGCTTAATGTTCAGTTTTAAATCGGCCTGCGGCATGTTCATGGCCACTTCCGCATGCCAGATGTCGGGGCTGGAGTAACTTATCCGTATCAGCTCGCGATTGTCATTGCTCAGCAATACCCGGCACAGGACGGCGGCGCAATCTTCCAGTTTCACCCTGGCACCATCCAGATAAGCGTTCAGCTTTTCCTCCGGCCAATAGATGAGCTGCAGCAAGGCCAGCAGATATTCTGCTTTAAACTCATTGCCGAGCAGCACACTCTGCTCGCTGGTCAGTGTATGTCCATCGTAGATCAAGGTAAACAGTGCTTGGCCCAGAGGTGCCAGCCCCACCACAGTCATTTGCTGCGGCTGCAGTTCCAGTTGGCTGATAAGCTCATGGCTCTGCTCCCCTCGTTGCAGCCGCACCTGCTGGCTGAGACTGAGCGTTTGCTCCAAAGTTTGAGTTTGAACCGAGCCATTGCCCTGGGGCTCATCTGGCTGCTTTGCGTCTTTGGCAGCCTTGGTATCAGAGGTTTGTCCCTTGGGCGCGGCCTGGTTCAGCGGCAGCGGCGCCAGACAATAACTAACATCCTTTGCCAGGGCAACGCAGGTTTGGCGATACAATAGCTGGCTGCAGCCACTCAGGCCAACCAGCACAGTGGCAAGCAGTAGCAAGCGGGTGACAGCGGCTGTCATAAGGCTTCCTCGACGGCGTCGCGGCAGAGGTTCACCACCAGATCCAATCTGCGCCGGGATTCACTGACAAAGGGGTTGTTGCTGTCCCAGGCGTAGCCCGCCAGGATAGAGCAAATCATCTGTTTTATTTTGGGGTTGGCGTCTTCAAAGAAGATCACCTCCTGGAATCTGCCGTCATACCAGGCTTCCACATAGGTGCGGAAGGTGTTGACCCCCAGCATCAAGGGCTCGGCATAATCCTGCTGCCAGTCTACCGCTTCCCCCTTGAGTTGGCGTACCAGACAGTCGCAGGCCAGACTGGCCGAGTGCATGGCTATGGTCACCCCGGAGGAGAATACCGGGTCGAGAAACTCACCGGCATTGCCCAGCAGGGCAAACTTGTCGCTGGCCAGGGTGCTGACATTGGCCGAATAGCCCTTCAAGGTGGCGCAGTCGCGGATCACTCTGGCGTCCTTAAGCAGCGCCTCCAGCCCTGGCTCTTCATTGACTATGGTGCGCAGTTGCTGCTCCAGGCTGCCTTCGAGTCTTGCCAGCAGATGCGGTTCGGCCACCACCCCCAGCGAACAGGTGCCGTTACTGAAGGGGATCAACCAATACCAGATATCCTTGTTGCGCGGATGCACGCTGATAAGGATCTTGTTACGGTCAAACTCCGGGTCGCTGATATTGTCCTCAATATGGGTAAAGATCGCCGAGCGGGCCGGCAGGCTGGAGGGGCATTCCAGCTGCAGCAATCTTGGCAACACCCGGCCAAAGCCACTGGCATCCAGCAGATATTTGGCCTGCACTGAATAGACTCGTCCATTTTCGTCTGCCACTGTCAGCCGTGGCTCTGCGCTGAGATCCACCGCGGTGACCGTCTGGCCATAACGTATCTCTACCCCTTGGGTACTGGCGGTGTCGGCCAGCAGTTTGTCGAACTGGCCTCGGGGAACCTGAAAGGTGGTGCTGGGGCCAGGGGTAAACTTGTCACTGAAATCAAAGGTGGTGTAGCGGCCGTTGCGCCGAAAGGCTGCGCCGTTTTTAAACTGAAACCCTGCCTCGGCCACGGCTTCTGTCATCCCAGCCTGCTCCAGCACTGTCATGCAGCAGGGCAGCAGGCTCTCTCCGATGGAAAAGCGTGGAAATTGGGCCCGCTCCAGCACCAGAGCATCTACTCCTTGTTGTTTCAGCAGGCTGGCCGCGACCGAGCCGGATGGCCCGGCACCGATAATTACCACATCGACTTGTTCCACGGCATTGGCAGTGTTCACTTTGCATTCCTTGTAAGAGTTGAGGTTAGGGGAGCGAGTAACAGGGTAAAACCTATGCCCAGCGCCAGGGTCATGCCAAAGGCGGCAATGGCATAGGTGTCACTCAAAGCCAGCAGGCCAAAGGCCAGCAGGGTTGAGGCGGCAGACATCAGCACCGCCAACATCACGCCTCTGGGATGCTGTTTAGCTTCGGCAAAAAACAGGCTGTAGTCCACGCCTATGCCGAACACCAACACCAGTGCCAGGGCATGAAACAGGGTCAAGCCGCTGCCGAGCCAGCCAAGGGCGCCCAGAGTCAGAATCGCCGCCAGAGTCGGCACCAGCGCCACCCAAAGGCCGCGGCGCAAACCAAAGCGCCAGCTGAAAATCACCGCCGCTAGTGTCAGTGCCAGTGCCAGCATCAGCAGGGTCAATTGACGGTATTTGGCCATCAGCGCCGAGATATCGGCGACCTTGTCGACCAACTGCACACCCGGGTTGCTGCTTGCCAGCTGCTTGAGGGCGTCGAGATCGTGGATGCCACCGAGCAGCACTATGGCGGCGTGAGCCGATATTCCGTCAGTGGGGGTGAGGTAGAGGTCACTCAGCCCTGAGGATTTAGCCCCTTCACTGGCGAGCCAGTCTGTGGCCGAGAGCGGCTGGAATTCGGCCCATTGCCTCGAGAGCGGCCCTGCCAACTCGGCATTAAGCCCCAGAGTGTCCAAAACCTTGTCTGTTTGGCGATAGATAAGCCCCTGCAACTGATGATCTTGCTGCTGGCGTTTGATGCTCGGCAAATAGCGGGCGATATTCACGCTGTTGCCGAGTTTGCCTTCAGCAATCAAACGCTTGAGCCCGGGCGCCAGCTGTTCGAGATGCTGCAGCATCTCCTCGGCGCTGTCACCCCGGACCAGCAGGAACTGATTGTCCGTGCCGCCACTCAGCAGTTGCCTGAGAGCATTTTCCGGCTCGCTGACCGCTGGTGGGCTGCTCTGCAGCGCCCGGATATCATCGTTGGCCTTGAGGTTAATGCCGCCAAACAGCAGCAGTAACCCCAGTGGCACTAGGATTAACAGACTGCTGCGCCGACCGAGAGCTTGCCAGAGATTCAGCAATCGTCCAGCCAGCGCCAGACGGTTGTCTCCGGCAAGCAAGGGGCTGGCGGCTATGGCCGGGTATGCCAGCAGCAGTGTCAGCCAGGTGAAAATCAGCCCGCTGGCACAGAACACGGCCACTTGTTGCATGCCGGGAAAAGGCGCCAGGCCTATGCCCAGGTAAGCGCCGACACTGGTGAGCAAGGCCAGGGTCACGGCCGGAAATATCAGGCCAATCACCTGCCTGGGAGAAGCCTTGGGATGTTGCAAGCGCTCGCAGTAGAAGTGAAAGCTGTAGTCGATGGCGATACCGATAAGGCTGGTGCCGAACACCAGAGTCAGCAGATGCAGTTCGCCAAACAGTGTCAGGGCAGTGACCGTCGCCGCCAGAAATCCACTGCCCAGGGTGAGCAGTGCCACCGTCAGCGGCATCAAGGAGCGAAACGCCAGCAGCACCAGCAGGATCACTCCAAGCAGGGAGACTAATCCGATACGGTTGATCTCGCTCTTGGCCGATTCTGTGGCGGCCGCGGCATGAAACAGGGCGCCGGCCTTGAGCACTCGAATATCTTGCGGCAGAGGCGCCAAGACCTGCTCCAGCGCCTTGAGCTGGATTGCCTGTTGCTGCGGGTTAAAGGCGCTGCCTATGCCCTCGGCCATCACTATGGCTGCATACTGGCCTTGCGGCGTTGGCGCCAACAGTATGCCATCTGCCTGGGTGAGACTGCGGCCCTCGGCCAGCGACTTGAGCCAGTCGGGGAACAGCAACAGCGGATCTTCGGCAATCAGGTCGCTGCCGGCGGCGCCAAAGGCACTGTAGAGCTGTTGCTGCGCGTTTTGAATCAGAGTGGTTAATTCACCGCTAGCGAGTTGCTGCCTCTGGCTGTCACTGAGCAGCCCCATGCGATAGGGGAAATAGAAACGCCCTAGGGCGCTGAAGCTGTCGGCCTCGGCGCTGCGCACTCTCTTAAAGGCGCCTTGCTCCTTTTCCAGCGCACTCAGTAGCTGTTTGCCGGCGTCGATCGCCTGAGGTTTATCCTTGGCAATCAGGCCGATATACACTTGATTGCCGAGCTTCTGCTCCATGCGTTTCAGCGCCGCTTCGGCGAGTGGATCTTCCTGCACCTTGGGCAGCATGGCGAGAATGTCGCTCTGAATACGGCCGCCCTGTTGCCACTGCCAGACGCCAAGCAGGATGAGCAGCGTCAGCAGCCCCAGCCATAACAGCAGGCCAACCGGCGCAGAGAGCCTGGGACGAGAGCGCTCAGGGCGAGGCGACATCAGGGGGCCACCTCGGGAAAGAAGCGAGCGCGCTCGCTGTCATTGAGTGGGGATTTATCCAGTTCAGAGAAGAATATCTGGCTGATATCGCCGTTCTTGGCCAGCAGGGTCAGAGATTCGAGATCCTGACTGCCTTCGAGCACCATTTGCGGCAGCAGAGCTGCCATTGTCTGCTCCTTGGCCTTGAGTCCCAGTTGCCAATGACCCGCTTGGTCATTGAGCAGATAGAGTTCAAACCCTTGGCTCAATGCCTGAATATCACCGGAGAGCAGGGATTGCATCATGCGCGGCAGCATTTCAGCCACGGCCGCCGGGCCGGCATCGGCCTTGGTGACACTGAGCTTGCCCTGGCTGTCCTGCTGGATAAGCTCGCCCTGTTTCAGCAGCAAGAGGTTGCCAAAGGGAGTCTGCTGTTGCCAGAGCATGCCCAGCTCTCGCTGAAACAGAAATTCGCCGCTGCTGCGAAGTGGCTGTTTCAGCGCCCTGAGCCAGCGCACCTGCTCAAACTGGCCTCGGCTGCTGTCGCTGAGGGCCATCTTAGTGCTTAACTGTTGCAGAGCCTGCTCTGTGGCCGGGTTGGCAAAGAGTTTGTCGAATGCCTGCGCCTCCGGCCTGATTTTTCCCTTGGCTTCGGCGGCCAACACTGTCACCGGCTCAATCTGAGTGTTATCCGCTGGCGCCACTTCCCCTAAAGCCATGTTGCTGCAAGCGGCACTAAACCAAAACAGTCCCAGCAGCCCAAGCAGTAAGGTGGGCTGCCGTGTGAGCCGAAAGCCGAAGGCTGAGGGTTTCATGACTTGGCCTCGGCGGCCGCGATGAAGGGCGCCAGGCGCTCACGGAACACCGGCGGGGTCACCAAGCACAGTTCCTGAGTCTGCATATCCACTGCGGCCTGTATGGTGTAGCCCTTGGTGAGGCGCTCACCGCTGGTGGCGTCGCAAATCTGGTAGTTGATCTTCAGCCGATTTTCCCACTCAACCAAGGCGGCACTCACCCGGATCTTCTGCTCGAAACGGCTGGGTTTGACGTATTTCAGCTGCAGATCCACTATCGGCCAGGCGTAACCTGACTCCTGCATTCGGCTGTAGCCGTAGTCGAACCTGTCCAGCAGCTTGCAGCGGGCTATCTCAAAATAACGCAGATAGTTGCCGTGCCAGGTAATGCCCATGGAGTCGACATCGTGGAAGGGGATCTCCAGCTCTATTTCAGTGCTGAGGATGGCTTTCATCGGCACACCTCCCACTCTCCGGCTTGGATCTTGGCCAGGGTTTGCCGCAACAAGGCTTCCAGCGGCCTGTCTTCAATCAAGAGTTCAAAGTCGGCTTCCAGCTGCGCCAGGGTGGTGGCCACTGACTCGGCCAGCGACTCCCGTTCCAGTTCACCGGCGAGCAGGCGCAGGCGGATCCCCTGACTCATGGCCAGCAGTGCTGCGGCGGCCACCTGCTCGGTCAGTTCCTGCACCCGCAGGGCGTCACGGGCGGCAATGGTGCCCATGCTGACCTTGTCCTGGTTGTGGCACTCGGTAGAGCGCGAGAACACGCTGGCGGGCATAGTGTGTTTCAGTGCCTCGGCGGTCCAGGCCGAGCAACCTATCTGTACTGCCTTGAAACCGTGGTTGATGGGGCTGCGCTCGCCCTGGCTGGCCGACAGGTTGGCCGGCAGGCCGTTGTTGAATTTGGGATCCATCACCAGAGCCATCTGCCTGTCCAGCAGATCCGCCAAATTGGCCACCGCATTCTTGAGGCTGTCCATGGCAAAAGCGATATGGCCGCCATAGAAGTGGCCACCGTGGAGAATATGTTCCCCCTCGCCGTCCACTATCGGGTTGTCGTTGGCGCTGTTGAGTTCGGTCTCGATAAATTGGCGCATAAAGGGCAGGGCATCGGCCA
Organism: Shewanella sp. Iso12; assembly: GCF_012030025.1. Classification (NCBI taxonomy): domain Bacteria; kingdom Pseudomonadati; phylum Pseudomonadota; class Gammaproteobacteria; order Alteromonadales; family Shewanellaceae; genus Shewanella; species Shewanella sp. Iso12. Next base: position 332,154 of record NZ_JAAUHW010000003.1, read on the forward strand.
AGACCCCGATAATGTGCGGCGCGCAGCGAATCGAATATCTGTCCTGCAGTCTGTCAGAGTTGCGTGGGTGCTCGTGGTGGTTGAGGTCTTCACGGATCCAGGCCGCGACCTGGTTCTGCCCCGGGTGCGGCTTGGCGGCAAACAGTATCTCGTCGAAATGGTTGGAGTTGCCCTTGAGTGTCAGTGAGGCCATGGCGGTAATGCGGGCGCACAGGCGGCTCAGGTACTCGGCCCTGTCATAGGCCAGACAAGCCAGCGCCGTCATCACGGCGGTGCCGTTCATCAGTGCCAGGCCCTCTTTGGGCCTGAGCTTGAGGGCGCTGATCCCAAGTTCGGCGTAGACCTCGCTGGTGGCGCGGCGCTGTCCTTGATAGAAGACCTCCCGCTCGCCAACCAGTACGGCGGCCAGATAAGACAGTGGCGTGAGATCGCCGCTGGCACCCACAGAGCCTTCCTCCGGGATCACCGGCACTATGTTGAGATTCAGCAGCAGGGCTATACGCTCCAGCAGCTCATAGCTGACACCGGACTTACCCACGGCCAGTGAGTTGAGGCGACAGGCCATCACGGCTCTGGCCTGGGGGATCTCCAGCACCTTGCCCATACCGCAACCATGAAAGCGCGACAGATGCAGCGGCAATTCGTGTACCAGATCCGGGCCGACATTGACGGTACAGGAATCGCCGTAGCCTGTGGTGACCCCATAGACCACGCCTTCTTCATGAAGCAGGCTGTCGATAAAGCGAGCGCCGCGCTGGATATAGTCACGGTACTCTGCACTGGCGTTGAGGGTCACCGGCGCCCCTTTGGCGATGGCGACCACCTGTTCCAGTGTCAGTGATGTTTGGCCGAAGCCGACCGTCTTGGTGGCCTTAACTGTTGCGCTCATGAGTTGTCCTTGGGGCGGTCAGCAACTTGGTCCTGCCGCCAAAAATCGAAAAAGTTAAACCACTGCAGTGGTGCCTTGCGGGCAAAATGTTCCAGCCGCCGGGCATAGAGGCCTGCTGCCTGTTGCAGCCGCTGCTGCCGCTCGGCTCTCGGGCCTTTGAGACTCTGCTCGAAGGGCTCGAGCCAGACCTTGTAGCCCTGCTGTTCCCGCAGGCAGAACATGGTGTAGATGGGGCAGTCCAGCAGACCGGCCAGAATAAAGGGGCCCTGGGGGAAGGGCGCCATTTCGCCGAGGAACGGCACTTTCACAGTGCGACCCGGGCTGTGGCTAGAGGTGCGGTCGGCGGCAATCACCACCAATTCACCGGCCTCGACCTTGCTTTGCAGCAACATGGAGGTGGCCGGGTTGAGTTCGGTAACCTGGAGTAAGTTGAGTTCACTGTCCGGGTTCAGCTGCTTGAGCACCCGGTTGAAGTTTTCGGCATTGCGGGTCATCACCATCACATTGACCTTCACCTTGCGCTGGTGAATGGAGATGGCGCGGCACAGCTCAATATTGCCAAGGTGGGACACCAGCAACACGGCTCCCTGCCCGCTTTGTAACTGCTCGGCCAACTGCTGACGGTCGCTGAACTCCACCTGCTGCAAGCGAATGCGATCGCACCAGGCATCGATGCGATCCAGCGCGGCATTGCCGAAGGCGAAGAAGTGGCGCAGGCTGTCGCGCCAAGTCACCGGCTGACCGAGACTCGGGTGCTGTGGCTCCAGTGTCTGCACCCGCTTTAGAAACGCTTGTGACGCCTCGCGGGCCTGTCGCCCCGTGATAAAGAAATAACAGATCACCGGGTACATGATCGCCCGTGCCAGCCAGTGGCCGCCGAAACGATAGCTTTCGGCCAGCAGCTTGATACCCCAGTAGCTGCCCCGTTCCTTGACGTTGGACCAATGAGCGCCTTGGGGGTTGTCTTGTGCCGCTTGGGTTGGCCCCAGTTTCTGCCCCTTGAGCTTGCGCCACAGCATGGAGAAAAACAGCCTGCTGTGCAGCTTGCTGATCCTTACATTGTCGGCCAGCCCCTGAAAATGGCTGCTGCCGTCTTCCGGGTAGATCACCTTGGTGGGAATATGTTCTATGGCAACACCGCGCCAGTAGAGACGCACCATGACTTCGATATCAAAGTCCATCCGCTCGCCGAGGGCTTCGCTGCGAAGCAGGGCCTCGGTGGCCGCCAGTGGATAGATTCGAAAGCCGCACATGGAATCGCGGATATCCAGGCTCAGGGTCTCGACCCAGACCCAAAAATGGGTCAGGTAACGGCCGTAGAGCCGACCCTTGGGCACGGAATCATCATATTGCGGCAGGCCGGAGATCAGCGCCTTGGGGTTGAGCTGCGCCCTGGCTATCAGCGCCGGAATATCTTCCAGATTATGTTGGCCGTCGGCGTCCACCTGTAGGCCATGGGAAAAACCCGCGGCCCAGGCGGCGCGCAGGCCTGTCATCACGGCGGCGCCCTTGCCGCGGTTGTATGGGTGATGCAGCAGGCTGACCCAGTCGCTGTGTTGTTCGGCCAACTGTTGCAACAGATAGCGGGTCTCATCGTCGCTGCCGTCGTTGATCAAAAAGCAGGGCAGCCCCAGTGGTTTGAGGGCTTCCAGCGTCGCAGCGATATGGCCCCTATGGTTGTAATTGGGGATGATCAGCGCCAGCTTCATTGCTTGGCCTCTGTCTTGAAGGCGATACGACCCGAGCCGAACTTCTGTTCGCCGTCGCTGTAGCTGAAGCTCAGTTTACCCTTGGCGGGGTTATTGCTGATGCTGAGGGTGACTTGCATATTCGGCAACAGCAGTTGCTGAAACTTGAGCACCTCGAGCACCGCGACTTCGGCATCATAGCCGAATGCCTGGCTGCCGAGACGCACGGCCCAGTCCAGTTGAGTCACGCCGGGCAATACCGGCTGGCCGGGAAAGTGGCCGGCAAACATAGGCAGCTCGGCCGGAATGCTCAGGCGCCAACTGGCTTCATTGTCCTGATGCCGCTGTTGAAGAATGGGCGGAAGAACAGACTTAATCATGATCAAACAGCTCGAGAATATCGTTTTTGAGCAACTTGCCCTGGGCGTTGAGCGGCAGCTGCTGTGGATAGCGCCAGCGCCTTGGCAGAGTCACACGTTCAAATTGGCTCAGCAGATGGGCCTTAAGGGCGTTGTTGATGCTGAGTTTGCCCTCGGCTTCGAGCTGTGCCTTGCCGGCGGTGGAAAGCTCTACCGCCGCGCCCAGTTGTACTCTGGGGTTTTCCAGCAGCACCAGATGCGATTGGGTCACCCAGGGATGGGCGTTGAGCAAGGTTTCCATCTGCACCAGAGACAGGCGCTTTTCCTCTATCTTGACGATGCGGTCCAAGCGGCCTTCGAGGCAGAACTGGCCTTCGCCCAGCAGCCGAACCTTGTCTTCACAGCGGTATTGGCCATTGTCTTCAAGATAGGGCGAGCGCAGCAGCAAAGCGCCGTCGCTGTCATTGCTCAGCTCCATGGGGGCAAAGGCCTGCCAGGGTGTGTCGCTGCTCTGTTGGCGCCGATAACCTATGCCGCCGGTTTCCGTGCTGCCGTAGACCTCGATTGGCAGGCTACCGTAGCAGCGCTTGACCCCTTGGGCGGCTTCCAGGCTCAGGGGCCCGCCGGAGCTGAAGATCAGGCTGGGAGTGTGCAGCTGGCGTTCATGCTCCAGCGCATCCGGCAGCCTCGACAGCTGCGCCGGGCTGCTGATCAGGCACAGGTTGGGAAATAGGGCGGTGTAATAACTCAGGGTTTCCGGGTATTCCACCAGATCGCTGAGGAAGGGGCGACTGGCCGCCAGTGGCCAGAGAATCTTAAACAGCAAGCCATAGATATGCTGGTGGCTGACGGTGGCAATCACGCTGCAGTGTGGCAGGTGAGCGGCGAAGGTCTGCTCCAACACACTGACTTCGGCATCCAGTTGCTGCAGACGCTTGCGAACCGCCTTGGGTTGGCCGCTGGAGCCAGAGGTGAACAGCAGCAGTTCGCCGAACCCATCCCCCTCGGCCATCTGCGGCCAGGGCGAGTGGGGCAGTGATAGCTCTTTTTTCAGCTCGAGCCAGATCTTGCCCTCACACAGGGGGCGGTCTGACACTATGGCATCAAACTCCTGGGTCAATTCGCTGAGAGTACCAGGCTGAGTGTTGGCCGGCAGTATGATCTGCTTGCCCGACAACAGGGCGGCGCAGAGGCCAACGGCGAACAGATCGCTGCTGTCACAGGCCAATAGCCAACGTTTTTCCGGCCGGGCTTGCAGGCGCTGATGCAGATGATAGACCTGGGTGGCGAACAGTGAACCCGTGACTATGTCATGGTGGTTAAAACTGATCAGTTGTTGCCCTGCGGGGCCTTGGGTAAGCCAGGTTTTCAATAACTCTGTCATAACTGTCCCTTTATGATCGCTTCAGACAAAAGTGGCGATAGAGCCATTCTCCGCCACCGAGCAGCCCCATCAGCAGATAGGCTATCAGGCCGTTGTACAGGGCCCAGGTCTCCAGGCTGGTAAACAGCGCCGTATAAGCCGCCATGCCGCCGTTGAAGACAAACAGACCGCACCAGAGTTGTGTGACCCTTACCAGGTAGGGCCTGGCTTCCTCGGGCAGATCCGGCTCGGCCAACCTGGCCAGACGTTCCACCATGCTGGGACCTTTAAGCAGCGAAGAGGCAAACAGCACCAGCATGCAAGCATTGACCAGCACAGGGTAGTACAGCAGCCAGTCCTGACGCTTGGCAAGCAAGCTGCCGAGCGCCAGCAGTAACCCCAGAACGACCGGAGCGGCCAGCGCCTTGAGCTTTTGCTTCCCCAGCAGCAACCTGGCACCGAGCAAGGCCGCCAGCAAGAGTGCCAGGCCATTGCCCGGCAGATAGTTCAGCCCCAGATATACCGCCAGGGGATATCCCAGCAGCAACAGGGCCGTGACTGTCTGAGCCAGGGCACGCATCAGTCTTTAACCAGTCCCTCGATGGCGTTAACCACGTCGTTGACCGTCCGTACCGACTTGAATTCATCGGGCTGTATCTTTTTGCCGGTCAGCTGTTGCAATTTGATCACCAGATCTACCGCATCAATGCTGTCCAGATCCAGCTCTTCATAGAGGGATGCCTCAGGGGTTATCGCCTCGGCATCCACTTCAAACTCATCGACCAGGATCTTGCTCAGCATTTCCAATATCTGTTCACGGCTTTGCATGAGCACCTCCTACGCGCGCTGGGATTCGATAAACGCGGCAAGGCTGGCGACACTGTAAAAGTGGGCCTTGGTTGCCTCTGAGTTGGCTTCGATCTTGACGTCGAACTGCTTCTTGATCGCCAAGCCCAGCTCAAGTGCATCGATGGAATCCAGTCCCAACCCCTCACCGAACAGCGGTGCTTCGGTATCTATATCGTCGATACTGATATCCTCAAGATCGAGGCAATCTATGATTAGCTGTTTAATTTCGTTATGTAAGCTCATAATTTATATCTAATTGTTGTTTGTAATAGGTTTCCAGATCTCTGGTGAGTTGGCGTGCCATCCGGGCATCGCCACCGCTTTCGGCATCATACCTCAGATGCGCTATGCTTGCCCCGGTTTCCACTTGCATCTGTATGGTGCGTCTCGGGATTTCGTACCAGGGATCCTGTTTGGTGAGTCCGGGATGAACCACCCTGAGTACCACTGGCAGAATATCTGCCCCGGTGCGCAGGGCGATATTGGCCGAACCGCGGGCAAAGGGATTGATCACTGCGCCTTTTACCGTGCGTGTGCCCTCGGGAAAGATGATCAGATTGGTGCCTCTGGCCAACACTTCACGGCAGTCCTGTAGCAGCAGATCGGCGCCGCGATTGGGAATATAGCCGGCGGCGGAGACGACTCCGCGCAGAAAGGGGTTACGCCACAGTCCCTGTTTTACTATGCAGCCGGCATTGGGCATCAGGCTGATTAACACCACCACATCTATGAGGGTGGGGTGATTGGCAATCACCACCATGCCCTTGGCCTGCCGTAATCGCTGCAGATTTACTGTGCTGACCCTGATCACGCCGGCCCAGGTCAGCATATGCACAAAGCCGCGGAACATGTAGTGCACCGCTTTTTGTACTCTTTGAATGCGCACATCGCGCTCGCCGGGCCAGAACCTCAGCACAGGTAAAATGGTCAAGGAGCTCAGCAAGCCGCCAAGGCCGAAGGCGATATAACAGCTGATGCCGGCGAGCCAACGGGGAAAATAGCCGATACCGGTTGCCGGGGCTGTCATAGCGGCTCCCTTGAGGGTTCCAGCTGCCAATGCCAATGGGCCAGTTGCCCCTGGATTGCCGTGCCGTTTGCCAGTGCCTGCAGCAGTGCGCCGAAGCTCAGCGGCTGCCCGGCGCCGGTCTGCTGGCTCAGGGTAACTCTGGCTATGCCGGTAACATCGGCCGGGGCCAGCTGCAGAGACAAGGCCAGTGGCAGTTCCATCTCTTGGGTAAATTCATCATAGACGGGCGGCACAGGGTCATCGCCGAACACCAATAGCAGGGGGCTGGGGTCCTCGGCCAACTGGGCCCAGGCTTCCAACATGGCTTGGGATAGGGTATCTGTGCCCGCCGCCACTGAAGTGGAAGCGCCAGTATTACCCGTGACTATGCCAAACAGACCGCTGGCGGTGTTGTGAACCGATTGGCTGAAACCCATGGGAGAGAGCGGCTGCCTGGCAATAATATCCTGCAGCAGTTCTATGGTGCGATTGAGTTCGCCATGGCGCGAGGCAAATACGCTGCGGCATTGGCTGGGGGCTTCAGCCTGAAAGGCGGCTTCCAGCATCATCTTGCTCAGGCGGCTGAAACGGCGCCGCTGCATGGCGGCAACCTGGGGTAACTTGGGGGCAATGCGATCGCTGTCATCAAGGGCGCAGTTGCTACTTTGCCACTGCTGCCAATCTTGCTGCTGTTGATACTCCGGGGACCAGGCTCCCCAGGAGAGAATACTGAACGCTAGTTGCACTGCTTTGCCTCTGACACAGATCTTTGTTGCTATCCCTTACGGGTCGTGAGGGAGTGAATCTGTCGGGTCGGAATGCGACCGCCGTACCGATTGCCCGTTCCCTCTGAAACACCGGTACAAAGGGCCATATTCTACACTGAAAGTACGGGTTTTAAGAAGGGGTTTAGGTTACAGCTAAAGATCAGTTACAACTTTTCGCTAACAAGGGAATCACCCGGCGGGCGCCGGGTGATTCAGATGCCGCTCAGTTGCTCAGCTGGCTCTGCAGCCGCCGCAGTACCGTCTTGATCTTACGAGTGTTGTCGGGACCCATACGTACCAGCATTTTCTGCGCGTTGGGCAGGGCTTCCAGTTTGGGATCGACAAACTTGTAGTTCACGCTGATGGCGTACAGCTCGATAGGATCTTCTATCACTGGGGTTGCCAACAGCACCTTGATGGCTTGTTGCATCCGCTCATCGAATTTGAGGTTGGGGTAACCCAGCTCATCGAAGGCCTGCTCCAGCAGCGGCGACAACTGACGATAGGTGTTGAGCAACTGCTCGTCGTTGAGGCCGGTGAGGAAGTCGGCGTAAAGGTCGTATCTGTGGTAGCTATCCGGATCCAGATAGGTCTTGTTGGAGATTTCAGATACTGTGAAGGTGTCGCTCGGGCCTTTCATCGGACTGGTTTTACGGGCCAGTTCGCCTTGGGCCAGATTATCGACAAACACCACGAACTGGCGTACCAGATCTTGTTCAACCAGCAGTGGCTCTATCTTCATGCCATCAGCCATTGCCACGGCCTTTTCATGAACATATTCATCACTTTCGGCCAGTGAAGGCAGAGGTTGTTCCGGCTCGACTTCGGGCTGAACCACTTCAGGTTCTGGCTCGGGTACGGTTTCAGGTTCAGGCACCTGGACTTGGGTTTGCAGCGGTTCGCTGGGAGCGGGTTCGGGGAGTTCAACCTGGGTGGGCTCTGCTGCTTGCTGCGGCTCTTGTTCGCCGCTGAAATAGTAGTAGGCTCCTCCTGCAATCAGCAATACCAACACCAATAGGATGATAGCAATGCCACTGTTGCCAGAGGACTTTTCCTGCGGCGCGATTCTATCTTCTTGATTGACTTGCATTGGATTTCCTTTCATTGATACCTGTGAGGCAGCGCCTCTCCCATTCTGCAAATATTGGCCATCTTGTCCAGCGTTCGGCCGCCTGGCAGCAGGATTTATTTGTGAAATATTGCCAGTAGAGCAGATCCTGTGGTGATTGACTTGAATCCCGGCTGAACTCTCGGCAACTTTGTGACCTTTTTAGCGCACTAGGCCTGAACATACTGCTGCCGGTCGCCCAGCCAACGCTGAATGATGGCATCGACATTCTCCGGTGCCTGGCTCATCACGTGGCGAGCCAGTTTCTGGATGTGGGGAATAAGCGCCTGATCCCGTACCAGATCGGCCACCTTCATATCGGCTATACCTGTCTGGCGGGTGCCCAACACTTCACCCGGGCCACGGATCTCCAGATCTTTTTGGGCAATGACAAAGCCGTCGTTGCTCTGACGCAATACTCCAAGCCGTTTGGTAGCCGTGTGTGACAGCGGTGCCTTATACAGCAGGACGCAGTGGCTGGCCACGGCGCCGCGACCGACCCGGCCGCGCAACTGGTGCAGCTGTGCCAGCCCGAGCCGTTCCGGGTTTTCGATGATCATCAGACTGGCGTTGGGCACATCGACCCCCACTTCAATGACGGTGGTGGCCACCAACAACTTGAGGTCGCCGCGTTTGAAGCTGTCCATGACTTGTTGTTTTTCGGCGCTCTTCATACGGCCATGTACCAGGCCTATGCTCAGCTCCGGCAGGGCGGCACGCAGTTCTTCGCAGGTGTCTTCGGCTGCCTGGCATTCGAGCACTTCGGATTCCTCGATAAGGGTGCAGACCCAGTAGGCCTGGCGACCGTCATTGAGCGCCGCCTGACGTACCCTATCGATCACCTCCTGACGCCGACTGTCACTGATGGCCACTGTGGTGACCGGGGTGCGCCCCGGCGGTAACTCGTCGATGATGGAGGTATCCAGGTCCGCATAGGCTGTCATCGCCAGGGTGCGGGGAATAGGGGTCGCCGTCATGATCAGCTGGTGGGGATGAAAACCCTGGCTGATGCCTTTCTCTCTCAGCCCCAGGCGCTGATGTACGCCGAATCTGTGTTGCTCATCTATGATGATCAACGCCAGCTTGTGAAACTGTACCTGCTCTTGAAAGATGGCGTGGGTACCTATCACCATGTGGGCACTGCCGGAGGCGATATCCTCCAGCGACTGGGCCCTGGCCTTGCCCTTGAGCTTGCCCGCCAGCCAGCCGACTTTGAGCCCCAATGGCTCCAGCCATTGACTGAAATTAATTGCATGTTGCTCGGCCAACAGCTCTGTGGGCGCCATCATGGCCACCTGATAACCGTTTTCTATCGCCTGCAGTGCGGCCATGGCCGCCACCAGGGTCTTGCCCGAGCCAACATCGCCCTGAACCAGGCGCATCATGGGTTGCGGCTTTTCAATATCGCGGCCGATATCTGCCACCACTCGCTGCTGCGCCCCCGTAGGTTTAAAGGGCAAGGCGGCGAGGAAGGGATTGAGTAAAGCGCCGGTGGCGGGCAAAGGCACGGCTTTGTCATGATTACTGCGCTCTCTGAGCTTGAGCATAGACAGGTTATGCGCCAGCAGTTCTTCCTGCACCAGGCGTTGCTGCGCCGGGTGTTGCCCCTGTTCCAGACGGTAGATATCGACATCCGCCGGGGGCCTATGCAGGGTGCGCACCGCCTGAGCCAGGCTTTGCTGATTGGGGCGCAGCGCCTCGGGTAGCAACTCCTGCAGTCCGTCCTCCTGCAGCAGGTTTAGAGCCTGCTCGGTCAATTTCATCCAACTGGCCTGCTTGAGCCCTTCAGTGGTGGGATAGATGGGCGTCAGGGTTTCACTGAGGTTGGGCGGTTCGTCGCCTTTGAGTATCTTGTAATCCGGATGAATGATCTCGGCCTGGTGGTTACCTCGGCGCACTTCGCCGTAGGCTCTAATGGTCAGACCTTGTTGCATGGCATTGCGCTGGGCGGCTGAGAAATTGAAGAACCTCAGGGTCATGTTGCCGCTGTCATCACGGACATTGCAGATCAACATACGCTTGCGGCCATTGATGATCTGGCTGGACTGAATTTCGGCTTCTATGGTGCCGTAGCTGCCGGGAGTAAGGCTGGCTATGGGGTAGATGCGGGTTCTGTCTTCGTAGCGCAGCGGCAGGTGGAACAGCAGATCCTGTACCGTGTTGATTCCGAGCTTGTGCAGTTTCTCAGCCATTTTAGCGGCTACGCCCTTGAGCTCGGTGATAGCAATAAGATCCAGTCTCTGCAAACCTTTAGCACCGGATTACTGTGAATTTATACATATACTATCAGAGAAATAGCCCTTGGCAATGCGTTGCGTTTATCGGCTGGGTAAAGTGTGGCGCAATGGTGGCAGGGCTTCTGCCTGGGGGGCGAGTGTATGGCAAAAGCCCTGATATATTGGTGGCAGATTAATCTGTCAGCGCCACCAGTTGAGCAGGGTGACCAAGGGCTTTATCAGTAGCTGAACACTGCCTATTACAAACAGCCAGGCGCCGATAAGAGTGTGAACATCTGTGAGAAAAAAGAAGCTGCCCAGTAGAAAACAGAACGCGACTATCAGGTCGCTTAGGGTATTGAACAAGGCGTGTTTGGGAAGAGGGGGGGCGGGGGCTTTGATATCTTGCTTGGCAAAATATCGCTGCTTACTGTCGATCATGGTTCCTTCTTGGTAGTTATGATTTGCCGCGATACCTTAACGCTGCCACCTTCAAGGTGCAAATCTAATTCTCTGTTTTAATGCAAATAAATATATCAACATAATCATTGGATTAAGTTAACAGCTGGCCCCTTTGGTTTGTCACGCTTGGCTAAAGAGTAGCGTAACTTAACGGCCCAGGCCTGAACCCTGGGTAACTGTTATTTCGCCGTTAAAGCCTATCAGTTCGGCGAGTGTTTGTGCGTAGGCTCTGGCCTTGTCTGTGGCCTGCTTTTGAGGTTTGAACAGGCCAAAACCGAGTCGCTCACGCTCAGCAAAACAGAGTACCACGCTGACACTTATGAGCTCTTCGTCAGTCAGGTGTTCAAGCATGTGACTTCTGAATCTTTCGTTATAGGTATTGCGTTGCACCTCTATGCGGCAGAGTTGACTGAGAGGCTTGCTTTTTCCGCCCCGGAAGAAGCAGCCCTGTTGCAGATCCAGAGTAACGGGTTTGAGCAGGCGGTAGAGGTTCAGGCCCATGATGATGCCGCTGAGCCCCAGCACTATAGCTATGATGGCAGCCGTAAACCAAGTGTCCTGTCTGGCGGGGTCCAACACCAGTACTCCCAGAATTCCGGCAAGCATCGCCAGTAGTCCCCAAAGCGCGTATTTCAGTTGCGTTTGCCTGCTGCGCCAGACGAGTTTCAACTTGCCTGGCTCAGCCTCGAGCTCTGTCATAAGCATATGCTGCTGATATTGGCATAGCCTGGTCTGCTGTGGGTTTTTGGTCATAAAATGGTCACCATGAAATCAGTAGTTCGTCGTAAAACCCAGTGCTCAAACCAGCAGGCTCGAGTGAGCCGCTATCAGTTGCCAGCCGCTTGTCCTGTGCAGCCAAACCCGGGTAAAGCGAAAACGACCGTTGGTCGGCGCTTTGGCATAGCTGCCTTGAATATTCACCTCCGCCGACACTATCGCAGTCCCCTGATGCAGCCGTATCTCTTCGGCCAGGGTGTCTATCCGAGTGATATTGAGCAGGCCTGAGCTGTGGGCATGCAGATCCTCTGCTTTGCCGAGCACTTGCCCCAGGTGATTGGTGAATATCAGTTGAGGCGAGAGCAGTCTATCCAGCAAATTGATATCCGAATTCAACATGGCACTACGCAGTTGGCTTTCCAGTTGCTGAATGTCTGAGATGTGATTCATGGTTATTCCCAAGGCCTGATGAGTGACGGCAAAGAGGCAAGAAGGTTTAAAAAATACTGACTTTGGCACACTTGCCACAGTACCAGGAGTTCTGCCATTGATTCAGTGCCGCCTGGTATTGCTGCATCGACTTTCGCCCTCCCAAGTAGTTTTTCCACAGCCAATCGGCGCTCAGGATCAGAGTAAAACAGGAGACAAAAAAGCACAGCACTCCCAGCCAAAAACTGCTCCAGTTGCTGCCTGCCTGAAACCCCAGGTAGCCGCCCAAGAGTAGTCCGGGGAAAGCCGCCAGAAATAGCACCAAGGGCTGAGGGTCAGATGGCGGCGAGCAGCGCTTGGCCAGTTCGGTTTGCAGTTGGGCGCCACCCTTGAGTTTTTGTTTTCCATGCACAGAGAAGGGCTGGTTGTTCCACATGGGTTTGGCCGAGGCGCTGACTGAAACTTCTGTTGTGCCTTCGGCATGAATGGCTTTGAAGTGTCTGATATTGTCTGAGCCGCAATGTCTGCAACGCATTGATTGTTCTCCTTAACTTGGGCTAACTGGATCCCTGATTCTTCTCGTCCAAACAACAAGCCTTTGCTGGTCGCCGAGTCATGGTAAAGCTTTTAGCCTCGGCGGTGAACCCGAAAACCAGCTACAGGCACTCTTTTTATCCGTATTCGCAGTGTTTGGGTAAACTCATATAAATTAACTTCTATGCACTTATGATGAAAATATATTCATTGGATGCTGGAAGTGTGAAAGATAGTTCATCTGCGGACGGCCAATTTCATATTGATCGATTGGATTGGCAATACAAATTTCGCCGGAATGTTTGCTAAAGCAGATCGGCTTCAATATTTGAGCCGTATTTGGCTTAACTTAGTCTATACATCTGCCGAGGTAGACTTTATCTATTTACAATAATCATACAGGTTTGGCCCCATATTTAACTCATTGAGATTAATGAAAATACATTAGGAATTTATATTCCTTGAATATTAAATGGTTCAAAAAATAAATAAAAAATAATTGAACCAGGGGGCGTAATGACAGCAGCAATATCGGCAGTAGAAATCACCAGGGGCTCGGCACAGTGGAAGGCGGCAACCCGCTTCGACAGCACGGACTGGGGCTGGGTGGTCATGAGTATAGGCATGGCCATTGGCGCGGGGATAGTATTTCTGCCCATTCAAATAGGCTTGATGGGACTTTGGGTATTCCTGCTATCGGCCATTATTGGCTATCCAGCCATGTATATGTTTCAGAAACTATTTATTAATACCTTGGTGGAATCTCCCAAATGCCGGGATTATCCGGATGTGATTTCCGGTTATCTGGGGAAAAACTGGGGAATATTACTGGGTGTGCTCTATTTCTTGATGTTGGTGATTTGGGTATTGGTTTATTCGACCGCAATTACCAATGACAGCGCTTCTTTCCTGCAGAGTTTTGGCCTCACCAAACAGCTGTTGTCCGATAATCCCTTCTACGGGTTGGCACTGGTTTGCATCCTGGTGAGTCTGGCATCCAGAGGCGAGGCGCTGCTATTCAAGGTTTCATCCTTTATGGTACTCACCAAATTGAGTGTGATTGCGATACTGGGTTTCATGATGATAGAGCAGTGGGATCTGAATAACATAGGTGCGGTTCCCACTCCCCAGAGTGGCTTCAAAGACACTATTGTCATGCTGCCATTTACCCTGTCATCGATTCTGTTTGTGACCAACCTGAGCCCTCTGGTGATCTCCTATCGCGCCAGGGAAAAGTCGATAGAGGTGGCGCGCTACAAGGCTCAGAGAGCGATGAAGTTGGCCTTCGGCATACTTTTTGTGGTGGTATTTTTCTATGCCGTGTCTTTCAGCCTGGCCATGGGGCATGACCAGGCGCTAAAAGCCTACGATGAGAATATCTCCGCCTTGGCCATGGTGGCTCAGGGTATCCCCGGAGACACCATCAAGCTGTTCAGCCTGATCCTGAATATTTTTGCCGTTATGACAGCCTTCTTTGCGGTTTACATGGGGTTTCGTGAAGCCTGTTATGGCCTGACCATGAACTTGCTGAGGCGCACCACTGCGGAAGAGAAGATCAATACCAAGTACGTCAATCGCGGCATTATTTTGTTCACCATACTGCTTGCCTGGGGCGCCATCTGTTTCAATGCGCCTGTGCTCAGCTTTACCAGCATCAGCAGCCCGATCTTCGGCCTGGTGGGATGTTTGATCCCGGCTTACCTGGTCTATCGGGTGCCTGCGCTGCATAAATATAAGGGCTTGTCTCTCTACATAGTTATCGCGACCGGCATCTTGCTGTGTCTGTCCCCCTTGCTGACATTCAGCTGAAGCCTTGTCGTAAGGCCTTGAGCAGGTTGGAGTTCCTGCTCAAGGCCTACCCAGCTTCACCCCCAGGTTTTGGGACGTAATCCATCACGCAATTCACTCTATCTCTGGTCATTTAAGGAATCCTATGCACGAGTATCTGCTGTTTTCCCTGGGCGTATTACCGCTCTTGGTCATGATCCTGCTGATCCTGAAAATCAAGATGCCGATACATCAGGCGGTGTTAGTCACTCTGTTACTGACCCTGGTCGAGGCAACCATTTTCTGGCATACCCCGGCACAGACCTTGGGCTCGGCCATGGCTTATGGGGTTATCAAAGGCTTGTGGCCAATAGTGATAGTGATCCTGGGGGCAATCTTCAGCTATAACCTGATGCTTCAAACCCGCAGCATGGAGGTACTGAAAAACCTTCTCGCCGGGATCAGCGACGATAAGCGGATCCAGGTGTTACTGATCTCCTGGTGTTTTGGCGGATTTCTCGAGGCCGCCGCCGGATACGGTACTGCAGTGGCGATTCCTATCGGGATATTGATTGCTTTGGGTTTCAAGCCGCTGAAGGCGGCGATTGCTTCTCTGGTGGCCAACACAGTGCCTACGGCGTTTGGTGCCGTGGGGATCCCTGTGTCGATTCTGGCTGAGCAGGTAAACCTGCCTGTGACTGAGCTCAGCGGCACAGTTATTGCGCAGCTGGCACTGTTTACCTTGCTGCTGCCTTTTGTGATTGTCGCCATCATAGGGGATGGACTCAAGGCGATACGGGGAGTGTTTGGTATTTCGCTGGTATGCGGAATTGCAACACTGCTGCCGCAGTACTTTGTCGCCATTCATCTGGGGGCTGAGTTGCCCGCCTTTGCCGGCAGTTTGGTCAGTTTGCTGGTGGTGGCCTTGATGGCTAAAAAACGCCAAAAGCCCACCCCGGCCGCTTATCGTATCGACAATGACCAGTGCCGCATCACCGGCCACTACAGTAGCGGACAAATCTTCAAAGCCTGCGCCATCTATCTGCTGATCTTTGTGTTTATTCTGCTGTGCTCGCCGCTGTTTCCGGAAATCAAGAGCCTGCTGACTCAGGTGTCTTCCAAGCCGGTATTTCCGCTGGCCAATGGGGTGGAGCTGAGTTTGACCATTGACTGGATTGCCACGCCGGGTGTCTTGATCATTCTGGCGACCTTTATCGGCGGTACCCTTCAGGGAGCCTCATTGGCCAGCATGTTAAAGGTGTTCAGCGCGACGTTAAAGCAGCTGAAAACCTCCATCATAGCCATCACCGCCATAGTGGCGATGGCAACCGTGATGGATGTCAGCGGTCTGATAACAGATATGGCCCATACCCTGGTGAATATTACCGGAGGGGCATATCTGTTTATCGCCCCCTTGATTGGCGCGTTGGGGACTTTTGTCACCGGCAGCGATACCAACTCCAATGTGCTGTTTGGTAAGTTGCAGACAGTGGCTGCGGAAAAGCTGCAGGTGGATCCGCTGTGGCTGGCTGCCGCCAATACCTCCGGAGCCACGGGCGGGAAAATGATCTCGCCCCAGAGCATAGCCATTGCCGTGTCTGCGACCCGGATGGAGGGCCAGGGCAGCGCTATCATGTCCGGCACCATCAAATACTGTATGGCTTACATCCTGATCCTGGGGCTTAAGGTGGGCCTGGTGTATTACCTGTTTATGAGCTGATGTCAGAGAATTTCTTCGACGAGGAGTTTACGCGAGGAGTTATTGTCTCGCGTACTCTTTGTGCAAAGAGAGCTTGCCGCTGACAGGCCTGAGTAATGGCAGTATGCTTGTTACTTGCCCGCCTGCTTACAGCCAGCCCTTTTGTTTGGCGATTCGGGCGGCATCGATACGATTGGAGGCTCCCAGCTTATTGATGGCTTCCGACAGATAGTTGCGTACCGTGCCTTCACTGATAAAGAGAGCGGCGGCAATCTCGCCGCTGCTCTTGCCCTCGGCGGCCAGTCGCAGGGCGCGGCGTTCTTTGTCGGAGAGTGGGTCTTGCTCCCCAAGAGCCAGCATGGCCAGTTCGGGGGCAATGACTTTTTTACCCTGCATCACCTTGGCAATGGCCTCGACCAGTTCCTCCACCGGGGCATCCTTGAGCAGGAAACCGCAGACACCGGCCTCCAGCGCCCGTTTGATATAGCCGGCGCGGCCAAAGGTGGTGATGATAATGGTCTTCAGCGCAGGTTGCTCTCGGGCGACCCAGGCAGCCAGCTCCAGCCCCGAAGTGCCGGGCATTTCGATATCTGTCAGCAGCAGTTGAAAATCCTCGGTCTTGAGCAGTGCCAATGCCTGGTCGCCATCCGTGGCCTGGGTGACGCTGAAGTCCCCGGACAGTTGCAGCAGGCCGGCAAGCGCGCCGCGAACCATGGCTTGATCTTCCGCCAGCAATATCTTCATACCTGGCCCTCCAGGGGATTTTTGTGTTGCTCTTGGGCGAGCTTGTCCATGTTCTCGGTACTCTCGGTCTTCACTGTGCTCTTTGCTTTCTCAATGCCCTCTCCCTGGGCCGATAACAGCTGTTGTCTGGGCAGCAGTAAAAGAGCGCTGAAACCCTTTGCTGTATCGATTTGCAGCTCGCCACCCAAGAGGGCAAGCCGCTCGGCTATGCCTTTGAGGCCGTTCCCCGGAGTGGGTTTGAGCCTTATCGTGCCGTTGTCTCGCAGGCAAATAGTAAGTTGAGGCTCCAGGGTAAAGCTCAAGTATGCCTCTGTGGCATCACTGTGCCTGAGAATATTGCTCACCAGTTCGGTCAGGATCAGTATCAGTTGGCTTTCTGCCAGTGGCGACAGCACAGGCAGTTCCCCCTCCAGGCTGACCGCCAAGCCTTTTTCGCGCAAGCGCCGACAGAGTTGGGCGCAGCAGCTATCCAGCCCCTGATGCCGATAGTCGGCCACAGCCCGGCGAATTTGGCTCAGGCTGTCGCGGGCAATCTGCGCCAGTTCAGTGAGTTGTTCCCGACTGGCTTGCAGATCATTTTTTTGCAGCAGCTTGTTCGCCAGCTCGGCCTTGAGGGCGATGGAAGAGAGTTGATGTCCCATGAGGTCGTGCAGATCTCTGCCGATACGCTCCCGCTCCAACATGGTCGCCAGGGCACGGATCTCCTCTTCGCTACGGCGGGCTTGTCGTTTGGCCTGTTGGCGTTTGCGCTCAGCGACCCCAAGCAGAGAGGTAGCGGCTGTCAGGCCGCAGCCATAATAGACAAAATAGAGGCCGTTAAAACCCAGCAACTGATTCAATGCCAGTAGCACCAGGGCGATCAGCAATAATGCCGGCAAGAGCAGCCTGAGAGGATAAAAAAAGCCGATAAAGAAGGCGGCGAAGGTAAACAGCGACAAAGAACCCGGATTGGCGGGGGTGATCAAGATAGCCAGTAGGATGATCCCCAGAATAGGCCAGTGCACTTTAGCTCTATCGGCGCCATAGGCGCGAAAATAACAGTAGATAAAGGGCGGCAAAACCAGCAGGCTGGCGAGCCATTGCCAGGACGACACCGGCATAATAAACAGTGGGATAAAGTAAAAGGCCAGATTGACCAGATAGTATTTGGCCAGTTTGAGTTCGGTTTGAGTCTGTGGATCCTGCATCGGTTGTCCTCGCATCTCCAGCGCAAATAATGGCGTGTATCGGTGCACAAGTAAACCGGATCTCCGGGCGGAGATCCGGTCGAGACCTTAAGGTGGTGCGAATAAGCCCCAGTGGCGCTCTGGTTCGCACCTTCCCTTATTGCTGCGTTTGTTTTGACAGAAGAAAACCCGCCCAGGCGTAGTCAGGATCCAGTGCCAGCGCTTGTTGCCAACTCTGGCTGGCGGCTTTGGATTGCCCCAGCTGTTGCTGTATCACTCCCCGCCAGGTATAGGCTTCGGCCTGGCCCCAGCAGATATCGCTGCAGGGATTGGCATAGAGTTTCAGGGCGCGTTCAATTTCCTGCAGGGCTCTGTCACTGCTGCCACCATACTCGACTGGCGTATAGAAACTGGAGATGGCGCCAATGAGCGCGACTCTGGGGCTGTTGGGCGCCAGTTGTCTGGCATTTTGCAGAGACTTGCCTGCAGCTTTCCCCAGGGTTGCCGATTGGCTTGGATTGGCGGTTATCTGCATACCATAAACGGCAGATAGAAGTGCCAGAGCTTCACCGTCCTTGTTGAAGTTCGGCTGAGCCAGGCTTTCGGCCGCTGTGGCCAAGGCCTGATCCCGGGTCTGAAGCTGGCCGAGTATATTGGCGCTGACAGCCAAACGATAGTTGGCGTAGGCCTGTTGATATCCCTGACTGTTGTCGGCGTAGAGGCTCAAGGTGTCAATGTCGATTTGATTTGCAGCGGCATCGATTTCATCAATGGTGGCAGCCTGGGTTGAGAGGGCCAGACTCAGGCCCAATAACAGTGTGAGTTTACGCATCATTCGCTCCTTGGATGAACAGACTCGAATCTGAGTCGGGTTTAGTATTCCCGAGAGCCTGAATTGACGGTATTCACAAAGGTCATAAGTTGCAGGTGACAAATGTCATCATTACCGGCAAGTCACCGGCCTTGATGGATATGCCGGCCGATGCCGTGTTCAAGATCAATCATAAACTGGATAAGGATCTGACCACGGCGCCGGTCAAACTGAGCCATGCCAGCATGTCAGCCATAGATGACAATACCCTGGCGATGACGTTGAGCTATGAAGATGGCACCAAGCAGGTAATGCTGGGGCGTAAGCAGGGGGAGATGGTGGACTTCTACCTGGATCAGGAATTCATTGCCAGTGTCAGCATAACTGAAATGGAGAATTATGTAGCGGCTCGCTCCTGAGCGCTCTTGGGCTGTTTGGGCCCTTAACTTGGTGATATCCCGGGTTTTGACTATCCATTCTTGACGTCAAAACCCGGGATTTTTTTATGCTACTGCGGCTTGGCAACAAAGCTTTTCAGAATCATTCCGTTGCCAGTGGCGTACTCAGATTCAGGCGCTGGCGTGGGTAACCAGATAGCCCATATAGCCGCAGTAACCCAGCAATAATACGGCGCCTTCGCGGCGGCCGATACGAAAACCGCTCCAGGCAAAGGGCAACACCAACAGTGCCAGGGTTAGCATCACGCTGAAGTCCAGGCTGCTAAAACCGGCTGAGCTGATAGGATGCACCAGGGCAGTGACCCCGAGGATCCCCAGCAGGTTGAACAGGTTGGAGCCAACCACATTACCTATGGCGATATCGCTCTGGCCCTTGAGAGCGGCCAGAATCGAGGTCACCAATTCCGGCATGCTGGTGCCTATGGCAATAATGGTCAGGCCGATCACTACTTCGCTGATACCGAAGGTACGGGCCAACTCGACCGCGCCATCGACAAACAGTATGCCGCCGCCCACCAACATGCCGATACCGGCGATGATAAACAGCAGCGACAACAGAGGGTTCTTGGGGCCTTCAATAGGTTCATCAGTCTCTTCGCCCTTGCTGCTGAAATAGCTGAGCAACAGATAGCCGACCAGTAAGCTGGTCAGTACGGCGCCGTCAATCAGGCTCAGTTCACCGTCGAGTACCAGCAGCCACATCAAAATAGAGGCGCCTATCATCAGCGGAATGTCGCGTCTGACCATCTGTGACTGTACCCCTATCGGGCGGATCAGCGCGGTCAGTGCCAGGATCAGACCGATATTGGCGATATTGGAGCCCACCACGTTACCCAGGGCAATACCCGGACTGCCGGCCAGTGCTGACTTAACGCTCACTGCCAGCTCGGGCGCGCTGGTGCCGAAGGCGACGATCGTCAGGCCGATCACCAGCGGGGTGATCCCCAGACGCAGGGCGATGACGCTGGCGCCGCGAACCAAGGCTTCGGCTCCCAGAGTCAGGATCAAGAAGCCGCCGAGAATAGAGAGTGCAATCAACATTAAAAACCGCTTTTCCTGTCAGTAAGGTGCCATGCAGAACGGCACAGATGAATGTGTTTGGGCTGCCAGCATAAGGTTTTTCCTCCCGAAGGCAACCTCTTTTTGACAGAATATGTCACAAAAATCCCGGCCGAAGCCGGGATAATCAGATAAACCAAGGAGCGTCGGCTCTAGATTTCATCTTCCCAGACAACCTTGGCACCGCGAATGCCTTCCATCCGGCTGGCGTATCTGCTCTCCAACACATGGCGCTTGATTTTCAGCGTCGGAGTCAGCACGTCATTTTCTATGGTCCAGGGCTCCTTGACCACCAGAACCGCTTCCACGGTTTCATGGGATTCCAGGTTGGGGTTAACCGCATCCACAGTGGCCTTGAGCGAGGCGCGCACCTCTTCTCTGGCTTGCAGCGCCGCCCCTTCAGAGAGTTGCACCAAAGCCACAGGGTGAGGCAGTCCCAGGCCGATGACACAGATAAGCTCCACATGGGGATCCTGCGCCAGCTTACGTTCAATCGGCACAGGCGCCACATACTTGCCCTTGGCGGTCTTGAAGTTATCCTTGACCCGGCCTGTGATGCTGACGCAACCGTCGGCATCTATGGCGCAGAGATCGCCGGTGAGGAAAAAGCCCTCTTCATCGAAGGCGGCGGCTGTGGCTTCCGGCGCCTTATAGTATTCACGCATCAATCCCGGGCTCTTCACCAGCAGTTCGCCATTGGCCGCCTGCTTGACTTCGCAGCCGATCACCGGCTTGCCGACTGTGCCTATCTTACTGGCATCGAAGGGGAAGTTGATGATTGAGTAGGCGCAGTTTTCTGTCATGCCCCAGGCTTCGCAGATATCCAAACCTATGCTGTGATACCACTCCACCAGTGACGGCGGTATGGGCGCCGAACCTGAACCGAGCAAACGACACTTGTCCAGCCCCAGCCCTTTATGGATCTTGCGTTTGACCAGATGGCTGATGAGGGGGATCTTCAGCAGCAGATTGAGCCTGGCGTAGCCGACCTTATCGATAATGTTCTTCTGGAACAGGGTCCACAGCCGAGGTACCGAGAAGAACACGGTTGGCCGCATTCGCTGCACATCGGCAACAAAGCTGTCGAGGCTTTCGACAAAGGCAACGCAGGAGCCGGAATAGAAAGAGGAACCCTCTATCGCCACCCGCTCTGTGATATGGGCCAGCGGCAGGTAGGATAGCAGTCTGTCTTTACCATCTGTCTTGAGATCGCGCACCACGGCATTACAGGTCCAGCCGTAGCTGCCGAAGGTTTGGATGGCACCCTTGGGCTTGCCGGTGGAACCTGAGGTGTAGATCAGCGTCATCACCTGCTCGGCCTCGGGATAAGGGGCATCCACCAAAGGTGTACCGAGATTCAACAGCTGCTGCCAGTGATATTGAGCCGGCATGGTGTCATAAGGCATTGCCAGGCGCAGAATATCACCGCCGACACCGGCTTCCTGATCGGCCCAGTGATCCAGCTTACCCAGCATGATGGCCTTACAGCCACTGTGTTCCAGCACGTAGCGTATGGTATCGGCATTGGCAGTGGGGTAAATGGGCACACTGATATAGCCGCCGTGCATCAGCGCCAGATCGGTAATGAACCATTCGGCGCAGTTTTTCGACAGCACGGCTATCTTGTCGCCGGGTTGCAGCCCCAAGTGACGCAGGCCGCCGCAGAGTTGTTGCACCTTGGCCTGTACCTGACGCCAGGTCAGATCCTGATATTGGCCGTTGATCGGCTGCCTGAGATAGATCTCATCGCCTTGAGTCTCTACCCAGTGGTCGAGCATTTCCACCGGGCTCTTGAATGATGCTTCCATGGGGTGTCCCCTTTAACTGTTCTTGTTATCTGCGTAGCTGCAGCTTCCCCCACGGCGGCTGCAACGATCTGATTATCTGTTAGTTTCGCTATGCAGTGGCCAAACCAGTATGGCGACAATTGTGATCTGGCGCAATATTTAATCGGTTGTTTGAAAAGCTTCACAGTTCGGGGATGGGTTCACGCATCCGCTGCCACCAGTCGGCAGCGGCGACTATCTGGCCCTGCGTGTCTATGGCCGGGTAGGGAATGCCTTTGCGCCGACAGGCTTTGGCATAAATGGGGTGGCCTTGCTCAAACAACATGGTCTGGCAATAGTCATTGTCCAGCTTGCGGGCGCCATAGAGCCCGGCCTCCTGCCGCTGACGCTGCGCCTCATACAATAGCAGCGCCGACGCCACCGAGACATTGAGGGATTGCACCATGCCGACCATGGGGATCACTACCTGCTCGTCGGCTAGTGCCAGGGCTTCGGCGCTGATACCATCACGTTCATTGCCGACAATAAAGGCGGTGGGGCGGCGGTAATCCAGCTCCCTAAAGTCACGGGCCTGAGGGCCGAAATGGGTGGCGACCAGCTGCATCCCGCGCGCCTTGCAGGCCTTGGCAGCCGAGGCGAAGTCATAGTGTTTAATGGTTTTGACCCACTGCTGGCTGCCGGAGGCGGTATTGCCGGACAGGCGCATATCGGCATCGGGCCAGACTGCATGAATTTCGTGGATACCCACAGCATCGGCACTGCGCAGCGCGGCGGAAATATTGTTGCTCTTGTGGACTTTGTCCAGGATCAGGCTCAGATCCGGCTGGCGCATATCCAGCATTTGGTTGATGCGAGCGAAGCGTTCGGGGCTCATTGGCGGGGGATCCTATATGAAAAAGGGCGCCGTAGCGCCCTGTATTGGGGATGGAACTCAGAGTTCCATCACACCGTCCATTTCGACCAGAGAACCCTTTGGCAGCTCTTTCACGCCGATGGCGGCGCGGGCCGGGTAAGGCTGGTTGAAGTAACGGCTCATGATTTCGTTGACCGTGGCAAAGTTGCCCAGATCCAGCATATAGATATTCAGTTTGACGATATCGGCCATGGAACCGCCGGCGGCTTCACAGACGGCCTTGAGGTTGTCGAATACCCGTACAACCTGGGTTTCAAAGTCGTCACCTGCCAGTGCCATGGTGGCTGGATCCAGCGGGATCTGCCCGGACAGGTAGACTGTGCTGCCTACTTTGACTGCCTGGGAGTAGGTGCCGATAGCGGCGGGAGCCTTGTCTGTTGCTATGATGATCTTCTCTGCCATAACGCTCTCTCTTTTTCTGTTATCAACGGTTACGGGATGTACGCAGAACCTCGGGCAGTACCCTGATTCGGCGCATAACATTTGCCATATGGATCCGGTCGCGAACCGAGATGCGCAGGTTGATCAGATAGACGCGGCCATCGCGCTCTTCGGTGCTGAGATTGTGAATATTGGAGCCTTCGGCGGCAATGATATTGGTGATCTTCGCCAGCGCGCCCTGATGGTTGACGATTTCGACCCTCAGGTTGGCCTGGAATTCGACGCCATCGACGGCATCCCACTGCACCGGAATATACTTGTCCGGCTCGCCCTGATAGCCGCGGATGTTGGCGCAGTTTTCCATGTGCACCACCAGGCCCTTGCCCGGGCTCACGTGAGCAATCACGGCATCCCCAGGAATGGGGCGGCAGCAGTTGGCGAAAGTAACCAGCATGCCTTCGGCGCCGCGGATCGGCATCAGCTTGTGCTCATCATGCTGCTTCTGCGGCTCTATCTTGTCGCCCTTGAGGCGTTGGGCTATGACTATGCTCATGGCATTGCCAAGACCTATGTCGGCCAGCAGTGACTGCAGATCGGCGTGTTTGGTGTCTTTGACTACCTTGTCTATCTGCGCCGGATCTATCTGTTCCAGCTTGGTTTCGCCCAGTGCATGGTTCAGCAGACGCCTACCCAGGGTGCTGGCTTCGTCCTGCTTGAGGCTCTTGAGCACCTGACGGATTTTGGCGCGGGCCTTGCCGGTAACCACGAAGTTGAGCCAGGCGGCGTTGGGGCGGGCACCCTTGGCGGTGATGATCTCGACCGTTTGCCCGGAAATCAGTGGCTGACTCAGGGGGTAGGCCTGGCGGTTGACCCGGGCGCCGACACAGGTGTTGCCTACATCCGTGTGCACCTCATAGGCGAAATCCACTGCGGTGGCGCCTACCGGCAGTTCCAGAATGCGGCCCTCGGGAGTGAACACATAGATCTCTTCCGGGAACAGCTCTGTCTTGACGTTTTCAACAAATTCAAACGAGGTGGAAGCACTCTGCTGCAATTCCAGCAGGCTTTGCATCCATTTGCGGGCACGCAGCTGGGTAGTGGTACCCGAGGCGCCGGTCTGGCCACTCTTGTACATCCAGTGGGCCGCAACCCCTTTATCGGCCATCTGGTCCATGTCTTCGGTACGGATTTGAATTTCCACCGGTACCGCATGGGGACCAAACAGCGAGGTATGCAACGACTGATAGCCGTTGGCCTTGGGAATGGCGATATAGTCTTTAAATCTGCCCGGACGCGGCTTGTAGAGGCCGTGCATTACTCCGAGCACCCGATAACAGGTGTCTATGGAGTCCACTATCAGGCGGAAGGCATAGATATCCATCACTTCCTGGAATTGCAGCTCTTTGCTGCGCATCTTGTTGTAGATGGAATAGAGGTTCTTTTCCCTGCCCTTGACCTTGCCCTTGATACCCACATCTTCCAGGCGGGTACGAATGGCGGTTTCTATGCTCTGGATCAGTTCCTTGCGGTTACCGCGGGCGGCACGAACCACCTCTTTGAGTACCCTATAGCGCATGGGGTAATAGGCCTGAAAGCCGAGATCTTCCAACTCTGTCTTGATATTGTGAATACCCAGACGGTTGGCGATGGGGGCGTAAATTTCCAAGGTTTCGCGGGCAATGCGGCGACGTTTGTCGGGCCGCAGGGCGCCCAGGGTGCGCATATTGTGGGTGCGGTCGGCCAGTTTGATGAGGATCACCCGGATATCCTGGGTCATGGCCATCATCATTTTGCGGAAGTTTTCCGCCTGGGCCTCTTTCTTGTCGCGGAATTTGATCTTGTCGAGCTTGGAGACACCTTCTACCAGCTCCGCCACCGAGGCGCCGAACAGTTCGGCCAGATCCTGATGGGTAACTTGGGTGTCTTCTATGGTGTCGTGCAGCAGGGCGGCCATCAGCGTCTCGTGGTCGAGACGCATTTCGGCCAGGATGCGGGCAACCGCAACCGGATGGGTAATATAGGGTTCGCCACTGGTGCGCATCTGCCCTTCATGGGCATCACGCGCCACCTGATAGGCCTGCTTGAGTAATTCTACCTGCTCCGGCTCCAGATAACTGGCGGCAGACTCCTTGAGACCTTCAAACAGATACAAGTGGCTGTTCTCCTAAGAATATGCCTTAGAGTGAAGAGTTACCTTCTGCAATCGCTGCCACGGCAGCAATTTCAGCTGCTTCGCGCTCACGTACGCTCTGGCGCTCATCGGCATCCAGAGTCGCTGAGTTAACCAGTCCCTGTTCGATTTCGCGCAGTGCGATAACAGTGGGTTTGTCGTTTTGCTCTTCAACCAAAGGATCTTTACCCTGGACGGCGATCTGACGGGCACGACGCGCCGCAACCATGATCATATCAAAACGGTTGCCGATTTGTTTAACGGCGTCTTCTACAGTAACGCGAGCCATGTGTTGAAACTCCAGTGATTTGAATGGAAAAAATGACGCAAAATTGTACACGAAGGCAATTAATCTGCCAACAGACCCTTAAGCATATCATTGTGAGTATTAATTTGACTAGCACGAGTCAGGCGTTGCGAGCGAATGATCGCGCTCAGATCCCCCAGTGCAGTCTCAAAATCGTCGTTGACTATGATGAAATCATACTCTTTATAGTGGGACATTTCTGACACTGCCTGTGCCATGCGGGAGGCGATGACTTCGCTGCTGTCCTGACCGCGCCCGGTCAGACGGCGCTCCAGTTCTTCGCGGGACGGTGGCAGAATAAAGATGCCGATGGCCTCGGGCATCAGTTTCTTCACTTGTTGGGCACCCTGCCAGTCGATATCCAGGAACACATCTATGCCCCGTTCAAGCGTCTCTTCAATGACCTTGCGGGAAGTACCATAAAAGTTACCGAAGACTTCGGCCCACTCGAAGAAGGCTTCTTCGGCAATCAGCGCCTTGAACTCCTCCACCGACACATAATGATAGTGCTGGCCGTGAACCTCTCCCGGACGGGGCTGGCGGGTGGTGTGCGATACGGAAACTTGTTTGTCGGCCGGTTTATTGGCCAGCAGGGCTGCAATCAGTGACGATTTGCCCGCTCCACTGGGGGCCGAGACAATAAAAAGGTTTCCGCGTGCACTCATAATATTTGGGTTCCAAGTCTTTGGCTGTAAAAAAGCCGGTGGCTGATGAGGGAAGCTGCGAACTATGCTCTGTCGGCACTCTGGCTTGTGCCAGCTACAGGTGTTCAAGGCAGCTTCCTTAAGGGCAGCTATTATATAGGCAGGCAATGCTGCCATGCCAGTGGCGCTGACAATTGCCATCAAATTCGTTAGGCTGGCATCAATAAGTCGGTCGATTTTTAAGGGGTTCTGTGCTGTATAAATCGCTCATCTGTATTCAGGGTTACGATAATGGTCTGCGACACGCGGCCATCAGTGGCGCCGTCTATCTTTTGCTACTCGTGCTGGGGTTGCTTTTTGGTGGCGGCAGTTTCATCTGGGTGCCCGGGATTTTACTGGTGCCCGTACTACTGCTCAGTTGCCGTCGTCGCTTGGGTGATGGCGGCCGTAACCCCTGGTTGTCACTGATAGCCCTGCTGCCTTGGCTCATTCTGCTGTTGGCCCTGAGTACCGACCAGGCTGGCAGTTATCTGATAGGTGCCCTGGTGCTGGCTTTGGTGCTGCATGCAGGTTTGGCGCTGTTGCCTGGTGGGAATCGCGGCCGCGGCGCCCGCAGCAAGCGAGACTATGTGCAGGGATACTGTGGCCCTGTGCCTTTGAGCGCCGAGCGTAAGAGCAAGATAAGACGGGTCGAGCCAACCCTGGGCAGTGATGTTCATGGCTATTCGGATAACCACGCTCAAGGCTATTCAGATAATCAAGCTCATGGCTATGCGGATGACCACGCTCAAGGCTATTCAGATGATCACGTTTATCAGAGCAGCGACCACGATGATAACCAACCGCATCACAGCGGCGCCGGGTATAGTGCCGCGGGGCAGCAGCCTGAGCACCCTCTGAGCCAAGCGCATGAGCCGGCAAGCTTTGCTGCTGCCAATAGCGACCATGATATCAGTCATGACGCCATATCCTATGGACCTGGCCGCA
This sequence comes from Shewanella sp. Iso12, assembly GCF_012030025.1. Classification (NCBI taxonomy): domain Bacteria; kingdom Pseudomonadati; phylum Pseudomonadota; class Gammaproteobacteria; order Alteromonadales; family Shewanellaceae; genus Shewanella; species Shewanella sp. Iso12. The sequence continues at coordinate 359,434 of NZ_JAAUHW010000003.1, forward strand.
GCCGTTATTTCGACTCGGCGCCGACCGAGGTCGATACCTCAGCGATAGATACAGAGCCTGGCTGGCATACAGAGAAGCAAGCCCGGCATAAGGTCAATAGCACTGAGCCTGGGGTTGATGATGAGGTCGACCGCACCGGTTCCTTGTCGGTATTGCTGCTCTCCTGGCGCGATGCCGTATTGCAACTTTGGCAGCGGCTTGGCAGCCTCTCGGCCGCCCAGCGTAAGGGACTTGCCATAGCCGCTCTGGTCACAGCGTTGCTTGGTTTGGGATTGATCATATGGCTGCTGTGGCCTCAGGCTGAGCCTAATGACGCATCAGGCCGTGAGACTACTGAGATTGCGGCCGCAACTTCCGACAGGGTGACTGTGCGCCTGCCGGACAGCTTCAACCTGTCGCTCGATGGCGACTTGCTGCGTATGAGCTGGCTTGGCGATACTGACGCCCCTGGCCCCTTGTGGGATCTGGCTACCGCCAAGGGCGATCGCCGCTGCGCCGAGCTGGTGTTCAACAATGGCACTGGCTATCGGCCCATGTCGGTCGTTATCGGCGATAACGGCAAGGTCGAAGCGGCCTTCAGTCCTCTGGATAGTCAGGTGATTGTTCAGGATATGGCGCGGCGGGGCTCGGTTAAGCTCTGCGGCTATGACTTCAGCCTCAAGGGCAGTCAGGCGGCATTGGGTTCTGTTCCTGCCTTCCGGCAGCTTATTGAATAGGGCGCATGTTGGTGCACGGTTAACCACAGCTTTGGTTCATCAGAGCTGTGATTCTGTTATACTGCCTCGCTTCTTTCGGCTCGGCTTTCTTCGCGGCATATTCGACAGTTTATGGATACAAAATTAACTCTGGTGATTATGGCCGCCGGGCTGGGAAGCCGTTTTGGCGGTGATAAACAGTTGGCGGCATTGGGGCCCAATGGGGAAACCATGCTGCAATTGGCGTTACGCTCGGCCATCAAGGCCGGGTTTGCCCGCGCCGTGCTGGTTATCCGCCCTGAGCTTGAAAGCGAGATCCGTCGCCAGTTAAGCGACTTCCTGCCTTCCGGGTTTGAGTGGCACTGTTGTTATCAGACGCTGGACGATCTGCCACAGCCGGTATCGGCAAGGCAGACAGGGGATATCACAAAGCGCCACAGTAACAGGCAAAAACCCTGGGGCACGGCGCATGCCCTCTGGAGTGCCAGGCATCTGGTCGATGGCCCCATGGCAGTGATCACCGCAGATGATTATTATGGCGATCATGCCTTTGTGCAGTTGGCCGAGGGGCTTAGGCAACATCCCAATGAATGGATGATGGTGGCCTGGCCGCTGGGACTGACCTTGTCCGAGCATGGCGGAGTGAATCGTGGCCTGTGTGAGGTCAATGGGAAGGGTTACCTGACTTCGGTGCAGGAGTGGCTCGATATTCGTCAAGGCACCCATGGCCTTGAGGGAGAGCTTCAGGGCGAACGTCGGCCGATAGCCGCCGATGCCTTGGTATCCATGACCTGCTGGGGTTTTTCGGCGAATATATTTGCCGCACTGGAGCTGGGGCTCAGACGCTTTTTGGCAACCCATGGCGATGATCTTAAAGCCGAGTGTTATCTGCCTGCGATAGTGCAAAATGCAATCGAGCAGCCAGACCCAGAGCCGTGCCAACAACAGCAAAACCTTGCCATCCGCAGTGTCAGGGTGGAAACCGCCCGCGAGGCCTGGTTGGGAGTTACATATCCCCAGGACGCCGCCCGGGTGAAACAGCAATTACAGGAGTTAATGGGTGCTTGAGCTTATCCGGCAGCAGGTGCTGCCTCACTTCGGGATCCCTGACAATGCCAAAATTAGCCCACTGGGCAATGGCCATATCAACGACACTTTTCTGATCCGCAGCGCCGATAGCGAACTTGTGCTGCAAAAGATCAACACCCAGGTATTTCGCGCGCCCAAGGCCTTGGTCAATAATGCGGCCAAGGTCAGCGAGCATTTAAGTCAGTGTGCTGCGCAAGGCGACTATCAACTGCAGCTGATAAGGCCTGTGATGACCCGCGAGCAGCAATTGGCGGTGGATCTCGGTGAACAGGGATTCTGGCGCGCCATCAGTTATCTGCCTTTCAGTCAGAGCATCGAAGTGGTGCGCTCTGAGGCCGAGGCCGAACAGGCGGCGCGTGCCTTTGGCCATTTCGCCCGCGCCTTGAGCCAAGTAGACCCCCATGAACTGGAAGATGTGATCCCTCTGTTTCACCATCTGCCGGGCAGAATCGAAGCCCTTTCCAAGGCGGTTACCGAGGACCCGCTTGGGCGCCTGCAGCACTGTCGGCAGTGGGCAGAGTTGGCCTTGTCCCAGCAATCGCTGCTTGCGGAGCTTGAAGATACCTGTGCCGGTTTGCCGCTGCGAATTTGCCACAACGACACCAAGATCAACAACATGCTGTTCGACAAGCGTGATATGTCCAGCATGGCTATCATAGATCTCGACACCTGCATGAAGGGTTTCCTGATGTATGACTTCGGCGACATGGTGCGCACCTTCTGCTCGCCCGAGGCAGAAGACTCCACCGCACTCGATAAGGTCAGAGTCAGGCCCGAAGTGTTTGCCGCCATCTGCCGGGGTTACCTGGCAGAGCTGGGCGAGGTGTTGACGCCACTGGAGCGCCAGAGCCTATGGCTGGGTGCCCGGGTGATTTGTCTTATGATAGGTGTGCGTTTCCTCACCGACTATCTGTTGGGGGATAAGTATTTCCATATCCACCGCGAAGGCCACAACCTGGACAGAGCCGCCAACCAGTTCACCCTCTATCTCAGCCTATTGCAGCAGAGCGAGGCGCTTAAGGCGTGCTTGGTTTGAGCTATTTCGCCGTCTCTGAAAAGGGGGCGGTGAGAGGTCTCCTTTACGATATAGCCTGGAAAATCTGCTGGCGATGCAGGGCTAGATATTCTTCTGCCGGGGCAAACTTGTTTGGTAGACGAATGGGCTGGTTTTCAAAGCGCTCAAAACTGTCACTCAAATATCGATTTTCTTTCGTCAGGAGTTTAGGGGATAGCAGCAACTCCAGATGGGAATTCAAAGTGATCAAGCCTTTATCAAAAGCTGCGTCATGCAAGCTGGAAAGACACAGGCCGTTACTGGGGTTGAGACGTTGCTTAGGCTCTTGGCTCCAAGGCACTATATGGCTGGCAATCAGTAACTCTGGAATGTCTAATCCTGTTATGCAACAGCGAAAATCATAGGCACTCAAAACCGAGCTTCTAAATACTTGTTGGCCGACTCTGGCCTTAGGGAAGGTGCGAATAAGTCCTCGTGGCACTCTGGCTTGCACAGCCATTGGCGTTCAAGGCATCTGACTGAAGGCATGCCGGGGCCTGTCGAAGTCGGATAACGCAGAGAGCCGGTTGCTGTGAAAGCCCCGAAGGGCGTGGCTTGCAGACCTGTCTGCTGTGTTGTGCTTCTTGCAAAGGACTAGGGCCATTTGCTGCGAACCACGCCTTGCATCCAGGCCTGTAAGCCGACGCAGAGCACACATGGGACTTGTTCGCACCTTCCTTAGTCAGCGTCTCTCTTTCCCTACCGTGAAAATCGTCTGTTCCTGCGGACTTTACATTTTGTGGCTCAGAGGATTGCATTAACTGCTGGTGGGCAGCATAAGCTTTGAGATAGAAGGTTTCCCAGTCCTGGGTCATCTCTTGCCACATGGCTTTGTCGGCTCTAGAAGCACCAGGGAGTCCCTTGCGACCTGTAGAGGTGATGCTGGGGTCACAGCTGGCAATATTCGCCATCTTCATCGATAGCGATGAGGCCGACCTTTGCATGAGTTCGGCTATCTGGATTATTTCTGGGTTACGCTGGCTTATTCTGCCAAAGGGCGTGTGGCTATAAAGATAAAAAGCCACCAGTAGTTCATCCCGTTCCCACCTACGTTGATTTGCCATAAGCCCTCCTAGAGATGCTGCCAGTATGGACAGTACCCCTTTAAAATCAATTAGAAAATTGATTTCTCCCGGTTATCGAACTTGTCTACTGCCTATTTCAGCTTGTTACAGCCGGGAGGCAAGGCACTTTCCTTTGCTGTGCTTAAGATCAAATGCTTATCTAAAACTCTTGCCATTCGGGTAAAGGCAATTTCTTTTCCAGTCTAATTCAGGCAGAATCTCGCACTTGAATTTGAAGGGCTTTTGTCTTTAGCCCAATAGGATAGGACGTCTTTGTCTGCCCCTCATTCGTTGGCGGCGGGCAAGAGAACAAGGACTGGAAATGGAACTCCCATTACAGGTAGTGCAGGACCTGGCCCCGGATCAGTCATCTCTGGGGGCTGCCAAAAAGCTGCTCAATACATCCAAGTGGCCCATGTTGGGCGTAGCCTCTGAACTCAATAGTATTTGGGGGCAGTGCCAGGGATCGGGTGCCAATCCCTACCTCACCATGGCAGATGTGGTCGACCATGGCTACAAGTGTACCTGCCCATCTAGAAAATTCCCGTGTAAACATGTGCTTGCATTGATGTGGATCTTCAGTGAAAGCCAAGACAGCTTCAATGAGTCAACCCCGCCCGATTGGGTTGGGGAATGGTTGTCCCGTCGTCGTCGCGGTTCTGCCACCGCAACTGAGGATAACAAGCCTTCGGTGGCAAAAAATATCGCCACCGCCGGTGATGAAGAGCCAATGCTCAGCCCGGAGCAACTCGCCAAGAATGCCGCGCAAAAGCAAAAGCGGGCTTTGGCGGCGCAGCAAGCCAGCGAGCAAAGCATACGCGAAGGGTTGGCCGAGCTTGAGCTGTGGATCCGCGATCAACAGCGAACCGGTCTTTCTGGACTGCTTAAGGATTTACGCCCCAGGGTTCGACGCATTGCCGCAAGGTTGGTGGATGCTAAAGCGAGTGCCTTGGCATCCAGAGTCGATGAATTACCGTCCTTGTTGGCTGGACTGCCGTTTGAGCGGCAACTGGCCCGGCTGATAGAAGAGCTGGGGATCTGGGTCTTGCTTTCCCGGGCCTGGCGAATCAATCCGCAGGATCCCGATGTTCGCCGGGCGCTGGTTGGGGCGGAAAATCGAGAACAGCTGCTGGCCAATGTCGCAACCGGGGTCAGTGGCCGCTGGTTATGCCTTGGTGAGCGTATCGAAACCCGACGGGATGGTTTGGTTAGCCATGCGACCTGGCTTTGGCCACTGGATGGCCAGTGTAGCTCAGGCGCCATGTTGCTCGACTATTATCCAGCCACGGCAGGCAAACGTGAGGCCAGCCTCAGGGCCGGTACCTTGCTTGAAGGGGAACTGGTCTTTTATCCCTCCAGGGCGCCGCAGCGCGCCATATTGACCCAGTACCAGATTCTGGCACCAGAAGCCGTATCCTGGCCCGCAGCCTCGGCTATGACACCAGAGCAAGCTTTGTTTATGCTGCGGCGCACCTTGCCATGGGAAACTTCAGTGCCTTTGGTGCTGGGCCCTTGCCGTTTGCAGCAGGCAGAGGACGGTGGTTATTGGCTCAGTGTCGAGGAGCAGCTAATTCCGGTGAAGGGGAGAGACTTGCCACCCTTGGCACAGGGAGACTTGCAAGGGGCCTTTGTCTGCTGGCGTGGTGATGGAGCCGAGCTTCTGTCTGTTTGTACCAGTGCCTGGGGGGTGATCTCATGCTAAATGCTGAAACCCTGGAACAGGATCTGGCGCAGATTGACGAACTCAAGCAGCGTTGGTTGATAGGTGATGGCGGCGCGCCGGTTTTGCTTCCTGAGCACTGGACAGTGCCCGCCGATGCCGACGATGACGAGCGCACCCTGATGGCGCTGGCCTATTGCAGCCAGTATCCCCTGTTGCAACAACCCCATCCCCCCGGGGCGCTTAAAACCTTGCCCGGCTTGCCGCAACTGAGTCTATCCCTATTGCCCGGCCAATGTCGCCCGGCATTCAGGCAGTTACTGGCGCTGACCACCACATCCGGTAGTCAATATCAGGCGCTGTTGGCGCTGCTGGTGAGTCGTGGTTTTTCCCCTCATCCCGAAGACTGGCTGCCCGGTCGACAGGATGCAGAGCTGCCGCCTGAGTTTGAACCTTGGGTTTGCTGGGTTACCGATGCCAGGGATGCACCGCTTACCGAAGAGAGCTGGCCCGATAAAAGCCCGGCACAGAGGCTGGCTGCGCTTAGGCTGCTGCGGCGCCGATCGCCGGATGCCGCTCGTGATTTGCTGGCAAGCATGGCCGCCTCGGAAGCCGCCGATAAACGCCTGAATCTCTATCAGGTATTGGCAGATGGACTGAGCTCGGCAGACTTGCCCTTATTGGTATCTCTGGAAAAAGACAGATCCCAGAAAGTGAAGGAACTGGCCAATCAATTGCAGATGCGCTTAGGTCAGGGCAACCTGCAAGCGGAAGATGAGGCACTCACTGAGCTGGTAACTTGGCTGTCACTGAAACCTCGGGGGCTGCTACGGCGCGAAACTGTGCTGCTTGCTCCTGTGCTGAAAAACAGTGTCCAGAATCGTGACCGCTGCGCCGCACTGAAGAGCATTTCCTTGCCTTTGCTGGCAACTGGGCTGGGCATGAGTCTGGAGCAGCTTTTGTGCCAGTGGTCCTTTGCCGACAACGCCGGTAAGGGGCTCAATAGCCCCAATCAGGCCTTGCTGCTGAATGTTGCTGCCAGTTTGCCCGAGGAACAGGTGTTGTTGGTGGCCAATCGACTGCTCGATTGGGCCGTTGAGGAAAATGAAAATCCCATGGTTGAACTGGGTTTATTGGTATCCAGGTTAAACGAGCAAGCCAAGGTCAACCTGGCTCAGGCGCTACTGTCCAAGGCTCCCGGCGATCTGCTCCCCAATGCTCCGTACGCACTATTTAGCGGTGAATGGCACTGGCTGAGTGTCGCTGAGTTCAGCCGTTGCAAGGCCACGGCTGAACTGCTTAAACAACTTAAAACTCTGGTGCAAGCCAAGGATGCGGACGAGATAGAACGGCAACTCGCTTGGGTGATGCAACAATTGGGTTTGTGCCTGAACCTCGAGTGTGCTCAGTGGCTGCTGGCCGAGACAAAGACGCTGGGGATATCGCCCATGCACCCAATACTCGACTATTTGAAATTTAACGTAAGTTTGCAACGAGAAGGATGAAAAGATGAGTGACGTATTAAGGCAACCGGCGGAAGTCATTTATCAAGCCGAGCTGGATGCTCTGAAAGAAGAAGATCATGGCCAAAAGCCCGAGAATTGGCAACTGACGCCTAAAAGTGTGGTCAAGTATCTACTCGGTGGCACTACGGATTCCGGGGTGTCTATCAGCCCCAAATACATAGGCAATCGTCGCCTTATCGAAACAGCGGTTGCGACTTTGGCCACTGACAGGGCGCTGTTGCTCCTTGGGGTACCGGGTACTGCCAAGTCCTGGGTGTCCGAGCATCTGGCTGCGGCTATTTCGGGCAACAGTACCCAGGTGATCCAATGCACTGCAGGCACAGATGAAAACCAAATTCGTTACGGTTGGAACTATGCTCAGCTGCTTGCCAAAGGGCCCAGTAAGGACGCCTTGGTGCCGACACCACTGTTCCGGGCCATGGAGTCTGGTACCTTGTGCCGTCTGGAGGAATTGACCCGCATGGGTTCGGATGTCCAGGATACCCTGATAACCGTATTGTCTGAAAAAATGTTGCCGGTGCCCGAGCTGAACGATGCTGTGTTTGCCAAGCGTGGTTTCAACATCATAGCTACCGCCAATAACCGCGATAAAGGTGTGAATGAGCTGTCTTCGGCACTCAAGCGGCGCTTCAACGTAGTAGTGTTGCCGCTACCCGATGATATGGAGCAAGAAGTAGAGATCATTCGTCGCCGGGTGGTCGAGATGGGTCAAAGCCTGTCACTGCCGGTGCCCGCCAGTGCCAGCAGTGAAATTGAGAAAGTGGTAACTATCTTCCGCGAACTGAGAAGCGGCGCTACCTTGGATGGCAAGATGGCGCTCAAGGTGCCTTCGGGGAATCTGTCCACTGCCGAGGCTATTGCCGTGATGGTTGGCGGCTTGAGTCAGGCAGCCTGGTTCGGCGATGGTCAACTGGGAGCTGCTGACGTGGGAGCCAACCTGGTGGGAGCCATAGTGAAAGACCCTGTGCAGGACAAGTTGGTACTCGAGGAGTATCTCGAGACTGTGCTGAAAAAACGCAGTGATTACAGCTCCTATTACCACAGCATCAATGAACTGCTGTGAGCCGTGACCGCCAGAGAACACTTGCCCATGAAGAATATCCATTATTTTGGCATTCGCCACCATGGTCCGGGCTCGGCCCGGCGGCTGGTGGCGGCGCTGGAGCGGTTGAACCCGGCGTTGGTTCTGATAGAAGGACCGGCTGATTGCAGTGAACTGGTGCCATTTTTGGCCAGTGACGAGATGAAACCGCCGGTGGCTCTCTTGTCATTTGTCACCGATGAAACAGGCCACAGCCTCTATTATCCCTTTGCCGAATATTCGCCCGAGTATCAGGCGTGCCGCTGGGCATTGAACACCAATACCGAGGTGCGTTTTATTGATTTGCCTGTATCTGTGCAGTTGGCATCCAGGCTGCAGGATATTGGGCCTGAGTCGGAAGATGACAACGATACAGCGACAGAAGCTGACGATACAGATTCAGCCTCTCTTCCTGAAGATTCCACCGCGCCTTACGAGGGCCGGCTCCGTCAGGATCCTGTCTCAGCACTGGCCTTGCTTGCCGGTTATGAGGACGGTGAAAGTTGGTGGAATCATGTCATAGAACAGGGCAGTGATGACGATCCTGAGCTATTTGATGCGTTGGCCCAGGCCATGGCCGAGCTCAGGAGTGCCATGCCCAATGACAGCTTGAGAGAAGCCCAGCGAGAAGCCTTTATGCGGCTGCAAATTGCCGAGGCGGCCAAACAAAACGCGGGACCAATCGCTGTGGTTTGCGGTGCCTGGCATCTGCCGGGGTTGAAGACTAAGGTTAGCCAGAAAGAAGATAAGGCTCAATTGAAAAGCCTCCCGGCAAAACTGGCGCCCAAGCGGGTGAGTTCAACCTGGATCCCCTGGACCAGCCCAAGGCTTGCCAGTGAGTCTGGCTATGGGGCCGGGGTGGCCGCGCCCATGTGGTATAGCCACCTGTGGCAACACGGTTATGACGAGGTATCTTTGACTCGTTGGCTAACCCAGGTTGCCGACATGTTGAGAGCGGCCGGGCTAATGGTTTCAACCGCCGCTGTGATTGAGACCCTGCGCCTGTGTCATAGCTTGGCTGCCATTCGCGCTCGTCCCAGTCCTGGATTCGAAGAGGTGCGGGATGCATCTATCGCCACTATGTGCGGCGGAGAAGCCAGGTGGTGGCAACAGATTTCGCAGCAACTCCTGCTCGGCTCCCGGGTCGGTGAAATACCCGCAGATGTGCCTTTGGCCCCCCTCTTGGATGACTTGCAGCGTTGGCAAAAGAAAACCCGTCTCAAGAGCGAGGCTTTGCCGCGGGAGCTTTCTCTCGACTTGCGCAGTGAGTCGGGCCAGCTGAAATCCTGGTTTTTGCATCGCCTGAGGCTGCTCGATGTGCCTTGGGGCGAGCAGGGCAGTGCCGGCGCAAGCCGAGGAACTTTCCGTGAGCGTTGGGTGATCGCCTGGCAACCTGAGTTTGCGGTGCAACTGGTTGAAAATCAAATCTATGGCAGTTCACTTGTACAGGCGGCAGCCGAACGTACCATCCAGCGCATGCGGGAGCAAAGGCAACTGGGTGAGCTGGCAAACCTGGTGTTGGAGGCCTTGGAGGCTGAATTGCCCCGAGCGGTAGAGCTGGGCTTCGAACTGTTGGCCGAGCGTGCAGCACACACTGCCGAGGGCTTGGATCTGCTGGATTGTTTGCCTCCTCTGGTGGATATCAGCCGCTACGGTACCTCGAGAAACCTGTCGCTGGCGCATGTCAATGAGTTGATTGAACGCTTGGCGGTGCAGGCATCTTTATCCTTGCCCATTGCTGTTCGCCAGTTAAATGAGGACGAAAGTAATCATTACCGGCTGGCCGTAGGCAGAGCACATGCCCAGTTGGAGTTGGCACAAGTGGCAGATTCTGTCATGGAGGGCTGGTGGCAGGCGTTAATCGAAGTGGTCAATACTGGCCTATGTGATGCGGGAGTCCGCGGGCTGTGCTGTCGCCTGCTGTATCAGGCCAAACGCCTGGATGAAGACTACCTGGCTCAATTGATGGCGAAAATGTTGTCACCGGCCAATCCGATTGCCGAAGCCAAGGGGTTCTTCGAGGGCTTCTTCAGCGGGGCTGCCGAACGCTTGCTTTACGACCCCAGGTTGCGACAGTCGGTGGACAATTGGCTGTTATCGCTTGAGGAAGAGGCGTTTGTCGAGAGTCTGCCGTTGCTGCGGCGGGTATTTGCCGAGTTGGATGCCATGGAGCGTCGCCGACTGCTGGATAGTCTCAATGCCAAAGCTGTGGCAAAAGGCACTCAGTATTCCGTGAATGATGCCTTGGTACCGCTCTGGCCTGCCCATCTGGAAGCGCTGGGCAAGTTGCTTGCAGGAGACAATCAATGGATGAATTGATGAGACAGCGTCGCTGGCAACTGGCCCTTGGCGCGGAATTGGAACAGGCGCCCCTCAATGGCAGCGACAAGCGTTTGAATGAGGCGTTGTCGGCACTCTATGGTGACGGCAAACATTCAGAGACACGTCGCGGGGGCTTGGGTGGCTCAGCACCCAGGGTGGCGCGTTGGCTTGGGGATATTCGCGAATTTTTCCCGGCATCTGTGGTGCAGTTGGTGCAGCGGGATGCCTTCGAGCGCTTGGGCCTGAAACAGATGCTGATGGAGCCCGAGTTCCTGCAAGCTATGGAGGCCGATGTGCACTTGGTTGCGGATCTCGTCAGCCTCGGGGGCATGATGCCGGCGCAAACCATGGAAACGGCGCGGCAGATCATTCGCAAGGTGGTAGATGAACTCCTGGCCAGGCTGGAACAAAAAACTGCCGAGGCCATTCGTGGTGCCGTGGATAAAAGCAAACGCAGTTTTCGTCCCCGTCATGCCGACATCGACTGGCACAGAACCATCAGTGCCAATTTACGCCACTATCAACCTGAACTTGGCACTGTGATGCCGGAAAAACTGGTGGGCTATACCCGCAAGCAGCGGCGACAGGTGGATTTGGACGAGGTGATCCTTTGCGTTGACCAGTCCGGCTCCATGGCGACATCTGTGGTCTACAGTTCCATTTTTGCGGCTGTGATGGCCTCCATTCCAGCGGTGAAAACCCGGTTGGTGTGTTTTGATACTGCGGTAGTGGACCTTACTGATGAATTGGCCGACCCGGTGCAAGTGTTGTTTGGCGTGCAACTGGGTGGTGGCACAGATATTAACCAAGCGGTAGCTTACTGCGCCGACAAAATTGAGCGCCCATCCAAGACTCACCTTATCCTGATCACGGATCTCTATGAAGGGGGCAATGAAAAGGAGCTTAAGGCTCGGGTTGCTGAACTGCTGCGCCGCGAAGTGAATGTGATCACCCTGTTGGCGTTGAGCGACGATGGGCGTCCGGCTTATGACAACCAAATGGCTGCGGATTTTGCCGCAATCGGCAGCCCGGTGTTTGCCTGTACGCCGGACAAATTTCCCGAGTTGATGGCTACGGCGCTAAAAAGGGAGGATGTGCTGCAATGGGCGGCAGACGCCGGCATAGCCACGGTTAGAGCGACTGAGTAATACCATGAAGAAGCAGGCTGATGCCTGCTTTTTTAATCCAAAGGTTCAGGCCGAAGCTTTCCCTTATCTCACATCACAGCCAAGAGCACGCTGGGCGCTACTCGTGAATCCGTCACCTGCGCCTTGGGCAAGGCCACTGTCTTTCATGCTGCCATCACGGTAGCTTCGCGGTTAAAAAATCTATCATGGCGCTGACCTTGGCCGGCAGGTGCTTGCGCCTGGGGTAGACGCAGTAAATAGCGTGTCGGGGCAGCCGATACTCGGGCATCAGGGCGACCAGGTGGCCCTTGGCGATATCGCCTCTTACAATAAAGTCCGGCATGTTGGCTATCCCCAGGCCTTGGAGAATCGCGCTGTGAATCGCATCGCTGTTATTGACCTCGAAGTTGCCTTTGGGCTCAATTCTGACTTCGCCGCCCGATTGCTGCTGGGGGCCTTGAAAGCGCCATTCGCTGCCACCGCGAAACAGCGAATAGAACAAACAGTTGTGTTGGCCGAGCTGCTCCGGCGTTTGCGGCGTGCCGTGGCGCTTTAGGTACTCGGGAGAGGCCACCAGGAAGCTCTCGCATGGCGCGATGCGCTTGGCAACCAGGCTGGAATCTGCCAGTTCACCAATGCGCAGCGCCAGATCAAAACCTTCGGCAATCAGATCGGTATGGCTGTCGCTCAACTCAAGTTGCAGGCGAATATCAGGAAAACGCTGCAGAAATTCAGCCATCAGCGGCGCGACATAGCGGCGGCCATACACCATGGGCACAGACATCCTCAGCAGCCCCTTGGGGCTGTGTTGCAGCTCGCCTATGGCATCTTCCGCCTCCCTGGCGAAACGCACCGCATGGCGCACAGAGTCATAGTAGCGCTCGCCTGCTTCCGTCAGGCTGAGCGAACGTGTGGTGCGGTACAGGAGTTGCACCCCGAGGCGCGTTTCGAGCTGGCTTATTCGCTTGCTGATTGCCGACTTACTGCTGCCGAGCTGCTTGGCAGCGGCCGAGAAGCTGCCGGACTCCACCACAGCAACAAACACCGGCAGGGCATTGAAGTGATCCATCTTGATAGTTGAGTTTTTGGAAACTGTATTGCGACATTATCGGTAATTATCCTAAATGGCAAAACAATGTAGAGTGGCGTCTGCTTGAAGGGCGGCGACAGACGCCCGGCCGAGCCCCAATAATGCCCGCCATTGGCTGGCCAAGATTGATTCGCACACGCCGGAGAAGAGAGATGCAAGGCAGCCGCAACCGAGAGTCCAATATGCCGCTATCCTGGGGAGCCGCCCTGGTGGCATTCGTTGCCGGTGGCTTACTGGCGCTGATGATCCAGCTTAACAGCCAGTTGGCCTCGGCCGGCTCACCCCTGCTGGCTTCCTGGATAGCCCATGGTACCGGGGCGTTGACCGCCCTGTTGTTATGGCTATTTATGGGAAGGCGAAAGGCAGCCCCATCGCCAGGGGGGCCTGAGCCGGAGCAGAATAAGCAGCCAAAGCGCACCTTGCCACTTTGGGCCTGGCTTGGCGGTCTGCCCGGCGCCATGACTGTGATTCTGGCGGCCATCTGCGTCAACTCTCCCCTGGGGCTGGGCGGAACCCTGGCACTTCTGCTGCTGGGGCAGTTACTGTTCGGCGCCATCAGTGATTCTCGAGGCTGGTGGTTGTTGCCAAAGCGGCAACTGCATCCACTCGAGTGGCCGGCATTACTGCTGGTACTGGCCGGGGCGCTGTTGCTGATATTTTCCGCTCACGCTTAATTTTTACCTGGGGATAAGATGATGTTGTCACTGTTTTTGTTGTTGGCGCTGGCCAACGGCGTCATGGTCAGCCTGAGCCGCAGTTTTAACGGTGCACTGGCGGCAAATAAAGGCGCGCTGCAGGCATCGTTGCTGAACCACCTATTGGGTTTTTTACTGCTGACCTTGGTATTGGCGGTTTATACCCTGTTTCAGGGCGGCGCAGTATGGCAGCTGCAGGCTACGCCGGCTTACACTTGGCTCGGCGGCGTGATAGGCGCCTTGTTTGTTGCGACCAGCAGCTGGGCTCTGGCCAGGCTTGGCGCCATGGCCTGTGCCCTGTTGGTGATTTCCGGACAGATGCTGACCGGTGTCTGGCTCGACAGCCTTTCCCGTGAGTTGGGCTGGCAGGCCTGGCTGGGGGCGGCGCTGATCCTGGCTGGTGTGATACTGCAGCGCCTGGCGGCCAAGGCGCAGACCCGTCGAGTCGGCAGCGGGTTGGACGCCGCCGACGTCAAGGCGTAAAATTCGCAACTTGTGTCCTGCATAACGCTATGTTTTCGGGCTATGGCTTTTGGTTTAAAGAAGAATGGGGAACAGGAGAGAAGAATGCCGTACTCTAATAGTCAGGCTTACCAGTGGGTATTGTTTGATGCCGATGAAACCCTGTTTCAGTTCGATGCGCCCCGGGGGCTCAAGCTGATGTTTTCCCGTCAGGGAGTGGATTTCAGCGATGCCGACTATGCCGAGTATCAGCAAACCAATGCGCCGCTGTGGGTGGCCTACCAGGATGGCAAGATCAGCGCCAGCGAGTTGCAGCTGACCCGTTTCAGCCATTGGGCCAAACGTCTCGGGCGAACACCTTTTGAACTCAACAGCGCCTTTATGACGGCAATGGCCGATATCTGTGAGCCGCTTCCCGGTGCTGCCGAGCTGCTTGATAGCCTCAAGGGCCGTGCCCGCTTGGGGATTATCACCAATGGTTTTACCGAGCTGCAGCAGGTGCGGTTGCAAAAGACCGGCTTTGCCGAACACTTTGATCTGTTGGTTATTTCAGAAGAGGTCGGCTTGGCCAAGCCGGATCCGGGTATCTTCGAGCATGCGCTGGCCAAGATGCAGCAACCCGAGCGTAAGCGGGTATTGATGGTGGGTGACAACCCCCATTCGGATATTCTCGGCGGCCTTCAAGCCGGTCTGGATACCTGTTGGCTCAACGTTAAGGGCGAGGCGGCACCCGAAGGGATTAAGCCCCATATCGAGGTGCGTTCACTGAGTGAACTGCAAAGGCAACTCTGTAGCTGATCCGCATCTTACTCAAAGCATTTTTAAACCCAAGGCCCGCCATTATGCGCAACGTAGTTCACTTAAGCGGAGCTGCCTTGTGATTAACTGGATATCGGATCTTTGATATTTTTACCGCCCTAGGCCGATTTGGCTTAGGGCGTTTGTCTATAAAAAGGATGGACAAGTCTCCTCGTAGACTGTTTAGACGCTTCGGCGTATTACCTGGTGACACCGCTTTGCTCATGACTTTGAGCTGACTTGCGATGAACTGACAAGGTACTTAAAGCTGATTTCATTGGGTATTCGACCATGCTCTACTGCCGCCTGACTCGTTTCTCGTCTCACCAAGTTATAACCAAAGTCGGCAAAGCAGTTTTGAATAGACATAAAAAATCGGAAACCTACAAACAGGTTTCCGATTGTCTCTCATCAGAAGGATCGGTCAACCGATCCTTATCTGATCTACGTTGCGCCATTATGCGGGCCTTGGGCATTTCTGCACTGCCGAGAAAAACCGCCGTCCACCAGTTAATACCTTTAGGGGACGCTGATACACCTTTAGAGCGGCTGTTAAAAACATGATCCAAGTCAATTGATAATTATTCTCATTCGTATAATATTACGCAACTTTGTTGATTTGGGGAGATATCTGAGTGAAACCGACTTATCTGGCAGTTGTTTTGGCGGCCCTGTTGAGCCCGCAGTTGATGGCGGCAGAAACAGAAGAAGCGCAGGAGCCGGCTGCAGAAAACATGGAGCGCTTGAGTGTGGTAGGGGTTAGGCAGCGGCTGGAGCAAGCCGGCACCCTGGCCAACACCATAATGAAGACAGAGGTGATAGACGCCAGCATCATAGAAAACAAGAATGCCGTTAACCTGTCGGAAGCTATAGATAACTCTCCCGGGGTAAAAGTCTCCAACGAATGCTCCATGTGTGGTGTGAAACGCATCATGCTCAACGGCATGAAAGGGGAGCAAACCACAATTCTGGTGGATGGTTTGCCGGTGCATACCATGATTTCCGGTTATTACGCCGTCGATGCCATTCCTACCACAGGGATTGAACGCATCGAAGTGGCCCGCGGCGCCGGGGCTTCACTGATTGCCCCTGAGGCGATTGGCGGCACCATCAACATCATCAGCTATGAGCCGACCGAAAACGGTGCCGAGCTGGATATCGCCGCCGGTGAAAATGGCTATCGCAAAGTGGGCTTCCTTGGCAAGGGCGTCAGTGAAGACGGCCGCACCCGGGCGACGCTGGTGGCTCAGTATGACGACAGAGATCAGTTCGACGCCGATGACAACAAGGTCAACGAGGCGCCATTGCAGGAAAACCGCAGCGTAACCGCAAGAATTTCCCAGGATATCGGCGACTTTGACAACCTGGTGCTGCGAATTGCCAATATCCAGTCGGAGATCTTCGGTGGCCCCATGCTGGGCAGCAACTTTGCCGATGGCACAGCTTCCAGCATTGGCAGTGTACTCTCAGGTTTTGATGATAAGCCCAGTGAGCCGCAGCAGCTGTTTGAAGACGGTGATATCCGCAAGCGCTACAAGGGCAAGGCCTGGGAAACCACAGAGTGGATCAAGACAGAGCGCAACGAGGCATCGCTTGCCTGGCTGAAGGAGTTCAGTGACGACTGGAACATGCACCTGGCGGTAAGCTATGCCGAGCACAAGCAGGATTCCTTCTACGAGGGGTTCGATTATACCGCCGATGACAAGATGTGGTTCTTCGACGCCAGATTCAACTACCTGCTCAACGACAGCCATTTGTTGACCTTCGGCGCCGATCTGCGTACCGAAGAGATGCGCTCCCACTCCCGCGCCGGCAGCGCCAACCCTGACTATGTCTCCGACTCTTTTGACTATGACGTCAAGGGCTTGTACCTGCAGGATACCTGGCAGGTGACAGATGCCCTCGAAGTCGCCATGGCGCTGCGTTACGACAGCATCACTGCCGACTTTACCGACCCCAGCAAGCCGGGCACAGAGCTGGACGAGTCGATACTCTCGCCCAGAGTGGATATCCGCCTGCGTCACAATGAGCTGTGGACTTCGCGTCTGTCTGCCGGCCGTGGCTATCGGGCGCCGTTGTCATTCTTCGAGACTGATCACGGCATTCTGGATGGCTCATTGGGGTTTGATATCGACATCGACGAGCTGGAACGTTCCAACTCGGTGAACTATGCCCTGAGCTACGAGGGTGACAGACTCACATCCACCGCCTCTGTGGCCTGGACTGAAGTCGAGCATCTGGCGGCGCTGACCACCAACGACCAGGGGATCCCGCTGTTGACCCAGCTGGATGAGAAGGCCAGCGTGGTGACCACAGATATCGCCCTGGGCTATCGCCTGACCGATGATCTGACGGTTAACCTTACCGGCGAGCACTTCGACTATGATTCGGTATTCAAGTCTTCCTATGCGGTGGCACCGGTCGAGGAACGGGTGACCCTGAGCGTGGATTGGGACGTCAACGATTGGGAATTTTTCGCCAACCTAGTGTGGATTGGCGGCCGCGATCTGTCGCAGTACGGTTATGAAGGTTATAACCGCCTGGATGCCAACGGTAAGGTGGATCCCGACTCGAAGAAGCGTACCGATGCGCCGTCCTACTTTACCCTGGACTTGCGTGCCAGCTATCAGTTCAACGACAACCTGTCCTTCTATACCGGGGTCAGCAACCTGTTTGACTATACCCAGGCCGGTGACGAGGAAAGCCCCTTGTTCTATGACGCCGAAGGCGCCTTCGATGTGGGTTACATCTATGGTCCGCTGCGTGGCAGAGAGATCTATGCCGGCATGAAACTGGTGTTCTGATTATGAAGCGCCTGGCCCTGGGATTATTGCTGCTGTGTGCCATGCCGTTGCAGGCCTCACAGCTGACCCGCGACTATCTGTTCCAGCCCCTTCGCGGGCAAGAGCAGCAGACGCTGGCACATCTCGAGGGCCAGAGTGCTGTGTTGATGTTCTTTGAGCCCGAGTGCCCCTGGTGTGTTAAGCAGGCGGCGGTGCTGAAAAAGTTACATCAGCTGTGCCCTGGTCATCTGCAGCCGGTGGCGCTCGGCGTCAATGGTAATCAACTCGCCCTGAAACGGGCGCTGTTCCGCCTCAACTTTCCGTTTGAGGCCTATAGAGCGCCACTGGAGTTGGTCAGAGACATGGGCGGCATTCCGGCAACACCTATCTTGTTATTGCTGGACAGTAAGGGCAGGCTGATTAAGGGTTATCGTGGTTTGACCGGGGAAACAGAACTGCAGGCGCAGCTCTGCCCGGCGGCCTGAGTGAGCCAATTTCAAACCTGACCCCATCGAGATAAAAATGCCCGGCATCGAGCCGGGCATTTTGTTGTCAATCTTAAACCCCTCCCATGGAGGTGGTGATTTATGGTGGCTGTTTGGGTGCCCAATTTCAGGGGTGCCAAAATCAGGCGCTTGGGTTGTTAATCCTTGACCGTCAGCAACTCTCTTACTTGGGCGCCGACATCGCGCTGGAACTCATCGGCCTGATCGAACACTCCCAACATCTTGATAAAGCCGTGAATCGTGCCCGGGTAGCGCTGATAGTGCAGGGCTACGCCGGAAGTCGCCAACTTGTCGGCGTACAGACGGCTGTCGTCGCACAGGGGGTCGCATTCGGCGCAGTAGAGTAAGGTAGTGGGCAGCTTGCTGTGGTCGGTTGCCAGCAAAGGGGAACAATAGGGATGAATGGCATCGGCTGGGCTGCGTAGATAGTGGTTCCAGTAGTACTTCATGCTGTCCTTGTGCAGCAAAAAACCTCTGGCGTATCTCTCCGCCGAGGCCGTGTGCCAGCCGTACTGCACCGGCGGGTAAACCAGCACCTGGCAGGCGAGATCCGCCGAGTCTTCATCGCGGCACCTCAATGCCACCGCAGCGGCGAGATTGGCACCGGCGCTGTCGCCGAAGATACCGATTCGCTTGGGATCCAGTCCCAGTCTCTCGGCGTGTTTGAACACCCACAGGGTTGCCGCGTAACAGTCATCCATTGGGATGGGGAACTTGTGCTCCGGCGCCTTTTGATAATTGACGGCAATCACCACCACGCCGCAATTCTTGGCCAGTGCCCGGCTGAAGGGGTCATTGATCTCTATGTTCGACACCATCCAGCCGCTGCCGTGAAAGTAGATCAGCGCCGGTTGGGGTTGCTCGCTGTTTTTGGGACGGTAAATCCTAACCGGCAGGTCGGCGGTAGGGCCGGGAATAAATCTGTGTTCAACGGCGGCCATCTCTTCCGGTGGCCTGGCCGGGGGAATATCGCTGTGTTCCTGATGACGACCGGCCTCGGGCACCAGATCTTCATAGGGCGTAAAGCCTGCGGCATAGGTTTGCTGCAGGAAGGTTTCAACCTGGGGATTGAGTGGCATACGGGTACTCCATTCAGCAAGGGGATCAGGCCTTGTAGGTCACCTCTGTGACCCCTTTGAGCCTGGGACGGTTGGCTTCGGCTTGTGTCAGCGGCCTCACTTCCCGAAGGGAGTTGTGGCAGCGCGGCACCAGCGCCTGATATTCCCGGGTATTGAGGCGTTTCCAGTGCAGATCTTGCTCTGTGACATCGCGGATATATCGGACGGGAGAGCCTGCCAGTAACTGCCGCGGTTGGCCCTGAAAACCGGCTTTGATAAAGCTCATGGCGCCGACTATGCTGTCTGGCCCAATCTCGGCGCCATCCATGATCACGCTGTTCATGCCTATCAGGGCATTGCGGCCTATGATGCAGCCGTGCAGCACGGCGCCATGGCCGATATGGCCATCTTCGGCGACTATGGTGTCCTGATCGCAATAGCCGTGCATGATGCAGCCATCCTGCAGGTTACTGCCGGCCTTGAGGATCAGCCGACCATAATCACCGCGAAGGGAAGCGTGAGGGCCAACGTAGACATTGGCGCCGACTATCACATCGCCTATCAGTACGGCACTGGGATGAACAAAGGCGCTGGGGTCGACAACAGGGATCAGACCTTCAAATGCATAACAGCTCATGGTATTTATCCTGGTGGGTTGCAGGGGTGGGACATCCTTGTCCCGGTTGGCGTGCTTTCCTTAAATTATTTGCCTTTCCAGACAGGATCACGTTTTTCGGCAAAGGCTTGTGGTCCTTCCAGCGCGTCTTCTGAGTGCAATACGGAAGGATAATGTTTTAGTTGGCCGCTGCGGATAAAGCGATAGGCTTCTTCCACCGGCATTTCGCTGGTGGTGCGATAAACCTCTTTCAGGGCGGCGATGGCCAGAGGGGCACTCTGGGTGATCTCCTGCGCCAACTCTCGGGCGGTTTCCATCAGTTGGCTGTTGTCCACTACCCGGTTGACTATGCCCCAGCGCAGCGCTTCCTGGGCATCCATGCGGCGGCCGGTCATCATCATCTCGTTGACGATCGCAGGCGGGATCAGCTTGGGCAGGCGCAGCATGCCGCCGCTGTCCGGTACTATGCCCAGTTTGGCTTCCGGCAGGGCGAAGCTGGCGTTGTCACTGCAGACTATCATGTCGGCGGCCAGGGCCAGCTCGAAACCACCACCGAAGGCATAACCATTGACGGCGGCGATAACTGGCTTGTCCAGATCGAACAGCTCGGTCAGACCGGCAAAACCGCCTGGACCAAAGTCGGCATCCGGGGCTTCACCCTCGGCGGCGGCTTTCAGATCCCAGCCGGCAGAGAAGAAGCGCTCACCGGCCCCAGTGATAATTGCCACCCGCAGTTCCGGATCGTCACGGAAAGCGATAAAGGCTTCACCCATGGCAAAACTGGTCTTGGCATCTATGGCGTTGGCCTTGGGGCGATCCAGGGTGATTTCCAGAATATGGCCATTGCGGCGTATGTGTAACGATTCGTTCATGCTAATACTCCATCTGGATAAAAATTAAAATATCACTGAGTATGTGCGAAATACAGTTAACGCTTATCGCCAGCCTAAGGCCATAACTATTTATGACTTAAGCAGATATTACCCAGCTACGACAATTTTGGTAATAAAGACATTACCAATTACTCTCTTGGTTTTTACGGTTTGCTTTTTAAGCCTTCGATATCTTGAAGGCTTAAAATTTAAATTCGGTTTATTGGTTTGGCTATTTATCAGCAAAGACTCTTCTTTTTTATTTTACCCGAGCAGGTTCTCGGTAAACTTTTTCTGATCTCAAGGAAAGAAGGTACCTTGAATTTAGCCATATGTTCTTCGCAATATTCGAAGAACTCCTCTTCGGTAATTGTCTGGTTTTCATGCAAGACAATAAAAGCCTTGATGGCTTGATCTCGAATAGAGTCTTTCACCCCAATAATGGCGACATCGGCAATTTTGGGGTGCTCTGAAATAATGTTTTCCAGTTCGACACAGGAGATATTTTCGCCGCAGCGTTTGATCATGTTGCAGCTGCGATCGATAAAATAGAAGAAACCTTCCTCATCGACGTAGCCTGAGTCACCCGTGTGCAGCCAACCGTCGGCGGAGAGTGTCTTGGCGGTCTCTTCCGGCAACTTGTAGTACTCGCGAAACAGTGTCTTGCCCGGTTCGCCCTTGATGCAGATCTCCCCGGTTTCACCGGTAGGTAAGGGGCGCCCCTGTTGATCGCGGATTTCCACTTGATAGCCCATGCCGACCCGGCCGATGGAGGGCCAGCGCCGCTTGTCACCTGGGCGGTCGCCTATGACGCCGACTATGGTCTCTGTCATGCCGTATGAGGTAAACAGACGCACGTTAAAGCGCTCGACGAAGGCGTCTTTTTCCTGATCTGACAGATTGAGGTAGAACAACACTTCACGCAGGCAATGCTGTTTCTCCCAAGGCATTGTAGGCTGCATCATCAGGGTGCGGATCATCAGCGGGATACACTCAGTGACAGTGGCACGATACTTACAAATCTGACCCCAGAAGGCGCGGGCGCTGAATTTTTCCAGCATCACAAAGGTGGCTCCCGCCGAAAAGGCCGCCATGGCTGCGGTGCACTGGCAGTCGATATGATAGGCGGGCATGGGAGTCAGGTAGATATCATCGTCCCTGAGGGCACATTGCCAGGCGGTGTAGTAACCGGCGAATCTGAGGTTGTAGTGGGTAATTACCACCCCCTTGGGACGGGAAGTGGTACCCGAGGTAAACAGGATTTCGGCGACATCGCCGCTGCTCAATGGCACTCTGTGTTGCAGTTCATCGGGTTGTGCCAGCCTTAGGCGGTGGAAATTGAGAATACTGGCCGGTGCAGTGGCCGACTCGTCGGCAATCAGCAGGATCTGCTGTAGTGGAGAGCCGGGATCTTGCTGCAAACAGCTATAGAGTGATTGATACTCACTGCTGGTAACCACCAGAGAGATAGCGCACTTGTCCAGAATATAGGCGGTTTCTTCCTGCAGCAGATGGGTGTTTATCGGCACCATGATGGCGCCTATCTTGGCCAGACCGAACCAACAGAAGATGAATTCGGCACAGTTGTTGATATGCAGCGCCACCTTGTCGCCCTTGGCGACGCCCAGCGAATGAAACAGGTTGGCGGTGCGGTTGATCTCTTTATTGAGCCCGGCATAACTGTATTCCTGGGCCAGCCCTTGAAGGTTTTCGACGATAAGCGCCGTTTTCTCTCCATAGTTGAGGGCCAGATCATCCCAGGTCTGACGTAAATCTTGTCCAGCTATTATATCCATTTGACACCTTGCTCAATAAAACGGGTTATGCAGCGAAGGCCTGTAAATACCGGCCTTCGCACGACTTCAGGAGTTATTTTTCTCCCTTGATTTTGGCCAGCCCTTTATTCACCAACTCCTGGATAGCAGCTTCGTCATAACCGATATCTTTGAGAATGGCATCGGTATCCATGCCGTGGCTGGGCATGCCGCGCCAGATCTGGCCTGGGTTGTTTTTGAATTTGGGCATCACATTGGGACCCTTGCAGGTACGGCCGTCCATGGTTTGCCACTGGGTGATAGACTCTCGGGCGATGTACTGAGGATTGGACTCGAGATCTTCGGCGCTGAGTACCTTGGCACAGGCAATTTTCAGCTCGGCGAAGCGCTCGCGCACCTGTTCTATGGTGCGTTGGCCTATGTAACGCTCCAGTGCATCTTCAATTTCCTGTCCATGTGGGCATTCGATGCGGTGGATAAGCTGGATGCCTTCCGGTACCGTTTCCGTGTGCAGCAGGTGGCCAAGGCCTATGTCTTTGAACAGCTCTTCAATCTGGGTGACACCGACCATTTCCATCACTATGTAGCCGTCTTCACACTTGTACAGACCACAACCGGCGTAGTAAGGGTCACGGCCCTTGTACTGGCGTGGTGCCATCTTGCCGCCGTTGAAGTAGTCCATCATGAAGTACTGGCCCATGCGTAACATAACTTCATACATGGCCACGTCGATACTTTCGCCAACACCCGTTTGCTGCGCCTTGTAAAGGGCTGCCAACGCAGATGTGGTTACTGTCATACCTGAAAAATAATCAGCTGTATAAGGGAAGGCCGCCATGGGTTGGTCGACATCGCCGTTTTGCATCAGATAGCCACTGAAGGCCTGGGCTATGGTGTTATACGCGGCCAGGTGAGTGTATTCCTCGGTGCCGTACTGACCAAAGCCTGATAAGTGAGCGATAACTAACTTTTTGTTGCGTTCCCACAAGACTTCATCCGTGATGCCACGACGGGCGAAGGCCGGGCCCTTGCTGGCTTCGATAAAGATGTCAGTGGTTTCCATCAGCTTGAGGAAGGCTTCGCGCCCTTCATCCTTGAAGATATTCAGCGACAAGGCATGCAGGTTACGGCGTGACAGCTCAGGATAGTTGGGTTGCACCCGGATAGTGTCTGTGTAAGCCACGTTTTCAATCCAGATAACTTCGGCGCCCCATTCGGCAAACAGCTGCCCGGCAAATGGGCCGGCAATCTCTATGCCGGAGAACACGACTCTGACACCCGAGAGAGGGCCAAATGTTGGCATAGCTAAATGATGTGACATGATCTGTTCCTTCTATCGATTCTTGGCATTGATGGCGCAGATTGTGCTGCGCCATACCGACCGGCCGGTTTCACCGGGAGCAGGGAGATAGGCGAACCCGGCCGGTACTCATGGGCAACTACCTGTTGCGATACTCTTTCAGCACAGCACGACCCAGAGTCAGGATCTGCATCTCGTCTGAACCGCCGGAAACTCGGTCTACCCGCAGATCGCGCCAGAAGCGGCTGATGCGGTGCTCACCGGCAATGGCGTAACCCCCGAAGACCTGCATGGCATGGTCAACTACCCGGAAGGCGGCATTGGCGCAGTAGTATTTACACATGGCTGCGTCACCTGAAGTCATGATGCCGTTGTCGGCTTTCCAGGCGGTGTGATAGATCATGTTGCGCATGTTGTTCAGCTCAATGGCCATATGGGCAAACTTCTCCTGGATCAGCTGGGTACGGCCGATGGCCTCGCCGAACTGTACCCTTTGGTTGGCGTACTTGGCGGCATCTTCGAAGGCGCAGTAAGCCGTGCCATAGTTGGTGCAGGCCACCAGGAAACGTTCGTCATCGAATTCTTCTTTCACCCGCAGGAAACCGTTGCCTTCGGTGCCGAAGAAGTCTTTCTCTTCCAGCTCAACATCGATGAATTGCACTTCGCAGCAGCTATCCATCTTCAGGCCGAGTTTGGGAAGCTTGCTGACTTTGATGCCAGGTTTGGTCATGTCGACAAAGAACTCGGAGAACACAGGTTTCTCGGAAGCTGAGTCTTTGGCCATCACCACCAGGAAGGGGCAACCGGCGGCACTGGTGATAAAGCACTTGGTACCATTGAGGTAAATCTTGCCGTCGCGGCGGGTATAGGTGGTTTGCAGGCTGCCAACATCGGAACCGGCTGAAGGCTCGGTGATGGCGGAGTTCCACATCTGTTTGCCGGTACCCAGGAAAGCCATGATCTTGTCGATCTGCTCTTGGGTGCCGTGTTTCAGTACTGTGGTGAAGCCGGCCAGTTGGAACAGGACATAGGTGGGGGCACCGAGGCGGCCCAGCTCTTCCCAGATAACCGCCAGGGTCATCAGTCCGGCTTCGAAGCCACCAAACTCTTCCGGCAATAACAGACTATCTATGCCCATTTCTGCCAGTTCTTTTACAAATCTTTCTGGATATTGACTATTTTCGTCACACTCGGAGAAATATTGTTCCCAGTTTTCTCTCTCCATTAAGTCACGAACACCTTTAACAAATAATTCCTGCTCATCAGTTAAACGATAATCCATGAAAAGTCCCCTATATAAATACATTTGTTCAAAGTAAGGTGTGAGGTGAATCTATAATCCGATCAACTCTTCCAGTTATTTTTTCGTGAATCTTTCAAGAATGAGATAATGATCATTATGTTCACGAAAACGAGAGGTGCACCGCCGGCAATAATGGCTGTTTGCAGTGGTTTTAATCCGCCCAAAGCCAACAAAACAATACCGATAACACCGACCAATACAGACCAACCTACACGAACCCAAACCGGTGGTTCATTATCCGCATCAACCCCTTTACAGGTAGACATGGCCAAGGTGTAAGAACAGGCGTTAATTAATGTTACTGTTGCCAGGAAACACAGAATAAAGAACATCCACATGGTAATGGTGCTCATAGGCAAAGCGGCCCAGGTTTCAATAATGGCCCTGGCGGCACCATACTGTTCAATCAGGGCAGGCATATTGACGATATTTTCGTTCATCAAATTAAGTGTGTTACTGCCGAGTATGGTCCACAGCAACCAGGTAGAAGCTGTTAGACCACCTACCATGGCCAGACACAGCTGACGCACGGTTCTGCCGCGGGAGATCTTGGCCAGGAAGATACACATCTGGATGCCGTAAACTACCCACCAGGCCCAGTAGAACACTGTCCAGTCCTGAGGGAAGCTGCTGTCACTGACAGAGGCTGTGTAGAACAGCATGCGGCCCATGTTCATCAGCAATACCCCGATGGAATCGGTGAAGTAGTTCACTGTGAACGTGGTGGCACCAATGATGAGTACCCAGGCGAGGATGATGATGCTCAGGTAGCTGCGCAGGTCACTGGCAATCTTGATCCCTTTTTGCAGACCAAAGGCCACACAAATGGCGTTGAAGATGATCCAGGCTGAAATAATGGTGGCATCCACTTCTATGGTGCGCGGAATACCGAACAGATACTGAATACATTCGGTAACCAGAGGTGTCGCCAGACCCAGACTGGTACCCATGGCCAGGATCAGCGCGACGACATAGATGTTGTCTATTATGGTGCCTATGATGCCTTCGCACTTCTTGCCCATGATGGGATAGAGGGTGCCGCTTGGGCGTACCACGTCCATCTTCTTCACGAACAGGAAGTAACCCAGAGCCACGGAGAAGAAGGCGTAACCGGCCCATGGCAACGGTCCCCAGTGGAACAGACTGTAAGCCAGTCCAAGTTCTTTGGCCTGTACCGACAAAGGTTCCAGTTCAAATGGGGGATAGCTGACATAGTAGTAGATCTCCAACGAGCCCCAGAACAGCACTGCGGCTGAAGTACAGGAGGCAAACATCAGGAAGATCCAGCTTCCGGTACTGAATTCAGGTTCTTCATTACCGAGGCGGTTGTTGGCATAAGGACCAAACAGCAACCAGAGCCAGCCTGCCAACATGACTATCATGTACCATTCAAATGCCCAACCCCAGCTGTGGGTTAAGTAATGGAAGACTGCGCTGATTACTTCATTGGCGGCATCAAGGTCTCTCACAGTAAAGTAGGAGAGAAGGATCACTACCAATAGTGAAGGGAAAAATATCTTCGCTTCAATACCGGCCTTTTTGATCTTTTTATTTTCACTCATCAAAATTCTCCATACCCAAAAGTCTTTAACTGATTTTCAGGAAAGGTGAGCCCGTGAGGTTTAATTAAAAACCCCAGATTAATAAAAAATGATTTGGGTTTGAGCTACTGGCTAAATAGCTCAGTTATTAAAACCAATACTGCAAGTGAATGTTGAATCGACCATTCCACTCCTTATCGCTGTCTTTCAGGCCCAGACTATTGTCACCCAACCACACAACGTTTTTGGCATGATAATAATCGACGTACACAAAGAATTGTTTGTAAGAAAGTGAGACCCCTGTGCTATTCAGTACTGAGTCGTCAAAGTTGGATTCATCTGGTGTCAAAATACTGAAGTCGTTGTAGAAGGTGAATTGGCCACCCCATTGGGTATCGACTACTTTTGACAGGTTGAATGTCATGATGTCGCCTTTGGCTGCTACTTCATAGAAGCCATTAACTGCACCAACACCAATTTTTGAAGTATCTATTTGACCATCATCATATTGATCAAAGTCATACTTCAAATATTGAAGTTGTACACCCCAGCCACGATATTTTGCATCCAGGTGTACGGCATAGTTCAGGTTGTCTCCTGATTCATCGGCCACCGGATTATAAAGTTGGCCGTATTCAACGGAGGCTCCCAAGAGCACCTGCCAGTTGTCATTTTCCCATCTGTAGCTTTCGCGCAAACTGACAGTGTTGTATTCCTTGTTGTTATAGGTTGTGCCGTCTATGGTGCCCGAACCTATGGTACCAGCGAAGTTACGATAGTCGCTGCCCTTGTAGAGAGAGCTCTGGATGAAGGAAAAGTCTGTTTCGAAGTTATTGAATTTATGGTTGATATTGAATCCAACACCATAGTCATCTTCGAAGCCAAGGTAGTAGTTGAGACTGTACCACCAGTTATGGGAAGCAAAGTTCTTATTACCGAATGCCTTGCTGACCACACCGAGCTGCAGGGTCAGATCTTCATTGGCATTCCAATAGGCATAACCGTTTTTAAGATAGTCGTAACCATCGGCAAAACGATATTCGGCGACAAAACCATAGTTTTCAAAATCCTGGGAGAGTTTTATTCCCAAGGTGTTGAAATCGAAATCACCACCCGTAGCTTTTGAAGCGTCACTAAAATCTTTAATGCTGTAGTTCGCTCTTATTGAACCACTGATATCCACCGCCAAACTTGGCGCACTAAGCGTTAATCCTAATAACATCAAGCTTAGATTTTTTAGCTTAAACTTATTCATTAACCACCCTCCGTTTTTAATTTGAACCGATTATGGTTTCGGTCATGAATAAAAAAACATTCCCGCATCACACTTTTGGTCAATGGATTGTTACCTTGCTCGAAAATGTGTGATGTAAATCAATAAAAACGGTAAAAATGAACCATTGAAGGTCGTTATATAATCAGGTTTTGTTTAATTTGGTTGAAAAATTGGATATTGCTCACAAAAAGCGGCTCAACAAACGAATTTGTTTGGTCTTAATCGAAAATAGCTTGTATTAATAAAATGACGCTGATGGATTGTGAGAGGTTTATTTAATTAATCTGATAATCAATTAAGCAACTCTAAATTTGGTTAAGGTGAACTAATCTATTATCCATGTTGATATCTAAATGGGTGTGGACTTTTATTCCCTTTCGTTACCCAGGAGGGTGCGACTTTGTGTGATGCAAGCCTGAAATTTTATTAATTATGGGTTTCCGATCACCAATGTTGAGGAATGTAAACCAGTAGAGACGAATGTTTATAGTGATACTTAGACTGGAGATAAGATGAAGATCATTGCATGTTATAAGCTTGTCCCGGAAGAGCAGGATATCAAAGTCATTCCCAACCTTCCTGTAGATACAAGTAATGTAAACAAAAAGATAGGCCAATTCGATCTGTGTGCCGTTGAAGCTGCGGTACAAATCAAGGCAACCCAGAGCGATTGCAGCATTACGGCGTTGAGTATAGGCGCAGATGCACTGGCCGCCCCCAAAGCCTGCAAAGATATCCTCTCAAGAGGCCCGGACGCGCTGACCCTGGTTTGCGATCCCAAGCTGGAGCAGGCGCTGCCCCATCAAACTGCCCGAGTCTTGGCTGCTGCTGCCAAGCAGGAAGGGTTTGAGCTGATCCTCTGCGGTGACGGTTCGGGTGACCTCTACGCCCAGCAGGTAGGTTTGCTGCTTGGTGAATTGCTGCAAGTACCTTGCATCAATGGTGTCAGCAAAATTCTGGAAGTCGCCAACGGTATGGTCAGGATTGAGCGCGAGTTGGACGACGAAGTTGAAGAGCTGGAGTTGTCGCTCCCTGCCGTGTTGGCCGTTTCTGCCGATATCAACGAACCTCAAATCCCTTCAATGAAAGCCATTCTGGCGGCGGGCAAAAAGCCGGTCAACAAGCTGGCTTATGCCGAACTGGCGCTGGAAGAGATCCCGCAGCTGGTGGAGCTGGTGTCTATTACTGCGCCTGAACAGAAGGCCCGCAAGCAGATCATTATCGAGGGTGATGATGAAGGCCAGGTTGCCGAGTTTGTCGGCCATATTGGCAATGTGTTGAATTGAGGGGGGATGAAATGAACAAGCTAGCAAATGTTTGGGTTTTCAGCAGCGAGGCTGCTCGTCTGCCCGAAGTGATGGCCGCCGGTCTGCAACTGGGTCACAGTGTCTCTGTATTCGTCTTGGGTGGTGCCGATGAGGTTGCCAGGGCTGCAGCATTGGGCGCAAACAAGGTGTATCACCTGGGTGAGAAGGACTCAAGCCGCATAGTGGAAGAGTACGCCTTGACCATGGCCAAGGCGATTGAAGCCGAAGCGCAGGCGTCCCTGGTCTTGCTGCCAGCCAGCCGCCGCGGCAAGGCGTTGGCCGCCAAGCTGGGTGTGCGCCTGAGTGCCGGGGTTTTCAATGATGCCGCCGAACTCACAATCGATGGCGAAGGCCATGTCGGTGCCAAGCACCTGGTCTACGGTGGTCTGGCCATCGGCGCAGAGAAGATCACCTCTCAAATTGCTGTGGTGACCCTGGCCGCCGGCGCCTTCAAGGAGCTGCCAGCCGAAGAAGCGGGCCGCAGCGCCGAAACTATCACTCTGGAATTTGTTGCCCCAGCCAATGGCATTCGTTGCCTGGCACGTCGGCCAAAGGAAAAATCCAATATCGACCTGGGTAAGGCCAAGCGCGTTATCGGTGTGGGCAATGGCATAGGTTCGCAGGATAACCTGAAGCTGATTGAACAGCTGGCCGCCAAGGTTGGTGCCGAACTGGGCTGCAGCCGTCCGATTGCCGAAACTGAAAAGTGGATGGAGCGTGAGCGCTACATTGGGGTTTCAGGTGTGATGATTAAGCCTGATGTCTATATGGCCATAGGGATTTCCGGTCAGATCCAGCACATGGTTGGCGTCAACGACTCCCTGACCATTATTGCTGTCAACAAAGACAAGAATGCCCCCATCTTCCAGTATGCGGATTACGGCATTGTCGGTGATATCAACAAGATAGTTCCAGCCCTGCTGAACAGCTTCAAAGGCTAACTATCTGGCCCAGCTACCGGCTCAAGGGGCCGGTAGTCTCGAATTCAAGAGAGGATCAGCATGTCAGAAGATGCATTTGACGCAATCATAGTGGGAGGCGGGCTCGCCGGCTGCGTTGCTGCCTATGTCCTGGCCAGTCAGGGCGCCGATGTTCTGGTGATTGAACGCGGCAACTATGCCGGGGCCAAGAATATGACTGGCGGTAGACTCTACGCCCACAGCATGGAAAAGATTATGCCCGATTTTGCCAAACGGGCGCCGCTGGAGCGTAAGGTTACCAAGGAAAAAGTATCGTTTCTCACTGATGATACTGCAGTAACCCTGGACTATCACAACGGCCGTGGTCAGGAGCCGGTAGAGGAATCTTATACTCTGCTCAGGGGCACTTTCGATCAGTGGCTGGCCGAACAAGCCGAGGAAGCCGGTGCTCAGTTTATTACCGGTATTCGGGTTGAAAAAATCCTCAAGGAAGACGGTAAGGTCATAGGGGTGGAGGCCGATGGCGACTCACTGTTGGCCAAGACAGTGATTCTGGCTGAAGGGGTCAACCCTCTTCTGGGGGAACAGCTCGGCATGGTTAAGCCCAAGGTGCAATCCAGTGCCATGGCGGTCGGAGCCAAGGAGCTTATCGCCCTGTCAGAGCAGCAGATACGGGATCGTTTTAATGTCAGCGGTGATGAAGGCGTTGCCTGGCTGTTTGCCGGTTCACCCTCCAATGGTCTCTTGGGTGGGGGCTTCCTTTACACTAATAAAGACACTGTTTCTTTGGGGATTGTTTGTGGCTTGCACCACATAGAAACCTCTTCCAAGACAGTGCCGCAGATGTTGGAAGACTTCAAGAATCATCCGGCGATCAAGCCTTTGATTGAAGGTGGCAAGTTGCTTGAGTACTCAGGCCACGTGGTTCCCGAGGCCGGACTGAACATGCTGCCCAAGCTGGTGGATGACGGTGTCTTGATTGCCGGGGATGCGGCAGGCTTCTGTCTCAACGTGGGCTATACGGTTCGCGGAATGGACTTGGCTATCGCATCCGGTGAGGCCGCTGCCAGAGCCGTACTTGCCGCCAAGGCCAAGAATGACTTCAGTGCCGCCGGACTCGGTGCCTATCAAACACTGCTGGACAACAGCTTCATCATGAAAGATCTCAAGCTGTACCAGAAATTACCCGCCTTTATGGAGAACCCAAGGATCTTCAATCAGTATCCCAAGCTGGTCGCCGACATTATGCAGGAGATGTTCACCATAGATGGCAGCGCCTCGCAACCTCTGCGCAAGACCCTGATGAAGCATGCCAAAGAAGTGGGTTATATGAATCTGATTAAAGATGGTATTAAGGGGATGACAGCGATATGAGCGAGCCAGTCAATGTTGATGTGAAATTGGGGGTGAACAAGTTCTATGTCGATGAGGGACATCCACATATTGAGCTTGTTGAAAACCCGGATATCAATGAATTCCGTAAGTTGGTTAACGCCTGCCCAGCAGGACTCTATAAAATTCAGGACGACGGCAGCCTTAAATTTGACTCTGCCGGTTGTTTGGAATGTGGCACCTGTAAAATGCTTTGCGGTGAAACCATTATCAAGAAATGGGAATATCCCAGGGGTACATTCGGTATTGAATATCGTTATGGCTAGTGCTGCTTGAAAACCTTAAATCTGAATTTAAGTTAGTTTTCTAACGAGCTCGATTGTGCAAAATGAGAGCATACACTTTTAATGTTATTAGCCCTGTTGAATAAACAGATTTTGATAATGATTAACTTGAAGCGCTGTGCTCTTATTTGTTTTAACTTTTAACCTGTTTAAAGATTTGTCTGCGACTTATGTAGTTTGCTAACTGTAACCGTTTTCTCACTTTTGAGCTTCAGATTTGTTTTAGTCCCATTTATTATTCAGTATTTCTCGACTGAGAAATCAGGCTGAAGATTAATGGCACATTTTGTGAACGAATAAATCAACCATGTTTATTGGTTTAATATAAGAGATTAGCATATGAAAGCTAAAAAGTTCGATGAAATGGAGTTTACGCCATTACATAAGAAAATCATGTTTTGGGGCAGTGGTGGTCCCTTCCTCGACGGTTATATTCTGGTCATTATTGGCCTGGCGCTTGAGCAACTGATCCCTGAAATGCAGCTGGATGCCAACTGGATAGGCCTGGTTGGGGCATCTACCCTGGTGGGCCTATTTGTCGGTACCGCACTCTTTGGTTACATCGCCGACCTATTCGGTCGTAAGTTAATGTTTCTAATAGATATCATAGCGATAGCCGTGTTATCTGTCGCCACTATGTTCGTTTCATCGCCGATAGAGTTAGTGGTGATGCGCTTCCTTATCGGGGTAGTGATAGGGGCCGATTACCCCATTGCCACCTCCATGGTGGCCGAGTTTTCCCCAACCAAGAAGCGGGCCTTTACCATGGGCTTCATAGCCTTGATGTGGTATGTGGGCGCTACTGCGGCCAATGCGGTAGGTTATCTGCTTTATGACGTTGAAGGGGGCTGGCGCTGGATGCTCGGCAGCGGCCTGATCCCTTGTCTGGTAATCCTGCTTGGGCGTTTTCATCTGCCCGAGTCGCCACGCTGGCTGCTGCGCAAGGGCCGTATTGCCGAGTACAAACAAGTTATGCAACAGTACTTTGGCGGCAATATTCATATTGAAGCGGAAGAGAAGATCGATACCCAGTATCGTAAACTGTTCGAAAAACGCAACTTCACCATGATCATCTTTATCGGCACAATTTGGACCTGCCAGATCATTCCCATGTTTGCCATCTACACCTTTGGGCCGCAGATAGTCGGGGCCTTGGGTTTTTACGATGGCAAAGACTCGGCGCTTGGCAACATTATTATCAGTACCTTCTTTATCATAGGTTGTATTCCGGCCATGTATTGGCTGGATTCCATGGGCCGTCGACCACTGCTTATCATCAGCTTTGCCATGATGACCTTGTCGCTGGCCATGCTGGGACTGGTTTCCTCGCCTGGTATCTGGGTAGTGATTGCGGCCTTTGGCATGTACGCCTTCTGCTCCGGAGGCCCTGGGATCTTGCAGTGGCTCTACCCCAATGAGCTGTTCCCTACCGATATCCGCGCTTCGGCCGTGGGTGCCGTGATGTCTTTCAGCCGTATAGGCACCATACTCTCGACCTATGCCTTGCCTGTGTTTATGAACGCTTACGGCGTTTCCTGGACCATGATGGCCGGTGCCGGTATTTCACTGTTGGGCCTGGTGGTTTCCATCTTGCTGGCACCGGAAACCCGTGGCATGAACCTGGCGGACACCAGTGTTGCAGGATTTGTAAAGCACTGATTATAAAATGCTAATCATCTTTCGCTAGTTATCAAATACTGAGAAATCGCCGCCTCATGGGAGGCGGCAACAGCTTCAACGGTCGGCGACATAAGGGTTGTGGCGCCGCTCTTCAGCAAAAGTGGACATGGGGCCATGACCGGGAATAAAGCAGGTATCTCCCCCCAGCGACCAGAGTTTGTTCTTGATGGAATCCAGCAGCGCTGCGTGATTCCCGCCGGGAAAATCGCAGCGGCCTATGGAGTGTCTGAATAGCACATCGCCAACCCAGGCCAACTTGGCCGCCGGGGCAAAGAATACCAGGTGGCCTGGTGTATGGCCCGGGCAATGAATCACCTGAAGTTGTAACTCGCCTAC
Source organism: Shewanella sp. Iso12 (assembly GCF_012030025.1). NCBI lineage: Bacteria > Pseudomonadati > Pseudomonadota > Gammaproteobacteria > Alteromonadales > Shewanellaceae > Shewanella > Shewanella sp. Iso12. The sequence continues at coordinate 393,046 of NZ_JAAUHW010000003.1, forward strand.
CCAAATAGTGTCATCCTGCTCAAGAAAGCGGTCTGGATAAAAGACATCACAGTGGGGAAATTGATATAGACGACATTCCTCCGGCAACATATCAAACAGAAAGGTATCATCCTTATGAGGGCCGAGTATTTCGGCAGATGAACTCTTGGCCAATAATCTGGCCGCGCCGATATGATCTATATGACCATGGGTCAGGAATATCTTATCCAGCTCCAGTTTATTGTCTTCAATAAAACTTGTTATCTTTTCTACTTCACCACCTGGGTCTATTACAGCAGCCTTGTTGCAACCATCTTGCCAAACAATACAGGCATTTTGTTTGTAATGAGTTACAGGAATAATTTTGAAGTTTACATTTTGAGTCATTTATATCTCCACAATTATATAACGATAAGTTGAGTTTACTTGTCGATGGATTCTATTGGTTGATATTGCTCAATAAATCAAAAATTATTTTCTGTGATTTTATATTTAAATTAATTAAATTGATTGTTTCAGGCTTTAAATTTATACCTTATTGTTCAATAATCTATTTCACTTGGATTATTGTGAAATGGCTCAAAGGGATTGCGGGCTAATTTCTATAATATTGACCATGTTCCAGCATTTCTATCTGGATTGACTCGAATATGCCTGGGGTTATACTGCCGTAGGTACCTGTCGCAGAGTTTAGACAGGCATCCTGCTTACTGATGAAAACTTGCTGAGGTATCGATGAACTATCGACTGACAAACGAACAAGAAGCATTTATTGCAGGAGTAAGAGACCTGATGTCACAGGAGGACTGGGAGCGCTATTTCTCCGCCTGCGACGACAACAATGAATATCCTGAACGTTTTGTCAAAGAGCTGGCCAAGCTGGGGCTGGACAGTTTGCTGCTTCCGGAAGAATACGGTGGCAGCGATGCCGGTCTGGTGACTCTGGCCTTGATCTGGGAAGAGTTGGGCCGTCTCGGTGCGCCAACCTATGTGCTTTATCAGATGGCGGGTTTTCCCACTATATTGCAGGAAGGCACCCAGGAGCAGATCGACAAGATCATGGCCTATATAGGTACCGGCAAACAGGTGTGGAACTCGGCGGTCACCGAGCCGGATGCCGGCTCGGATGTTCGCAGCCTACAGACCACTTATACCCGAAAGAAGGGCAAGGTCTACCTCAATGGCACCAAATGTTATATCACCAGTGCCGCCGAGACCCCTTACCTGGTGGTGATGGCCAAAGATTCCGCCAGCTTCGAACCAATTTTCTCCGAGTTTTTTGTCGATATGAGTAAACCGGGGATCTCTGTCAGCCACTTGCCCAAGCTGGGACTGAAGATGGACAGTTGCTGTGTGGTGGAGTTCGACAATGTAGAGCTGGAGGAAAAGGACTTTTTCGGTACCGAAGGCAACGGGTTTGCCAGGGTGAAGAAGGAGTTTGATCTGGAGCGTTTCCTCATTGCCTGCAGCAACTATGGTTGCGCCTATTGCGCCTTCGAAGATGCCGCCCGTTACGCCAACAAGCGGGTACAGTTTGACTTGCCGATCGCCAAGACACAGCTAATCCAGGAAAAGTTTGCCTATATGTCGGTGCAGCTCACCAACATGAAGAACATGATTTATCACACCGCCTGGAAGGCCGACAACGGCCAGATGACCCCGGGCGATGCCGCCAAGTGTAAGCTCTACTGCTCCAAGGCGGCTTTCGATGTGGTTGACAATGCCATGCAGGTGTTTGGCGGCCAGGGGATCACCGGCGAGCATCGCATCAGCCGTTTCTGGCGCGATCTGCGGGTCGACAGAGTTTCCGGCGGCTCGGAAGAGATGCAGGTGCTGACGCTGGGCCGGGAAGTGCTCCGGGAGTATGTGTAACAGGCGCTGACTTCGCAGCGTTATTTCATTGAAAAGGCCCGCGAATGCGGGCCTTTGACTGCAGTGGTTTTAGAAGTCGTATCTTAAACCTATGCTTGTGATAGTGTCGTCAAAGTCACTGTAACCCTTGGCATCGAACTGGCCGATTTCGGTGTGGACTCTGGTGGACTTGGACAGCAGATACTCGGCGCCTATGCCCCATTGGCTGACCTCAGGCACTGTCTGGGCTGCTTGTCCCAGGGCATCGTAAATTCGCGTGGCTATGAGTCCGGTTCCCGAATCATCTCGGCCGTACTGGGCCTTGAGCATTAACTTGTCCAGTTGATAGGAGGCACTGACAATATACCCTGTGCCCTCCCGCGCCTGCCATTGCGGCTTGGCCGGATTGACCAGTTCCGAGTGTTGGATCAGGGTTCCCAGCCTGAGCTGCTGCAGCTTCCAGTGCCCCACCAGGCGCCAGGCCTTGATATCTTCCACTCCGTCTGAGTAGGCGGCGGCCAGATACAGATCGCCTTGCTTGAGACGCTTATCACCCCAGCTCAATGCCAACTGGAAGTTGCCGTTGTCTCGACGGGCATCGTCCGCGTCAAAGTGGTTGTCTTCCAGCAGGTAGCTGACCCCCAGTTGCCAGCCGTTCCAGTTTGGCGTGCGATATTCCAGTGAGTCGCCCCAACGTTTATCCCCGGCCATCAGGCGATCGTGTTTCATGCTGTAGTTGTCGAACACATCGACAAAGCCTTTGGTCATCTTGAACACAGGCTCCATGCGCCCGGCCGCCAGCGAGCCCAGCTCTTGATGCCGTAGTCCGAGAAAGGTCGATCTCGCCGATACGGGTTTATTGCCCGCATCCTGTGCGGCGGCGTTGACTCCAAGCTCAATCTGGTAGAAAACCTGCCAGTCGCTGCCGAGATCGTTCTGCCCCCGGACGCCCAGGCGAGTGAAGTTGTTTTCCAGCACTGTGCCTGACTTGGCTTTATGGGTGGCGCTGCCAGAGTCCGAGTGGGTGGTCGAATAATCCAAGCGGCCATAGAGAGTCGGGGCGGCGCTGACGGCTCCGGAAAAGGCGGCGATGGCAGTGATAGCCAGTGGTAATTTTTTCATCTTGACCTCTGAATTCAGTGGCTGAAATTGGAGAATGTGAACTGGTGGCAGTCGTTACATAACACCTTTGCCGGCTTATGCTCGCTGTGGCACACGGTGCAGGGCACATCGGCTCCCCAGTGGGGGGCATCGTGTGGGTTGGGCTTACTGTCACGGGTTTGTTCGGCAATTTGTTGGTAATCGCCATGGCATTCGAGACAGGCGGTTTCTGTTGCCGGACCTTTGGGGGCACCCAAGTGACAGGTCTTACAGTCCTTTTCTTGATACATGAAGACGTGGTTGCTGCGGCCTTCGCGGGAGCCGGACATCTTGGTCAGTTCGCCGGCCCAGGCTTGGCTCGCCAGCAAGGTGCCCATCAACAGGGCTGAGATCAGTGAAGTTTTCATGGGCGACTCCTTAAGCTTTGGCAACTTGTTCACCGGCAATCACCCCAAAGGCGAAGGCATCCGGGCAGGAACAGGCGGTAAGACGGATACGGCCGAACAAACCACCCGTGGCTTCGCCGCAGGCATACAACCCCTTGATGGCTTGCCCTGTGGTTAGCGAGATGACCTGGGCCTGTTCATTGATCAACACGCCACCTTGGGTGTAATTGAACTTGGGACGGGCCTTGATGGCATAGAAGGGGGCGCGTTTGACACTGACCTGCTTCAGGGCCTTGAAGTCTTTACCGAACTGACTGTCGGTGCCGGTTTGGGCATCGGCGTTGTACTGGTTGAGTGTCGCCTTCAGGCCAGGTAGATCTATGCCTTCGCCCTGGGCCAGGGCTTCGAGCGTGTCGTAGCGTTGCATCATGCCTTCTTCCAATGCCAGCTGCAGGCGCTGCTTGTCGTGGAAGTTGTCTATGCCGTCCTGGTCATAGATGTTCAGCGGGAAGCGACCATTGTTGCGATCCATTATGTTGCAGATGGCTTCAGCCACTACTTGGCGGTTATTTCGCTCGCTGATAAAACGCTTGCCGCTGGCCGGGTCAACCAAGGCGCCCCACTGCAGGTCTTCGGTGGGAATATCGAAGGCAAAACGCATCAGCGACAGGTGCACAGTTTGCGCACCGGCGGCCACCAGAGCCTTGAGCGCACCGGCCGTGGCGCCTCTGTGGGTGGTGGTGGGGATGTATTCGCGGATATTGGGAAACTCGGCCGAGCGGAACTCCACATCGCGGCTGTAGCCTCCCACGGCCATGACCACACCTTTACGCACTCGATAATGCTTGATAATGCCGCTGCGGTTGTCACGATCATCGTTGGCCAGGGCGGGATCGAAGTGGTATAGCTCCCGGACCTGCAACCCCAGCACATCCCCGTTTTCGTTCTGGATCAGCCGCTCGAACTTGACCCGGCGGCGGACCTCACCCTGCAACTCCTGGGTGTAAAAGGCTCGCAGTGGTCTTAGGATCCCCTTGCCGCCGCCATTGACCGGATACAGGGTTCTGGGTACTGAATGGCCACCCAGGCTCTTGAGCTTGTCGTGGAAGCGGCAACCGCGCTCTATTGCCCAAGGCAGCACTCGGGTCGTGGTTTCGGCCATGGTCAGCGTAAGATTTCTGTGGTTCTGAAAACCACCGGCGCGACTGATATCTTCGGCAAACAGCTCGGCCGAGTCCTGGATACCGTCTCGCTGTTGCAGATGACTGTTGACCACAGAGAAGTTGAGTCCGGAGATCGCCGACGTTCCGCCGAGCACCGGCATTTTCTCGATGATGATGGTGTCGGCGGCACCTTGCTCCTTGGCGCGAATGGCGGCGCAGGTACCGGCCAGGCCGCTGCCGACCACCACGACATCGAAAGTTTCATCCCACTGGACTTGGGGTTTGCTGCTCTTGTCGGCAGCCAGAGCCACAGGTGCCAGCCCCAGGGCGGAAACGGCCAGCCCCCCCTTGAGAAAAGCCCGCCGGCTTTGTGTCACTTTAGCGTTCATATCAGCCTCTCTTTTTGTTTGCATGGCACCATGGAATCAAAATCATCAGCGCCGCTATATAGCGGTTTTCCGAAAGCGAATCTCAGATGTGAAGCCGATCAACTCCCGCGCTTAAAGCCGCTTGTCGCGGCATGAAATAACGCATAATGGCGAGGTGTTTAATGCTTAACTAATTTGCCATGTGCCGTTATTTGCCAAGCGTGTTGCTGCTGTTTTGCCTGTGCCTGCCCCAGGCCTGGGCCGATATCCGTATCGGCATGCTCACTTTTGGCGAGCCGGCCGATGCCCTCTTGGCCTGGCAGGACACGGCGACAGCAATAAGCGAGCATACTGGCCAGAGGGTGACTCTGTTGCCCCTGACTCCGGCTGAGCTGGATCAACAGGTGAGCCAAGGCGCTTTGGATTTTATTCTCGCCAATCAATACGCCACTGTGGGTTATAAGAAAGACCATGGTGTCAGCCAGTTATTGACGCTTATACCCAGAGATGGCCGGGATCCGGAACTGGCGATGGGGTCGACGCTGGTGGCCCGCCCCGAGGTGCAACTGACGAGTTGGCAGCAGTTGTCACAACTGAGGATCATCTCTACCGATCCCAAGGCCTTCGGCGGTTTTCTGATCTTCTGCGGTGAACTGGCTCGGCGGGGGATCAACCCTGCCACCGAGCTCAAGGCGTTGCAGTTTGTCGGCTTTCCGCAGACCGCTTTGTTGGACAGGCTGCTGAGTGGCGAGGCCGATCTGGCGGTATTGCCGGCCTGTGTGCTGGAGCAGGCCATCGCCTCCGGACGTTATCCCAAAGAGGCGTTTAAGGTGTTGCTGGCGGAAAAGCACCCTGGGTTTCAGTGTCAGGTATCGAGCCGTTTATATCCCTATACCGCTCTGTCCAAGCCGGGTCACACAGATAATGCCCTGGCAACCGAAGTGGCCAGGGCACTGCTGGCGCTGACTGAGGGTTCGGCCGCGGCCAAGGCGGCCGGGTATGCGGGTTGGTCTGTGCCGGTGAACGATAGCAGCGTGTTTGCACTGCGGCGTACTTTGCAGCAATGGCCTTTTCAAACCAACTGGCACAGGGTGGTTTCAGGTGTGGCTCCCTGGCTGGGGGCCATCTTGCTGTGCCTGCTGTTGGGGTATCTGCATCACCTACGGATAAAACGTCTGGTGGTACAGCGCACCGGGGCACTGCGCAGCGAAATGGAGCAGCACAGCCGAACCCAAAAGGCTCTGCTTGAGCAGCGGAATCAGTTTTATCGGGCGCAGAGGGTGCTGCTGACAGGTGAAATGGCCTCAGGCATCTCTCACGAACTCAAGCAGCCTCTGGCCGGGATCCGCTATCTGGCCCAGGGGTGTCTGTATCGTCTGGGAGACGAGCAGCAGGAGATCAAAGACGCCCTCGGCAAGCTCATCAGCCAGGTGGACAGGGCCCAGGACACGATTCGCCGATTACGGGAGTTTTGTCAGCAGCCCTGCGAGCGCCGCTGTTTTCGTCTGGACGAGCTCATTCGCGACACTCTGGCGCTGACGGCGCCAGAGCTCAAGCGTCTGGGGGTTGTCCCTGTGTGTGAGTTGCAAGCCGTGACCATAGATGGGGATACCAACTTGTTGCAGCAGGTGTTGGTCAATCTGTTGCTCAATGCCTTGGATGCCATGGAGCATAGTGAGGAACCCTGGTTAAGACTCAGTCTCGAATGCAACGCCAAGCAATGTCGGCTGACGATATCCGATGCGGGCACAGGCTTGAGTGAGGCCAAGCTGGAACGGCTGTTTTTCCCGTTTGAAACCAATAAGAGCAACGGCCTGGGGCTCGGGATGATTATCTGCAAACGTATTGTGGAAGAACATGGTGGCAGCATCAGTGCCCACAACAGCGAGCGCGGCTTGGACATGGTGGTGGTACTGCCGAGGAGAGTTGATGATGACCCCTGTATATCTGGTTGATGATGATCAGGATGTGCTTGAATCACTACAGTGGATGCTCAAAGGCCAAGGCATAGAGGCGGTTGGTTTTGACTGTGCGGCAAGCTTCCTGGATGGTGCGGCCTGGCAACAGCCCGGGGTACTGGTTCTCGATGTGCAGATGCCCGGCATGGATGGGATCAGCCTACATCAACAACTGCTGCAAGCGTCCAGTCCATTGGCGGTCATCATACTGACAGGTCATGGCAATATCGCCATGGCAGTAAAGGCGATGCAGCAAGGGGCGATGGATTTTCTCGAAAAGCCAGTCGATGGTGATCGGCTGCTTGAACTGCTAAGCAAGGGCGCAGCCCTGACGGTGCAGCGTTTTGCTGTCGGCAGTGAACAGGCCGAGCTCCGTTCCCGTCTGGCAACCTTGACCCCGCGGGAGCGAGAGGTAATGCAAAGAGTCTTGGCGGGAAAGCTCAACAAGGTGATTGCCGCCGAGCTCTACGTCACCCAGAGAACGGTGGAGCTGCACCGTAAGAAAGTACTGGAGAAGATGGCCGTCCACAATGTGGCCGAGTTGGCCTTCCTGTTGGCCAAGCTGCAACCGTTACCTATCTGAAGTCTTACTGTAGTTGGTACTGGATAACTCCGTCCTGGGTCAGGCGGAAGATCCACAGGGAGTCGCCTTCGCGGTAATACCAGCTGTTGGCCAGGCCTTCTTCGGCTTTTAACTGAGAAGTGAACTCGCTCATTGCCGCGGCGGGCAGACGGAAACTGCCGCTGGAGCTGTTGTTGTCCAGATCATTGTTGACCTTTATCTCCGTGGCCGAGGGCGGCAATATCGGTGGCAGCCAGCCTCGCTCGAATACTCCTTCAGCCCGTGCTTCGGCCTCGGTGGGGTATTGTTCGCTGATGACATCGCTGCAACCCCAGAGTAAGGCGGTTAATGTCAGCATGGAGCTGATGGAAAGGGAACGCATCAGTGGTTTCATCTTGGGCTCCTTGTCAGTGAAATGGCGTTTTACTGTAACAAAGGCGGCCTGTACCTAGTCTGAAGCCAAGTGAATTGATGGGTGAGCACAGAACTCAGTGTTCACCCATCGGCTGGTTAATGTTTACCACAGCTTGGATGTATAACACCTTCAGTGTTGTTGCCAAGCCCGAGGAAATCGAGGATATGTGGGGTCACGCCATCGACCTGCGTCATGGCGATTTGGCTTAAATCTCCCTGGCAATAGGGGCTAATGCCCGGGTTATCCAGGCTGTTGTTGAGGATCAGAAAGGTATTGCGCTCACCGGTACTCTGGCCGCCATGACCGGTTCCCAAACCGCCGTGATCTGAAGTCACCAGAATCAACCACTCTTCGTCCTGATAGTTGGGCCTTGAGGTCAGCGCTTGCAGCACTTGGGCTATCTGCTGATCTTCGTCGCGTATCTTTTGCTGATAGGTGGGATGCAGTGGTGCATAGGCATGGGTATGAATATCTGTGTTATGCAGATAGTAGAAGATGGCCGTGGGTGGGTTTTGCCAGCCCAGCCACTGTTTGACCGTGTCTGTAGCCTGTTGTGAGTTCTTGTTGGCATTGCTGACCACGAGATCGGCCTTGGCGGGTTTCAGGTTGTGGGTCAGATTGAACCAATCGGCAACCAGCGCCGTGGTTGCGGTAGGGTAGGCCTGCTTTATCAGATCAAAGACATGAGGTTTTTGCAGCACAAGGCTACTGTCGTTGGAGTGGACGCCGTGTTTATCGGCCCAGAATCCGGTGAAGACGCTGGACCAACCCGGCCCACTGAAGGTGGACTGGTGTCCACCGGCCAGCAGATTGTTGTGAAAGGCGCCTGTTGCAATCAGGCTATCCAGTGCCGGCGTCTCGGCGCAATCCTCACATTGGATGGCATCGCCCCTCAAACCGTCCAGTCCTATCACCAGAATGTGTTTATTACCGGGTATCGGGTTCTTGATGCCGTGGCTGTCGAAGCGCTCATAGTAGTCCATCGGCTGTTGCCCCTTATTGAGCTGCCCACCTACGTCGGCGGCTCTCTGGCTGCTGAGGCTGCAATTACCGCTTTGGGTGTGGTAGTTGAATGACTGACACCAATAGCTTCTCTGATCATCGACACAGGCATCGGCACAGGCCTCTGCGCTCAGGCCGGGCAGCTGTTCGCTGTTGTACCCGGGTAAAAAGGCTTGCTCCACATGAACAAACTGTTCGAGTGAACTTGGCTTTAAGCTGTAATGGGCATAGGGGTTACCGGGATAATCTGTCTTGAGTCCACCGACATCGGCCGCGCGTTTGTCGCTGAGATCGCAGGATTGATTCTGTTTGTGATAATCAAAAGAGACGCACCAACTGCGTCCTTCCTCAAGACAGGCACTGGCACATTGAGCCGCGGTTACCCCGGACAACTTCTCTGAGTTGTAACCGGAAATCGCAGCATTGTCTGTCATCTCAAACCTGGACAGCGGATTGTCGCTCGCCTGGGCGCCGGCCGCGGCCAGCAGCAATAGGCTGAGACTCAGGGGTGAAGTTTTCATTGTTAGCTCCTTGCTTTATAGGGAAGGCAAGTGGGTATTTGCCTCTTCCCCGGTTATGGGTTCCCGATTTATTTCAGTGAAAGCTAATGACGGGGCTGTGAATCCTGATTCAGTTTTAGTTAATTACGGCTAGGCAAAAGCAAGCCCCGGGTCACCCGAGTGTCATTGCCTCTGTTGAGAATGGCTGCATTCGAACACAGACGAGGACCTATGAAATGCGCTCCACCTTAGCTTGCCTGTTGCTGCCCATAATGGCGGCGACTCCAGCCCTGGCCGAAGAATCGGCTCCGTTGCAATTTACTCTGAATACTGATGGCGGCATCAAGGTCGCCAATCACGACAAATCGGCCACTTTTCAGTTGGGTGGTCGCTTGCAATTCGACTATGACGCCACCGAATCAAAAGATAACCAGCTCGATACCGAGGACTTCGATGTGCGCCGGGCACGTTTGTATGTCAAAGGGCATGTCGGTGACTGGGGTTACAAGGCGCAGTTCAACATTGCCGAGAGTGACGGCGGCAAGGGGGGCAATGCCGAAGACCTCTATCTGAGCTACCTGGGATTTGGCAAACAGGCGCAGATCACCATAGGTAAACAGGCCGAGCCTTTCGGCCTGGAACGCCTGATGAGCTCCAAGGATATTTCAGCCCTCGAACGCAGTGCCATGACTGAACTGCACAGTCCGGGCCGGGCGCTCGGGGTCAAACTGCACGGTGTCGGAAGCAACTGGACCTATGCCCTGGGGGTATTTGAGTCAGATGGCGACGGTGGCAACGACTTCGAACATAAGGCGATGACAGGGCGCTTTACTTATACCCCCTACCAAGTAGGTGATGCCGTTATTCACTTAGGCGCCAGCTACACCCAGCGTGATGCCGATGTCAGCGAAGATGAGGTCAAGGGCTATGGCCTGGAACTGGCGGCCAGTAGCGGCCCTTTGCATTTGCAGGCGGAATACTTCGGCAGCGAGTTCGGCGATGAAGATCTCGACGGTTTCTATGTTCAGGGCGGCTGGGTGATTACCGGGGAATCCCGTCCTTACAAGCAAGGCAACTTCGGCCGGGTCCAACCGGGCAATGCCTATGGTGCCTGGGAGCTGGTATTGAGGTTCGAACAGGGCGACGGCAATTATGGTGATATTGGCCTGGACAAGAGCACTCAAGTGTACGACGGCAATATGTACACCCTGGGGGTGAACTACTACGCAGATAAAAATGTCCGTTTGGGCCTCAACTACTCCAAGGGTGAAGCCGAGGACCTGCTGGGGAACGAGTTCAGCGGCAGTGAACTGCGGGCCAGGTTCCAGTACGCCTTTTAATTCAATGGCTGCGCCTGGGGTTGTCACAGTTCTGTCTTGATATGACGTAATAATGACGTTTCTGTTACGCCGGCAGGCGCAGGTTCAATAGCACAGCGAGGAAAACAAGATGAACAAGCTCAATCAACTGCTGCTCACTCTGAGCCTTACCGGGGCGGCTCTTTTCAGCCAAAGCGCGCTGGCATTGGAGTCGCTGAAAATAGCCTTGATCCCATCGGAAGATTCCCGCGCCATGATCAAACAGTCACAGGCGCTGATGGATGAACTGGGTAAACAATTGGGGGTTAAGGTCGAAGGCTTTGTTGCTACCGACTACAACGGGGTGATAGAAGCGCTGAGAGCCAAGCATATTGATATCGCCTATCTGGGTCCCTTCTCTTATGTCAAGGCGACTCAGGTCACGGATGTTGAGGCCTTTGTGGTGGCCGAAACCAAGAAGAAGGGCGCAGTGGCCTATCACAGCCAGATCATCGCCAGAGCCGATTCAGATATCAAAGATATTCAGGATCTTAAGGGTAAAGACTTCGCCTTTGTCGACCCTACTTCCACCTCGGGTTATGTGTTTCCTATGGTGGGATTGAAGCATGCCGGTATTGAACCCAAAGACGACTTTGCCAACCTCATCTACACAGGGGCTCACGATGCCAACATACTGGCAGTGAAAAATCGCCGGGTGGATGCTGCGACTGTGGCCGACAGGATCCTCAGTGCCGCCGTCGACAAAGGCATGATTGGCAGTGAGGAATACCGTGTGGTTTGGCGCTCGCCGGCTATCCCCGAGTCTCCCATGGTTTGGCGTAAAGACCTGGCCGAAGAAGACAAGCAGAAGATCCGCACTGCCTTCCTGAGCCTGAAGAATCTGCAGTTCGGCGATCAGGGTGAGGTCAATCGCTATGTGGCTACAGATGATGCCGCATACGATGTTGTCCGCGAAGCTGCCAAGTTGGCACGGCAGTAATGGCAGGGTCAGAAAGATGATTGAAGTCAGAAACTTGAGTAAAGCATACGGCGAGACCCGGGTATTGGAAGATATCAACTTCAAGGTCGAAGCCGGTGAGTTTGTCGTGGTACTCGGCCCCTCGGGGGCGGGAAAGTCCACGCTGCTGCGCTGCATCAACCGCCTGACGCCGCCTTCCAGCGGTGAGGTGTTGATCGACGGCGAGTCCTATCCCGTGGGAGACAAGCATGCCTACCGAATATTATCTCAGCGAATTGCGATGGTGTTTCAGCATCATAATCTTGTTGATCGTTTATCTGTAATCAAAAACGTGCTCACCGGGCGCATGGCCAAGATCCCCTTCTGGGCCTGTCTGTTGCAGCTGTTTCCCAAACAGGATGTGGAGGCGGCATTGAACGCCATCGCCCAGGTTGGACTGGAGGAGAAGGCCTGGAATCGCGCCGATAACCTCAGCGGCGGCCAGCAGCAAAGGGTTGGCATCGCCAGGGCGCTGGCCCAGGAGCCTGACCTTATATTGGCCGACGAGCCAGTGGCCAGTCTCGATCCCAAGACCTCAAGGCAGATCCTGGGGTATATCCGCGAAGTGAGCCGCAAGAACAACATCGCCGTGCTCTGCAATCTGCACCAGATAGATTACGCCATGGAATTCGGCCAAAGGATCATAGGGATCTCCGGCGGCCACATAGTCTTCAACGGCAAACCCGAGGAGCTGACCCCCGAGATAGTGGCGCAGATCTATCCCGGCCTGGAAGATGAAGGCATTGCCAAGTTGGTCACTCGCACCGCCGAAGAACTGCGGCGCAAGAAGGCCGGCGCACCGGTGTTGAAGGAGGCCCTATGTTGAAACAGTATCGATTTGTGGCCAATGCGCCACGTGGCCCCATGGGCTGGTGGGTGTTGCTGCCCATAGCTTTGGTCTCGCTGGCCACACTCAGCTGGACGGTGACAGGCACAGACACTGAAATTGGCAAATTAGTGCAGGGACTGCCCTGGATAGCCGACTTTATCGGCCGCATGTTGCCTCCCAATCTAAGCTATATCACTGACAACCTGATAGGCCCTGCGCTGCAGACCTTGCAAATTGCGCTGTTGGGGACTCTGTTGTCCATAGTGTTGGCCGTGCCGGTCAGCTTGCTGGCTGCCCGTAATCTGTCACCCAACGCCTGGCTCTATCACAGCAGTCGTCAGGTGCTGAACGTGCTCAGGGGCATAAATGAAATTATTCTGGCACTGATCTTCGTAGCCGCCGTTGGCCTTGGGCCCTTTGCCGGTGTGCTGGCGTTGGCAGTGCATGGTGCAGGCATGGTGGGCAAGTTCTTCTCTGAAGCGATTGAAGAGATAGATCAGGGCCCGATAGAGGCGATGCGCGCCTCAGGTTGCTCGACGCCGAAAATCGTGCTGTTCGGCATACTGCCGCAGGTATTGCCGGCATGGATCGGGGTGGTGCTGTACCGCCTGGAAGCCAATATCCGTATCTCCACTATTCTGGGAATGGTCGGCGCCGGAGGCATAGGCTTTGAGCTGATGACCACCATGAAGTTATTCGAGTATGAGAATACCGCCGCTTGTGTGCTGGTTATCCTCTTGCTGGTGTTTGCTACCGACATCATCTCCGCCAGATTACGCAGTTTTATTCGCTGATTTCAGGACCACAACAAGATGTACAGATATCACAATCCTGTAGAGATAATTACAGGGCAGGGGGCCCTGCGCGCCCTTGAATCCCGGGTGGCACAACAAGACTACGTGCTGTTGACCCACCCAGGGCAGACGTTTACGACCATGGCAGAGCGGGTGATTGCCGCAGCCGGTAGGCCACCACTGGCTTGCTTGACCGATGTGGAAGACAATCCTTCACTGGCCAACCTGCAGCGTCTGTGTCGGCAATTACAGGCCCTGCCAGCCAAGCCAGCGCTGCTGTTGGCGTTGGGCGGTGGCTCGGCGATAGATGCCTGCAAGGTACTTTGTGCCACAGGGGGCGATTTTGACCGCCTGAGAGCCATGCTCAATGGAACCGAGCCCTTGGTGCCCTTGCCCTATATCGCGATTCCCACCACCTCGGGTACCGGCAGCGAAGTGACCTGCTGGGCCACGGTTTGGGATCCCGAGACGCAGCGTAAGCACTCCTTGGCGCACCCGGCGCTTTATGCCCGGAGCGCCTTGTTGGAGCCCGAGTTGACCTTGAGTTTGCCACTGAATCTCAGCATTTCTACCGCACTCGATGCCCTGTCTCATGCGCTGGAAAGCCTGTGGAATCACAACCGGAATCCGCTGAGCAGCCAATATGCAGTTAGAGCAGCACAGATGATTTTATCTCAGCTACCTAGGCTTAAGCTTTGCAGTCATGAACTGGCACTACGGGAGACACTGCAGCTGGCCTCCCTGTTTGCCGGATTGGCGTTTTCCAATACCAAGACCTCACTGGCACATAACATCTCCTACCGGGTGACGTTGGAAAAAGGGGTCAGCCACGGCCAAGCATGCAGCTTTACTCTGCCGATGATCATCCGCGCCATGAGTGGCGATACTCACGTACAGCCGCTGTTGGAGCAGATTTTTGGTTGCCCGCCACTATTGGCCGCAGAGCGGTTGGAACAGCTACTGCTCAGGCTGGGTATCGATGTTGACCCCAGACGTTATGGTTATCGGCCCCAGCAGTGGCTGGCACTGGTAGCCGAAGCGGCCGATGGTCAGCGAGGGCGCAACTTCAGCGGCGACCCGCAGCGCCTGCTGGCGCTCTATCAACAAAGTTTTCAGATGGATGAGGTAATTTCATGTCAAAAGTAGCGGGTGTGATATTCGATTGGGCCGGAACTACAGTGGACTTTGGTTCCTTTGCACCGACCAGTATCTTTGTCGAGGCCTTTGCCCAGGCCTATGATTTCGAACTTTCACTCAAGGAAGCCCGTGGCCCCATGGGGTTGGGCAAGTGGGACCATATTCGCGCTCTGGGTGATACTCCAGCCATCGCCGAACGCTGGTTGGTGCAATTTGGCCGTCCCATGAGTGATGAGGATGTCGATGCTATCTACCGGCGTTTTATGCCGTTGCAAATTGCCAAGGTCGGCGAGTTTGCCGACCTTATCCCGGGGACGCTGGAGACAGTGGCCTGGCTCAGGCAGCAAGAGATCAAAATAGGTTCTTGCAGCGGTTATCCGAGGGAAGTGATGGCTGAGTTGTTGCCGGCGGCCAAGGCGCGCGGCTTTGTTCCCGACTCTGTGGTCGCTACCGGTGAACTCAGTGCCGGTGGCCGTCCAGGCCCCTGGATGGCGCTGCAAAACGTGCTCAATCTGGGGATTGCCGATGTTGGACATTGCCTCAAGGTGGATGATTCGGCGCCTGGCATTCACGAAGGGCGCAGTGCCGGCATGTGGACTGTAGGTCTGAGTCTTTCCGGTAACGAATCCGGTATGACACTGGCAGACTTTCTGGCTGCTACAGAGGCCGACAAGGTGTTTGCCCGCCGTACCGCTTCTGTCAATCTGGCTGCTGCAGGGGCGCACTACATCATTGATACTATTGCGCAGTTGCCTGAGGTAGTGCTGGATATCAACGCCAGATTGGCACGGGGGGAGCGGCCCTGATATTCAAGTAAAATCACTGTTAAGCAGCCCTTATTCCCAGCAGGAAAGGGCTGCTTTTTTTGTATGACTGGATTGCGTTTAACCAGTGCTGGCAAGCCGGGATCAAACACTTATCTGGGTATCCTTGTGCTGGGCGACTAGGGCTATCAGGGTCTTTATCATGGGGGAGTTGAGCTGTTTATTGTGCACCACCAGGCTGCTGCTGGCCTTGAGCTGGTCACTGACAATCCGCTTGGTTACTATCTGTTCGTGGGGCGTATGCTCATCCTCGGCCACCACAGAGATACCCAGGCCCTGGGCGACAGCTTCGCGCACCGATTCGCGGCTGCCCAGTTCATAGGCAAGCTGAGGGGCAATGCCCGCGTTTTGCAGCGCGCCAAGAAACAGCTTGCGGGTCAGGGAACCTGGCTCGCGGATCAATAGCTCCTCATTGGCAAAGTCTTCTATGCTCAGGGTGTCCTTACGGCACAGCCGATGGTCTCTTGGCAAAATCGCCATCAGCTTATAGCGATAATAATGGAAAGCCTGCAGCCCAGGCTGACTCTGCGGCAGAACAAAGAAACCGGCATCCACAGTTTCTGTCTCCAGCAGTTGCAATACCTTGTTGGAGGCGGCAAAGGTGATATTGACCTTGATGTTGGGGTAAATAAGCCGAAACTCGCGCACTATGGCCGACAGTCTGACAGGGTTGACGGCGGCGATATGCAGCTCGCCGGTTTGGCTTATGCTGTGGGAAAGCAAAATAAACTCGGCTTCTTTCAGCTGGCTGAGAATTGCCCTGAATGAAGGCAACAGTGCCACCCCGAGCTGGGTCAGGCGATTATTTTCCCGCTGGCGCAGAAATAGCTTGGCGCCATAGGCTTCTTCCAAAGAGGCTATCTGATTGATGATAGAGGGTTGCGATACTTGCAGGTGTTCGGCGGCCTCTTTAAAACTGCGCTGCTGCGCCAGAGCACAGAAGGCGCGGATCTGAGCGAGTGAAATTTGAGGCTTGGGCATCTTTTCGCGAGTAAACAGGGGCTGATGGCATAATTTTGCTACCAATTTATGACGCCACTATGACATGACCTGGATACAACTAGGACATAAGAGCAGAGATCAGAGCTGTTGCAGGCTGGCCAGCAAACGGTCCATCGCCCGATAACCCAGGGCCTGGGCCAGATGGCGCCGCTCGACCATGGGGCTGAGCTGCAGATCGGCTATGGTGCGCGCCACTCGTTGCAGCCGATGAAAGCTGCGCACCGATAATCCTAGCTGATTGACACTCTGTTCGAGAAACGCCAGATCGCTTGGTTTGAAACCTGCCTGCTTCAATGCCTTACTGCCCAACTGACTATTGAGTACGCCGGCGCGGCTGAGTTGCAGCTCCCGCGCTGCCGCTACTCTGGCGGCTATCTGCTCACTGGTTTCACCCTGCGCCGCCTCTGAGGTCAAGGCGCCTGGCGGGAGTTTGGGCACCTCTATGGTGAGGTCGAATCTGTCAATGAAAGGGCCTGACAGCCGGGCCAGGTAACGGCGGATCTGCTCTGGGCTGGCGCGGCTTCCCGGGCCAGCATCACCACAGGGGCTGGGGTTCATGGCGGCGATAAGTTGAAAGCGGGCATCGAAGCGCAGTTTGGCTGCGGCGCGGGAGATGATGACATGGCCGGTTTCCATGGGTTCACGCAAGCAGTCGAGTACCTTGCGGGGAAACTCGGCAATTTCATCGAGAAACAGTACTCCCAGGTGAGCCAGTGAAATTTCGCCGGGTTTGGGAATCGAGCCTCCACCCACCAAAGAGATGGCCGAGCTGGTGTGGTGCGGAGCGCGAAACGGGCGGCGATAAAACTCCCCCGGCTCAGTAGCCATACCGGCCACTGAATGAATCGCAGCCACTTCCAGCGCCTCTTCATAACTCATGGGGGGCAGGAGTGAGATTATCCGGCTGGCTAGCATGGTTTTGCCTGTGCCAGGTGGCCCCAGCATCAGCAGGTTATGCCCGCCGGCGGCAGCGATTTCCAGCGCTTGTTTGGCTTGATATTGGCCTATGACCTCCGACAGGCAGTCACTCGAGTGCGGCTTTGACTGTTCCAGCCATTCGGTTCCCGGTACTATCCCCGGCAGAGTTTGCTGTCCATGCAGATAGGCGGCGATATGTTGCAGGTGCTGGGCCAGGCAACATTGCCGGTAGCCCACCAAATCCGCCTCACTGCGGTTATCCTGTGGCAATACCAGTTTGATGCCTCTTTGACGGGCGGCGATGATCACCGGCAGGATACCAGTGCAGTGCCTGACCTCACCTGACAGCCCAAGCTCACCGACAAATTCATGATCGTCCAGAGATTTCAGTGGCAGTTGCCCGGATGCTGCCAGAATACCAATGGCAATAGGAAGGTCGTAACGTCCACCTTGCTTGGGCAGATCGGCCGGTGCCAGATTGATGGTTATCCTGCGCATGGGGAATTCAAAACCCGCATTGATTATGGCGCTGCGGACTCTTTCTCTGGCTTCCTTGACCGAAGCTTCCGGCAACCCCACCAGATTGAAGGCCGGCAGGCCGTTGGAGAGGTGAGCTTCGACCAGTACCTGAGGCGCCTCCACACCTTTGGCGGCTCGGGTGGCAACTCTGGCTATGGGCATAACAGTTCCTTTGTAGTGCGCTTCCCTGATTCAGTAGAGTGTAGCAGTTGCCTGGATTTACAGTGGCTTGAGGGAATAGCGGTTCTGGCCTTATCGACAGAGGTTTCCAGAACCCGGGAATGGACTGCACCAATAGCTATCACCCTGGAAGGCGGGATTAGATGACTTTCTTCATACACCTTAGACTGGTGTCTGTTTCATTGGAGAAGCAGAAAATTTGGTCGACCAAAGTGTAGTGCCACACCACTTTATAGTCAGTCGCCAGCAAGAGCTTCAACAGTGACAGTGCAGGGTTGGCAAACAAGACTTCCAGCGAATCGGCTGAGACAGGGTAGACTTTAACCTGTTCGACCTGAACTGCATTGTCGTGCAGTACCAGCCTGGAGACCTTGCCGGAAAAGAGTATTTTCCCATCCGTTTTTTCTTTGTTGTCACTCAGTTGCAACAGCCCCCAGAAGCTTTCTGAATCAATATCTATGTAGAGGGAAAAAGTGATGCGCTTGACCTGCTTATCAGGGCCTTCTACTTCCTTGATCATCTGGTACATGCCATCTATGTCCTGAACCTCGTGATAGTCATATAGAAGGTTAATGATGATGGAACTCAGCAAGAGGGCTAGAGGGATGGTGATTGGCAGCAGTTTCTTTAACTTTGGCATACAGTTCCATCCTTCAGCTTATTGAGTATTGAGGCATCTGCATAACTGACATAGGTATTAATACTGTTATGCGATTTATTAATGCAGTCGATAGAAAATAAACCTGATCTATGGCTCAAGATAATAGTGTCTCTGTTATCCTTTATTGTTCTCCCAATTTCATAGAAGTCTACAGTGCCAATGAGTTGATAGTTTAGTTCTTCAATGACTGAGTTTATGGCTTGCTTGTCTATTGTGTTCTTGATCCTTGATATAGTAATTATCTTATTTATTCCGTTGGTGTATATTTTTATTCTGGGTGGTGTGTGTGTCAGCGCTTTTGTTATTGCGAATGGTACAAAGAATAATGCCAATGATATGCTTGTGATATACAGAATTCGTCTTAAGCTGAAGTTGGTCTTTTGTGGGGTAGGCGTTACCGCTTCGGTATAAACGGGATTGATGTTGTCATTGATGAACTCCAGCTGGATATTGCCCTGAAGTGTATCAAGGCCGTAACCAAAACCTTTCTTGGTGAATATAATGTTGTTGCCTGAAATTTCTCTGAATATTCTTCTCAGATTGGCAATGGCAACTGGAATGGAATTGGGGGAAACAATTCTTCCATGCCAGCCGGCATCCAAGAGTTTATCTCTGCTTACTGCTTGGCCTCGACTGAGGTATAGCTCTTTTAATATATAAAATTCTGGAATTGAACATTTATATCCTTTGGTGTCTGTTTTGATAATTGGGTTGTCGTTGTTTTGGCGAGCTGTGATTATTTTCCTACCTTTAGTGATGTCCATTTTTATTCCTATTGTTTTTGTTTTTAATTTAAGTTTCTACATGTTTTACGCCCTAATAATAAGTAATAAAAAATCCTGTTGTTGAGATAATGTTTCATTAATCAATAGAGTGTTAATTTTGCAAGTTGTTGATTCTTAAGCTCAATGCCTGTGTTGTCAATAGTGGGTATCCCTTAGGCTCCATTTATTAGTTTTTATAACTGCGGGATTAACTCCACTGGTGAGAATCTCCGCCTTGATCCCGCAAAATGCATAGTGTTAACCGAATGCTGGTCTGTTTGTCGGGTTGTTGCTGTTCAGTGCTATCAAGGGGGAAACATGCTTACGCAGCAGAGATGTGACAATACGGATTCCGGCAATGAGCCGGGCAGCATAGGCAAGCTGTTTAATGAGTACAATAACGCACCATTAACTGAAGCTCATTTTCAGGAGATAGTTGCCAGAAAAATAAGCGGCTGTGCCCAAGAGGTGGCTTATGAAGTATTATTCAGGCCTGGAAAGCTATGCTTAAGTGTGGAAGGCTTCTATGCTAATCTGCATCAAAAAGAGCTATTGAATTTATCTCTGGAGCAGTTGCATCAATTGGCGGCTATTGATTACAGGCATCTCGATGTTTTGGCCCTGGCTGGCCACAAAATTGCACGTCTGTTTATCAATATAGAAGCTAGAATCATCTCCTCTTTAGAGGCTGAATTGGTTTGGCTAAAAGAAACATTGAAACAACAAGAGGTGGAGTTGGTTGTTGAAATTACGGAACGTTTGTCAGCCAAGATTGCTACAACTGCTTTTGCCAGTATCGCCAAGTTACATGATTTTGGTGTTAAATTTGCTTTGGATGACTTTGAGCCTAAAGGTGATTTGAGACGGCATTGGATTAATACTGCTTGCGTCGATTATATCAAATTGATCCTTCCCCGCGGTTTTGAAAAATCAGAAAAAGTCAGGCTGGATTTTATTGACTATATATATCAATTAAAAAATCAGGCTCAGGTTAAGGTGATTGTTGAAAAGGTAGAGACGCTGGAGCAATTTCTGGCGATGGAGTTGGTACCCTATGATGGTTTGCAGGGATACCTGTTTTCCCAGCCGGAAAAGCTGGCGCAAATAGAGTTGCACCGGCATGCCTTTGGGTGACATCGCAGGCGCTAATTCACTTGTTTAACGGATAAAAAAGGTCACTGTCACGGCAAAAATTTCTCGTTATCTGAATGTAAAATCTACTGATAGATTGTGTGAGACTTCTCTGTGCTGCCCCATGGGATGGCACTTTACTCACACAAGGAAACAAGATGAAAAGCTTAACTCTGCTGCTGGCCGGTATGTTACTCAGTGGTGCTGCCCTGGCAGCCGATGAAGAAAACGCCCTGCCTCAAGCCAGTGAAACCGATATTCAACAACTGCAGCAAGCCTGTTTGCAAATGGCCGATGAAGACGCGGTGCCAGCCGAAGAACGTCAGGAATATCTGCTGACTTGCGTTAATGATCAACTCAACGAAATGGGTTATCAGCTTCTGGAAAGTTTGCCAGAGGTTAATTAATCTCCACAAGGGCAGCCCATCTGTGTTTTAATTCTCCGGTATACGATATGCATTGTTTGCTGGGGGATGGATGCCTTGCTGTTGAGTCTATTTAATACGTGGTGGGGTGATTTATTCACCCCACCACGTAAACTCCTTTCCCTTTTTCTGCTTTTGCTGACGGTTTTTCTGAACTACCCGACCAAGGTATTGGCTCAAGCTCAGCCGTTACGGGTTAGCTTTATTAATCCAGGCTCTGCTCAGGAGAGTTTCTGGGGCGATATAGATAAGCTGATGTTGGTGGCGGCGGCCGAGCTCAACATTGAGTTGGAAATACTGCATGCCAACAGGGATCATTTCAGGATGATAGCCCTGGCACAAGAGTTGGCGGCTCGCGAGCAATTGCCCCGGTATGTCATTTTGGTCAATGAAAAAAATGTTGCTGCAAAAATGCTGGCAGCCTTTGAAGGGCTACCCTTTAAAACGCTACTGCTGCTCAATGATATTGAGCCCAAGGCGCGTCATTCATTGTTGCAGGAGCCTTATTGGCAGCAGCATTTGCTACCGCCATTGGTACCGGACAATGAAAGAATAGGTTTTCTGACCGCCCAGGCACTGTTAATGCAAATGGGGAATAAGCGGCAGGGCAAGGTATTATTGATCTCAGGTGACAAGGGGACACCGGCGTCTATCGAACGGACTCAAGGAGCTTTAAACGGTTTTCGGCAGGCGGGGATAGAACCGCTGCAACTCGTCTATGGTCACTGGCAAGAACAGAGAGCCAGGGCGCAGACTCAGGTGTTGCTGAATCGTTACCCCGGGCTGGAAGGGATTTGGACCGCCAACGATCATATGGCCTTTGGTGCCATTGCGGCATTGGAGGACAAGGGGCTCAGACCTGGAGAGGATATTTTCATCGCCAGTATCAACACTTCCTCCAAGGTACTTGATTGGCGTAGTCAGGGGCACATCAGTGTCTTGGGCGGCGGTCATTTGCTGGCGGGGGCAGAGGCGCTCATGCGCATCCGTGACGACAGCGAGGCCAGGCCATGGAATGAGAAGGTTCCCCCAATGTTCAGGCTTCTGGTGCCGGGCACTGAGCCTTTCAATCTGCTCGAGCAACGAAATTGGCGGGCACTGCTCGCCTGGTACCAACAGACATCGGAAGTAACGCATTGAAACAAAGCTCCGTCATCAGTCACAAGATGACCCTGGTTATCATAGGTGTCAGTTCATTTTTTGCCTTGGTGACCATGGCGGCCCAGCTGTTCTGGAACTATCAGGATGGCGTTGAAGGCAGCAATCGCAGGTTACATGAATATGTCGAGGCAAATCTGCCCGGCATGGCGCAGGCTATTTGGGATGTGGACCATAAGCTGCTGCGGGACATACTGATTGGCATAGGCATGCAGCCCTATGTTTCCGGCGCGTCTTTGTCCAGTGCCGACGGGATTGCCCTGCAGGTGGGAAATAATCAGGCCCAGGATAATGAGACCTTTCTGTTTCCAATCATCTACCGTCAGCAACAGATAGGTGAGCTCAAGGTTCAGCGCAGCCGCAACCAACTCTATTATGAGTTGTGGCGACAGATGATTCTGATCGTCGTGGGTAATGGCTTGAAAACCCTGCTGATGATCTATGTGATTCTGACGCTGGTGCGCAGCCTGGTTACAGGAAGGCTGGCGGCGCTGGCCGCATACGTTAACCGCATAGATTTGGGGCAACCGCGAAAAGTGCCCTTGCCCGATGCGGTTGGTGCGGCGAATCAGGATGAAATTGGCAGTGTCGCCCGCGCCATAGAGCAGATGTATCGACGTATTAGAACCGATTTTGCCCGCAAACGTTGGCAACAGAGACATCTGGCCCGGGGGCAAAGGCAGTTGTCTGAGTTGGTAGAGCTAAGCCATAAGGAGCTGGCTTGGCAGGCCAGAGCCAATGAGTTGTTGGCGGATCTGTCATTACAATTTTTGAAGTTGCAGCCGGGAGAAGTCAATCAGGCCCTGGCCGATGTTGGTCGTCAGATTGCCGAATTGTTTGCCGTCGAACGGGTCGCCTTGTTGGAGATAAAGGGGCAGCAACTCTTCTACCGCAGTGTCTGGAGCCGCCGGGGTGACCCTCAGGCTTCACGCTATATAGATATCAGTGAGTTGAATCGTTTTTCAGAGCAGCTCAACTCCCGCCAGATGATGGTGGTGGAAGATGTGGAAACCCTGAGGCCAGAGGCGGATGCGGAATATCGTCTGCTCAAGCAGTTGCAGTTACGTTCCCTGGCACTGTTTGCCATTACCGATGGTCACGATCTGTTGGGGGTATTGTCGCTGAGTAATGGTCAATCACCTCAGCCGTGGCCACAGTCCCGCCGTGCCATGTTGACCCAGTTTGCCGCTGCGCTCAATGAACTCTTGGTTAGGGAGCGCAGGGACTTGCAGATGCTGGGGCTGCAGCGGGAACTTTTGGGGCTGAATCACAAGCTCAAGCAGCTGTCGGAAACCGATGAACTTACCGGGCTGGCCAATCGCCGCCCCTTTACCGAATCCCTGGCGCGGCTGCTGGCCTCGGAAGAAGCCGGTGCACTGATCATGCTGGATGTGGATCACTTCAAGGCCTTCAACGATAGTTTCGGTCATCCGGCCGGTGACAGTGTGCTGCAGCGCCTGGCACAGACCATGCAAAAAGCGCTTCCTGAATCAGCCTTGTTGGCCAGGGTCGGCGGCGAGGAATTTGCTTTGGTCTTGCCGGGAGTCGACCGCCGGCAAGCCAAGGGTTTGGCTGAAACCCTGTTGAATCGAGTCAGGGCGTTGCAGATCTCTCACGCAGCATCGCCCGCAGGCATAGTCACCATAAGTCTTGGGCTGGCACTTCTGCCCCGGGATGAACTGGATTTGAGTGAGGTTATTCGAGTGGCAGACAAGGCGCTTTATCAGGC
Organism: Shewanella sp. Iso12; assembly: GCF_012030025.1. Classification (NCBI taxonomy): domain Bacteria; kingdom Pseudomonadati; phylum Pseudomonadota; class Gammaproteobacteria; order Alteromonadales; family Shewanellaceae; genus Shewanella; species Shewanella sp. Iso12. The sequence goes on from NZ_JAAUHW010000003.1 coordinate 416,718, forward strand.
CAAGCATTTGGGACGCAACACGTGGTTTCTGGCGGAATAACACTTGGTTTTTGACGGAGTAACGCGGGGGATCAGTGGCCGGTGAATGTTTGCAGTAACAGCTGCAGTTCGCCGCTTTTTTCCAATTGGGTTACACCGGTATTGAACTCTTCCAGCAGCGCCATCTTGTGTGGGCTTTGCCTGGAAACCAGCATATAGAAGGGTTCTGGCCGAGTGTTGGGAATGGCTTGCGTTGCCAGCCCTATGACCTGTGGGTCGCGATCCATCAGCTTTAAGGTGCCGCTGAAAATCTCCAGTCGTGCCAGAAAGAAGTCACACCGGCCCCGGATCAATAATTCGGGGATCAACGGCAGATCTTTGCTCAGGGACAATGGCTGAGAGTTGTCCCAACCGAAGTTACGATAATTGAAACCGCGAATGCCGCAAACTGTGCCCAACTGTGCCAGCTCGGCCAGTGAGTTGAACCTCAAGCCCTGCGGGAAACGACGCTTGAGAAAGACCACCCCCGGGGTGAGATAGTAATAGGAGCGCGACAGCAGGAACTTTCGCCGTCGCTCGGGATTGGCCGAGGCGCTCATGGCTGCGTCTATCTTGCCCTGTTCCACTTCCAGCATGCACCTTGGCCAGGGAAGGGTGATGATTTGCAGCTGCCAGCGTGGTGGCGTAAACAGCCGATAAAGCAGCTGAATGTCATAGCCGTCACTATCGTGGGTCTTGTAACCATCGACTCTGGAAAAGTAATTGAAGGGGGGAAATTCAGACTCTTCGACACATATCCTTAACTTAATGCCGTTAGAGTCTTCTTCAGCCATTGAAACCGGTGAGATAAGCATCACTGTCAAAAATGCCGCAAACGGATATAATGTGAACTTCATTCCGGTAAAAGAGGCCTGCAATGGGTTTCTTGGAGTATAGCAAAGCCACTCAATTCGCCATGTAATTGTCCATACCGGTAACCAGTTCGCCTTTCTGACCTCCCAGTCATTCCATTTTCAGGCCTGGATAAGGGCACGGCATAGAAGCGCTTTGTAACTAACCTAAGGTGTTGTATGAGTTTATTCGATAATTTGGTGATTATCTTTTGCCTGATCGGAACCAGCTGCTTTTTTTCCATGTCTGAAATTGCTCTGGCCGCATCCCGTAAAATCCGTTTACGGCAGATGGCCGAGGAGGGAGACTTGCGCGCCGAAAAAGTATTGGCGTTGCAAACCACTCCGGGCAGTTTTTTCACCGTAGTGCAGATTGGTCTCAATGCCGTCGCCATCATGGGGGGGATTGTCGGTGAGTCTGCTTTTACCCCTTACTTCGCAGCAGCTTTGGCCCATGTGATCCCTCAGGCTTGGGTCGGACAGCTAAGCTTTGTGTTGTCCTTCGTGCTGGTGACCAGCCTGTTTATTTTGATTGCCGACCTGATGCCAAAGCGGGTCGCCATGGCCTTACCGGAAAAAGTGGCGGTTAACCTGGTGAACTCCATGCTGATATGCATCACCCTACTGCGCCCCTTTGTGTGGATCTTCAACGGCATGGCCAACGGTATCTTCAAGCTATTGCAGATACCTACTGCCCGCAATGATGAGATCACCCCGGACGATATCTACGCCATCATGGATGCCGGTGCCGAGGCCGGTGTGCTGGATAAGGGCGAACAGCAGATGATAGAGAATGTGTTCGAGATGCAATCTGTCAGCGTTACCTCGGCGATGACCGCCCGTGAGAGCCTGGTGTATTTTCTGCTGCAGGATGACGAAGACACTATCAAGAAAAAAATCGCCGAAGATCCGCACAACAAGTTTTTGGTCTGTGATGGTCAGCTGGACAATATTAAAGGGGTGGTAGACGCCAAGGAGCTGCTGATCCGGGTGATCAACGGTCGCAAGATAGATTTGAAAGATACCTCGTTAGTGCGCAGCAGCCTGATCATTCCCGACACCCTGAGCCTGTCGGAAGCCATGGAGTACTTCCGTCATCACAGGGCCGACTTTGCCGTGGTGATGAATGAATACGCCCTGGTGGTGGGGATAGTGACTACTGATGATCTGCAAAGTGCGGTAATGGGCGCCTGGTCGCTGCATGAAAGTGAAGAGCAGATAGTGCCCCGTGACGCCAATTCCTGGCTGGTGGACGGGGTGACGCCGATAACCGACGTGATGCGTGCCTTTGGTATTGAGGAGTTCCCGCAAAACCAAAACTATGAAACCATCGCCGGTTTTATGATGTACACATTACGCAAGATCCCCAAGCGCACCGATTCGGTCAACTACGCAGGTTATAAGTTTGAGGTGGTGGACATAGATGCCTACAAGGTAGACCAGTTGCTGGTTACCCGCCTCTTGCCTCAGGAAGATCAACTGCCCAAGGATGAAGAGTCACTCGATATTTAAGGCAAGCTTAAAGGGCGTGGCATACAGACCATAGACTGAGTTATGCATTTTGCAGAGGGCTCAGTCATAGGCGGTAAAGCCCGCCCGACTTTCCAAGCCGAGCTTAGGGAAGGTGCGAATAAGTCCTCGCGGCACTCTGGCTTACACAGCAATTGGCATTCAAGGCATCTGACTGAAGGCATGCCGGGGCCTGTCGAAGTCGGATAACGCAGAGAGCCGATTGCTGTGCAAGCCCCGAAGGGCGTGGCTTACAAGCCTGCCTGCGGTGTTGTGCTTCTTGCAAAGGACTAGGGCCATTTGCTGCGAACCACGCCTTGTATCCAGGCCTGTAAGCCGACGCAGAGCACGCATGGGACTTGTTTGCACCTTCCTTAGCTAAATCACTTCCAGAAATGCATTCACCAAGGGATCCTGGCGCCGCTTGGCCTTGCAGCAGCACCCCAGTTCAAAGGGGGCTATCTCGGCCGGTGAGGCCAGGGTTTTTATCCTCTCGCCCAGCGGACTGTTGGCTACCACTACATCCGGAGTGATGCTGACACCGCAGCCCAGAGCCACCATGGGCACTATCGCCTCGTGGCCCGATACCTGGGCATAGATATTGGCCTTGATCCCCATCGCCTTGAACCAGCGCTCGGCCCGTAAACGCCCGGGGCCGTGGTCTGGCACGATAAAGGGCAGTTGCTCCCAGGGAATAGGATTTTGCGCCAGCAGCGACTGCAACTGACAGTTGATGGTGGGCGCGATAACCGACAGTGGCACCTCTCCTATGGGGGCAAAGTGCAGACTCGGCGGAAAGTCCTGCGGCAGAGCGGCGATGGCGATATCCGCCCTCTGCTGCTGAATTTCCTGCACCGCATCGGCGGCATCACCCGTGGTGAGTTTGATATCGACCAGGGGCTGCTGGCGGCGAAACTTATCCAATAGGGCCGGCAGGTGGCTGTAGGCGGCTGTGACTGAGCAATAGAGTTGCAATGTGCCCCTCAGCAGCTTTTGCTGCGGATCCAGCTCGCGGCGCAGCTCCTGCCACTGAGTCAATGTCTGGCTGGCGAAGCGGCGAAAGGCTTCGCCTGCGTGGGTCAGGGTAACGCTGCGGTTGTCCCGTTCCAGCAGCTTGCTGCCCACTTCATCTTCCAGCCTTTGCAGGGTGCGGCTTAAGGTTGAAGGGCTGACATGCATCCGGGTGGCGGTGCGGGAAAAATGCAGGGTGTCGCAGAGATCCAGATAGAGTTTTATCGCCCGAATATCCATGCCGTTTTGCCTCTCTTTTTGTTGCGTTTTGTGCAACATGACATGCCGAATATATCATTTCAAGCAATTTAAACCATGGGCTATAGTGATTTGCATCACTGAGCCGTTTCGGCTTGGTCCCAGGAATTCGGTTAAACAGGTGGCTAAGATGGCAAATTACTTCAATACCCTGAATCTGCGGCAACAGTTGGCACAGTTGAGCCAGTGCCGTTTTATGGAGCGCAGCGAGTTTGAAAACGGCTGTGACTATATCAAGGACTGGAATATTGTCATCCTTGGCTGTGGTGCCCAGGGCCTGAATCAGGGGTTGAACATGCGTGACTCAGGGCTGAACATCGCCTATGCCCTGCGCAGCGAAGCCATAGCCGAGAAACGCGCCTCCTGGCAGCGAGCCACCGAAAACGGTTTCAAGGTAGGCACCTTCGAAGAGCTGATCCCCGGGGCCGATCTGGTACTGAACCTGACACCTGACAAGCAGCACACTCCTGTGGTCAATGCGGTAATGCCCTTGATGAAGCAAGGTGCGACCCTGTCCTATTCCCATGGCTTCAACATAGTGGAAGAGGGGATGCAGGTGCGCCCGGACATTACTGTCATCATGGTGGCGCCCAAGTGCCCCGGTACTGAAGTGCGTGAGGAATACAAGCGTGGCTTTGGGGTACCGACACTGATCGCAGTGCATCCTGAGAATGATCCCAATGGCGACGGCCTGGAGATAGCCAAGGCCTATACCAGTGCTACCGGCGGCGATCGCGCCGGCGTGCTGCACTCCTCGTTTATCGCCGAGGTGAAGTCGGATCTGATGGGCGAGCAGACCATTCTCTGCGGCATGCTGCAGACGGGAGCGATTCTGGGTTATGACAAGATGGTGGCCGATGGCGTTGAGCCGGGTTATGCCGCCAAGCTTATCCAGCAGGGCTGGGAAACCATCACAGAGGCGCTCAAGCATGGCGGTATCACCAATATGATGGATCGCCTGTCCAACCCGGCCAAGATCAAGGCGTTTGAGATTGCCGAAGAGCTTAAGGTGTTGCTGACTCCGCTGTTTGAAAAACATATGGACGACATCATCAGCGGCGAGTTTTCCGCCACTATGATGGCCGACTGGGCCAATGACGACGCCAATTTGCTGCGCTGGCGTGAAGAGACCAATAACACCGGCTTTGAAAAGGCGCCGACCTGCGCCGAGCAGATAGATGAGCAGACCTATTTCGACAAGGGGATCTTCCTGGTGGCCATGATCAAGGCCGGGGTGGAACTGGCGTTCGATACCATGGTGGATGCCGGGATCATCGAAGAGTCGGCCTATTACGAGTCGCTGCACGAGACGCCGCTGATTGCCAACACCATAGCCCGCAAACGCCTCTATGAGATGAACGTAGTGATCTCGGATACCGCCGAATATGGCTGTTACTTGTTCAACCATGCCGCCGTGCCGCTGCTGCGTGACTATGTTAACGCCCTCTCTCCCGAGGTCCTGGGCGCCGGTCTCAAGGATTCGGGCAATGGGGTCGATAATCTGCGTCTGATCGAGGTCAACGAAGCGATTCGCCATACGGCCGTCGAATATGTCGGTGCCGAACTTCGCGGTTACATGACTGAAATGAAAAGGATAAACCTGCAAGATTGACGTAAGCGTTAGCTTGATTGCCGCCGGCGGCAATTAAGCTGTTTAGGCGAGCCATTGCCGAGGGTGCCATAGCCAGGCCAAGTTGGAAGATTTTCAGGTTGTGAATTTTTTTGTTGTGTTCTGAAAACACTTTATGGTAATGGTTAATAAGTGCGCTGCCAAAGGGCTCGCCAAGCAGATAAATTGAATACAGGAAACTGTCTGAGAAATGTTTAACTTAAGCGCCAAGCTCCTCCTCGTGATTATTACCGTCGTGATTATTCCATCACAGCGGGGGCGGCTCGTGGCGCGACGACAGACCAGATAGGGTCAGAAATTGCAAACAAACCCCCCGCTCCGAAAGGACCGGGGGGTTTGTCGTTTCAGGGCCATTGAAAACTTAAACAGCAGCAAAAATAGGCGAGACAACAAGATGGAACAAGGGCAGAAGATCAGCGGCAGTGAAGCGGTTATCAAGGTATTGGCCGCCCATGGGGTGAACACGGTTTTTGGTTATCCCGGCGGCGCCATCATGCCTATCTATGATGCTCTCTACGACAGCCAGGTCGAACATCTGCTCTCCCGTCATGAACAGGGCGCCGCCTTCGCTGCCGTCGGTTATGCCCGCTCAAGCGGCAAGACAGGCGTCTGCCTGGCCACCTCGGGCCCGGGGGCGACCAATCTGATCACCGCCTTGGCCGATGCGCTGTTGGACTCAGTGCCGCTGGTGGCCATCACGGGCCAGGTTTCCACCTCTGTGATAGGCACAGATGCCTTTCAGGAGATGGACGTGCTGGGCATGAGCCTGTCATGTACCAAACACAGTTTTATGGTGACCCGCGCCGAGGAACTGGTTGCTACCCTGTACCGCGCCTTCGAAATCGCCGCCTCCGGCCGTCCCGGTCCTGTGTTGGTGGATATCCCCAAAGACATCCAGCTTGCCCAAGTGGAATACAAGGCGCCGTTGCAGGCGGTGCCCGATGAGCCGGAGCTGGACCAGGCGGCTTTGGCGGAAGCCAACGCCTTGCTGGCGGCCGCGCGCCAACCCATGTTGTACGTCGGTGGCGGCGTCGGTATGGCGGGCGCAGTGGAGCCGCTGCGGGCCTTTATCCAGCGTAGCGGTATTCCTTCGGTGGCAACGCTTAAGGGGCTGGGCGCCATAGCCCATGGCACTCAAGGTTACCTGGGGATGCTGGGGATGCACGGCAACAAGGCCGCCAATCTGGCGGTGCAGCAGTGCGATCTGCTGCTGGTGGTCGGTGCCCGTTTCGATGACAGGGTCACGGGTAGGCTGGAGAGCTTTGCCAGCAAGGCCAAGGTGATCCACCTGGATATCGATGCCGCCGAACTTGGCAAACTGCGTCAGCCGGATGTGGCCATGGATGGGGACTTAAGAAGCATATTGACGCAACTGGCGCCGCAAGCGCTGCAAATAGCGCCCTGGCAGGCTGAAGTCGAGCACCTGCGGGCGCTGCACCAGTGGGATTACGCCCATCCAGGCTCACTCATCTATGCGCCGGCCATGTTGCGCCGTCTGGCCAACAAGCTGCCGAGCGACTCTGTGGTGAGCTGTGATGTCGGCCAGCACCAGATGTGGGTTGCCCAGCATATGCATTTTCGCCGCCCGGAAGATCATCTTTCCAGTGCCGGGCTTGGCACCATGGGCTTTGGCTTGCCGGCGGCCATAGGCGCGCAGATGGCCCGGCCGGATGCCACTGTGGTCACGGTTTCCGGCGACGGCTCTTTCATGATGAATGTGCAGGAGCTGACCACCATCAAGCGTCGTAAACTGCCGGTGAAGATACTTTTGATAGATAACCAGAAGTTGGGCATGGTGAAGCAGTGGCAACAGCTGTTTTTTGAAGAGAGATACAGCGAAACCGACCTGTCCGATAACCCCGACTTTGTTACCCTGGCGTCCTCCTTCGATATCCCCGGACGCACCATCTACTCGGCCGATGAGGTTGAGCAGGCACTGGATGAGATGCTCGGTGCCAAAGGCCCCTTCCTGCTGCACGTCGCCATAGACGATGCCTTTAATGTCTGGCCGCTGGTTCCCCCCGGCGCCTCCAACTGTGAAATGATGGAACAAACGGAGAAGCGATCATGATCCATAATCTGGAATTGACCCTGGAACAACGCCCCGAAGTACTGGAACGTGTATTGCGGGTAACCCGCCACCGCGGCTTTACCGTCCGCGATATGCATATGACACTGGCCGAGGATCAGCGCCTGCAGCTGGCAATGGCGGTCGACAGTGACAGAGCTATCGAGTTGCTGAGCCGTCAGTTGACTAAGCTGGTAGACGTGGCCCGCTGCACTGTGCGGCCCGCGAGCAGCCTCTCCCGTACCGTCAACGGCTAACCAAGAATCATCAGAATAAGCGTAAGGAATTGAGCAATGCCCAAACTCAGATCAGCAACCAGTACCGAAGGCCGCAACATGGCCGGAGCCCGAGCCCTTTGGCGTGCCACTGGGGTTAAGGAAGGCGACTTCGGTAAGCCCATTATCGCCATTGCTAATTCCTTCACTCAGTTTGTCCCCGGTCATGTGCATCTGAAAGACATGGGCTCTCTGGTGGCATCGGCCGTCGAAGAGGCCGGCGGCATCGCCAAAGAGTTCAACACCATAGCGGTCGATGACGGCATCGCTATGGGTCATGGCGGCATGCTCTATTCCCTGCCTTCCCGTGAACTGATTGCCGACAGCGTCGAATATATGGTCAATGCCCACTGCGCCGATGCTCTGGTGTGTATCTCCAACTGCGACAAGATCACCCCCGGCATGTTGATGGCGGCGCTGCGGCTCAATATCCCCGTGGTATTTGTTTCCGGCGGGCCTATGGAAGCGGGCAAGACCAAACTGTCCGATAAACTTATCAAGCTGGATCTGGTGGATGCCATGGTGGCGGCGGCCGATGACAGGGTATCCGATGCTGACAGCGAGAAAATCGAACGCAGCGCCTGCCCAACCTGTGGCAGCTGCTCCGGCATGTTTACTGCCAACTCGATGAACTGCCTGACCGAGGCGTTGGGGCTGTCGCTGCCGGGCAACGGCTCCATGTTGGCGACCCACAGTGATCGACGCGAACTGTTTCTGGAGGCGGGCAGAAGAGTGATGGCGCTGGCCAAGCGTTACTACTCGGATGATGATGCCTCGGTATTGCCGCGCAATATCGCCAACTTCAAGGCGTTCGAGAATGCCATGACCTTGGATATCGCCATGGGCGGTTCTTCCAACACTGTGCTGCACCTGTTGGCGGCGGCTCAGGAAGCCGAAGTGGATTTCACCATGACGGATATCGACCGTCTCAGCCGCAAGGTGCCGCACCTTTGCAAGGTGGCACCTTCGACCCCCAAATACCATATGGAAGATGTCCACAGAGCCGGTGGCGTAATGGGGATCTTGGGTGAGCTGGAGCGCGCCGGTTTATTGCATACGGATGTTAACCATGTGGCTTCTGATGATGGCTCGCTTGAGTCTGTGTTGGCCAATTATGATGTGATGCGCACCGAGTCTGCGAAGGTAAAAGACTTCTTCCGCGCCGGTCCCGCGGGGATCCCTACTACCCAGGCCTTCAGCCAGGATTGCCGCTGGCCATCACTGGATACAGATCGCCGCGAAGGTTGTATCCGCAGCCGCGAGTTTGCCTTCAGTCAGGAAGGGGGCTTGGCGGTACTGTCCGGTAATATGGCCGAGCATGGCTGCATAGTGAAAACCGCCGGGGTGGATGAATCCAACCTGAGGTTCAAAGGCGTGGCTAGGGTATATGAGAGCCAGGACGAGGCCGTTGCCGGGATCCTCGGCGGTGAAGTGGTCGCCGGGGATGTGGTGGTTATTCGCTACGAAGGCCCCAAAGGTGGCCCTGGCATGCAGGAGATGCTTTATCCCACCAGTTACCTCAAGTCCCGCGGTTTGGGCAAGGCCTGCGCCTTAATCACAGATGGCCGCTTCTCCGGCGGTACGTCCGGGCTGTCCATAGGCCATGTGTCACCGGAAGCCGCCTCAGGGGGCACTATCGCCTTGATTGAAAATGGCGATGCCATTGAAATCGATATCCCGGCCCGCAGCATCACACTTAAGTTGAGCGATGCTGAGCTCGCCCAGCGCCGTGAGGCGATGCAGGCCAAGGGGCCTTTGGCCTGGAAGCCGTTGGCACGGGTGCGCCCTGTGTCGTTGGCGCTCAAGGCTTATGCCATGTTGGCCACCAGTGCCGACAAGGGCGCCGTGCGCGATCGCACTAAGTTGGAGGGCTAGTATGTTGGCGCTGGCATCCAAGAGTCAGCTGTCGCTGGCCAACTATTATCTACAGAAGATCCTCTTGTCCCATGTCTATGATGTGGCGCGGGTTACCCCGCTGTCGAGTCTGAACAAGCTGTCGGCCCGTTTGGGCTGCCAGGTGTTTCTCAAGCGCGAGGATATGCAACCGGTACACTCGTTCAAACTGCGCGGCGCCTATAATCGTATCGCCGCCTTGAGCCCCGCTGAGTGCGAAAACGGAGTGGTATGTGCCTCGGCCGGTAATCATGCCCAGGGCGTTGCCATGTCGGCTTCGAGTCGCGGCGTCGACGCCGTGATAGTGATGCCAACCACCACTCCGGACATCAAGATAGATGCGGTGCGCCGCCTCGGCGGCAATGTGGTGCTTCATGGGCAGTCGTTCGATCAGGCCAATCAGTATGCCATGTCGCTGGCCCAGGATGAGGGGCGGGTGTTTATTCCACCCTTCGATGATGAGGCGGTGATCGCCGGGCAGGGCACGGTTGCCCAGGAGATGCTGCAGCAGCAAAGAGATCTTGAAGTGGTGTTTGTGCCAGTGGGTGGCGGTGGCTTAATCGCCGGAATTGCCGCTTACTACAAAGCCGTGATGCCTGAGGTGAAGATTATCGGCGTCGAGCCGGAAGATGCCGCCTGTCTCAAGGCGGCGCTGGAAGCGGATGAACCCGTGACGCTGGAGCAGGTGGGTTTGTTTGCCGATGGGGTGGCGGTTAAGCGTATAGGTCAGGAGCCTTTTCGATTGGCGCGGGAATATGTCGATGAAGTGGTGACTGTCAGCTCGGATGAAATCTGCGCCGCGGTCAAGGATATCTTCGAAGATACCCGCGCCATTGCCGAGCCGGCCGGTGCTTTGTCGTTGGCCGGGCTGAAAAAGTATGTCGGTGATAAGGGCAAGGGCGAGAAACTGGCGGCGATTCTCAGCGGGGCCAATGTCAATTTTCACAGCCTGAGATATGTGTCTGAGCGCTGCGAGCTGGGCGAGCACAAAGAGGCGGTGCTGGCAGTGACCATTCCGGAAAGGCCTGGTTCCTTCCTGCATTTTTGTGAACTGCTGGAGCGGCGGGTGATGACAGAGTTCAACTACCGTTTCAGCGGGCGCGATCGCGCTGTGGTCTTTGCCGGGATCCGTCTTAGCGAAGGTATCAGCGAGCTGCAGGCGATTATCTCATCTCTGGAGAGTGCCGGTTTTGCGGTGCAGGATCTGTCTGCCGATGAGGCGGCCAAACTGCATGTGCGTTATATGGTGGGCGGCTTGCCACCCGAGCCTTTGGAAGAAAAACTGCTCAGCTTTGAATTCCCGGAGCATCCCGGAGCCTTGCTGCAGTTTCTCACGACGTTGAAGAGCAAGTGGAACATTAGTCTATTTCACTATCGCAACCATGGCGCCGCCTTTGGGCGGGTGCTGGCCGGCTTTGAAGTGCCCAAGGCCGATGAAGCCGCCTTTGGTCAGTTTCTGGATGAGTTGGGGTTTGTCTGTCAGGACGAGACGGATAACCCCGCCTACCGGCTGTTTCTGGCGCGCCCAGGCCAGTGAGATCCTGAAAGGGAAAAGGTCGACTGTCTTCGCCAAAAGCAGGGGCAGTCCGGCGGTCAGTTTTATGCTATGGTCTTGAGTTATTATTCTAATCCGTACCCTGAAACCTCTTGTAAGGAGAGCCAAGATGTTTGCTGCACCCTCGGTTAGCGCTTTCAACCCTCCCCGCCGGATCCTGATGGGCCCCGGCCCTTCGGATGTCTATCCTCAGGTATTGGCGGCGCAGTCGCGGCCGACGGTCGGGCATCTGGATCCTCTGTTTGTGGCCATGATGGATGAGCTCAAGAGCCTCATTCAATATGCGTTTCAAACCCGCAACGAGATGACTATAGCGGTATCTGCCCCGGGCAGCGCCGGTATGGAGACCTGCTTCGTCAACCTGGTGGAGCCGGGCGAAAAGGTGATTGTCTGCCGTAACGGGGTGTTTGGCGACAGAATGCGCCAGAACGTCGAGCGGATTGGCGCCGATGCGGTGATGCTGGATTTCGAATGGGGCACAGCGGTTGACCCAGAAGTGGTGGAAGCCGCACTGAAGGCGCATCCCGATGCCGCCTTCCTGGCCTTTGTGCACGCCGAAACCTCCACCGGCGCGCTTTCCGACGCCAAAACACTGTGCGCCCTGGCGCGTGAGCACGGCTGTCTGTCGATTGTCGATGCCGTAACTTCCCTCGGAGGCGTCGAGCTCAGAGTTGATGATTGGGGCATAGATGCCATCTATTCCGGCAGTCAGAAGTGCCTCTCCTGTGTGCCTGGGTTGTCCCCCGTGTCCTTCTCACCGGCCGCAGTGGCTAAACTCAAGGCGCGCAAGAGCCCGGTGCAGAGCTGGTTCCTGGACCAGTCCCTGGTGATGGGTTATTGGAGCGGTGATGGCAAGCGCAGTTATCACCACACGGCGCCTGTTAATGCTCTGTACTCACTGCACGAAGCGTTGCGGTTACTGGCCGAAGAGGGGCTGGAAAATGCCTGGCAACGCCACCGGGATATGCACCTTTTGCTGCGTCAGGGGCTTGGGTCCATGGGGCTTGAATTTGTGGTGGCCGAGCAGAGCCGCTTGCCGCAACTCAACGCGGTTTATATCCCGCAAGGTGCCGATGATGGCGCCGTGAGAAAGCAGTTGTTGGATAACTATAATCTGGAGATAGGTGCCGGTCTCGGCGCCTTGGCCGGAAAGGCTTGGCGTATCGGCCTGATGGGTTACGGTGCCAGACGGGAAAATGTTGCCCTGTGCCTGCGGGCCCTGGCCGAAGTGCTCAACTGATCCTATAGATAAACGCCCCGTTCAATGACGGGGCGTTTTCGTTTCAGCCTTTACTCACAGCCCCTGTGAACCAAGGTTCCAGGCGGCGATAGCTGTGGCTGCCGACATAGATAGCCAAGGCCGACAATATTCCTCCCAGCAGGGTCGAGGTCAATACATCGACACTCCAATGCATCCCCAGCAACATACGGCTCAGCCCCATCAACAGCGCCCAGCAGATAAGCAGCGCCGGAAGCCAGAGATTGTTGTGCCTCAGCAGAAAGAAACTGCTGCACATAGTCAGGGTCACGGCAAAAATGGTGTGGCCGGAGGGAAAGGAAAACCCAGTTTCTATCTGCCAGTGGCGCTGGATCTGTGCCGAGATGGGCATATCCAGCGGTGATACCCCGGGAAGAACCTGTGCCAGCAGTTCCCTGCGGGCGTACTTGTCTATGCTGTAGAACTCCTTGATATCCAGATGCTGCTGGTGGGACAGCCATTCGATATAGGGCCGGGATTCTGCAAATACCAGCTTGAGCTGTTCATTGAGCAGCAAACACAGCACCAAGCCCAGCGAAGTGCAGAACATCATCTTCAGCCAGCTGCCCCTTGGCAGGATAAAAAAGCTGATGGCAAACACCAACAACACGGTGCTTACGCCCCAGGGCGCCGAACCGGACACGGTTAACCAGTACCAAAACTGAGCGGCGGCGCTATCGAGATTGAGCCAAGGGAAGAGCGGCTCTGACAGGGAAAACAGCGCCAGCGGCAAGCTGAGCAGAAACAGCCAACAAATGGCCAGAGAGGTCAAAGGGACGGCTGCATATTTCATTAATACACCCTTATCGGAACGGACAAACCGCCATTGTGCCAGAGGGGAGGAACGCGGCAAGCATTAATGGCGTCCTCCGTCGAAGTAGGCCCTTTGGGCGGCAGTTTGTCAGCACACTTGTAAAAAAACGGCTGCCCAAGTGTGGCAGCCGTTGGTTGGCAGTAAATACTACTCTTCAATTTGTTGGTGACGGGTGAGGTACATTAGCACCAGCATGATCAGTACCAACAGTCCGGTTCCCATCAAGAGGGCGTAATCTTCCAACTGGAGTATGGAGTAGAGTACGCCGTAGAGACTCGCCAGCATGGCCGCAACTATAGCTCCTTGGCGTCGACTGCCACTGGCACTGGCGACATAAAGTGGAATGCTGAGCAGGGGAACCGCCGCGGCCACCAGATAAGCGGTTAAAAACAGCAGGTGTTCTGACAGCGACAGCAGCAATAGATAGAAGAGGCACATGGCGCCACCCACCATCAGATACTGTACTGCGCTGAGGCGTGACTTGTTGCCCAGCTCGAAGATCAGCAGCAGTATGTAGGTCAGTAAGATAAAGAGTATGCCGTACTTGAGCGACCTTTCTATCTTGCCGTAGTGAGTCACGGGTTCGAACAGGGTAACACTGGCACTGATCTCGGTAAGATCCCGGCCATCACTGGCGCGGAATACCTGAGGGAAGTTACGACTCAGATGGCTTATCTGCCAGTTGGCATCAAAACCTTCAGTGCTGAGATTACGGCTGGCGGGCAGGTAACCCTGGAAGCTGGGATGCGGCCAATCGGCATGGATATCTATCTGGCTCAGTTCCGCCAGCGGTAGTACCTCCAAGCCTTCAGAACCCCTGAGGCTGAGCTGGAAGGTCAGTTGATATTCACCTTGGCTCGGATCCAGCGCTATGGTGCGATGAAAGCCGCGGCCAAGGCCGCCTGTGTTATCCAGGCCTGTACCTGACATCAAGCTGGGCATGCCCTGCTCTCCAGCCAGATTAAAACGGCTGACAGTCTCAATAGCCTGGTTGGCTGAAACGCCGAACACCAGCCGGGCCTGGTTATAATCAAAGCCGAGTAAGCCTGGGATATTGACCTTGGGCAGTTCGAAGTTGGCCTGACCCTTGACTTGTCCCAGATATACGAGTGACTGATAGATACCGCGATGGCGGAATTCGTGCTGCAGACCGGCATCCAGTGTCATGCCTTTGGGCAGGATCAAGAGTTCATCGCTGTAAACCTGGCGACTGCGGTGCTGTTTGCCGTCGATATTGCTGTCGGAGATCACTTCATAGCGAAACGGCAGTACCAAAACCGGACCGGCCAAGGTTTGGGAATCGCCCCAGGTGTGGCCTATCTCGCGCACCACTTGGCGATAGAGGCTTTCTCTGTCCTGGCTGAGATCCTGGATCATCCCAAGCGGTATCAATGACAACAGGCCCACCATGGCCACAGCAAAGAGTTTGAGCGTTAATTTGGATTTGAATTGAGGCAGCGCCGCTTGGCCGTTTTGTTTCTTCATCACGCTTTTCAGCAGCAGATAAGCCCCGAAACCCATGGCACCAAGAAAGGCCAGCGCTACCACCAGGACGATAATTTCAAACATGAGGTATGTTCCTTTAACCTATAGTGGCAGTATTAGAACAGATTTGACCTGACATATCATGACAAGTCACTGATCAATAATGGCGAAATTATGGCACGGCCCTTTTTGCCCCGGTCTGATTTGGCTTCTTGGATGTTATGCTCAAGGGATTCTGCTGTTACTGTCACATTTATTATGACAATGTGGTCGTGATTGAATCATCTATAATGAGTGTGAATCAATGCTGCAGTCATTTAAAATAACCGCCTATACAATCTGCTGTGAAGATACCTATGAAGAACTTTTCCAAAATCTGTTGGTTGCCGTTTTTTTTCAGTTTGCCCCTGCATGCTGAACTGGCCGATTTTGATGACTATGGGCCGCTGCGGGTCTATGCCCAGTCTCCCCTGCAATCCAGTAGCCTGGCCCCCATGTTGCGCTCGGGCTTTTCCATGGCTGAGGGACAAAAAGAATGGTATCTGACCGGTAACATCGCCAGTGTGTGGGCCGAGACGGACGATTATCTGGCCGATTACTATCACAACTCCTTAACTGGTGGTCTCAAGTGGCAAATCGATGACCGTTGGATGCTGGACGCCAATTACACTTGGCGTTTCAGTGGCAATAACCACTTGGATTCGCTGACCATGTGGTTCCACGATTCCTTCGGTTTCGATCAGAACGGTCGTGAGCATCAGCCGCGAAACCAGAATCAGATTTACTCCAAGCAACACGGTATCGATCTCAGTGATTTTGGCGGCAAGACGATGAATAACGCCTTCAACGTCTATCTGGGGTATCAACTGCTGCAAAATGAGCACCACGGCCTGTCTGTGGGGGGCAGCCTGTATTACAACTATGTGGGCTCGGGGCCTTTTGCCAATGAGAACTTTGAACAGGCGTTGCAGCTTAATTACAGCTATCGCAACGGACGGCACAACTTCCATTCAACACTTGGTCTGAGCTTTCGTCAGGACGAAGAGGTGTTGTCGGATGTACCCTATAAGTCCAACGCTTTGATGGTCGGCCTGGGCTATGAATACCGTGTCGGGCGTCATGGCTGGATGCTGGAGTACCACAGATACGAGGGAATGGCCGAGTCGGATGACGACTTCTCTGAAGCCTCAAATGAAGCCTTGCTGGGCTACCGTTATTATCTGGATCGCAGCGCCATAGAGTTCACTGTGATTGAAAACTTCCTCAACATGGATAACAGCACGGATATCGCCTTTACTCTGGGCTATCGGCATATGCTCTAATTTAGCCGTGTTAAAACATAAGGCCGCTCATGAGCGGCCTTATCCATTTTGGGGTGAGAGGTATTACTCTGCCTGTTCAGCCTTGGCTTCCAGTGCCTCGACTCTGGCTTGCAGGGCTTCCAGCTTTTCGCGGGTCTTGAGCAATACATGCTGCTGCACTTCAAACTCTTCCCGGGAGACCAGATCCAGTTTCAGCAACTGGTGTTGCAGTACTTGCTTGCTGCGCTCTTCAAACTCGCCGGCAAATTGCTTCAGCCCTGAAGGCAGGTTTTCGCTCAGCTGTTTGGCCATTTCTTCAATTTTCTTGGGGTTGATCATCTCTTTAATCCACTGGCAAGGTTTTAACTGATTGTAACTTATAGGCCGTACTGAACCCAAGGTTAACCTAAGGAAGGTGCGAACAAGTCCCATGTGTGCTCTGCGTCGGCTTACAGGCCGGATGCAAGGCGTGGTTCGCAGCAAATGGCCCTAGTCCTTTGCAAGAAGCACTTCCCTAAGGGGATTTTGGGGCTGCCTCCGGCACTGATTCTGGTATGATCTCAGCCTCTAAACCTTCCTTGTGTGAGATATCGATAACCCATGAAGCTCAATCCTGCCCAGAATGAAGCCGTCCATTATGTTTCCGGTCCCTGCCTGGTATTGGCTGGAGCCGGCAGTGGCAAAACACGGGTTATCATCAACAAGATAGCCCATTTGGTGCAGAAGTGTGGTTATCAGGCCAAGCATATCGCCGCTGTGACTTTTACCAACAAGGCAGCACGGGAGATGAAAGAGCGGGTGGCTCAATCCATGGGCCGTAAAGAAGCAAGGGGGTTGTGGATCTCTACTTTCCATACCCTGGGGTTGGAAATCATCAAGCGTGAACACAAGACTTTGGGCCTAAAGGCCGGGTTCTCTCTGTTTGACGATCAGGACACCTTGGCTCTGCTTAAAGAGCTGACCCAGGACGAGCTACAGGAGGACAAAGATCTGCTGCGGGCGCTGGCGACCATGATCTCCAATTGGAAGGGGGGCTTGGTGATCCCGGATCATGCCCGCAAGATAGCCAAGGGTGAACAGGAACAACTGTTCGCGCTCCTTTATCAGCGTTACGCCCAGCATATGAAGGCATACAATGCGCTGGATTTTGACGACCTTATCCTGCTGCCAACCCTGTTGCTGCGGCATAACGCCGATGTCAGAGTCCGTTGGCAGGCGAGGATCCGTTACCTGTTGGTAGATGAATATCAGGATACCAACACCAGCCAGTATGAACTGGTTAAATTACTGGTGGGAGAGCGGGCACGTTTTACTGTGGTGGGCGATGATGACCAGTCCATCTACTCCTGGCGCGGTGCCAAGCCACAAAACCTGGTGCTGCTGGGCAAAGACTTTCCCGAGCTCAAGCTCATTAAGCTGGAACAAAACTATCGCTCCAGTCAGCGAATATTGCGGGCGGCCAATATTCTGATCGCCAACAATCCCCATGTGTATGATAAGTCGCTGTTCAGTGAGTTGGCCTATGGCGAGCCGCTGCGGGTACTGTTTGCCGCCAACGAAGAGCAGGAAGCGGAACGGGTGGTGGCCGAAATTATTCGCCACAAGTTTATGGGCAAGACCAGTTATGGCGAGTACGCCATTCTCTATCGGGGAAATCACCAATCCCGTTTGTTGGAGCGGGCGCTGATGACCAACCGTATTCCCTACAAGCTCAGTGGTGGTACCTCATTCTTTGCCAGAGCCGAAATCAAGGACATCATGGCCTATCTGCGCTTGGTGGTGAACCCGGATGACGACAATGCCTTCCTGCGTATCGTCAACCTCCCTAAACGCGGAATTGGTCCGGCAACTTTGGAAAAACTGGGGAATTTTGCCAATCAGAAGCATATCTCCATGTTTGAGGCGATTTTCGACGCTGAATTGAACCATCATCTGCCACCGGCGGCCATGGGCTCACTGTATGAGTTTGGTCGTTTCATTGTCGATACCGGTGAAATCGCTCAGCGTGGTGAAGGGGTTGATGCCATCAAGCAGTTGATCCGCAAAATCAACTATGAAGACTATCTCTACGAAACCAGTGCCAGCGCCAAGGCGGCCGAGATGCGGATGAAAAATATCTCCGAGCTGTATCGCTGGGTGACAGAGATGCTGGCCGGTGACGATCTGGATGAGCCCATGAGCCTACCCGAAGTGGTCAATAGGCTGACGCTCAGGGACATGATGGAAAGAAACAATGAGGATGAGGGCGGCGATCAGGTGCAGTTGATGACACTGCACGCCTCCAAGGGGCTGGAGTTTCCCTATGTGTTTATGGTGGGAGTGGAAGAGCGGATTCTGCCGCATCAAACCAGCATAGATGAAGACAATGTCGATGAAGAGCGGCGTCTAGCTTATGTTGGCATCACCCGGGCCCAGAAAGAGCTGTGGTTTATGCTTTGCCGTGAGCGGCGCCAATTCGGCGAAACCATGCGTTGCGAACCCAGCCGCTTTTTGATGGAACTGCCTCAGGACGACCTTATCTGGGAAAACCGCAAGCCGCAGCAGAGTGAGCAGCAACGGATGGAAACCGGCAAGGCCAATATTGCCAACCTGCGGGATATGTTCAAGAAGTAAGCCTTGGCTTCAAGACCCGACTCAGGCACAAACCTGGGTTGCCGTATCTATGACCTCGGTGTTGTTGCTGTCAGCGGCGCTCAAGCGACTCCCCAAGGCTTGTCCCTGGCCTGAGTTAAAGCCCATTTGCGCCAGTTGCTGTTTCTGCTCTTGGGTATTGACGCCATCCAATACCAATTCAAGCTCCAGCGCGCCGGCACTCAAGCGTATCGCTTTGAGCAAGCGTCTGTGGTGGGGGCTTTGCAGATGTGACACCAGGCTGGCATCCAGTCTCAGCACATTGACAGGCAGGAAGGATAGGCTGATCAAGGGGCTGTAACCACTGCCGTAGCCTGTGATCCCCAGAGTGACCTGCAAGCGTTTGAGCACTTCAAAGCCGTTGATATGGTTTTCCAGATCCCGTGACAAGGATTGCTCGTTGAAAAACAAGCAGAGGTCGTTAAGCGGGAAGCGGCAGTTTCTCAGGCAGTTTTTCAGACTGCGCAGCGCGTGTTTATGTTTGAGGTGCTGGCTACAGATGGCCAGATGCAACTTGGTACCTGCGGCCAGTTGCAGCTTGGGAAGTTCGCTGTTCAGCGCCTCTATCGCATACCTGTCCAGTTCCAGCTGTAAGTTGGCTTGCTCTGCCAAATTGGCGAGTTGTTGCTGTTTGATTTTGCCGTGTTGTGGATGAGGCCAATACAGGCGTACATCCAGTGCCTGTAGCTGCCCGGTCTTAAGATCCTGCACCGGGAAGTAACTGAGCCGAATTTGCTGGGTATCCAGGGCGTTTCTCAGTTCATTTTCCAGGCTCACATCCTGCATCAGTTGCTGATGCGATTTCTCATCGAATACCACATAGCAACCCTTGCCTCGGGTCTTGGCCATATACATGGCGGTGTCGGCATCCCGCAGAATGGACTCGCTGGTGTCATCTCTGTGATGACCACTGACGGCTATACCGATACTGGCGCCTGAGTTGAACTGTTTATCGGCCAACTCGTAGGGGCGTGACAGCTCTTTGAGGATCCGCTCGGCGACTTCCTTGGCATCGTCGGCCGTGCGTAACCCGTCCAGCAAAATAACAAACTCATCGCCACCGAGACGGGCGAGGGTGTCGTTGTCGCGAATACAAAACTTGAGGCGGATGGCTGTCTCAACCAGAAACTTGTCGCCTTCCAGGTGCCCCAGGGTGTCGTTAATCAGCTTGAAACGGTCGAGATCGACGAACAGCAGAGCGAATTTGTCCTGCATGTGTCGGCGATTATGCTTAACGGCCTGGCTCAAACGCTCCATAAACATCAGCCGATTGGGCAAGCCTGTCAGGGCGTCGTGTTTGGCATCATGCAGCAGTTGTTGCTCTGCCTTTCGGCGCTGGGAGATCTCTTTTTGTAACTCTTGGTTGGTGGTGGCCAGCTCGCGGGTGCGCTCCAGGATCTTTTCTTCCAACTCTTCGTTGCTGCGTTTCAGTGCCTCGGTGGCCAGCTTACGCTCTATGGCCGTAGCTATATGCTGCGACACAAAGGTCAGCAGCTCAAGATCCTTGAACTGATAGTTCTGGTGCATGCTGAAGCTATAGATAGTCAGGGCGCCGGCAATTCTGTCCTGAATAAACAGTGGCACACCAATCCACTGGTGCATGCTCTGGGTGTGATTGAGCTCAGGAGCCTTGCTGTATATCTCTTTGGCGCACACCAAAGATTGGATATCACTCTGATCCAGTAATACGGGACGTTTCAATCTGAGCAGGTATTCCACCAGTCCGTCCATTAAGGGACGGCATTTGGGTGGCTGGTCACTGAGCTGGGAAACATAGAAGGGAAAGTGCAGCTCAGTTGCCGTGTCGTCCAGCAGGGCTATGTAACAGTTATTGGCGGGCAACAGATGACTGAGGACCCGGTGCAGCTCGGTATAAAACTCGCTGTCATCCAGGTTGGAGGAGGAGAGTTCGGCGATTTCAAACAGAGACTTTTGCAGTCTCTCGGCGCGGCGCCTCTCATAGACTTCCTGTTTCAGCTTATCGTAGGCCTGGCTCAGCTCCTGGGTTCTCTGGGTGATGGCTTGTTCCAGTTGTTCATGATGCCGTAATCGCTCCATGGCCCCGGCTATGTGGTGGCTGATGAAGGCCATCAGCTCCAACTCCATCTCGCCGTAGGAACTGGCAGGATTGTAGCTCTGTACCACCAAGACACCGATTGCTCTGTCATTTTGCATTATCGGCACGCCGAGCCACTGATGACAGGGAGAGCCGAGGGACATGATTTCCCCGGCGGCGGCCAGCTCTTCAGCTTTGCGCTCATCACACAACAGGGGCTTGGCCGTTCGCAGCACATAACCGGTGAGACCCTGCATCAGAATTTCAGATAGCTCCTGTTCCGGATAGAGCTCAGAAGGGTGGGAGTCTTTTTCATCGGAGAAAAACGGCAGTTCCAGATGTTGCCTCTGGGCATCGAGCAGGGAGATATAAAAGTTGTCGGCAGGGATCAGTTGCTGAAGGTGCAAGTGCATGCCTTGGTAGAAGCTCTCCATTGAGGTTGCCTTATTGGCAATATTGGAGATCTCCAGCAGCGCGTTCTGAGTGGCTTCGGCTCTTTTGTATTTGGCCGCCAGTCGTCTGAGTCTGGCAACCCTTTTTTCTAAACTCGAGACTTCCTGAGCCGAATGCTGATGGAGAGTTTCATCCCTAAACATGTTATCCGCCAAGGAATAATTGCAATATAATTGTTGTGTGGTTTTCAATCAAAGGATAGGAATAGCATGAAATACGGTATTATCCAAGTCAATTTTTTGGCTGGTGTCGGATAATTGTTGTGCTATTTAAGTCAAAACTTGAGCAAACAGCCGAAAAAAAGCAAATCAGGTGTAGACGCGGGGAGTAAATCCTCCTACTATATGCGGCGCTGACACGGCGGGCGCCCATAGCTCAGCTGGATAGAGCGCACCCCTCCGGAGGGTGAGGCCGAGGGTTCGAATCCTTCTGGGCGCACCAGTTTGATTCAACTGCTGTGCCAGTCAGTGAAAGAAATATCAGTGGTGATTGTAGCTCAGTTGGTAGAGCCCCGGATTGTGATTCCGGTTGTCGTGGGTTCAAGTCCCATCAGTCACCCCACTTCTTTCGTGAAGCGAGTCAGCTTCAAATCTTACGGTGATTAGCGCAATTGATAGCGCCTCCCGGTTTGGAAACCAGAGTGGAGCAGAGGGTGACCCTCTTCCTTTCTAGGTGCCCAATAAAACAATATTTCGGTGATTAGCGCAGCCTGGTAGCGCATCTGCTTTGGGAGCAGAGGGTCAGAGGTTCGAATCCTCTATCACCGACCAAATTTGATTTATCTGACTTAAAGTCGGGTAAAAGCTGGAAAGTATTTCGGTGATTAGCGCAGCCTGGTAGCGCATCTGCTTTGGGAGCAGAGGGTCAGAGGTTCGAATCCTCTATCACCGACCAAAACACTTAAGCCCCTGAGAAATCAGGGGCTTTTTGTTTTTATCTTGATAGTTTCGAACTTGTGATGACCTTAAAGATATTCTCATGGGTACAAGTGGAGTTCAGTGATTAGCGCGGTCTGGTAGCGTATCCTGACTTGGAAACCAGAGTGGAGCAGAGGGTCAGAGGTTCGAATCCTCTATCACCGACCAAAACATTTAAGCCCCTGAGAAATCAGGGGCTTTTTTGTTGATTTCTGAGTACTCAACGCCTTCCTTTTTTCATCTTCTAGATGCTTAAGTGTCTTGGGTCTTCGCTGTCTCTAGCAGCTTCTGGTAAAGGAAAGGCCCCCCGAAGGGAGCCTTATATCAGTTACGCAACATTCACCGGCGGTGAAATAAAGCCTTGGTATGCTTGGGTCTTGAGTGGCGTAAAGCGCTCCAACTGACCTTTCTCCTGAATACCTGTGACTATCACATCGATTTCCAGTCCTCGGGCCACGTTCACCAGTGCCCGGCACAGTTCGCTGTTGTGCTGGTTTTCATCATATTGTGCAAAGGATTGATCCAGCTTGACGTAAGCCGGCCGCAGGCTTTGCAAATAAGACATGGAGCCGAACTGACGGCCGAAGTGGTCTATCCCTATGCTGGCGCCATTGTCGCGGATAACGGTACACAGCGCCTGGCAGGCATCGATATCGGTATAGATGGCGGCTTCCGGTAATTCAAAGGCCAACCGGCTTGCATGGCGACTGTTACGCAGGAAGTGATTGAGCCATTCGTGGAACTTGGGATCGCTGATGCTGTGATGGGTGAGGTTAACCGCAACTGCTTCGGCATTTTTCTCCAACAACTCATCTTCGCTGATCTTTTCAATCAGGCAGCGGTCGAGCAGGCTACCCAAGGACAATAGCTCGACATAAGGCATGAACTGGCCGGCGTGTACCAGTTTGTCACCTATCTGCAGCTGACAGAAAAGCTCCCGCTGCAGTACGTTGTCTGAGTCCTGATAGTGCACTGGCTGCCAACGGAAACGGAACTGCTTACGGTTAATTGCTTCGGTAAGCTTGTCGCGCCATTGTTCGCGACTGAACAACTGCTGCTCATTGGTCTCCAACCAGTGATAAACCTTGCCTTCCTTGAGGGCGATTTGCAGGGCATTGTCCGAGCGTGCCAGCAGTTCTGAGCTGTTCATCTGTCCTATGCGCTCGGCAATACCTATGGCGTAGTCTTCATTGGGTTTGCAACCCGCCTTGACCATTTCCTGGTTGATGGTGCGGATCAACGTCTGCAGATACTTACTTAACTGTTCACGCTCAACATTGGTGACCAGGAAAGCAAATTCATAGGCGGCGATACGGGCAATGACAGATTCACAGATTTCGCCCAGCTCATGCTGCAGTTTTTCCGAGAGTAGCTTGATAGTTTCGTCTCTTACCTGATAGCCATACTTGCTATGCACTTCTTCGAGCCAATCGAACTTGGTCATCATCAGGGCACCGCTGCCGGGTTCACCGAGCCAACCACCAATTCGGCCCATCATATATTGACGGTTGGGTAGGTTGGATACCTGATCCACCAGATTCTTCTTCCTGAGTGCGGTAACTTCTTCGTCCAGAGAGCTGAAGATCTTCTTCAACTGGGCCGACATGCTGTTGAAGGCGTTAACCACATCCCTGAGTTCCAGGGTTTTGGGGAGCGGCATATCCGGGCCGAATTCCCGTTTGGCAATGCTCTTGGCGTGTTCGGCAATGGCATGCAGTGGACTGAGGATCCAGGTCAGGCCCAGACGGGCGAATAGAATGGCGACCAAAAACAGGATTGAAAAGGCTATCAGGGTGTGGCTCATAATGCGCCACAGTTCATGGTAGCCGAAACCCGGGTGCGCGGTAATTTCCAACTTGGCCAACTGCAACCAACCCGAAGTGATGGTGCTTTCCTTGCGTAACGGGGTGAAGATCCCCAGATCGATAAACCATTGGGGCACATCTTCGATGCGGATATTGTTATTCCAGACCTGCTGTTTACCGTCGACCAACCAGGTGAGTTTCACCTCTTGGTAATAGCCACCCTCGAAGATGACATTCACCATGGTTTCTGCGGTGGCGAGATCACCGGCCTCCAGCGATGGAACCAACATCAATCCCAATGAATGGCTGACATTATTGAGGTCCGACTCCATCTGCTCGGTCAGAAAGTTCTGGGTCTCATTGAATTGCACATAGCCCACACTGGCTACAACCAAGAGAAACAGCCCAAACAGTAACGAGTATATCTGTCGAAACAGTGTCATTGCTGTAGCTACTCCAGTTTTAATTTTGGCTGACGTAAGCGATCAGCCCCTAATCTGTGTCTCAGGTCATTCCACTTTTCCAAGCGAGCGGATGAGCCTGCCAATACACCGCGTCCTTTCTCTTTGTTTAGCCACAATTGCTTACCGTTAAAGCTGTACACAGGGATCAGGTCTCTGCGTTGAGTTGCCGGTTTGAGCTCGCGATCCAGGTTGTCCAGAATAAGAGGAACAGAGGAGGGCGTCTCATAATAGGCCAGCACCATATGGTACTGATTAACACTGGTTGCCTTAACCATGGTGATGCGCATCTTGTCTTCAGGTATGCCCAACTGCAGCAGAGTGAAGTATTTGGCGATGGAGAAGTCTTCACAGTCACCACCATTTACTCCGATAAACTCTAAAGGGGTGGCCCAGTAGTTGGCCATCCCCCAGAGCTTGATATCATCTACAAAGCGAAACAGGTTAAAGAAGTTGTTTACCTTGGTGATTTTCCCCATATCGTCCAACCCTTGCGCCTCGTCCAATATCTTGAACCAAGCTCTGGCTCTGAGGCCTGCCCGCTCGCCATAACGAGCTTCCAGTGTCCTGGTAATGCTGTTGGGGTCGAGCTGTTGGGTTGAAGCGGCGTACAGGCATGACACTGCTAGAGTCGATGCCAGTACTGTGTAATGGCAGACCCGTCTGAGCAGTGAATACTGGTTGAGCCTGCCTGTCATATGGGGATATCAAGGTCCTATTTCACTTCTTGATCCACAGTGTAGATGTTCCACTTCATATCGGCCATAGTGTCTTCGCCTGTTACTTCGGCGATCACTCGGCGGTTACGTTTGTGGGCCAATTGCGTATCTGTTGGATCTACTGGTCTATCGTAACTGTAACCTATGGCTGTCAGTCTATCGGCAGTGATACCGAATTGATCTTCAAGCACTTTGGTTACGGCGTTTGCCCGATTCTGTGACAGCTCGAGGTTATGCTCATAGCTGCCGGTACGGCTACAGTGTCCTTCAATCGTCACCTTGGTGCTGGGATATTGCTTCATAAAGTCAGCAATAACACCAATTTGATCATAGTACTGAGGATCTATGTAGAAGGAGTCGTTGGCAAAGAGTATTTTCAACTCGGAACGCTCATTGATAGGCTTGATCTTACCACAACCATAGTTATCAATGTTGGCACCTTCAACGGTACCTGAGCAGCGCTCACGGGCTTCGATAACACCGTCTCTGTCATTATCATTGAGATCGTTGACCTGAGCTGTCGGCTGATCCATGGAAACCGTGTCACGCATTGAGCAGCCCGCCAGTATGGCGACGCTAAGCAGGGTGATAAAGAGTTTCATTATTTAACTCCTCCTTCATATTCACGCTCCCCTTTCCATACATCGGGGCGAGTGACTCTAAGCGAGTCTAGTAGTTGACCTGTGGCATTGAGTACGCGGTATTTGGCAATCACTTCGTCGTACTCGGCGGTCAGATAGTCTTTTCTGGCTTCAAACAGCTCATTCTCGGTATCCAGCAAGTCGAGCAGGGTGCGCTGACCCAGGTTGAACTGCTGTGAGTAGGCGACTTGAGTGTCCTTGGCTGCAATGACATGCTCGCGAATATACTGCTTCTGTGGCCCCAGGAACTCATAAGCGTTCCAGGCAAGGTTGGCGCCTTCAACCACTTCACGATAGGCGCGCTCACGGATCTCTTTCGCTTCACCTATCTTGTAGCTGGCCTCTTTCTCACGAGCCAAGTCGCGGCCACCGGCGAACAGGTTATAACGAACCCTGACCATGGCCAGAATGTCATTGTTGTAGCCGCCGACATTTTGGCTGGCGATACGGCTAAAGCCGTCTTCACCGTCCAGGTTGTTGTTCAGGTTGCCTTCCACCTCCAGCGTGATCTTGGGGTAGTAGTTGGACTGAGCCGACGACTTCTCATACTCGGCGGCGCGAATATCACTGGTGGCCGACTTGAGAATAGGATGGTACTCCTGAGCCATCTTGATACTGGCATCTATATCTGCCGGCAACATATCGGCATCCGGAACCGGTACTATCAGGTCTTCCGGCTGCTGATGGGTGATGCGGAAAAACTGACTCTTGGCATCGAGGAAGTTATTGCGCGCCGACACTACGTTGGCGTTGGCACGGGCCAGACGACCTGTGATTTGCGACAGATCCGCAGTAGAACCCAGGCCCGAATCAGTACGCTGCTTGATCTGCTCGTAGATATCCTGGTGGCTCTTGAGGTTCTTCTCTGCCAGTGTCAGCACCTGCTCGGTACGTATGTAGTTGATATAGACCTTGGCAACATCCAGCGCCATATCTTCGGCAGCGGCAAACAGCGCCCATTGATCGGCACTGGCTTCGAAGCTGTATCTGTCGACTTCACTGCTGGTAAAGAAGCCGTCGAACAGCATCTGCTTGATGCTGACACCGAATTCGCCTCGTTTGAGTTCAATTTCATCATCCAGGGTGCCGGCCAAACGGCGACGAGTGGCCGGACTGTCTGTGTATTCATAGCCGTAGCCACCGGTAATATCTACCGTTGGCATATAACCGGCTATGGCCTGGTTCACCTGCTCTTCACGAGCCTTGAAGCGGTTAAAGGCGAGCCGTAGTTCCGGGTTGGTATCCAATGTCTGCGCTACGGCTTGTTCCAGGGTCTGACCAAACCCTGCCGTGGGCAACATCAGCCCGGTAATCGCCAGTGCCAAGGCACTGGGTTTCACCAGCCGAGTAACTTTCTTGTTCATGCTAAACCCTCCAGGTTTATTGTGACTTTGAGCCTAGCGTTCTCTTAACGCTGTTTCTTTGGCCCTTAGAATGGGATTAAGTATGTACTCAAGGACAGTTCTTTTCCCGGTAATTACGTCAACAGAGGTCAACATGCCGGGAATAATGGGCATCTCAGTGCCATCGTCTTTAATTAAACTGGACTCTTCGGTCCGCACTTTTACCAAATAAAAGCTGTTGCCTTCTTCATCCTGAGTAGTGTCTGCACTTATCTGTTCCACAGTGCCTTTCAACCCGCCGTAACGGGTAAAATCATAGGCGGTAACCTTAACTATGGCGGGCAGCCCCGGATGCAGGAAGGCGATATCCTTTGGCAAAATTCGGGTTTCGATCAGCAATTGGTCTTCGGAAGGAACTATCTCCATAATATCGATACCTGGCTGAACAACGCCGCCCAATGTATTGATATTTATTGTTTTAATGGTTCCGTTGACCGGTGAAGTGATAACGGCTTTGCTGACTTTATCCTTGGTTCCCACTTGGGCCTCATTCATTCTTGCCAGCTTGGCCTGCATTTCATTGAGTTGTGCGCGGGAATCGGCGGCGTAAACCAATACCGCTTCCCGGCGCTTGAGTATCGCCTCATCCATGTTGGCTTTGAGCTTAGGGCGCATTACTCTGAGGGTCGCCAGCTCGCCTTGAATGTCGTTAACTGTACGTTCCAGCTTCAAGAGTTCCACCTCGGGCACTATGCCTTTCTGTGCCAGAGGTTTGGTCAGTTCCAGCTCGCGGCTGACCAAGCGATAACTGGTACTCAGGGTGCCGATTTTTGAGGTTAACTCTTCGGTTTCCTGCTGCCGCTGCTGGATTTGCCTTGCCTGGATTTCGACCTGGTTGCTGAGGTTGTCCAGACGGCCGGCGTATTCATCCTGTTGGCGCTTGACCAGCTCAGGCTCCTTCTCGGCCAGTTCGGCAGGAAATACCAGCGGGATCTTGGTGATCTTGAGCTGTTCCCGCCAATCGTTGGCCATGTCTGAGATAAAGATACTGTTCAGCTCGGCCTGCAGGCGAATAACGTTGGCCTGAAGGCTGTAGACCTCTTGCTCCTGCTGGGCGGCATCGGAACGGAAACGTGTGTCATCGATGCGAACCAAGGGCTCACCCTGTTTGACCAGCATGCCTTCTTGAACGTACATCTCTTTCAAAATACCGCCGTCCAGACTTTGGATGACCTGTACCTGGGAAGAGGGGATCACTTTACCCGTGCCCTTGGTAACTCGGTCGAGAGAAGCGAAATAGGCCCAGGTCAGGAAGCAGAGCATCATTATCGCCAGCGACCAGATGATCAATCTGTGGCTGGTGGGAGCATCTGTCATCATGGCGCCGTAGACATCGTCTACCATTTCCAAGTCATCAGAAGTCAGGTGCTTATTCATATTACTTGCCTCCTGCCATCAGCCCTTGGTTGAGCTTTTCAAGCACCTTATCCTTAGGACCGTCGGCAATGATGTGGCCTCTATCCATCACTATGATGCGATCCACCAGATTCAGCAGGTGCATCTTGTGAGTAATGATCAGCAAGGTTCTGTCTCGGCTGACATTATGCATTGAGCGCATGAATTGCTTCTCGGCTCTGGCATCCAGGCTGGCTGTGGGTTCATCCATCAACAGCACGGGTGGGTCATTGAGTATGGCTCTGGCCAAGGCCACGGTTTGCCGTTGGCCCCTGGACAGAGAGTGGCCGCCTTCACCTACCTGTTGATCCAGGCCTTCCGATTCCATATCGGTAAACAGGTTGACCCCGGAAAGCTGTACCGCTCGGATCAACTGGTGCTCGGTGACCTGACGGGTGCCGAAAAGAATATTGTCTCTGACCGAACCGTGGAACAGGGTGACATCCTGTGGCAGATAACCGAAGTTACGGCGTAGATCGCTGGGGTGGATCTGGGCACTGTCTATGCCATCGTATCTTAGGCTGCCGTTACTGGGTTTGAATAACCCGACCAGCAGCTTGGCTAAGGTGCTCTTGCCGCTGCCATTACGGCCAATAATGGCTATCCGCTCGCCCGGGCGGATCCTCAAGGCGAAGGGATGCAATACAGGTTTTTCCGAACCAGGGTAACTGAAGCTGAGGTCGTCGGCTTCTATCTTGCCCATCAGGCGCTGTTTGCTGACCAGGTGGCCTTTGTTTTCAAACTCGTCTTCCTGGGTCATTATCTGATCCAGCTGTCTCAGCGCGCTGGCCGTCTGGTTGGCTCTAGTCATCAAGCCGGCCAGTTGCGCCATGGGGGCAACTGCTCTGCTGGCAAGCATCACAGCGGCAATGATCCCACCCATGGAAATATCATTGTCGGCAACCCGGTAGACGCCGAGAATGACGACACTGACGACGGTCAACTGCACCACAAAGTTGGCAACGTTGGCCACTGAATTGGAGAGCTTTTTCGATCTCAACTGCCAGTTGGCAGTGTGGCCTATCATCTGCTGCCAGGCTTTTTGTACCAGGCCTTCCGCGCCGTATGACTTGATGGACTCCAGAGAGGCCAGACTTTCGATCAGATGGCCGTGTTTGAGGCTGGCAAATTTATTGCTTTCCTCAATGGCAGTCTTGAGCCTGGGCTGAATGATCAGGGTATAGCTGATGATGATTAAGCTGGCGATTAATGGGATCAGCGCCAGATCGCCGGCGACCAGATAGATGATCAACATAAACAGCAGGGCGAAGGGCAGGTCGACCAAGGTGGTGATGGTCGCCGAGGTAAGGATCTCCCTGATACTGTCAAACTCACCTAACTGACGCGCCATGCCGCCGACACTGGCCGAGCGGTTTTCGAGGGGAATGCCGATTGCCTTATAGAACAGTCGCGACGAGACGATGATGTCGACTTTCTTACCGGCAACATCGATAAGGTAACTCCTCAACTGCCTCATGACCAAATCAAACAGATAAGCAATACCGGCTCCGATGGCCAGTACCCACAGTGATTCGAATGCCAGGTTGGGCACCACTTTATCGTAGACGTTCATGATAAACAGCGGTGAAACTAGGGCAAACAAGTTCACCAGGATTGAGGCAATCAGGGCATCACGATAGATGGGGGCCGAGTCTTTGATGGTTTGCAGTAACCAGTGTTTACTGTGGTCGTGATGATAAACATCAAACCCCATATCGCCACGGTACTGCTGTTTAACCAGAAACAGATAGCCTACATAGAGAGTTTCCAGCTCCTCCATGGACAGGCGTTGTTCGCCGCCGGTTTCAGGTAATTGGATCACGGCATGCTGTTGCTCCAGATCCAGCTCGCGAAGAATGCAGGCTTTCTTGTCTTTCAAAAGCAAGATACAGGGAAGCTGAATGGCAGTAACCTGATTCAAGCCTTTACGTGAAAGCTTGGCGGTTAGGCCGGCCCTTGCAGCTGCCTGAGGCACCAGTTCCGGGGACAGAATAGCCGAAGACAGGGGCAGGCCTGCCGCCAGAGATTCACTGGAACAGGGGCTGCCAAAGTATTCCGTCAATAGAACCAGACTGTCGAGCAGGGGATCCACAGTGACTCGCTGGGAAGCCGAGATAGTCCATTGCTCAGGTTTAGGTGAAGCGGATGCGGTCACAGAACGACTTATCCTTTCGTTTTATATGATTAATTCTAGTATCAGCCATGCTAGCCCATATTGCGAATTGCAATATGGGCTAGCATTCAAACAACAGAGCTTTTAAAACACTGAATCCAGCGTTTTTTGCTCATCCAGCCCACTGGAGCTGGTTTGACTGACATAGGAGGAACCAGGGTTACCCGATTGAGTGTCGACAATCAGAGGGCCATCGCCACTGTTCCCCAGTAAGCCATTGATAATGTCGCTTTCATCACTGCCGTATGTCGCAAACAGGTCGACACCGTCGAGCACTATGTGCTGATCGAATTCACCATCCAGATCTGCATCGATCGAGATAGTGGTATTGCCATCAGCAACACTGAATTCGAAATATTGCTCCAGTGAGTTGTGCTCTTCACCCAACAGCAGATCACTGAGGTTCAGCTGATCTTTGTTGAGCTCAAAGTCAGTGATATGGTCGGTGCCGGTTTCACCCGCTTTCCAGCTGAAGGTATCTACGCCTTGGCCACCGGTGAGCCAATCATCACCATTGCCGCCAACCAGCAGGTCGTTGCCATTACCACCGAACAGCATGTCATTACCATTGCCGCCGTAGAGTTCATCATTACCGCCTTGGCCAAACAGAATATCGCTTCCGTCACCGCCGCGGATGATATCACCCTTGTCGTTGGCGCTTGACTTATCAAAGAGGTTTGAATGCTCGCTGATATAGTTGTGAATTTCAGCATCGGTCACATCACTTTGGCCCAACTCGCCGGCAATAAAGGCTTTGAGCGCGTTGTAACCCTGACCTTGAATACCATCAAAGCGAATCACGTCACCGAAGATGATGTCGTTACCCGCACCGCCATCCAAGGTATCTGAGCCAGGCATATTGGTGATTTCATTGCCGAGAATAGCGTCGGCAAGTTCATCGGCATCGATGTTGGTCTGGACGTTGCCATCTGTATCGTAAGACTGCAGGTCATCCTCATCGATATTGGAGCCCATTCCTATGGCTTCAACCGTGACACCCAGGCCAGAGAGTAGAGCAAAACCAGCTTCGGAATTCGCCGTAGTGTCCGAATTGGTACTGCTGCCGGTACCAGCCAAGGCATAGTAATCATAGTTACCTTGGGCATCGGGTCGCATGGCTCCAACAGGGCTTCTGCTCACGTTGTTAAAGTCTTCTACACTGAACACGTTACCGCTTTCGTCAATTACCACATGTCCGTTAACGGTATAGACTTGGCCGAATACGTAGGCTGCGCCAATGACTTGTGACAAGCTACGATCATTACCACTCCACCACGTGTCGTAGATCTTCGGGTTCCCACCGGCATTGGCGTTGTAGTAAGTTGGTTTGCCGTCAGTGATAAAGAAGGCCAGGTTAGTGGCACCGCTATTATCTTGAGCATCGCCATTGGCGAACCAGTTGGCTGTGGTGGTGAAGACATCCTCATAGTTGGTGCCGCCACCGCTGCTCATGTCATTCAGGGCATTCTGAAGAGTGCTCAATGCATTGGGGTCATTGAGATCTACACTGATGCTGCCCTTGGCATGAGTATCAAAATCGACCAAGAATATTTTCACGGTGCCGCTTTGCTCACCACCTGCACTGTCTTTGAGAGTTTCAAATACCTGTGCCAACTGGGACTTCATGGTATTAAGTGTGCTGGTGTTGATACTCCCCGAGCTATCGACCATAAAGGCGATATTGTAATCCTGCCCGGGAACCACGACTGTGCCATCCAGGTCGCCGATAACGATATCTTCGGCGTTACCCAAATTGACCGTTTGATCGCCTGGACCCGCTTCAGTGACCTGATAGTTAAATACAGGCACCACCGCAATATTGCCGGTGTAAGAGTCACCATCGGCATCGGTTACCGTTACTGCAAAGTCCAGGTCGCCGTCTTCGGTGCCCTGCATGGTCTGGTACTGATAGAAGTCCCAGTGGCCTGTACCTGGGGTGAATTCCAGCTTAAAGACCAAGTCGCCCGAGTCTGTTTGGCCCAGCAAAGTATTGCCTGAAAGGGTCACTTCAACGGCTTCCCCGCTGGCGGTAACCAGGGACGTGTCGGTCACACCTGCCAATGCAAGGCTGCCTTGGCCATCAGCGCCCCATTGGGCCGTTACTTCACCGGAAGCATAGGCGATTGCCGGGGCATTGCCTGTACCAGTGAATTCTATGGAGGAAATCGTGAAGTCACTGTTGTCTCCATGGCTGGGGGCTGTGCCGTTGTCGGTTGCCTTGATAACAACTCTATCAAAGCCACCATCCTGCACGTTAAAGTCAGCCGCATAGTCACCGTTGCTGGCATCAGAGCTGAAGGTTTGGGTCGATATAAGTTGGCCATCACGCCAGAACTCAACCACACCGCTTTCAAGCTCACCTCCGAAGATGTTGGCAAACTCTATCTTCATGCCGAACGCCAGGGTGTTGGGATCCAGATCTATGATGACTTCTTCAGAAACGCCGGTGCCATCAGCAAATTCACGGAAATCTACTTCGTTGGCTATGTTGTGGTATGGCGAGCCAACACTGGCAACCCCTATGCCTGAACTGCTGCCGTTAATATTTGCCGAGGTCAGAGTGTGGTCGGTAGATGAGGTAAAACCTCTGGCAGTGATGGTGAAACCATTAAAGTCCAGTTCCCCTCTATTACCTGTGTAACCTGTCAGATCGAAGGCGCCTATGAGAGTATCCGGAATATCGGTTACCGTAGCCGTTACCGGAGCTGTATCAGGCATGTAAGGCGCATCATCTTCGACACTGACCACGAAGCTACCGGAGACAGTACCGCCATTGCCGTCATTAACACTGACACCAAATGTCAGATCTTTAACATCTTCAATGCTGGTATCAGGGTGATCTATTGGTCCCAACAGATTGACCTGATAATCCCAATCACCACTGCCATTACCCGCTGGCGGTGTCAGTACCACAGTCATTACTGCAAGGTTACCTACAGAGCCTGTCAGGGTGTGAGTCGCAACGTCCCACTGCCAGGTAACAGCCTGGCCACCTGAGGTGATACCACTTGGTGGTGTCAGGCTAACAGTCAGTGCATCACCATCCACATCCTGAAGCTGGATAGTGCCATTTGCAGTGGCACTGTCAGTGGTATCACTGCTGCCGTTTGAATCCGGCAGGCCATTGGTCAAGCCTTCCTCAGAGACAACAGCATTGGTAGTGGTAACAATAGTCGGTGCGTCGTTGACACTGTTGACCTTGATGGTCAGGGTCGCAGTATCACCATTGTTGGTCACATAGGTGATAACGGGCACAGTACCGTTCCAGTTGGCTTCCGGTGTAAAGGTATAACTACCATCCAGATTGATAACCAGAGTGCCGCCCTCAACTGTGACATTTTCTCCTGCGCTGTAGACCTGGCTATCCCCGGCTACGGTAAAGCTGGCCAGTTCAATGTCTTGGCCATCGCTGAATTCACCTGTGTCATTGTCAAAAATGTTGCCGGTTGCCAGCTGATCTTCATTGATTTCCTGGTAATCATCCACAGCAGCCGTGTACTTCTCGACTTTAACATCCAGAGTCGATACTGCGGTTTGGTTGTTGTTATCTGTACCAACAATCTCAATACCTGAAATCTTCAGAGAGTCGACATCTATGTTGTGGGGGAGATTCCCTATCAGCTCAGCGTTGACTATGATATTGCCTTCACTGCCTGCCGCTATGGCAGACCAATCCAGACTGATCTTCAATACGTCTTTATTTGGACCATTACCCGGCATTGAAGCTATCAGGTACTCACCCTCAAGGCGCCAGCTCAATGGGAAGTTTTCTCTTATCCCTTCCACTGTAATACCGCTGAAGTCACCATTTTGATAGTTGAAGCCGAAGTCTGAAAGTTCACTGTCACCAGCCTTGAAGCGCAGTGACTGTTGATCGGTATCCAGGTTGTCATCCTGCAAACCAAATTCATCCAGACTGGCCAGTGCATAGGAGGTAATCGCGACTGGAGCGCCTCCTGGAGCATCCAGGTGAATATCCAGATTGCCGTTGGTCTGATCGCCGTCACTGTCAGTGACCACTACACCAAAGTCCAGATCCAGAGGCTCTGTGGAGCTGACGATCTCCTGAGCGGTTGTGCCGGTCAGTTGGAACTTGGCACCGTCAGGCGTTACAGCACTCAGCTCGATATAGGCGATAGCGCCCAAATCACTGATAACTTCGTTGGGGCCGATTTCGCCTTCACCCAGCAGTTGACCGTTGGCATCATAGGCCTTGTAGTGCACCAGCACAGGGTCGTTATTACCGACGTTGAAGTTAAAGCTGGCACTGGCTACTGTGTCTGCATAGTCAACGATAAGGGTCTCATCACCTGAAACCCAAGGGTTAGCCACCCCAAAGCCGTTGTCTGTACCATTGACATCGGCCAAGTCTCCGTTGCCATCACGGCCGTAAAGCGTGAAAGCAACTTCGGCATCAGAGGGCACTTTGCTTGGATCGTTGTATATGTTGTAGGCACCGGTAGCGTTGTCATAAGTGACATACACGGTACCGCTGATGCCTCCTTTACCTCCGTCCAACGCGCCAATGTCTATCTCTTCCAGCTTGTCTATGCTCTGCAATATATCCAGTTGATAGCTGTCGCTGTTTGGATCTGTGTTGAGGGTAAAGATCAGCGTCTGATCAGGGTTAGACGCATCATAGGCCGTAGCAGGGCTTTCATCGCTTGTATAAGCGAACAGTTGATCCGGGTTGTTTGGATCGACAAAGAAGAAGACTGTTTTGCCTCCGGCCGTGATATCAGAAGCACCAAAGTAGGTTTGAGAACCAGCATCCCAGCCGTTTACGTTGCCGCTGAGATCGGCACTATAGTCTTTATCTGCTCCTGATGTGTTCATGACCCCAGTATAGGTGCCAACAGTGTTGACCCCATCCAAGATAGGTTCAACATCGACAACAGGTGAGTCGTCTTCAACTGTAACCTGGAATGAACTTGAGTCTGTCGCTCCTGAACCATCCGCGACATCAATGCCAAAGTTCAAATTGAGCACATCTTCAACATTGGCTACAGGATGATCCAGTGGAGCATGCAGTGTGACCTCATAACCCCAAGTACCACTGCTGTTACCCGCAGGAGCCGTGAGCGATATGGTCATCACCACAGTTGAACCGGCAGAGCCTGTCAAAGTCTGAGTACTGGCATCCCAACTCCAGGTTACATCGACGCCTCCGGAGGTTATACCTGATGGGCCGCTAAGCGTAACTTCCAGCTCATCGTTGTCAGGATCTTGCAGCTCAATGGTACCGTTGGCTATCACGGCATCTGTTGTATCTGTGTCGCCTACATCATCCGGCGCACCATCGGTCAGCCCCTCTTCAGATACGGCAACATTGGTGATGTTACCTATGCTTGGTGGGTT
>NZ_JAAUHW010000030.1:0-1770 GCF_012030025.1 Shewanella sp. Iso12
TGGCCATCGGGTCAGGGCTGCGTATTCTACGCTTTCCTGCTGCGGCGTCAAGAAGTAATTACCATCTTTTTTCGCCTGTCGTTGAAAGGACTCAAGAGCCGTTTTTCTTCGACCCTGTCACGTCTTTCGCGTTGCCGCTGTGCCGTGTCAGTGGGAGCGCATTATAGGGAGCAAAATCTTTTGTGCAAGGGCTTTTTATAAGAAAAACTCAATTTATTGGTCGACAGTAGAAACCCCGTTCAACTACACAGCTTACCTACCCATTAACCACAGACTTATCCACAAACCTATTTGTATAAACAATTCTGGTAGTCGTACTTAGGGAAAAGATTCAACTCATGTATTACACCTTATTAGTCATGAAACAAGTCAGAAATAATCGAGATTCAGTATAATTACTAAAATGTTTTCTCATCCAGTACAAGGTTGTGCCCAAGTTCATAGCCTCGAAGCCGGAATCCCAAGCATTAGCTGCACGGCTCATCGACTCTGAATACCCGACTTGTTCATACAACCGATGATAAATAACTGCGCCGACTGACTTCGAAACCACATTGCTCTTCTTGCAGCCTGGGGAAACTTAGAGCATTGGTGAATAGCTAGAGATAAACGATTAATGCCTACCACTCTGCAAAGGCAAACTAAAAGGATATTCATTAGCTCAGTTGCGGCGGCTGCATTTATCAAGAATACGCACGGACAACTATGTCATTAACAGCCCTACTCGGTGTGAGTCGCACCAGTGTTAATGCTTGGGTCGCAAATTACCTGGCTGATGGGCTCAATGGTTTGCTTGATAAACCTAAACCCGGACGACCCAATCAACTCTCTCCTCATCAATTAGAGCAACTTAAAAAGTTTATCGAGAAGAATGCTATCAAGCAGGACGGTGGACGCTTAATGGCTGAAGATATCAGAGTTTATATCTGTAACGACCTGCATGTGAGCTATAGCTTGGCCAATGTGTACCGCTTACTCCATGCGCTTGATTTCAGTCTCATCCAGGGTCATCTTCCACTGAGCGCGTTGATGTGTGGTTCCAAGACGAAGCCAGATTTGGCCAACAAAACCAAACGACAAGACTTTGGGCAAAACGGGGTAGCCGTCCCCGTGTCGTCAAACAGCAGCAATTTGATTATGGGTATCTGTTTGGGGCAGTGTGCCCAAGTAGCGGTAAAACGGAAGCATTGATTACGCCCTTGGTCAACAAAGATGCCATGCTGCTTCACCTTGAATTGATATCGCTGGCAACCGAGAGCGACCGGCATGCAGTGGTCATCGTTGATGGCGCAGGCTGGCATACTATGGATACGGCAATACCTTTCTC
This sequence comes from Shewanella sp. Iso12, assembly GCF_012030025.1. Taxonomy (NCBI): domain Bacteria; kingdom Pseudomonadati; phylum Pseudomonadota; class Gammaproteobacteria; order Alteromonadales; family Shewanellaceae; genus Shewanella; species Shewanella sp. Iso12. Next base: position 1,328 of record NZ_JAAUHW010000030.1, read on the forward strand.
AAATCTCACTTTGATTAAGCTACCAGCCTATTCTCCAGAGCTGAACCCGATGGAGCAAGTTTGGCAATGGCTCAGACAACACTGTCTTTCCAACCGAGTACTCGATTGCTACGAGCAAATTGTTGACCAAGTATCCCGAGCATGGAATACCTTCATTGAGGATACTGGTCGGGTGAAATCTCTGTGCTCCAGAGACTGGATAAATCTGCCCATATAATTAATCAAATTGGTGTTAGGCGTCTGGCGATGGCCAGCTTCGAGCAAGCTCTCCGCGTTCGTCTGTCGCACCAAACTGAGTTTGATAAACGCGACAACCTCACCCTACTCCACATGGGATTGTGCCTCACTGCGTTCGGACTCTTTATCTTCCCCATGTGAGAGTGGACACGTCAAAATGCAATTAAAACGAAAAATCCCCAACACAAAGTGCTGGGGATCCGTCG
>NZ_JAAUHW010000032.1:0-1470 GCF_012030025.1 Shewanella sp. Iso12
ATGAAAACTCATCCGGGTTGTATGGTTAAGCGACCAAGCGTATACGGTGGATGCCTTGGCAGTCAGAGGCGATGAAGGACGTAGTAACTTGCGAAAAGCGTTGGTGAGCTAGTAACAAGCATTTGAGCCAGCGATGTCCGAATGGGGAAACCCGGCAGCATAAGCTGTCATCAATACGTGAATACATAGCGTATTGAGGCGAACGAGGGGAACTGAAACATCTAAGTACCCTTAGGAAAAGAAATCAACCGAGATTCCCCAAGTAGCGGCGAGCGAACGGGGATTAGCCCTTAAGTCTTTGGGGTGTTAGTGGAATGTGTTGGAAAGCACAGCGGCACAGGGTGATAGCCCCGTACATGTAAACTAACCAGAGATGAAATCGAGTAAGGCGGCACACGTGATATGTTGTCTGAATATGGGGGGACCATCCTCCAAGGCTAAATACTCCTGACTGACCGATAGTGAACCAGTACCGTGAGGGAAAGGCGAAAAGAACCCCTGTGAGGGGAGTGAAATAGAACCTGAAACCGTATACGTACAAGCAGTGGAAGCGGTTCTTGAGACCGTGACTGCGTACCTTTTGTATAATGGGTCAGCGACTTACATTTAGTAGCGAGGTTAAGCGAATAGCGGAGCCGTAGGGAAACCGAGTGTTAACTGCGCGTATAGTTGCTAGGTGTAGACCCGAAACCCGGTGATCTAGCCATGGGCAGGTTGAAGGTTGAGTAACATCAACTGGAGGACCGAACCGACTAATGTTGAAAAATTAGCGGATGACTTGTGGCTGGGGGTGAAAGGCCAATCAAACCGGGAGATATCTGGTTCTCCTCGAAAGCTATTTAGGTAGCGCCTCGGACGAACACCTTTGGGGGTAGAGCACTGTTAAGGCTAGGGGGTCATCCCGACTTACCAACCCTTTGCAAACTCCGAATACCAAAGAGTGCTATCCGGGAGACAGACGGCGGGTGCTAACGTCCGTCGTCAAAAGGGAAACAACCCAGACCGTCAGCTAAGGTCCCAAAGTAATTGCTAAGTGGGAAACGATGTGGGAAGGCTTAGACAGCTAGGATGTTGGCTTAGAAGCAGCCATCATTTAAAGAAAGCGTAATAGCTCACTAGTCGAGTCGGCCTGCGCGGAAGATGTAACGGGGCTAAGCAATTCACCGAAGCTACGGGTACTGATGCTTGCATCAGTGCGGTAGAGGAGCGTTCTGTAAGCCGTTGAAGGCGAAGGGGTAACCCACGCTGGAGGTATCAGAAGTGCGAATGCTGACATGAGTAACGATAAAGGGGGTGAAAAACCCCCTCGCCGAAAGACCAAGGGTTCCTGTCCAACGTTAATCGGGGCAGGGTGAGTCGACCCCTAAGGCGAGGCTGAAAGGCGTAGTCGATGGGAAACGGGTTAATATTCCCGTACTTCTGCTAACTGCGATGGAGAGACGGAGAAGGCTAGGCCGGCGCGGCGTTGGT
>NZ_JAAUHW010000033.1:0-1401 GCF_012030025.1 Shewanella sp. Iso12
GACTTCTTCAAGTCCGTAAAACCCATCTGGGTTGTATGGTTAAGCCTCTCGAGTCATTAGTACAGGTTAGCTCAACGCCTCGCAACGCTTACACACCCTGCCTATCAACGTCCTGGTCTCGAACGGCTCTTCAGAGGGCTCTAGGCCCTAGGGATGACTCATCTTGGGGCTCGCTTCCCGCTTAGATGCTTTCAGCGGTTATCGATTCCGAACGTAGCTACCGGGCAATGCCATTGGCATGACAACCCGAACACCAGCGGTTCGTCCACTCCGGTCCTCTCGTACTAGGAGCAGCTCCCCTCAATCATCCAACGCCCACGGCAGATAGGGACCGAACTGTCTCACGACGTTCTGAACCCAGCTCGCGTACCACTTTAAATGGCGAACAGCCATACCCTTGGGACCGACTTCAGCCCCAGGATGTGATGAGCCGACATCGAGGTGCCAAACACCGCCGTCGATATGAACTCTTGGGCGGTATCAGCCTGTTATCCCCGGAGTACCTTTTATCCGTTGAGCGATGGCCCTTCCATTCAGAACCACCGGATCACTATGACCTGCTTTCGCACCTGCTCGACGTGTCTGTCTCGCAGTTAAGCTGGCTTATGCCATTACACTAACCGTACGATGTCCGACCGTACTTAGCCAACCTTCGTGCTCCTCCGTTACTCTTTGGGAGGAGACCGCCCCAGTCAAACTACCCACCAGGCACTGTCCCTAACCCCGATTAGGGGCCCAGGTTAGAACATCAACACTACAAGGGTGGTATTTCAAGGTTGACTCCAACAAGACTGGCGTCTCATCTTCATAGTCTCCCACCTATCCTACACATGTAGGGTCAATGTTCAGTGCCAAGCTATAGTAAAGGTTCACGGGGTCTTTCCGTCTAGCCGCGGGTATACGGCATCTTCACCGCAATTTCAACTTCACTGAGTCTCGGCTGGAGACAGCGTGGCCATCATTACGCCATTCGTGCAGGTCGGAACTTACCCGACAAGGAATTTCGCTACCTTAGGACCGTTATAGTTACGGCCGCCGTTTACCGGGGCTTCGATCATGAGCTTCTCCGAAGATAACCCAATCAATTAACCTTCCGGCACCGGGCAGGCGTCACACCGTATACGTCATCTTGCGATTTTGCACAGTGCTGTGTTTTTGATAAACAGTTGCAGCCACCTGGTATCTGCGACTCCCGTCAGCTCTGAGAGCAAGTCTCTTCACCAACAGGAGCGTACCTTCTCCCGAAGTTACGGTACCATTTTGCCTAGTTCCTTCAGCCGAGTTCTCTCAAGCGCCTTGGTATTCTCTACCCGACCACCTGTGTCGGTTTGGGGTACGATTCCTGCTAACCTGAAGCTTAGAAGATTTTCCTGGAAGCATGGCATCAACCACTTCATCCCC
>NZ_JAAUHW010000034.1:0-927 GCF_012030025.1 Shewanella sp. Iso12
TGTCAAAAGGCAACACCCCGACACCGACGAACACCAACTGGAAACCATGCGCGCCGAAATCATCAAGGCGGGCAATATCGCGTCAGGCATCGGGGAACGTATAGAGGATTATCTGGATGAATATCTCCGCAGCACAGATTAACAATCTGAAAGCTGCGGTTACTGCTGGACTCAAAGCCATGTGGCGCCCGCCAAGGATGACATGCGCTGAGTACGCCGATGAGCATTTTTATATGTCGTCTGAGTCCAGTTACTCAGAGGGTAAGTGGAAGAGTCTGCCGTTCCAGGTTGGCATTCTCAATGCCATGGGTAACGACCTGATCACCACTCTGAATGTGATGAAGTCGGCGCGGGTTGGTTACACCAAAATGCTGATGGCCAATGCCAGCTATAAGATAGAGCACAAAAAGCGCAATGTGCTTATCTATCAGCCCCGCGATAAGCAAGCCGTCAGCTTTATGAAGAAGCACGTTGAAACGGCTATCCGGGACATTCCAGTATGGCGCGCTCTTGCGCCATGGCTGGGGAAAAAGCATAAAGACAGCACGTTGGAAGATAAGATGTTTTCCAACGGCAAAACCTTGATGGTTCGAGGTGGCACGGCTGCTGCCAACTATCGTGAAATATCAACCGATGATGTGATTTACGATGAGCTCGCCGGCTTCGATGAATCCATTGAGCATGAAGGTAATGCTACCGGGCTTGGTGATACTCGAGTTGAGCTGTCGGTGTTCCCCAAGTCTATCCGTGGTTCAACGCCAAAGATCCTTGGCCGCTGTCAAATGGAGAAGGCCTGCAGCGAAAGCCCTCACCATTTTCATTTCTATTTGCCGTGTCCTCACTGCGGTGAGTTACAGCGGCTTAAGTGGGGTGGCAAAGACGAGCCCTTTGGTATCAAGTGGCATGGGGACGACCCCAAAACCGCCT
>NZ_JAAUHW010000035.1:0-872 GCF_012030025.1 Shewanella sp. Iso12
TATATGGACACCTCTCCGATGCAAGCACCGGCAGGTCTCTTTCTGACAAAGTAGCCACACACATATATCCGGCTTCGTGAGCCCTGATGAACATCCGTACTCTCTGTCCTCATTAGTGCCATGGCTTTTAGCAGCCCAGCTATTTGTCAGGTTCACAGAGAGTCGGTTCTACCTGTCAGCACATCAACTCTTTGGACTTATTAAAATCAGTTAGTTACTTAACGATATACTCTGTTTTTTGGTTTATTAGCGCCCACGCTATTCGGGCATTTTTGTTAGCCAGCGCCACTACAGCTTTGTTTACGCCACTTCGGGCAATAATACCTTTCAGCCACCGCTGGAGACCTCCACATCGTTCTTCCGGAAGGTTGATGACCCGGTAAACCACTGAGCGGGCGCCATGAATAAGCAGTCCTCGCAGATAACCATCTCCGCGTTTTGTTATCCCGAGTAGTCTGACTTTACCACCACTGCTGTGCTCCTTCGGAACCAGCCCCAGATAGCTGGCAAAATGCCGGCCATTCTGAAAATCAGCACTGTCGCCCAGAGCTACCGTCAAGGCTGAAGCCCCTAATGGCCCGATACCAGGTATGCTTTTCAGTCTGAGGGTATCCTCATTTTGCTGGCTGATAAGCGCAAGGCGCAGATCCAGAGTTTTAATCCGCTGCTGATTGTCCTGAAGTTCCTGCAACATCTCATGGAACAGCTCCCGGCTGAGCGTGGTGAGCTCATTTTCTGCATCCTCCAGGTGCTCAGGCAGGTGGGCCATAATTTTATGAGCCCCTTCCGGTATGGCGATACCGTATTCCAGGCCTAGCCCCCGTATCTGGTTAATCAGCGCGGTTTTGTTTTTCATCAGCCGCTGGCGAACC
>NZ_JAAUHW010000036.1:0-850 GCF_012030025.1 Shewanella sp. Iso12
AGTGCGCTTGGCAGCACGCCCCATTTTTTCTGGTACCGACATCAACATGTTCATGTCATCGTTGATGATGGCCTGACGGGTGATAGAGAAAATTTTGCCATAGGTAGCCAGCATAATTTTTTCGCCGCGGTCAGACAGAGTGGCGTATTTGTACTCGGCCCCCTCTTCAACCTTATCCAGCGCCTTGAATCCATCCAGGCCTACACGGTTGGCAATCTTGAAGTCGCTCAGTTGGCCTTTCTTACAGAAGCGCTCGAAGGACTCTGGCTGTGCTTCCCAGCCCTTGAGCACAGACTTATTGGACACATCCAACAGGATATTGCCAAAGTCGGAGCTTGAGTGGGTGAATGCCAGACCAACCATCTGCATCACGTTCATACTGGCCACACCAATGCCGCGATCAACCAATGATGCCCTGGCCAGTTCACGCAGGTTATAGCTTGAATAGCCGTTATCCTTTTCATGTTCGCCGTGGCCAGCACGAGCCATAAGGTGAGCGCGAATAGAATCACCCACAATATTGCCGTTGCCGGCATGAATGATCACACTGCGTGGCTGGGCTGCTGCAGGGGTAGTGTTCTCACCGAGTTTAGCCAGGATCTTGTCCTTGGCTTTTTCAGCAGTCATTTCCACATCAGCAATACACTCGTTTTTCAGCTCGGCAAACTGAGGCCAACTGGCAAACAAGGTATTCAGCCCATCAACCCGGGTGCGGTTCAGCTCGGCGGCGGCAGCATTGATCTGCGCTTGCGTTGGCTGAGAACCAAGTTGTTGTGTAGTTGTCGCAACGGCTTGCTGCTGAGTTGTAGTGGCTACGGTAGCAGCTGGCTGCTGAGTTGTAGTGGCTACG
>NZ_JAAUHW010000037.1:0-820 GCF_012030025.1 Shewanella sp. Iso12
TGGCAGATTCTTTGGCGGCAGTTGCGCTGGCTTTGTAAGAGTCCTTGCTGCTCTTGGCCATCGCTTTGGTGATGGTTGCCCATGCCTTCTGAATATCGGCGCCGTCCTGCTCTACCTGATCCTTGAAACCTTTGGAGATCGCATAGATGGCCCCGGTCGCCTCGCGGATTTTGGCAGCCAGAGCATCAGCCCCAACAGCATCAAGCAGTTTTGCCCAACCACTGAGAATGGTTGCATAGGCAGCCGTGGCGGTCATTGCCAGTGTTGACAGGCCTGCAGTGATACCATTCCAAACCAGTTGGATACTGGCGCCAACAACAGTTAACCCCTGAGTGAAGGCGCGGATGTTATCAATGGTTGCAGTGAGACTTTCGCCGCCATCTTTGATGATAGTGGAGAAGAAGTTACTGATATCAGCAGCAGCCTGTTGCAGCTTGCCATTGCCGTTGAGCTCATCAAATTTGTTGTTGAGATCATCCAGAAACTGCAGGCCAACCTCATACAGACCTGAATCGGCAATTTTTTGCTGAAACAATTCCCAATTGTTTGACAGCACATTGACCTGACCAGAAAGGCGCTCGAGTGATTTGGCGGCTTGGCCGGTGGCGCCCTTGCCCATTTCCTCAAACAGGGCTTGGATAGTTTCACGCCCGAGTTTGCCTTGTTCTGAAAGCTTTGAAAGCTGCACAGTGTTCTTGCCGGTCACTTTCTCCAGCAGCTCCCACACGGGCACGCCACGCTCAACAAGCTGCAGTATCTCTTCCCCTTGCAGCTTTTGTTTAGCCCACGCCTGGCCGACGGCAAGGATGATGCCCTCTAA
>NZ_JAAUHW010000038.1:0-820 GCF_012030025.1 Shewanella sp. Iso12
CGGCAGATTCTTTGGCGGCAGTTGCGCTGGCTTTGTAAGAGTCCTTGCTGCTCTTGGCCATCGCTTTAGTAACAGTTGTCCATGCCTGACGAATATCGGCGCCGTCCTGCTCTACCTGATCCTTGAAACCTTTGGAGATCGCATAGATGGCCCCGGTCGCCTCGCGGATTTTGGCAGCCAGAGCATCGGCCCCAACAGCATCAAGCAGTTTTGCCCAACCACTGAGAATGGTTGCATAGGCAGCCGTGGCGGTCATTGCCAGTGTTGACAGGCCTGCAGTGATACCATTCCAAACCAGTTGAATACTGGCGCCAACAACAGTTAACCCCTGAGTGAAGGCGCGGATATTATCAAGGGTTGCAGTGAGACTTTCGCCGCCATCTTTGATGATAGTGGAGAAGAAGTTACTGATATCCGCAGCGGCCTGCTGCAGCTTGCCATTGCCGTTGAGTTCGTCAAATTTGTTGTTGAGATCATCCAGAAACTGCAGGCCAACCTCATACAGACCTGAATCGGCAATTTTCTGCTGAAACAATTCCCAATTGTTTGACAGCACATTGACCTGACCGGAAAGGCGCTCAAGTGATTTGGCGGCTTGGCCGTTGGCGCCCTTGCCCATTTCCTCAAACAGGGCTTGGATAGTTTCACGCCCGAGCTTGCCTTGTTCAGAGAGCTTCGAAAGCTGCACCGTGTTCTTGCCGGTGACTTTCTCCAGCAGCTCCCACACGGGAACGCCACGTTCAACAAGCTGCAGTATCTCTTCCCCTTGCAGCTTTTGCTTAGCCCACGCCTGGCCGACGGCAAGGATGATGCCCTCTAG
>NZ_JAAUHW010000039.1:0-817 GCF_012030025.1 Shewanella sp. Iso12
TGTGCGCTTGGCAGCACGCCCCATTTTTTCTGGTACCGACATCAACATGTTCATGTCATCGTTGATGATGGCCTGACGGGTGATAGAGAAAATTTTGCCGTAGGTGGCCAGCATGATTTTTTCGCCGTGGTCAGACAGGGTGGCGTATTTGTACTCGGCCCCCTCTTCAACCTTATCCAGCGCCTTAAAGCCATCCAGGCCAACACGGTTGGCAATCTTGAAGTCGCTCAGTTGGCCTTTCTTACAGAAGCGCTCGAAGGACTCTGGCTGCGCTTCCCAACCCTTGAGCACAGACTTATTGGCCACATCCAGCAGGATATTGCCAAAGTCGGAGCTTGAGTGGGTGAATGCCAGACCAACCATCTGCATCACGTTCATGCTGGCCACACCAATACCGCGATCAACCAATGATGCTCTGGCCAGTTCGCGCAGGTTATAGCTTGAATAGCCGTTATCCTTTTCATGTTCGCCGTGGCCGGCACGAGCCATAATGTGAGCGCGAATAGAATCACCCACAATATTGCCGTTGCCGGCATGGATGATAACACTGCGTGGCTGGGCTGCTGCAGGGGTAGTATTCTCACCGAGTTTAGCCAGAATCTTGTCCTTGGCTTTTTCAGAGGTCATTTCAACGTCAGCGATACACTCGTTTTTCAGCTCGGCAAACTGAGGCCAACTGGCAAACAAGGTATTCAGCCCATCAACCCGGGTACGGTTCAGCTCAGCGGCAGCCGCATTGATCTGCGCTTGCGTTGGCTGAGAACCAAGTTGTTGTGTAGTTGTCGCAACGGCTTGCTGCTGAGTTGTAGTGGCTACT
>NZ_JAAUHW010000004.1:0-415377 GCF_012030025.1 Shewanella sp. Iso12
ACCTAACCACAGCTAAGCTTTTGCCCGTTTAAGTTGTGGTTAAGGCGCGATGCTTGTGCCAGTAATGCATTAAAAATCCGAGCAATAATCCCCAGAAGGCGCTGCAGATCCCCAATACACTCACGCCAGATGCGGTGACGAGAAACGTAATTACCACCACTTCATGTTCGTCGTTATCCGCGAGCGCTGCGGTTAGACTGTTACCTATGGTGCCAAGCAACGCCAATCCTGCAATCGCGAGCACCAATTCCTTCGGAAATGCGGCGAATAGCCCAACTACTGTTGCGCCGAGTAGACCTGTTATCAAATAAAATACTCCGCTCCACACCGCCGCCCAGTAACGGCTTGCGGGGTTAGGGTCTGCCTCTTTACCCATGCAAATCGCTGCCGTAATGGCCGAGAGATTAAAGGCAAAGCCGCCAAAGGGGGCAAACAGTACGCCCATCAGACCCGTCACGGTAATTAGTGGCGAGATAGGCGGGCGATAACCATGGCCGTGAAGCGCTGCTACCCCTGGCATATTTTGTGAGGCCATAGTCACTACAAATAAGGGCAGCGCCACACCCACCACGTTGGTTATAGAAAACGCTGGCGCTATCCATACAGGGGCGGCGAATTGCAGCTCAAGCTTATCGAGTTTCAGTAGATCCAATTGATAACTCATCCCTATCCCCGCGACAAGGGTAAGCAACATAATGTAGCGCGGCGCCCAGGGCTTAAGCACAACAAACACCAATAACATCAATAGGATTAAACTCAGTTGAGTCTGCATGGCTTGAAACAGCCCTAAGCCAAACTGCAGTAAAATCCCCGCTAACATGGCCGCCGCCACCGAAGACGGCATAATACGAATAAGCTTGTCCATCCATCCAGCCAAGCCGCAAAGCGTGATCAGTAACGAACTCACCAGGAAGGCACCAACGGCTTCGTGGATACTTAATCCCGCAAGGCTGGTGACCATCAGCGCCGCCCCTGGGGTCGACCATGCCGTAAGCACCGGATTTTTATAGTAGAGAGACAGGCCAATACTGGTGAGCCCCATGCCGACACCCAAGGCCCACAGCCATGAACTCATTTGTGCCGATGTCGCGCCCACGGCATCCGCCGCCTGCAGGATAATCACCGCCGAACTGCTGTAGCCCACCAGCACGGCAATAAAGCCCGCCGATATTTTTGATAGTCCTAAAGCCTCGCGCCACATCATCCTTACTCCTCTACCTACCTTAGCCTTGATCGTCGAACCATTTTTTGTGCGCTATAACGCACGAGATAGACAAGATAGCACCTGTGCGTTATAACGTACAAATAATTTTTTAAGCGTCAGAACCTAATGCAGACCATCAATAGCTATCTTGCCGCGACCCTAAAGCAACTGCGCAGCCAAAAGGGTTGGAGTTTAGATAAAGCGGCACTCGAGACAGGCGTAAGCAAGGCCATGATAGGCCAGATTGAGCGCGGCGAATCTAGCCCCACTATTGCTACTCTGTGGAAAATCGCCAGCGGTTTTAATACCTCCCTCTCGACCTTTCTGGAGCCAATGCCCGAGAGCCAAGGCGCCGTCTTTCGTAACGCCGATGCATTACGCCAAAAGCCTGCAACCGATGGCATGTTAGTGGCGTCGCTATTTCCCTTTGAGCCTCGCTTTGGTTTTGAAATGTTTGAACTTACCCTATTGCCGCACTATGAGCGTCTCTCCGAGCCCCATGAGGCGGGTGTGACCGAGCATGTGATCGTGTTGAGCGGCACTATGGAAGTGTTAGTCGATGGTCAGTGGCAGCCATTACAGCAGGGTGAGGCCGTGCGCTTTGCCGCAGATAAACCCCATGGTTACCGCAACTTAAGAGATCAACCCGCAGTGTTTCATGATCTTATCCACTACCACAGGGAAGCGCCTGCCACTGAGTAACGCCGACAAGCCAAACACCCAACAAAAATAATTGAGACACCCAGTATTAGCTCTCCCAGTATTAGCTGCTAGTGGTTGTCCGGAGAGTCAAGTATGACGATAAAAGCTGTAGGCAAATCCATGGCGCTGGCTTTGAAGGCACAGGGCTTCAAGCCGGTTCAGGAATGTGAAGCAAAGATCCCCGGGTGCGTCGCGCTTTTGAAAAGGCAAACCTGGGCCAGCAATAGAGCCGTAGCTATGGTTTGTCTGGCTGCGTTTCCTTCAGATATGGATACTTACATCAGCCAGTTAAGGAACAGAGTCGCGTTTAAGGTGGGATTCTTGCCGCTAGTTTGGGGCTTGTATCTTCAGGTTATTATCTTTTGCCCCAAAATCAGTGAAGAAGCACTCTCCCCGGCAGATTATGTAGCCAAATTGGATAATCAATGGGCCATAGTGCAAAGCGTTTTCTTGGTCGATACAGTCAATAAGGTTTTCAAAGAGGGCAGAACCTGGGGCCAGTTTTTGAGCTCCAGCTATCAGGATGCGATTTCAAGCGAGCTACAGGCCTTTTATACAAAGAGTGATAGATAATTTATGGTTGGAAAATGATCCCTAACTTGGATATTGCCGGCGATTGGCGAGCTTACCTCGAGGCCAGGGCGAGCGGAATTAAGTCTTTATGGAAAAAAGAGTTGGCAGCCGTGCTTGAGCGCATAGACGCGCTCGAGGGTGAGACGCTGGCATCTTACCTTGAGTCGCTATGTGAGTTGGCTCTCTGCCGTTCACAGCCGGATAGGAACGCCCCGCAGGCCGCGAGCGAGGAGGTTAGCCAACTTGAGCTGGACAGTCCTTCACTGGCACTGCCCTTGGCCCACCCCGGATTACTGCCAAAGTTGCAGGCGTTTTGGCTGGCACGTTTTGATGAGCCCAGAGTAAAACTTTGGCTCTACTGTGCTTATGGGCTGCAGGATACTTATATCAAAATGCGGCCGCTACTGGGTGCCGCAGAAGGCATTGATAATCCGTCTCCCGAGATTTTGCTGCAGCAAATACTGGCCGATAGCGGGGTTACAGACTTCCTGCGCCAGCAAGCAGCATTGCATTTGGCCCGCAGTCTGTTGGACAGCCTGGATTTTGCGTTGCATGAAGTGCCGTATTGTTTGTGTATTCGGGCCGATATCTGTTGGCAGATGCTGGATGAGCTTGATGAGTTGGCCACTATTTTACCGGTTGTGCCGTTATCCCGCTTTAATTTGAGTGGTGAGGCTTATCGCCGGGCATTGACGCTGTGGTGTAACTATTGTGATTACACGGAAGAGCAAGGTGCGCGTGGGCACGAGCCGCTTGAGTATGATGACTGGTGTGCCAAACTGGCAGAAGAGCACGATTGAAAGCGTTTGAGTTGACGCTCAGGAGGGCGAAGTATTGATACGCTCCCGGGCAAAACGCTTGATTGTAGGCATGGGGATTTAGCGCGCACAGATACACGGCATGATATAAAATGGCGTGCAAATTTTATTGCAAACTAAAGGAGCGCGAGTGCAGCAGAATCAAAATGAGCAGGCATCAGACCTGGCACAAATCTGGGTCGATGCCGATGCCTGCCCGGTAGTTATCCGCGAAATGTTGGTGCGGGCGGCGGCGCGTACCGGCATCAATGTCACTTTTGTCGCCAATCAGGCGCTCAGGATAACAGGTGCTGCCAGTGTCAAAACCTTACAAGTTCCCAAGGGGTTTGATGTGGCCGATAACGAAATCGTGCGCCTGTGTCAGGCCGGCGATTTGGTGATCAGCAATGATATTCCGCTGGCGGCCGAGGTGATAGACAAGGGCGCCAAGGCGCTCAATAGCCGCGGCGAGCTGCTGAATCGCGACAATGTGCGTGCCCGCCTCAATATGCGGGATTTTCTCGATACCCTGCGTGCCAGCGGCATAGATACCGGTGGCAGTCCCAAGTTGAGCCAGGCAGATAGACAGGCCTTTGCCAATGAGCTGGATAAATATCTGCTGCACTGGCAGCGCGCTAAGACGCGTCAGGGGTAAGCCTGCCAAGCCTAGATTTGAAATCACAGAGATTCGAAATCACAGAGACTCGAAAGCTCAGAGACTTGAAATTTTAGCAGCTATGCAGGATTCAGAGCCTACGCAGAATTCAGTTCCTATTTAAGATCTGGCTGCAGCTCAAGACCTGTCACCCATTAAAGACTTAACGCTCCATTCAAGACAGGGCATCCATTCAAGACTTGCCCAGATCCGGCGCCTCCGGCAGCGCCTGCTGCAGAAAGTCCAGCAATAGGCTGACCTTGGGCGACAGATGGCGGTTCTGTGGGTATAAGGCCCAAATACCCTCCGGCGCCGCCTGGTAAGCCTCGAGCACTGATACCAGGGCACCGCTGGCGAGATCCTCACCGACATAATAATCGGGCAGTTGCACCAGCCCGAGCCCTTTGCGGGCAGCATCCAATAACCCAGGGCCAGAATTACACACCAAGCGGCCACTCAAACGCCATTGACGTTCCTGGCCCTGCTCGATAAAACGCCAGTAAGGGTGGTTACCCAGTAAACATTGATGCCGATGCAGCTCGCCCAGAGTGTGGGGCACGCCGTGGTTGGCCAGATACTCCGGGCTGGCACAGACATAATTGCGGCGACTGCCAAGACGCCGCGCCATCAAGCTGGAGTCCGCCAGCTTACCCAGCCGAATCGCCAAATCATAACCGCCATCAATCAGATCCAGCGTCTTGTTGTTGAGATCAAGTTGCAGATCAAGCTTGGGGTGCAGGCAGAGAAAGTCATTCAGCAGCGGCAGAATAAACTGTTCGCCGTAAGTGACCGGCGCCGTCACCCGCAGCAAGCCCTGCGGGGTTTGTTTCAAACTTCCAAGGGCGCGCTCGGCTTCTTCTATGCCATCTTGCAGCAAGCGGCAGTGGCGATAATAAAGCTGGCCCTCTTCACTGAGCGACACCTTACGGGTAGTGCGATAGAAGAGTTTGCTTGCCAGGCGTTTCTCCAGCGCGGCGATTTGGCGGCTTATCTGCGCCACAGACAAGTTGAGCCGCTCGGCGGCGCGGGTAAAGCTCTGGCTCTCGGCCACGGCGATAAATTCGCTGATCCCTTCCCAGTGGTTCATTATTACTTCTCAGTAAAAGTGATTTGTATATTTGGCTGATTATCTTTTATTTGGGAATAAATACAATGTTGGCATCCGGTTTATGAGCCAAGAGGTTCGTTACCGAATCAATCACAACAGAAGGAAGCGACAATGACAGACAAATTTATCAAGTCCCGAGCCGCCGTAGCCTGGGCTGCCGGCGAGCCGTTGAAGATGGAAGAGGTGGATGTGATGTTGCCCAAGGCCGGTGAGGTATTGGTGCGCATTGTTGCCAGTGGTGTGTGTCATACCGATGCCTTTACTTTGAGCGGCGACGACCCAGAAGGCGTGTTTCCGGCCATTCTCGGCCATGAGGGCGGCGGTATAGTGGAGATGGTCGGCGAAGGCGTCACCAGTGTGGCGGTGGGCGATCATGTTATTCCTCTTTACACGCCTGAATGCGGTGAGTGTAAGTTCTGCCGCTCCGGCAAGACTAACCTGTGTCAGAAGATCCGTGAGACCCAGGGCAAGGGCCTGATGCCGGATGGTACCACCCGCTTCTTCAAAGACGGCAAGCCGATTTTCCACTACATGGGCTGCTCGACTTTCTCTGAATATACGGTATTGCCTGAGATCTCCCTGGCCAAAGTCAACAAGTCGGCACCGCTGGAAGAGATCTGCCTTCTGGGCTGCGGTGTCACTACCGGCATGGGCGCTGTAATGAACACTGCCAAGGTGGAAGAGGGCGCCACCGTGGCCATCTTCGGGCTCGGCGGCATAGGGTTGTCGGCGGTGATTGGCGCTGTGATGGCCAAGGCCGGTCGCATCATAGGCATAGATGTCAATGAATCCAAGTTTGAACTGGCAAAGAAGCTGGGGGCAACCGAGTGCATCAACCCCAAGGACTATGACAAGCCTATTCAACAGGTGATTGTGGATTTGACCGACGGCGGCGTCGATTATTCGTTCGAGTGTATCGGCAATGTGGATGTGATGCGCTCGGCGCTCGAGTGTTGCCACAAGGGCTGGGGCGAATCGGTGATCATCGGGGTTGCCGGTGCCGGACAGGAGATCTCCACCAGACCTTTCCAACTGGTGACCGGCCGGGTGTGGAAAGGCTCGGCTTTCGGTGGTGTCAAAGGACGCTCACAATTGCCTGGCATAGTGGAAGATTATCTGGCCGGTAAATTCAAGCTGGATGACTTTATCACCCACACCATGGGGCTTGAAGATATCAATGAAGCCTTCGAGCTGATGCATGAAGGCAAGAGCATTCGCAGCGTGATCCACTTCTGAGGACCTTCTGATGGAAAATATCAGTAACAACAGGTCGTTTGGAGGCTGGCACAAGCAGTATCGTCATCACTCCAGCAGTCTGAACTGCGAGATGCGTTTCGCCATCTATCTGCCGGAGCAGGCCAATAGCCAAAAGGTACCTGTGTTGTATTGGCTCTCCGGGTTGACCTGTACGGATGAAAACTTTATGCAAAAGGCCGGGGCCCAGCGCCTCGCGTCTCAGCTGGGGCTGGCCATTGTTTGCCCGGATACCAGTCCGCGCGGAGAAGGCGTGGCCGATGCCGATGATGCCGCCTACGATCTGGGGTTGGGGGCCGGTTTTTATGTCAATGCTACCCAAGCCCCCTGGAGCAGCCACTATCGTATGTATGACTATGTGGTAGATGAGTTGCCGGCATTGATAGAACAGCACTTTCCGGTATCGGATAAGCGCGCCATTGCCGGTCACTCCATGGGCGGCCACGGTGCGCTGATGATAGCCCTTAAAAATCCGGGCCGTTATCTCAGCGCCAGTGCCTTTGCCCCCATCAGTCATCCTAGCCAGTGCCCTTGGGGCCAGAAGGCGTTTGCTGCCTATCTTGGCAGCGACAGGGAGGCTTGGAAGGCTTATGACACGGTAGAGCTGATAAAAAGTGGTGCCAAAGGGCTACCGATGCGGGTTGATCAGGGCGAGAGTGATCTGTTTCTGGCCGAGCAGTTACTGCCACAGGCCTTGCAGGCCGCAGCCACTGATGCTGGAATTGCGCTGAGTTTTCACAGCCACCCCGGCTATGATCACAGCTACTATTTTATCGCCTCATTTATCGACGAGCAGCTTAAGTTTCATGCCGGCCATCTGGGCTTGTAAACGCTGAGCCTCTCAAATGCAGCGCCGCCGAGGGTTTGCCCCGGCGGCGCTTTTTTATGCGTTATAGCGGCCATTGCCCGGTATCCGCTTGTTGAGTACTTTCTTGTTTACCCCACTTTTGTCTGGGGGGGATTAACGAGCGTAGGGATTAATGGGAGGGAGCATGAAAATAGGCAGATGGCAGACACCCTTCGAGCAGGGGGATCTTTTTATCACCGGGCTCTTCTGGGGCGGTGATTTCATGTTGCAGCTTCCCGGCGGCAAACGCTATCAAATCAAAAATACGCCCCATCCCGGAGTCGATCTCAGCCTGGAGCTGTTTCATTTACCGAGTGAAGGGCGCTATCGGCTGCATTACCACTCGGTCACTGCGTTTCGTATGTTGGATGAACATGGATTGCTGGAGCTTTGGCAGGCGCTGAGCGAGCTTGGGGACGAACAGGGTTACAACAGCCGCCTGATTAAAGATCACGCCTGGTCGCAGGAAAGCCCAATCAGTTTCTTCCATGGACACAGCGAAGGCTGGTCACATCTTATCTGCACCGGCGATGAGTGTGTCGAAGTGTTGTGCCCGAGTGCGCCGGAAATCATCTATCTTGGCAAGTGTGCCGCCATGGAGGACTGAAAAATCGTTGGGAAGCGGTGAGATCAGTTGATCTCGACCTTTTCCATCCCCAGTTGTTGCAGCGCTATCACGGCCTGGGTGCGGTTGCGAACCCCCAACTTACGGAAGATAGCGGTGGCGTGGGCCTTGATGGTCGCCTCGGATACGCCCAGGTCGTAGGCTATCTGCTTGTTGAGCAGGCCTTCGGCAAACATCTGCAACACCTTGTATTGCTGCGGCGTCAGCTCAGAGAGCTTGCCGGCGACCTTGTCGGTTTCATCCTCTTCATTGATTTCAACCAACTCTATGCCTTGAGGCAGCCAGATATCGCCGAACATTACTGCGGTGATTGCTTCGACAAAGGTTTCCATCGAAGCCGATTTGGGAATAAAACCGGCGCCGCCATAGTGCAGGGCACGACTGATGGTGGCGGCATCTTCGTGGGCTGAAATCACTATCACCGGCAGTTCGGGGAAGTGGGCGCGCAGATGGATAAGGGTGGAGTAGCCATGGGAACCCGGCATCTGCAGATCCAGTAGTACCAGATCATATCCCTGATGAGTTTGCTCAAGCAGTTTTTGCAGCGCATCGGCACTGTCGGCCTCAAACCAGCGGGTATTGGATAAACCGCTGTTAAGCGCCTGGCGCAGGGCATTGCGAAATAAAGGGTGATCATCGGCGATGATAATATTTAAGTTTTCTGGCTTCATGGCTTGTTATGATTATGGCTCTGCACGCTGAAGAAGGGTCAATGTAACAGAAAAGTGACAAATAATCCTATGGCTTTATCAGGGTTTAAGTGACTTTTTGTTACTGTCGCTTTTAGACTTTAGTCGAGAACGACGGCCAATAAAAGCCTTTTCAGCGGTAAAGACTGTTGCAGAATGAAACCTAAAAAGCCTGTAGCCAGATACAGGCCAGGATGATGCGAATAAGCGACCAGGGCCTAGTTGGCCAGATCATCACTCCAGATCTGGGTCGGCTTTCTGTCTTCATCGACAGCCACGAAGGTGAAGACACCGCGGATAGCGTGCTCGCGCTTATCCTGATACATATCTTCTACAAAAATGTTCACTTCGACTTTCATCGAGGTGTTGCCCACATGGATCACCCGGGCGATCAATTCTGCCAGGCTACCGGCGGGGATCGGTTTTTTGAAATCGATTCTGTCAGAGCTGACGGTGACCAGTGTCTTGCGACAAAAGCGGGTGGCGGCGATAAAGGCGGTTTCATCCATCCAGGCGAGGGCTTCACCGCCAAACAGTGTGTTGTGATGATTGGTAATGGACGGGAAAACCGCCTTGATCACCCGAGCCTCGGCTTGTTCAATTCGGCGTGCTACGGCCACTTCATATTGGCTCTGTGTCGTTTCTGGCATACGGCAACCTCAAGGTTATGCTGGAAAATCAGGGGCGGTATTATAGTTCGACCAAAGGCGGATTGACAGCCTGGGCCAGAAAGCCCTGCATGAAAAATATTGGATGTTCAAATGTATCCGGGCATGAAAAAGCCCCGACATCTCCAGCGTGGAGATACCGGGGCGATTCCATTTCAGTGGTCCGTATCTGGGCGACTCATTTGCCCTGCAGGCGGCGTCTTTCCTTGGCAGCAGCGGCCAGATCTCTGAGCAGCTTTTCCGAGTCTTCCCAGTGCAGGCAGGCATCTGTGATGCTTTTGCCGTAAGTGAGTGGCTCACCGGCAACCACTTTCTGATTGCCTTCCACAATAAAACTCTCGGCCATGATACCGGCAATGGCGGTGGAGCCGCTGCGCAGCTGCGTCATGATATCTTCGGCGACTTCCAGCTGCTTCTTGTGCTGCTTCTGGCTGTTACCATGGCTGAAGTCGACCACTATGCCGGAGTGGATCCCAACCGAGTCCATCTGCTCTCTGGCTTTGGTCACATGTTGCTCACTGTAGTTGGGAGTTTTACCGCCGCGCAGAATGATATGCCCGTACGGATTACCATGGGTGCGGTAGACCGCCAGTGAGCCGTCTTTGTCCGGAGAGTAGAAGATATGTGGTTCTCTGGCGGCGCGCACTGCATCGACGGCGATATTGATGTTGCCGTCGGTACCGTTCTTGAAGCCTACCGGGCAGGAGAGTGCCGAGGCCATTTCGCGGTGAATTTGGCTTTCTGTGGTGCGGGCCCCGATGGCGCCCCAAGTGATGAGATCGGCAATATACTGACCATTCACCATATCCAAAAACTCGGTGGCGATAGGCAGTTTCAGCTCGGTGATCTGCTGCAGTAACTTGCGGGCAAGGCGCAGGCCTTTATTGGGGCTGAAGCTGCCGTCCAAGTCAGGATCGGAAATCAGGCCTTTCCAGCCGACTATGGTGCGGGGCTTCTCAAAATAGACCCGCATCAGAATGCAGAGATCGTCTTTGAGTTCATGGTGCAGCTTGGCCAAGCGACCGGCATACTCCAGGGCCGCTTCTGTGTCATGGATGGAGCAGGGTCCTATGATGACCAACAAACGCGGATCGTCACCCTGAATAATGGCTTCGACTTCGCGGCGTTGTTCAACCAGGTAGTCTGCGGCTTCCTGAGTCAATGGATACTCAGATGCGAGTTGGGCAGGTGAGATCACTTTACATAAGAGAGAGGTGCGTAATTCGTCTGTTTTAATGGTCATTCATGATACCGGGGGAAATTTCTTGAGCGCTTTGCGCTTATCTTGTGTCGGATTATAACCAATCGAGCCGAGCTGCAAAGTGGCAATTGTCCGATAATTGCCCAAGTGGGCCTTGAAAAAGTGTCAAGTCCCACTTGAGCCATTCAGGGTTCGCACTGTGGTAACAAGTAGTTAGCCAGAAAATACCATTCTGTAACTCAGTTTCAACTCGGGCAGGTTTTGTCTGCCGCCTGGGGGGATTTTCAGAACATATGGCGCTCAAGACCCGTGGCATCGAGGATCTTGGTGGCAATTTCCTCGACCGATTGGTTGGTGGTGTCTATATAAGGGATGCGCTCTTTCTTGAACATCATCTCCACCTCTTTGACTTCGAGGCGGCATTGGCGCAAGGAGGAATAGCGACTGTTCTCCATTCGGCTCTGACGTATCTCATGCAGGCGTACGGGTTCAATGGTCAGCCCAAACAGTTTGGATTTGTTGCGTTTCAGCACCTCGGGCAGCTTGAGGTTGTCCATATCATCCTGAATAAAAGGATAGTTGGCGGCCTTGATACCAAACTGCATCGACAGATAGAGGCTTGATGGCGTCTTGCCGCAGCGGGAAACCCCAAGCAGGATAATGTCGGCCTTGTCCATATGCTTCATGGTCTGGCCGTCGTCGTTTTCCATGGCAAAGTTAATGGCGTCGATACGGGCATCGTAACCTGCGTTGGCCATACCATGGGTGCGATGCAGTGCCGGGCTGGCCGGTACCCCCAATTGTTGCTCCAGTGGCGCGACAAAAGTGTTGAGAAAGTCGTAGTCCAGGCCTTCACTGGAATAAATGATGTCGCGAATTTCCGGTTTGACGATGGAATGAAACACCAGAGGCCGTTCCCCTGTTGTAATAAAACTATCATTAATCTGCTTTTTAACGGCTTCTGCCTTAGCAGTATTTTCCACAAAAGGAATGGTAAGTGAGTCAAATTCCAATGGAAATTGAGAAAGTACTGCGTGACCAAACACTTCGGCCGTGATCGCTGTTCCATCAGAAATGTAGAATACTTTACGTGCCATGCCGACCTCGTGTAGTAATAAAATTACAAATAAAATTATAGATTTACGCTTGTTGCCACGGAGTGTAAAATGCCGCTGCCCTCGTGTGAAGGGGCCACTGAAATAAACTTGCGGAGATAGAACTGTGCAGCAATACGTACTCTGGTATCAGGAATTAGGCATGGGTGACGTCAACAAGGTCGGCGGTAAAAACGCTTCCCTTGGTGAAATGATCAGTAATCTGGCCAATGCCGGTGTTCAAGTACCTGGCGGCTTTGCGACCACATCCCACGCGTTCAATGAGTTTCTTGAGCAAAGTGGAGTAAACCAGAAGATATACGACATTCTTGACACATTGGATGTAGATGATGTCAACGCACTGGCTAAAGTTGGTGCACAGATCAGACAGTGGGTTATCGAAACCCCATTTCAGCCAGAACTCGAACAAGCGATTCGGGAAGCCTACGAAAAATTAGCCTCTGAAACCCAAGACGCCTCATTCGCCGTGCGTTCCTCTGCCACTGCAGAAGATATGCCCGACGCTTCATTTGCCGGTCAGCAAGAAACCTTCCTCAACGTGAAGGGCTTCGAAGCTGTATTGGTTGCCATCAAGCATGTGTTTGCCTCCCTGTTCAATGATCGCGCTATCTCCTATCGTGTGCATCAGGGTTACGACCATCGCGGTGTGGCGCTGTCAGCCGGTGTTCAGCGCATGGTACGTTCCGACAAGGCGGCTTCAGGCGTGATGTTCACCATGGATACCGAGTCCGGTAACAAGGACGTGGTATTTATCACTTCTTCCTTCGGTTTGGGCGAAATGGTAGTACAAGGTGCGGTTAACCCAGACGAGTTCTACGTACACAAGCCAACCCTGACTGCCGGTCACAAGGCCGTTGTTCGTCGTAACATCGGCAGCAAGCTGATCCAGATGGTGTACTCGGATGATGCATCTCACGGCAAGCAGGTGAAAATTGAAGATGTCGCCAAAGAACAGCGCATGACTTTCTCCATCAATGATGAAGAAGTGATGGAGCTGGCCAAGCAGGCGATGATCATTGAAAAGCATTATGGCCGTCCGATGGATATCGAATGGGCCAAAGACGGTAACGACGGTCGTCTCTACATAGTTCAGGCTCGCCCTGAAACCGTACGCTCCCGTGAAGATGTGCAGCTGATTGAGCGTTATCACCTCAAGAGCCGTGGCGAAGTGATCTGTGAGGGTCGCGCCATTGGCCACAAGGTGGGCTCAGGTGTTGCCAAGGTGCTCAAATCTATCGACGAAATGGACAAGATCCAGCCAGGCGATGTACTGGTTACCGATATGACCGACCCTGATTGGGAACCTATCATGAAGCGTGCCAGCGCCATTGTCACCAACCGTGGTGGTCGTACTTGTCACGCTGCCATTATTGCCCGTGAACTGGGCGTGCCTGCGGTAGTGGGTTGTGGTGACGTGACCGACAAAATTCAAAACGGTCAGGAAGTGACGGTATCCTGCGCCGAAGGCGACACAGGTTATATCTATCAAGGCAAGCTGGAGTTTGATGTGATTTCCAGCCGCGTTGATTCCATGCCTGATCTGCCGATGAAGATAATGATGAACGTGGGTAACCCTGACCGCGCCTTCGACTTTGCCCGTCTGCCTAACGAAGGTGTGGGTCTGGCCCGTCTCGAGTTCATCATCAACCGCATGATAGGTATTCACCCCAAGGCTCTGCTGGAATTTGATCAGCAATCCGATGAGCTGAAAGCCGAGATCACCGAGATGATTGCCGGTTATGAATCTCCGGTTGAATACTATGTTGCCCGTCTGGTGGAAGGTATCTCTTCTATCGCTGCAGCATTCCACCCCAAGAAGGCCATCGTGCGTATGTCTGACTTCAAGTCAAACGAATATGCCAACCTGATCGGCGGTGACAAGTACGAGCCAGAGGAAGAGAACCCAATGCTGGGCTTCCGTGGCGCCAGCCGCTATATCTCCGAGTCGTTCCGTGATTGTTTCGCCCTCGAGTGTGAAGCCATCAAGCGGGTTCGTAACGACATGGGGCTGAAGAACGTAGAGATCATGATCCCGTTCGTTCGTACTCTTGAAGAAGGCCGTCAGGTTATCGAACTGCTGAAAGAGCAAGGTCTGGAGCGCGGTAAAGATGGTCTGCGCGTCATCATGATGTGTGAACTGCCATCCAACGCCCTGCTGGCGGATCAGTTCCTGGAGATGTTTGATGGTTTCTCCATCGGCTCCAACGACCTGACTCAGCTGACTCTGGGTCTGGACCGCGACTCGGGCATCATCAGTCACCTGTTCGACGAACGTAACGAAGCCGTTAAGGCGTTGCTGGCGATGGCTATCAAGTCCGCCAAGGCCAAGGGGGCTTACGTGGGTATCTGTGGTCAGGGTCCTTCGGATCACGCCGACTTCGCCGCCTGGTTGGTGGAGCAGGGCATAGACACAGTGTCTCTGAACCCCGACACTGTGATCGACACCTGGTTGTACCTGGCTGAAGCCCACGGCTAAGCTTGAAACAACTCAGTAAGTTATGAAAGAAGCCGCTTTTTAGCGGCTTCTTTTTGTTTATAATGGCCCGATAACAATAATTGAGCCGAGCAATAAGATGTTACCCCTATTATCACACCAACAAACTCTGGAACCCCTGTATCTGGATTATCTGGATGCGCTTGAGCAGCGAGGCTTTCGCGGCGATATCGACAGGCGCTACAGTGCCCGCTTGGCTCAAGCGACGGATAACTCTGTCTATCAGTTCCTGCCGCAGGCGGTGCTCTATCCCAGAGACAGCGCAGATATTGCCATGGCGTTGCAGCTCGCCTGTGAAGAGGCTTTTGCCAAGGTGGTCTTCAGTGCCCGCGGCGGTGGTACAGGAACCAATGGCCAGGCGCTGACCCATGGGATAGTGCTGGACCTCTCGCGCCATATGAACCGGGTGCTGGAAGTTAATCCAGAGGAAGGTTGGGTCAGAGTCGAGGCCGGTGTAGTCAAGGATGCGCTCAATGATGCGTTGCGGCCGCACGGCTTTTTCTTCAGTCCGGATCTTTCCACCTCCAACCGTGCCACTCTGGGCGGCATGATCAATACCGATGCCTCCGGCGCCGGCTCGCTGGTATATGGCAAGACTTCGGATCATGTACTGGAGCTTACCAGTGTGTTGGTGGATGGCAGTGTGCTGCACACGGCTCCGGTGAGCCGCGAGGCACTGGAATCGGGTGAGCAGGTCACTGATAACCCGCTCGGCAACAAGCTGATTACCGAGGTGGCCCGTCGCTGCCGTGAGCAGCGAGAGCTGATTGAACAGCGCTTTCCCAAGCTGAACCGTTTTTTGACCGGTTACGATTTGAAAAATGTCTGGGATCAACAGCTCAGCGAATTCAATCTGTCGCGGATCCTCACGGGCTCTGAGGGAACGCTGGCGGTGGTCACTGAGGCCAAACTGGATATCACCCCCTTGCCGGCCAGCCGCCTTATGGTCAACATCAAGTATGACTCTTTTGAATCGGCACTGCGCCATGCGCCCGACTTGGTGCTCGCCAATGCCACTGTGGTGGAAACCGTCGATTCCAAAGTGCTGAATCTGGCGCGGGAAGACATTATCTGGCACTCGGTATCCGAGCTTATTCAGGAAGTGCCTGGCAAGGTAATCGATGGCCTTAACATGGTGGAGTTTGCCGGAGAACAAGCCCAGGTCGATGAGCGGGCAGAGCGTCTGGCCGCGGCGCTGGATGCACAGATTGCTGCCGGTGAAAAAGGGGTGCTTGGGTATCAGCTCACCCGGGATGCCGGTTCCATCAATAAGATTTATGCCATGCGCAAGAAGGCGGTCGGGCTGCTCGGGGCCACCAAAGGCCGCCGCAAACCGATAGCCTTCGCCGAAGATACCGCCGTACCACCGGAAAAGCTCGCCGACTATATCATGGAGTTCCGAGCCCTGTTGGATAGCCATCAACTGCAATACGGCATGTTCGGCCATGTGGATGCCGGGGTGCTGCACGTGCGTCCGGCGCTGGATATGTGCGATCCCAAGGATGAAGCCTTGCTGCGCACCGTCTCGGATCAAGTGGCAGCACTGACGCAGAAATACGGCGGCCTAATGTGGGGCGAGCACGGTAAAGGCGTGCGTGGTGAGTATGGCCCCCAGGTATTTGGCGAGCAGCTTTGGAGTGAGCTTGAAGAAGTTAAGACGCTGTTCGACCCCCAGAATAAACTCAACCCGGGTAAGCTGGTGGCGCCCAAAGGCCAACAGCTTATCTACAATGTCGACAGTACCAAGCGCGGCAGTTTCGATAGGCAAATACCTGTCAGTGTCCGCGATGCCTTCCCGGATGTGATGAACTGTAACGGCAACGGCCTGTGTTTCAACTACAGCCGCTTTTCGCCCATGTGCCCCTCTTTCAAGGTGACTGGAGACAGGATCCATTCGCCCAAGGGCCGCGCCGGATTAATGCGTGAGTGGCTGCGACTGCTGGAATCTGAAGGCGTTGACGTCAATCTGCTGGCCAAGTCCAAACCCATGGGCTTATTGCAGCGGCTGCAGAACAGCCTCAACGCCAAGAAAGAATACGACTATTCCCACGAGGTGATGGAGTCGCTCAAGGGCTGTCTCGCCTGTAAGGCGTGCTCCGGCCAGTGTCCGGTGAAGGTGGATGTCCCCAAGTTCCGGGCACAGTTTTTCAGTATCTATTACCGCCGTTATCAGCGTCCCGCCAAGGATTATCTGGTGGCCGGTGTCGAGGATTCGGTGCAGCTGATGGCCAAGGCGCCCCGGCTGAGTAACTTTGCGGCGCAGAATCCTCTATCCAAGTGGGTGATTAAGAAGGCTCTGGGGTATGTGGATGCGCCTGCGCTGTCTGTTCCTACGCTGAAACAGCGCCTGGATGCTCACCCCAGCCGTGGTTATGATCTCAACGCCTTGAGCGCTATCCCCGCCGCTGAGCGACAAAACTATGTGTTGGTAGTGCAGGATCCTTTCAACAGCTTCTACGATGCCGAACTGGTTTATCGCTTTATTCGCCTGATCGAAGCGCTTGGACTCAAGCCGGTATTGCTGCCGTTCAAGCCCAACGGTAAACCGGCTCATATCAAGGGGTTTCTGGAGCAGTTTGCCAAGACGGCACAGACCGCCGCCGATTTTCTCAATCAGGTGCATGCCCTTGGCATGCCCATGGTGGGGGTAGATCCGGCCTTGGTGCTGGTTTATCGCGACGAATACCGTGAGGCGCTCGGCGCCAAGCGCGGCCAATTCAATGTCCAGCTAGCCAGCGAGTGGCTCAGTGCCATGCTCGAGCAGTTACCGCAACTGCCTGCAAGCGGGCGCGAGTTCACCTGGTTCAGCCACTGCACTGAATCCAGTGCTCGCCCCGGCACTGCCAAAGAATGGCAAACCATCTTTGCCCGTTTTGGTGCCAAGTTGGGAACCGTGAATCTGGGTTGTTGCGGCATGGCCGGTACCTATGGCCATGAGCTGGAAAACCTGCCACGCTCCAAGGCTCTGTATGAGATGTCCTGGGACGAGGCGATAAAGTCGCTGCCGCAGGAGCAGATACTGGTGTCCGGCTACTCCTGTCGCAGCCAGGTCAAACGCTTTGGTGGCTTTAGGCCCAGGCACCCCATCGAAGCCTTGCTGGAGCTGACTCAAACGCAAGCCTGAGAGCGCCAAGAATAGGGCTCCAAAAGTGTGGAGCCCATGAATAGGGAACCCAAGAATAGGAAGTCAGGATGAAACAGTCGGCAGACAAGGTGAGTGACGCTCTGAAAGGGCTTGGGGCAAGGCCGGACTTGTGTCAGCAGCAAGCCCTGTTTGAGATAGACGTTAAAGGCGACTGGTATTATCTCAACTCACCGCTGCCAGCCAAGTTTGCCAGGCTCTTCAGTAGTATTTTGCACTGCATCGAGGGTGAACATCTGTTGATTACCCCGGCAGAGCGTTTGAAGGTAGCGGTGGCCGACACACCGCTCATCATAGTTGATTACAAGCAGCTGGATATCGAGGCCGAGAGCAGCCGTTTTGCCCTAGTTTGCTCCCAGGGTAATGAGTTCGAGGTGCTGGGGCTCAATGCCTTTGAGAGCGCCGAATCCGGGCTATTGGTAAGCTTGCCTCGAGGTCTAAAGGCCAGGCTTGGGCGTGCCTGTTTCTATCGCTTTGCCGAAACCTATTTACTGAGTTAAAAGTCAAAGGAATCGCTTTGCCATTCAGGCAGATATAAAACCTTTATTTACAGTAGCCTGACTGTAAATGCCCCATTATTCTCCTTTCTTGTGTTAGTGAAATATTCAGCAGGTGGTAGTATTAATACCATTCGTATAGAAGTTTGATTGACTCAGAATCAAGGCCGCCACTCAAGTTTAAAGCGGATACTGGACTGGTAGATATGCCCCAAAAGGCGAGTTAAAAAGCTGCGTATAGGGCGGTCAATGCAGATTTATTCCGCTGGAGATGCCCTACCTTGCGCTGCTTTCATGCCCCTGAGTAGGTCAATCATTTGGCACAGTGGTATAGTTAAACTCGGCAGCGGCATGGCCCGGCGTCAATGAAGCAGAATAAGCGATTTTGCTGAATGGGGCGAAGCCCTGCCGATAGCGAACAGACAAGCCCTGAAGTACAGGAGGTGTTGCTTGAACCGCAAAGAGAGTCTCGGTTATCTGGTATCCCATCTGAACGTGGAACTGCAACATGAACTGGATAGCCGCCTGAAGCGTTATCAGCTGGATATTAAACTCTGGCCTGTGTTGTTTGCGCTCTGGCAAGAGGAAGGGATCAGCCAAACCGAGTTGTCACGTCGCTGTGATGTGGCCAACTACACCATGACACGCCTGCTGGATCAACTGCAGGTACAAGGCTTAATCTATCGCCATCAGGAAGAAGACAACCGGCGTGCGTTTCAAATTTTTCTGACCGATCAGGCCAAGGCGATGGAGCAGGACTTAATTCGCGAGGCCGAGCGGGTCAACGAGAAGTTTATGGCAGCCTTGGATGAGCCGGAAAGAGGGCAGCTGCTCATGCTGCTCAACAAGATAAATCATACTGACAAGCGTTAACCCTATGGTTGAATGTGTGCTCGGTAAATCAAAGATAAACCAATAGCACGCACACCAATCCCCCCAGTAGCAACCAGTGTTGCAGATGTGAGCTGCTTGACTGCTGTTTCCCCTGTTTGAGGCTCGCCAGCAGGCGGTTACACTTGTAGATGCGACAGATAGTCAGCTCTGTGGTGGGGTCAACCAGGAGTTGCATTCGGCAACGTACACCGTTACGCAACTTGAAGCTGTGCTCGCTGTGCAGCCCCAGGTTGAATTTGCTGGATACCACTTTACCGTCGACAAACAAACGCTCAAATCCATTCCAGTTGCTGGCCTGTAATTCAACCTTTTGCTGTTCCACTTCATAGCCGAATCTGAGCATCATTGACTCCCTGACCTTCGAGATGACGAATGCTAAGTCAAGCAGAGGCAGATGACGCTTGCCAGTCCGTAAAAATGAATTTTCTGTTTCTGGTGCTTATCTATTTGCCGGCAGGAGGAAAATTTTTTCAGTAATAAAAAAGGGCCCGAAGGCCCCTTTATGGAATATGAGCGAGCTTAGGCTTGGGTACCATTGATGATGGCGCGGGCCATCTCATCTGCTACTTCAGCCGTGGTGCGGTTTTGCTCATCGGCCTGCTTGAAGATGGACAACAGGGTGTTGTAGATCTCTTCAACCTTGGCGGTAGACTTGGTGGCATCATAGTCTTTTTCGAAAGACACGTTGATGATACCACCGGCGTTGATCACATAGTCTGGGGCATAGAGGATGCCCATCTGCTTGAGCTGCTCACCATGGCGTGGCTCGGCCAACTGGTTGTTGGCGCAGCCTGCGACTATGCTCGCTTTCAGCTGTGGCAGTGTGGTGTCGTTAAGTGTGGCACCCAGGGCGCAAGGGGCATAGACATCGACGTCCAGAGCATAGATGTCCTGAGGGGCAACCACCACGGCGCCAAAGTCGGTGGCGACCTTGTCCAGTGATGCTTGATGAATATCGGTTACAAACAGCTCGGCGCCTTCTTCATGCAGGTGCTTGCACAGATAATAGCCCACATGGCCTACACCCTGAACGGCTATCTTGAGGCCTTTGAGGCTATCTTTGTCCAGCTTGTGTTTAACGGCAGCCTTGATACCTAGGTAAGTTCCCATGGCGGTAAAAGGAGAGGGATCGCCGCTCATTCCTTCCAGGCCAAGCACATAAGGGGTTTCATCATGGGCAATCATGATGTCGGCAGGGGTGGTACCCACATCTTCGGCCGAGTAGTAGCGGCCGCCCAGGCTGTGAACAAAACGGCCAAAGGCGCGGAACAGCTGCTCACGATTCTCTGTCTTGGGATCGGCTATGATCACCGACTTACCGCCACCCATGGCCAGACCGGCCAGCGCGTTCTTGTAAGTCATACCGCGGGAGAGGCGCAACACGTCAGTGAGAGCTTCATCATCTGATTGATAGTTCCACATACGGCAACCGCCTACGGCAGGGCCCAAGTTGGTGTTGTGGATGGCGATGATGGCGCGCAGGCCACTTTCCTTGTCATGACAGAATACTACCTGTTCATGTTCGTCGAATGATACATGATTAAATACAGCCACGTCTGTTCTCCGCTGTGCTTATTGGGGCGGCGCTTAGCGGCCGCCGACCGCTTGTTATATTTATTGCAGAACCATAGCATTTAGCGATACTCTCAACAAAGCTGATGAGCAGAATATTTGTGATCTATCTGGCAATTTTGCTTTCCACCTTACGTTAACGTAAAGCTGGTTGAAAACTGAAGTCAGCCACCCATAGTCGTCTCATTATGGGGTGGTACTGAAAAAGCCGGCCAGAGGCTTAGTTGAACAGATACAGAATATAAAAACACAATAAAAACAAACAAGAAGAAAGGAAAGTTTATGACTGAACAGACAAGTACACCGCCCAACGCCGAACAGCAGGAAGCCTTGCGCCAGGCTTGGGTGCGTGAACAGTTCCAGAAAGCCAATAAATTTCTTGCAGAGAAAGGGGTGATCCCCAGCAAAGTGGTACCGGCGGAAAGCCGTTATCTGGCGCCTTATGTAGCCATGTGGAAAATCGAATCCAAACAGCCCAGCCACAAGACCTATTGGGTGATGTCCGGTGACTTGCCTTCCGACTATGTTGATGTCAGCGTAGCAGCCACTGCTCGCGAAGCCTTGCGTCACTTTTCGCTGACCTGGCAGCTCAAGGCCGAGAACCTGGTGCAATCTGGGGCGACCAAAGACCCTACCCAGGCCAAGTTCGCCCAGTTGCTGGTTTCCAGAGCCGAGAGCCTATACAAGATCCAGGAAGACGATAAACTCTGGGGCTGATAACCCTAGAGCAAACAAAAAAAGCAGCCGTAGGCTGCTTTTTTAGTGTCTGAGCTGTGTCTGGCCAAGCCAAGTGAGAGTCTGAATAAGGGTTCTCAAACCTCGGCTTTAGCAGTAGGGTAGTCGGCTCATTCCTCGTCACTGAGATAGCAATAACCCTTTTCCAAAAGTTCGCACAGCAGCAATGCCACGGCATCATCCTGAAGCAGTGACTCAAGATCTTCGCCGCTGATGCTGGTGTGATTGGCAATAAGCTGCGCCTGCTTTTCACTGCCTTGCGGCAATTCAAAAGCTTCACCATTGATGAACAGTCGGCAGTTGGGATCGTCTTCCAGCATGAGAATTTTAAGCCCACCTATGCGCTTGAATACAGCGCCTTCGGCCGCGGCTTCAATGAGTTCCTCGGTACTCATAGGCTCACCCTGGCAAATATCCAGTTCAAAGCGGTTCTGACTCAGCAACTTGCCAAGCACGCCCTGATAATAGTCAGGGTTTTCAGTCAGCTCTTTCAGCAGCGCCATCATCCCCTGTTGCTGGCTCTTGGCGATCAGCGCAGGTTGCCCGGCTTCTTCACTCGAAGTGAAGCGTTTGTGGCCGAGATCCTGATCAAGCATAAAGTCGGCCATTTCGCTGATAAGTTCTTGCTGACTCGGTGCCCGGAAGCCTATTGAGTAGGACAGTGCCAGGGTCAGGGTTTCGCCCCTGTGGGGGAAACCGGGCGGAATATACAGCATGTCGCCGGGCTCCAGCACTGTATCTATGATGGGCTCAAAGTCTTCAATCAAAGGGGTATTGGGATTGTTGCCACGCTTGGCGTATTGACCCTTGGCACCCACTGTCCAGCGCCTGCGCCCTTCGCCTTGAATGATAAAGACATCATAGTTGTCGATATGGGGGCCGACACCGCCACCCGGCGTGGCAAAGGACACCATTAGGTCATCAAAGCGCCAGTCCGGCAGGAAACGGAAGGCTTCCACCAGACCCTGTGAGTCCGGATACCAGTGGTTGACGGCCTGTACCAGCAGTTGCCAGTTTTCTTCACCGAACTTGTCATAGTCTTCAAATGGGCCTGAGATCACTTCCCAGTCCTGCCCCCTGGTGATTACCACCCGTGAGGAAATCTCCTCTTCACAGGCGAGGCCCGCCAGCTCATCGGCGGCGATAGGATCGACAAAGTCCTTGAAGGCTTGTCTGATCACCTTGGGTTGTTGCTGCCACACCTCTTTAACAAAGGCATTGCTGTCCAGAGTCAGCTGGTAAGTGTTCGTCATCTGTTATCCAATCCATAAACTGTTTCAATGGCCAGTCAGTTATCCCGCTTGCAACGGCATAAACCCCGGGGAGAAAAAAGGCGGTACTGGAAACCAGTACCGCCCGTGACAGCCAAGAGGCTATCAGTTCAAATCATCGACAAAGGCTTCGGCGCGGCCTATGTAGTTGGCCGGCGTCAGTTGCTTGAGTTCGTGTTTCACGTTCTCAGG
This sequence comes from Shewanella sp. Iso12, assembly GCF_012030025.1. Taxonomy (NCBI): domain Bacteria; kingdom Pseudomonadati; phylum Pseudomonadota; class Gammaproteobacteria; order Alteromonadales; family Shewanellaceae; genus Shewanella; species Shewanella sp. Iso12. The sequence goes on from NZ_JAAUHW010000004.1 coordinate 22,236, forward strand.
CAGCTCCAGACCGTCGATAAAGGCTGCCAGCTGCTGACCATCGATACGCTTGCCACGGGTCAGCTCCTTGAGCTTCTCGTAAGGCTTTTCGATGCCATAGCGGCGCATGACTGTCTGTACCGGCTCGGCCAGCACTTCCCAGTTGTGATCCAGTTCATCGCGTAGGTGCGCCTCGTTGACTTCCAGCTTACTGACACCCTTGAGTGTGGCCTGGTAGGCGATCAGCGAGTGGGCGATACCCACACCCAGGTTACGCAGTACTGTGGAGTCGGTCAGATCGCGCTGCCAGCGGGAAACCGGCAGTTTACTGGCCAGATGCTGCATCAGGGCGTTGGCTATGCCCAGGTTACCTTCCGAGTTTTCAAAGTCGATAGGGTTAACCTTGTGCGGCATGGTGGATGAGCCGATTTCACCGGCCACAGTCTTCTGCTTGAAGTGACCCAGGGCGATATAACCCCAGATATCACGGTCAAAATCAATCAGCACGGTATTGAAACGGGCCACGGCATCGAACAGCTCGGCAATATAGTCGTGCGGTTCAATCTGAGTGGTGTAGGGGTTCCAGTTCAGCCCCAGGCTGGTGACAAAGCGCTGTGACAGCTCATGCCAGTTAACTTCTGGGTAGGCCGACAGGTGAGCGTTGTAGTTACCCACGGCGCCGTTGATCTTACCCATGATCTCAACCGCTTCAATTTGTTTGAGTTGGCGTTCGAGACGTACGGCAACGTTGGCCATCTCTTTACCCAGAGTCGAAGGCGAGGCGGGTTGGCCATGAGTACGGGACATCAGAGGCACAGTCTTGTAACGTCTGGCCAGCTCTTTAACGGCATCGACCAGCTTCTGGCAGTATGGCAGCAGTACCTGTTCACGGGCTTCGGTCAGCATCAGGCCGTGGGACAGGTTGTTGATGTCCTCACTGGTGCAGGCAAAGTGCACGAACTCGCCTATGGCGGCCAGCTCGGCATTGTCGGCGATTTTTTCCTTGATGAAGTATTCCACCGCCTTAACGTCATGGTTGGTGGTGGCTTCGATGGTTTTGACTCTCAGGGCATCGGCTTCGCTGAAGTTATCGCGAATATTGTCCAGCAATGCCAGAGCTTCTTCACTGAAGGGGGGGACTTCTTCGATTTCAGGGCAGCTGGAAAGCAGTTTCAGCCAGTTGATTTCGACCTGAACACGATACTTGGTAAGACCGTACTCGCTGAATATCCCCCGAAGTTCGGCGGTTTTACTACCATAACGCCCGTCTACCGGTGAGATAGCAGTCAGTGCGGAAAGATCCATTATAAGCTCCTTGATGAACTTGGCTTTATTATAGGGTGAGGCTTTTTTTAGCTGTATCGACGATCGCCTTGCGGGCAAACACCAGATGTCTGCGTTTGCCGCCGAGTTGACGCCAGAGTACGGCACTGCGCATTGCTGCCAGCAACAAGGCGCGTATTTTATGTTGGACCAGTGGCCGCTGCAGTATGTTGGGGTTGCCCGAAATCTGGATCTTGGGCCCCAAATTACTGATGATATCGCTGTAGATGCTGGCCAGGTTGGCGATAACCTGCTCGTCGGTTATGGCAAAGTGGCTCAATTGGCGATGCACCTGATTGATGCGCTCAGACAGCATCCCCAGAGCCGCCTGGTTGCGGCTCAGCTTGCGCTCCAGCGCCAGAATGCCAACCAGATAGCGGGTGATTTCCACATCTTTCTGGGCGCTGTCACCCAGTTGGTTGATAATCCACTTGTAGCCGTTAGCCAGCACGACTTTGTCGGGATAGATCTCATCGATATTCTCGGGATCTGTCACCATAATGCCATCGAGTGCCGCAGCCAACTGCTGCGGATCGCTTTCCCCGTGGCGGGCTATGTATTGCACCTGGGCGATAGCCTGCAATATGCCGGCAAATGCCATAGTGCGGTCATGCAATTGCTCGCTCAATGATTACTCCCTAATCAGGGTTTCTATGATGCCGCCACCCAGGCAGACTTCACCGTCGTAGAATACTGCCGACTGCCCTGGCGTGACTGCCGCCACAGGTTCGTCGAAGATCACTCTCAGTTCATCGTCACCCTGGACATAAACAGTGCAGGGGATATCCTGCTGGCGATAACGGGTCTTGACCGTGATCTTGGCGCCATCGGCCGGGCCTTGTCTGTCTACCCAGTGCAGCTGCCTGGCCGTGAGGCCAACCGACATGAGTCTTGGGTGTTGGCCGCCTTGGGCGACAACCAATACATTACGTTTCAGATCTTTGTCGACCACATACCAAGGATTGTCGTTGCTGTTTTTCATGCCGCCAATCCCAAGGCCTTTGCGCTGGCCCAGAGTGTGGTACATCAGCCCTTGATGCTCGCCTATCACTTCACCGTCGACACTCTCGATTTTGCCCGGTTGCGCGGGCAGATAAGTGCCAAGGAATTCAGTAAATTTGCGTTCACCGATAAAACAGATGCCGGTGCTGTCTTTCTTGTTGAAGGTGACCAGCCCTTGCTCTTCGGCGATGCGGCGAACTTCGGGTTTTTCCAGTTCACCCACAGGGAACAGGCTGCGAGCCACCTGTTGGTGACTCAAGGTGTAGAGGAAGTAGCTCTGATCTTTGTTGCCATCTATGCCGCGAAGCAGCTGGGTTTTACCGTCGGTATCACGGCGGCGCACATAGTGGCCCATGGCGATATAGTCGGCATCGAGAATGTCATCGGCAAACTCAAGGAAGGCTTTGAACTTGATCTCCTTGTTGCACATGATGTCCGGGTTAGGCGTGCGTCCCGCCTTGTACTCGGCCAGAAAATACTCGAACACATTGTCCCAGTATTCGGCGGCAAAGTTGACCGTGTGCAACTTGATCCCCAGCTTGTCACAGACAGCCTGGGCATCTTTTAAATCTTCGGCGGCAGAGCAATATTCGTCGGTGTCATCTTCTTCCCAGTTCTTCATGAACAGGCCTTCTACCTGATAGCCCTGCTGGAGCAGCAGATAGGCTGAAACAGATGAGTCGACACCGCCGGACATGCCGACAATGACTTTTTTTCCTGATGCATTGGGAGTGTTAGCTGTCATAGATCCTAAAACCGTTGAATTCATTCATGAACGCCCGAAAAGAGAACTGCTGCTTGTGCCCGGTTGTGGCAGGCCGTTATTGGCGCGACGCGGGGGTGGACAAACAGCCATAAGGCGCTCAGTTTCTGCGGGGGCGTATTCTATCACGCCTTGGTGCCCAGAGCTAATCACAACAGCGCGCTATTGAGCAAAGATAACGGCAGCCGTTGTCCCTGCAAATAGCTCTCCAGTGTGGCGCTGACCAAGGGGCTGCGAAGCTTGGATCCCAAGGCCGTGATTTCATCCATGCTCAACCAATGGGCGGCCTTGATGGCGACGTCCAACGGCTTGGCACTCTGGCACTTGGCCAGGCGAGCACAGAAGGTGAAACGTAAAAAGGCCAGCTCCTTGGAAGCACTGAACTGATCTATCCGCACCAGGGCTTCAGGGGTGACAGTCAGGCCGGTTTCTTCGAGCACCTCGCGGCGACAGGCGTCGATAAGGCTTTCATTTGCTTCCAGGTGACCGGCCGGTTGGTTGAATTTCTGTTGGCCGTCTATCAATTCCTCGACCAGCAGAAAACGCTTCTCTGCCTCAATAATGCAGGCCACTGTTACATTGGGGCGATAACGTTCAGTCATGGAGAAGCTCCTTAATCGCCGCCTCAGAAAGAGTACGATATTCACCGGGTTGCAGGCATTGCCCTTGCTCGGTATCCAGGCTGAGATCGCCTATGGCATAACGTATCAATCTTAAAGTGGGAAACCCGACATGGGCTGTCATCCTTCGTACCTGACGATTGCGCCCTTCGCGGATACAGATCTCCAGCCAAGTGGTGGGGATATTGCGCCGCTCACGAATGGGCGGATTACGTGGCCACAAAGATTCGGGTTGTTGCAGTAGCCGGACTTTTGCAGGCAGGGTGGGGCCATCTTTCAACTCAATTCCCTCACGTAAGGCTTGAATCGCGGTGTCATCGACATCGCCTTCCACCTGTACCCAGTAGGTCTTGAAGGTGTGCTTGTTGGGTTGGGTCAGCTTGGCCTGCAACTGACCGTTATTGGTGAGCAGTAACAGACCCTCGCTGTCTCTGTCCAGGCGGCCGGCGGCATAGATACCGGCGATGGGCAGTAGATCTTTGAGCGTGCGTCGTCCGCCTTCATCGGTAAACTGGCATAACACATCGAAGGGTTTGTTGAGCAGCACCACCTGGGTTTCTGCAACCGAGAGTGGTGGTACTTTTGGCCGGGGTTTTTGAGGACCAGGGCGCTTTTTATTCAGGCCCTGTCTCTTGTTATTGGGGCTTTTGTTATTAGGACTCTTGCTACTGGAACTCTTGCTGTTGGGGCTTGGTTTGGTGGAGCGCTGACTCTTCTCTCGGCCAAACTCTTTACCGTCAGGGCCCTTGGGGTGACTGGGCTGGCGTTTGGGTTTACGTCTTGGTTGGGAGGTAGGCGAATTCATTGAGATATCCTGGCTGCTTGAGCCGCGTGCTCTGACCATTTGGGAGTGATATGCCTGAGTGTAACACCTATGTCCGGTTTGGCGGCGACACGGGTTTGTGACTTTTGGCAGAGTGTACCTGCCACTCGCCTATAGTGGAATTTGAATCTTGGCTGGAATGCTCTATGATGTTCGCCAAATTGTGATCTACAACCAATTTTTACGCCCATAACACGATAGACATAGATTACCGACGGTAGCGGTATCCAGGGCGAAAGAGGCAAGGAAATTAAAGAATAACAACACTTATAACAACTCATTTTTATAAAAAGCGTAGGACTGAAAATGACTGATAAAACCCCCACTATCATCTATACGCAGACAGATGAAGCGCCGGCTCTGGCGACCTTATCTCTACTGCCTATCATCAAAACCTTTACTCAGGCAGCCGGCATCAATGTCGAAACCCGTGATATTTCTCTCTCCGGCCGTGTGATTGCCGCCTTCCCCGAGCGTCTGACCGAAGCGCAGCGTATCGGCGATCACCTGGCTGAGCTTGGTGAGCTGGCAACCCAGCCCGAAGCCAATATTATCAAACTGCCCAATATCAGTGCGTCCATTCCTCAGCTGCAGGCTTGTATCAAAGAGCTGCAGGCCAAGGGCTATGATCTGCCTGATTATCCGGCCGAAGCCAAAAGCGATGAAGAGCGGGAAATCAAGGCCCGTTATGACAAGATCAAAGGCAGTGCGGTAAACCCTGTGCTGCGTGAAGGGAACTCAGATCGCCGCGCCCCGACTTCGGTCAAGAACTATGCCCGTAAGCACCCGCATTCAATGGGGGCCTGGAGCAAGGACTCCAAATCTCATGTGGCTCACATGCAACAAGGGGATTTCTACGGCAGCGAGCAGTCCGTTACCCTCAAAGAGGCCGATACTGTCAGCATAGTGCTGGAACAAAATGATGGCGGCCAACTGGTGCTCAAGCAAGGGCTTAAGTTGCTGGCCGGTGAAATCATAGATGCGGCCGTTATGAGCAAGCGTGAACTGACCGCCTTCTTCGAGCGCGAAATTGAAGCGGCCCGCAAGGAAGATGTACTGCTGTCATTGCACCTGAAAGCCACCATGATGAAAGTGTCCGATCCTATTATGTTCGGCCATGCGGTGAAGGTTTTCTACAAAGATGTATTCGCCAAACACGGTGAAACTTTGCGTGAGCTGGGTGTGGACGTCAACAATGGTCTGGGTGATGTCTATGCCAAGATAGCCAAGTTGCCGGCCGAACAGAAAGCGGCCATTGAAGCCGATATCGCCGCCGTCTACCAGAGCCGCCCTGAGCTGGCGATGGTGAACTCAGACAAGGGCATCACCAACCTTCACGTGCCAAGCGATGTGATTATCGATGCTTCCATGCCTGCCGCTATCCGCTCCAGCGGCCAGATGTGGGGCCCGGATGGCCAGCTGAAAGATACCAAGGCGCTGATCCCGGATCGTTGCTATGCCGGTGTTTACCAGGAAACCATTAGTTTCTGTAAAGAGCATGGCGCCTTCGATCCTGCGACCATGGGCAGTGTGCCAAACGTGGGTCTGATGGCGCAGAAGGCCGAAGAGTACGGCAGCCATGACAAGACCTTTGAAATCCCTGCGGCCGGTACGGTCAAAGTACTGGACAAGGACGGCAATCTGCTTATGTCCCATGCCGTTGAAGCCGGTGATATCTGGCGCATGTGCCAGGTAAAAGACGCTCCTATCCGTGACTGGGTCAAGCTGGCCGTACGCCGTGCAAGACTGACCAACACCCCGGCGGTATTCTGGCTGGATGAAAACCGTGCCCACGATGCCCAAGTGATTGCCAAAGTGAAGGCCTACCTGCCTGAGCACGATACCGATGGGCTTGAGCTGCACATCATGTCACCTGAAAAGGCGGCCCGTTTCTCCCTTGAGCGTATTAAAGCCGGTAAGGACACGATTTCGGTAACAGGCAACGTGCTGCGTGACTACCTTACCGACTTGTTCCCTATCCTTGAGTTGGGTACCAGTGCCAAGATGCTGTCAATCGTCCCGCTGATGAACGGTGGCGGTCTGTTCGAAACGGGTGCCGGTGGCAGCGCGCCCAAGCATGTACAGCAGTTTGAAGAGGAAAACCACCTGCGTTGGGATTCTCTGGGTGAGTTCCTGGCGTTGGGAGCCTCACTCGAGCACCTAAGCCAGACGACAGCCAATGCCAAGGCACAGGTGATGGCTGATTGCCTGGATCAGGCGATAGGGCAGTTCCTGGATAACAACAAATCACCATCCCGTAAGGTGGGGCAGCTGGATAACCGCGGCAGTCATTACTTCCTGGCACAGTACTGGGCCAGCGCGCTGGCCAAGCAGGACAAGGATGCCGAGCTGAAAGCTTATTTTGCACCTCTGGCCGAAGGCCTGGTGGCTGCAGAAGAGCAGATAGTGGCGGAACTCAATGGTGCCCAGGGTGGTGCCGTTGAACTGGGTGGCTACTACAAGCTGGATCCTGTTAAAGCCGAGCAGGCTATGCGCCCGAGTGCCAGCCTGAATCGTCTTCTGAGCGCTTGATACTGAAAGCTGAATGAGGGAGTTCTCCCTCATTCAATTGCTAAACAGGCATTAAAAAGGCGGGGATAACCCCGCCTTTTTTCATCTCTGTTCACCCGGTTATTTAACTGGAGAGATAGCCGAGGCATGCATACCTTTTGGGCCCTTCTCAACTTGAAATTCAACAGGTTGGCCTGCTTTTAGAGTTCTGTAGCCTTCCATTTCAATGGTTGAATAGTGCGCAAAAACATCCTCACCACCTTCATCAGGGCAGATAAACCCGAATCCTTTGGCGTTGTTGAACCATTTAACAGTTCCGCTTGCCATACTTCCACTTCCTTCTATTGTCTGCTTCCCAGTAAGATAGTAAAACTTTTGAGCGCTTTAGCAGGCGCTCAGATAACAGAATGTAAGCAGTGTTGCTGGATGTCAAGCCTAAGTTAACAAAAAAACAACATTGCATTTGTTGCTGTGCGTATACGGTTTTGCCATGGTGGCACTTTATCGGTAATGCCTACCTGGAGCATCTTAGGCTTATTTTCGGCGTATACGTTTTAACCGATTGAAAAATAAGCATGAGTTAGAAACGCCTTAGACAAGCGCCGCCGCGCCAGAGTATAGTGTGACAAAGGGCAATACCGCCCTGGGCCCGCCAAGCGGTACTTTGAGACATGGCCGGGCATAGTGTTGGTAGAAGCCAAGTTGAGAGGCTAATATTGAATCATGGGTAAGACTGGACAGATAGAACGTGTGGAGGAAGGGGTTGAGCAGGAACTGCAACCACCTCCAATGTATAAAGTGATTCTGAACAACGATGACTATACCCCAATGGACTTTGTTGTGGAGGTACTGCAGCTGTTCTTTCGCAAGAATGAACAGGAAGCCACAGACATTATGTTGACCATACATCATCAGGGAAAAGCGGTTTGCGGCGTTTACCCGTTCGGGATAGCCGAAACCAAAGTGGTTCAGGTGAATCAGTTTGCAAGACAAAACCAACATCCGTTACTGTGTTCGTTAGAGGAAGCTTAACCAGCCTGTCTCTGTAGTTTTTTAGGGGGTGCGTATGCTGAACAAAGATCTTGAAGTGACCTTGAACCTGGCATTCCAACAAGCCAGAGATGCCCGTCACGAATATATGACGGTTGAGCACCTACTGCTGGCGCTGACCGATAACCCCGCCGCAAGGGATGCCTTGCTCGCCTGTGGCGCCAATATCGACCGACTCAAGGAGGAGGTCGCCAACTTTATTACCCAGACCACACCCATTATCAGCGATCCCGATGATGAACGTGAGACTCAGCCGACACTGGGTTTCCAGCGGGTGCTGCAACGGGCAGTGTTTCATGTGCAGTCTTCAGGCCGCAATGAGGTGACCGGCGCCAACGTGCTGGTAGCCATTTTCAGTGAGCAGGAGTCCCAGGCGGTTTATCTGCTGCGTCGTTACGATATTACCCGCCTAGATGTGGTGAATTATATTTCTCACGGCTTTGCCAAGAACGATGAGGCCGATGCTCCGGGGTCGCAGGAAAGCCTGGAAGATCAATCCGAAGCCACAGAAGAGCGCAGCATGCTGGCTCAGTTTGCCAGTAATCTCAATGAGATGGCCAAGCAGGGCAAGATAGATCCGCTTATCGGCCGCGATAACGAAATTGAACGCTCGATTCAAATTCTTTGCCGTCGCCGCAAGAATAACCCGCTGCTGGTGGGCGAGGCCGGCGTCGGAAAGACCGCCATCGCCGAAGGTTTGGCCTATCGGATAGTCAATGAGTCTGTGCCTGAGGTGATAAGCGAAGCGACCGTCTACTCTCTGGATCTCGGTGCGCTGTTGGCCGGCACCAAGTATCGCGGCGACTTCGAGAAACGCTTCAAGAGCCTGCTCAAGGAGTTAACAGCGGATCAGAATGCGATTCTGTTCATCGATGAAATCCACACCATTATCGGTGCCGGCGCGGCATCCGGTGGGGTGATGGATGCATCCAACCTGCTCAAGCCCTTGCTCTCCAGCGGTAATCTGCGCTGTATGGGCTCCACTACTTTTCAGGAATATCAAAGTATTTTTGAGAAGGATAGGGCACTGGCGCGGCGCTTCCAGAAGGTGGACATTCACGAGCCTTCGGTGGCCGAAACCACCAAGATACTTCAGGGGCTCAAGAGCCGTTACGAAGAACATCATGGGGTGCGTTATACCCTGGCGGCCTTGGCCAGCGCTGCCAGCCTGTCGGATAAGCATATCAACGACAGACATCTGCCGGACAAGGCCATCGATGTGATCGACGAAGCGGGGGCGCGGATGGCGATGATGCCTCAGAGCAAACGCAAGAAAACCGTGGGTCAGAGCGAGATTGAAACCATCATCGCCAAGATGGCCAGGATCCCGGAAAAAACAGTGACGTCTTCCGAGAAGGACTTGCTGAAAAACCTGGAACGCAACCTGAAGATGGTGGTGTTCGGTCAGGACAAGGCGATAGAGAGTCTCAGCGCGGCGATTCGGCTGGCACGCAGTGGTCTTGGCAATGAAAATAAACCTGTGGGGAGCTTCCTGTTTGCCGGCCCAACCGGGGTGGGTAAGACAGAGGTGACCAATCAGTTGGCGGCTTGCCTCGGGCTCAAGCTTATCCGCTTCGATATGTCCGAATATATGGAAAGCCATACTGTGTCGCGTTTGATTGGCGCACCTCCGGGTTATGTCGGCTACGATCAGGGTGGTTTGCTGACCGATGCCGTGATCAAGACGCCTCACTGTGTGGTGCTGCTCGATGAAATCGAAAAGGCGCATCCGGATATCTATAACCTGCTGCTGCAGGTAATGGATCACGGTACTTTGACCGATAACAATGGGCGCAAGGCGGATTTCCGCAACGTGACCCTGGTGATGACCACCAACGCCGGGGTGCAGGAAACTGTGCGTAAGTCCATTGGCTTCAAACAGCAGGATCACAGCCAGGATGCGATGTCGGAGATCAATAAGGTGTTCTCGCCCGAGTTTCGCAACCGACTCGACTCCATTATCTGGTTCAACCATCTGGATATGACCATTATCGCCAAGGTGGTGGACAAGTTCCTGGTCGAGCTGCAGGCACAGTTGGATCAGAAAGGGGTGACGCTGGAAGTCAGTGATGAAGCCAGAACCTTGCTGGCCGAGAAGGGTTACGACAAGACCATGGGGGCCAGACCTATGGCCAGAGTGGTCAAGGATCTGCTGAAACGGCCGCTGGCCGATGAAATCCTGTTTGGTAAACTTGAGTCCGGTGGCATCGCCCATGTGGATGTCAAAGATGGCGAACTGGAAATCAACACGGAAGCGCCGGAGAAGATCTCCTGAGAAGCTAAGTCGAAACAAAAAAATGGCTGCCACTGGCAGCCATTTTTATTCTGAATCCTGACCCTTATCCGACACATTGATGCCTGGATAGACAACGGCAGGCCAGGTGCGCCTGCTGCGCAGTGGGTCGCCCCCATGGGCTCACCAGCAAAAAAACCGGCACAGCCGGCTTTTGAGAAATAACTGGGATCTTAGCGTGAGCGGAAGACGATGCGGCCTTTGCTCAAGTCGTATGGAGTCAGCTGCACAGTGACCTTGTCACCGGTCAGGATTCGGATGTAGTTTTTACGCATTTTACCGGAAATGTGAGCAGTCACAACGTGACCATTTTCCAGTTCAACCCGAAACATTGTATTTGGCAAGGTTTCAAGGATAGTCCCTTGCATCTCAATGTTGTCTTCTTTCGCCATTAATCAGTTATCCCGTTAGCCTCGAATGTAAAAAACCGCCGTATCATGCCGCAAATTACAGCGGCTGTAAAGGGGAGGCCTCAGTGATTGTCGCTTTTCTGCCAGCCCTGAACGCCGAGGATCTCATAGGGGCGGTAGAGTCGCTTGTAACCCATTTTGTCGTGGTTATCTATTTGATATCCCAAATAGAGAAACGATTTCGACATCAATTTGCCCAGGCGGCATTGCAGCAGTACCAGTAAGATCCCGAGGGAGCGGTCGCTGTAGTCCGGGTCAAAGTAGCTGTAGATGGCTGACAGGCTCTGGGGCAGGAGATCTGTCACCGCCACGGCAACCAGTCGCTGACCATGCCAAAGTTCGATAAACACCGGGCTGAGCCACTCACAGGCGAGAAAATGACGGTACTGCTCTTCGCTCGGAGGATACATGGGGCCGTCACTGTGGCGGGCACAGATATAACGCTCATAGAGGGGATAGTGAGCCGGGGTTTCCTCGGTCACAATCCTAAAGTGCAGGTCACGGTTTTTGGCCAGGGTGCGTTTTTGTCTTTTGGACAGGCGAAATTCATCCAGGGGAACTCGGATGGGCTGACAAGCGTTGCAGTGGGGACAACGGGGCTTGTAGATGGCGCTGCCACTGCGGCGAAACCCCAGTGCCAACAGGCGCTCAAACAGTGACAAGTCCAGCTCATCTTCCTGGATCACCAATAACTGCTCCTGTTGTCCGCTCAGGTAGCTGCAGGCAAAGGGTTGGCTGAGGCCTATGGCAATGGCATGGTTATCAGAGTTCAAGTTTGACCTCGTCGCTTTGCCAGCAATCCCTGGCAAGACTACCGTCCCTGAATTGCTTCAAGAGTGCGAGAAAATCTTTACGCTTTAAACTTTTGGCTCCGAGGCTCTCAAGGTGCGGATTCATCACCTGGGCATCGATAAGCCTGAAACCCTGCTTGAGTGCATATTGGTGCAGGGCGATAAAGGCCGCCTTGGAGGCGTTGGTTTTACGGTGGAACATGGACTCGCCACAGAACACCTGACCCACGGCCAGGCCATACAGGCCACCTATCAGGCGACCATTGTCCCAGACCTCGAAGGAGTGGGCATGACCCAGGTGGTGCAGCTCCTGGTAGGCCAGACGTATCTCTCCGGTTATCCAGGTGCCGGGCTGATCTTTTCGCGGCATGGCGCAACCGGCCATCACATCGGCAAAGGCTCGGTCGATGCTGAAAGTCCAATCCTGTTTTTTCAAATACTTGCGTAGACTACGAGAGATATTGATGCTGCCAGGAACAAAGACGGCGCGGGGATCCGGAGACCACCAGAGAATGGGGTCATGGGTATTGAACCAGGGGAAAATGCCCTCGTAATAGGCGTTGAGTAACCGCCTGGGATGCAGGTCGCCGCCAATGGCCAATAGGCCGTTGGGATCCGTCAACGCCAGCTCAGGCGACGGGAAAGGATCCAACTCATGATTTAAGAAAGACAGTAGGTTCACAATTGCGTATGATTCTGCTCAGGGCCTTCTTATAAGTTAGCGGAAAAACAGCTATGTGGAAACTGATACTGAATGCAATGCTGCTGCTCTCATTGTCCCTCGCAGCGGGAACCCATACCCTCTATGCCGGTTATGACAGAAACCAGGCTCAGCCGGTTGAAAAAGTGCTCTACGGTCAGGTGGAGTCGGTACGAAAAATCACCGAGAAACAGCTGATGGAAGACAGAAATCGCGGCTGGAAAACCTTCGGTGGTGCCTTGCTCGGTGGCGTGATTGGTCATCAGTTCGGTGGCGGTAGTGGTCAGGATGTGGCGACTGTACTGGGTGCTCTGCTCGGCGCCGGCATTGGTCATCAATATGGTGACAGCAGTTACTATCGTGAACTCAAGTTGGTGGAGTTGATGATACGTCAGGAAGATGAAACCCAGGTGATGATCATACAGGATGAAGATCCCGGCATGACCTTCAAGGTAGGCGATGAAGTGCGGGTGGTTTATCTGCAGGGTAGCGTCCGGGTCGACCTGGCTATGTGATTTGACTATGTAAGCTTTGAGCCAATAATAGATAAAACAAAGGCGCCGAGAGGCGCCTTTGTTTTGGATGGAGCAATTAAAAACCGCGAGGCAGTTTGTGATTACCGGCTGCCAGTTTTTCACGCCACAGCTCTTTGGGAGTCTTGCCCCCTTGGCTACCGGCTTTGGCAGGCGCAACCTGTTTGGGTTTTGCCTTTGCGGCTGGCTTTGCTGCAGGCTTGGCCGCCTTGGGTTTTTCCTGCTTGGCTTCAGTCTTGGCCGGTTTGGCGCTATCTGCCAACATCTGTTCCAGTTCAGCGAAACGAAGTGATTTACCGCCATCGATTTTGTACCAGCTGCCATTTTGTTCAATGGTCACTGCTTTGCCCTGTTGTTCACTGAGAGCTTGCTGCAGTGTGCTGATAACTTCTTCTTTGGTCAGTTTTGCCATAATCATAACCTGTTTATTTTTAGAGTTACTTGAAGGTTTGCGATAATTTTATAAGTCAAAGGCCGGAAATGTCCAATTTACCGGCCAAAAAGCAGCAAACTTGTGCCCAAGGGCGCAGCTTTTGGCCGCTTTGGGCGCTGAAACCGGCAATTAGGCTTAAATGTTGTGACCTCAATCCTTGGGCTCGCTGTGCTAGAATGGCGCCATATATCTGCAACTGAATCGACAGGGAACCCTATGAAAAGAGAGGAACTCAGACAATATCTGGGCGAGTTTTTACAACTGGACAAGTTTCGTGATTATGCCCCCAACGGTCTGCAGGTCGAGGGCAAGGCCGAAATTCGCAAAATAGTCACAGGTGTAACCGCGTGTCAGGCATTGATTGACCGGGCTGTGGAAGCCGGAGCCGATGCCTTATTGGTGCACCATGGTTTCTTCTGGAAGAATGAGCCCGAAGTGTTGACCGGAATGAAACAGCGCAGGATCAAGAGCTTGCTGCTTAACGACATTAACCTGTTCGGCTATCACTTGCCGCTTGATGCCCATCCGATGCTTGGCAATAACGCCGAATTGGGTCGGGTGCTTGGGGTCATTGAGCCGGAGGCGGTAGAAACCGTCGCCCAGGGTTTGCTTTGGCAAGGAGTGCTTGACTCACCCATGACAGCCAAAGACTTGAGTGCCTTGCTTGAGCAGCGTTTGGGGCAGGCGCCTCTGCATCTGGATGGCGGTGAAAGAAGCATACAAAAACTGGCCTGGTGTACGGGCGGCGCCCAGGATTATATCGATGCCGCAGCGGCCTTGGGGGTTGATGCCTTTATCAGCGGTGAAGCCTCAGAGCGTACCTTTCACAGCGCGGTCGAGCAGGGGATCCATTATTTCGGCGCCGGTCACCATGCCACCGAGCGGTTTGGCATCAAGGCGCTGGGGGAGCATCTGGCACGGGAGTTTGAGCTGGAGCACGAGTTCATTGATATTCCCAATCCGGTATAACTATCAAGGGAATAGGAAAAAGGCCGCGATTGCGGCCTTTTTGATATGGGATAGATGCTACAAGAGTCTTATTTGACTCTCATTCCGGGTTGAGCGCCTTCATGGGGCTCGAGAACCCAGAGATCCTTGCCACCCGGGCCTGCGGCCAGCACCATACCTTCAGACAAGCCAAAGCGCATCTTGCGAGGAGCAAGGTTGGCCACCATTACTGTCAGTTTGCCTTCGAGATCTTCCGGCGCATAAGCCGACTTGATACCGGCAAATACCTGACGGGTTTCGCCGCCGAGATCCAGCTGTAACTTCAGCAGCTTGTTGGCTTCAGGGACATGCTCGGCCTTCTTGATAAGTGCAATCCGCAGATCCAGCTTGGCAAAGTCGTCAAACTCTATGGTTGGGCTGATAGGGTCATCCGCCAATGGGCCGCTTGCCTTGGGCGTATCCTCGGTTGCCTTGAGGCTTTCCTTGGAGGCTTCCACCATGGCATTCACCTTATCGAGCTCAATGCGTTGCATCATAGGCTTGAACGGGTTGATTTGGTGACCGGCCATATCCAGTGCCAAGCCGCTCCAGCTGAGCTCCAGCTTGAGGAAGGCCTCAACATCGGCGGCCAGGCGTGGCAGTACCGGCTTGAGATAAGTCACCAGAATACGGAACAAATTCAGCGCCACTGAGCATACCTGGTGGGCGCGGGCCAGGGTTTCTTCGTTTTTCACCAACTGCCAAGGAGCTTCATCGGCAACGTAAGCGTTGGCGATATCGGCCAGCGCCATGATTTCACGCATCGCCTTGCCGTATTCGCGGCCTTCATAAAGCTCGGCGATCAGCTCCTGCTTGGCCAGGAAGGACTCGGCCAGGCTGTTGTCTTCTACTTTAGCCAGTTTGGCGTCAAAACGCTTGACGATAAAGCCGGCGGTGCGGCTCGCCAGGTTAACCAGCTTACCGACCAGATCTGAGTTGACTCTGGCGGCAAAGTCTTCCAGGTTCAAGTCCAGATCGTCAATGCGGCTGGAGAGCTTGGCGGCGTAGTAGTAGCGCAGATATTCAGGATCCAGATGATCCAGGTAAGTACGGGCCTTGATAAAGGTGCCCTTGGACTTGGACATTTTGGCGCCGTTGACAGTGACATAACCGTGGGCATAGACACTGCTTGGCTGACGGTAGCCGGCGCCTTTGAGCATGGCTGGCCAGAATAGGCTGTGGAAATAGACAATGTCTTTGCCGATGAAGTGATACACCTCGGCCTTTGAGTCGGCATTCCAGAACTCGTCAAAGTTCAGCTCCGGGCGCTTGTCGCAGAGGTTCTTGAATGAACCCATGTAGCCCACAGGCGCATCGAGCCAAACATAGAAGTATTTGCCCGGCGCATCGGGGATTTCAAAGCCAAAGTAGGGCGCATCACGGGTGATATCCCACTGCTGCAGGCCTTGCTCGAACCATTCATCCAGCTTGTTGGCCATTTCACTCTGCAGTGAACCTGAATGGGTCCACTCTTTGAGCATGGTTTCAAAGGCGGGCAGATCGAAGAAGAAGTGCTCTGTCTCTTTCATGACCGGAGTGGCACCGGAGACTGCCGAGCGCGGATTGATCAGCTCGGTTGGGCTGTAGGTGGCGCCACAGGCGTCGCAGTTGTCGCCGTATTGGTCTTCAGACTTACACTTGGGGCAGGTGCCCTTGACGAATCTGTCCGGCAGGAACATGGACTTTTCCGGATCGAACAGCTGGGAAATCGTCT
Source organism: Shewanella sp. Iso12 (assembly GCF_012030025.1). Taxonomy (NCBI): domain Bacteria; kingdom Pseudomonadati; phylum Pseudomonadota; class Gammaproteobacteria; order Alteromonadales; family Shewanellaceae; genus Shewanella; species Shewanella sp. Iso12. Next base: position 38,168 of record NZ_JAAUHW010000004.1, read on the forward strand.
TGCTCTTGATATAACCGTTGTCGCGCAGTTTGAGGTAGATCTCACTGGCCAACTGGCGGTTCTCTTCGCTGTGGGTGCTGTGATAATTGTCAAAGGCAATATTGAACTCGGCAAAATCCTGCTGATGCTCTTGATTGACCTTGGCGATCATCTCTTCGGGTTGGATCCCCATCTGCTGAGCCTTGAGCATGATAGGTGTACCGTGGGCATCATCGGCACAGATATAATGACACTCATGGCCACGAAGTTTTTGGAAGCGGGACCAGATATCTGTCTGTATGTACTCGAGCATGTGGCCCAGGTGAATGGGACCGTTGGCATATGGAAGCGCGCTGGTAACAAGGATTTTACGTTGTGTAGTTGCCATCTTTTCTCTGTTAAATCTAGGCCCTGAAAGAATGGCATAGATACTAACCGATTAATCCGGCTTTTTCATCAAAACCTGACATGAGAGTGTTAATTCTACTCTAATATTTACGGCATTATCTGATACACTTGGCCAAATTTATCAAAAGGGGATTGCGTTTTGTCTTCTGCTTCTCAGGACTATCGTCTCAGTGACGATCTGCTCGGTCCGGTTCTTGCCATTCTCAATGCGTTTCAGGATCCATACCTGGCCCAGGGTTTAGTCGATGCCGGTTGTATTCGTAAGTTGGATTTGGATGGTAAAAGGCTGCTGCTGACCATCTTGTATCCATATCCTTGTCAGACCCAATATCGCGACACAGTGATCGCGCTGACCAATGAATTGTCCAAGCTCGATGCCATCGACGAGGTGGAGTGTGAGATTGGCTTTGAGCCTTTCAGTTACTCGGCGCTAGGCAATATTACGCCTATTCCCAATGTGAAGCAGGTGATTGCCGTTGCTTCCGGCAAGGGCGGCGTGGGCAAGTCAACCACAGCGGTTAACCTGGCCTTGGCCCTGGCGGCCGAAGGCGCCCGGGTGGGTATTCTGGATGCCGATATCTATGGCCCTTCCATTCCTCTGATGCTGGGGATCCCGACATTCAGACCCGTTTCCCCTGATGGTGTGCATATGACAGCCGCCACGGCTCACGGTATCAGCGCCCAGAGCATAGGTTTCATGCTGACCGATGATCAGGCCGCGGTATGGCGTGGCCCCATGGCCGCCGGCGCTTTGGCGCAACTGCTCAACGAAACCCAGTGGCCTGAGCTGGATTACCTGATGATTGACATGCCTCCTGGCACGGGGGATATCCAACTGACCCTGTCACAAAAAGTGCCGGTCAGCGGCGCCGTGATAGTCACTACGCCTCAGGATATCGCCCTGGCCGATGCCAAGAAAGGCATCACCATGTTCCAGAAGGTGAACATCCCAGTCGTGGGTATTGTGGAGAACATGAGCTTCCATCTCTGTCCTGCCTGTGGCCATAAAGAGCATCCTTTCGGTACTCACGGCGGCAGCAAGATAGCCGAGCGTTATCAGGTGCCTTTGCTGGGCGCCTTACCCCTGCATATCAATATCCGTGAGGATATGGATAACGGTGAGCCGACTGTGGTGGCCGCGCCTGAGGGTGAAGTCGCCGCCATTTACCGGGATATCGCCCGCCGTGTGGGTGCCCAACTGGCAAAACAAAAGAATCACAGCAGTATTTCAATCGCAATAGCAGATGATGAGTAAGGTTTTAGCAGCATGAATTCGCCACAGTGTGTCGTTATCGGGATAGCAGGGGCTTCGGCGTCAGGTAAAAGTTTGATCGCCAAGACCATATTTGAAGAGCTATGCCGAGACTTAGGGACAGATCAGATAGGGGTTATCAACGAAGATGCCTACTATCGGGATCAGAGCCATATGTCCATGGACGAGAGGGTCAAGACCAACTATGACCATCCCAAGGCGTTGGACCATGAACTGCTCGGTATTCACCTGGTAGCGCTCAAGCAGGGGCAGGCAGTGGATATTCCCTGCTATAGCTACGCCGAGCATACCCGCACCAGTGATACCTTGAAGATGACCCCTAAAAAGGTCATTATTCTCGAAGGTATTTTGCTGCTGACCGACCCTAAGCTGCGTGAACTGATGGATGCCAGCGTGTTTATGGACACGCCGCTGGATATCTGTCTGCTGCGGCGTCTGACCCGTGATGTGGCCGAGCGTGGCCGCACCATGGAATCTGTTATCAGCCAGTATCAGAAAACGGTAAGACCCATGTTTCTGCAGTTTATCGAACCCTCAAAGCAGTATGCCGACATCATAGTGCCAAGGGGCGGCAAGAACCGGATTGCCACCGATATTCTCAAGGCCAGAATCCAGCATTTGCTGGCGAAATAACTACAAGTATCCAGGGAGCTAGAAGGCGAGATGCGATTAACTGATATCGAAATTGAACAATGTCTGGACGAGGGCAGCATAGTCATAGATCCCCGTCCCGGCATAGAGGCCATCAGTGGCGTGAGTGTTGATGTGCGTCTGGGTCACCAGTTTCGGGTGTTCAAGGATCACACTGCGCCTTATATAGATCTCAGTGGCCCCAAGGCCGAAGTGCAGGCTGCACTGGATAGAGTGATGAGCGAGCAGATTGATATTGCCGATGGCGAAGCCTTCTTTCTGCATCCGGGCGAGCTGGCGCTGGCGGTGACCTATGAGAGTGTTCATCTGCCTTCCGACATAGTCGGCTGGCTCGATGGCCGCTCATCACTGGCACGTCTGGGCTTGATGGTGCACGTGACCGCGCATCGTATCGATCCGGGCTGGCAGGGGCGGATTGTGCTCGAGTTTTACAACAGTGGTAAATTACCGCTGGCACTTCGTCCCATGATGACCATAGGGGCACTGAACTTTGAGCGTCTGGCCCGCCCTGTGGCCAGACCCTACAACACCCGCAAGAATGCCAAGTATCGCGATCAGCAGGACGCGGTCGCCAGTCGGATCAGCCAGGACTGAGCCCTGGGCTGCGCATGACAGGCGTCTGGGTTCAGGGCAAAGAGCAGGATAGCGTTTGCGTTCGCGATCGGGGCTTTACCTATGGTGATGGCCTGTTTGCAACCATGGCGGTGGATGCCAGGGGGCAAATAGCCTTTCTGACTGAACATCTTGCCCGCTTGACTCAGGGAGCGCTGCGCTTGGGTTTTGTCTGGCAGGCATCGGATGCCTTGCACTTAAGCCTCAAGCGCATCGCCGTCGCCAATCCCCATAGCTGCCTTAAGTTGCAGCTCACCCGGGGAGAGGGCGGCCGTGGTTATACGCCGCCGGCAGACGCTTTAATCACCGAAGTCATCAGCCTGGCGCCATTGCCGGCGCATTACCCAGATTGGCAGCAAAAAGGGATTGCCCTCAAGACCTCGGCCATCCGGCTTGGCAAACAGCCTAGGCTTGCCGGTATTAAACATCTCAACCGTCTGGAACAGGTGCTTATCAAGGCGCAGCCATTGCCTGAAGGCTTTGATGATTGGTTGGTACTGGATTGCGACGATTTACTGCTCGAGTCCTCGATGGCCAATCTGTTTCTGCTATTACCTAATGAACAAGGTAAACTGACGGCGTATTCACCGGCCATGAATTACTGCGGTGTCTCCGGAGTGATGCGACAGCAGTTGATCGTGGCCTTGCTCGACCAGGGTATTGACGTGCAGCTGTGCCCTATCAAAACAGAGATGCTGCAACGGGCGCGGCACCTCTTTATCAGTAACAGCCTGTTGGGTTTGGTCGATGTTATTGCTGTGGATCAGCGCAGCTTTGAACTCTGGCCCGGCAGCACACCTCTTCGCAAGGCACTTGCTATCCAATTATGAAAAAATGCTTAGTTGCGGCCCTGGCCTTTGTATTTACCCTGATGACTCTGGCGCTGGGCGTCGGTTTTTGGGGTTACAACGAACTCAACCGCTTTGCGGCCACCAAGCTGAAACTGGATGAACCCAGAGAGCTGTTGCTGAAACGAGGCACCTCCTTTTACCAGTTGGGGCAAGAGCTGCAAAATCAGCAGCTGTTGGAGTTTGACTGGCACTGGAAGCTCTGGGGTAAGCTTTACCCGCAGATGACTGCTATTCGCAGCGGTCTCTACCAGATTGAACCCGGCGACACACCTGTGTCTTTGCTGGAGCGGCTGGTGGCCGGTGACGAGAAGACATTCACCCTGACGCTGGTAGAGGGCAAGACTATTCGCGAGTGGCAAGCGTATCTGCAGACCTTGGCGCATCTCAAGGTCAGCGACAAGCCGTTTATCGATGTGCTCGAAGCCCAAGGGGATAGCAGCGGCTTGCCTGAAGGCAAGTTTTTCCCGGATACCTATCAGTATCGTGCCGGCACTGAGCTCAATACGTTGTTGACCCAAAGCTTTATCAAGATGCAGCAACAACTGGAGAGTATCTGGCAGCAGCGGGACCAGAGCATTCCGCTCAAGAGTCCTTATGAACTCTTGATCCTGGCCTCCATCATAGAAAAGGAAACCGGCCTGGCAGAGGAGCGCGGCAAGATAGCGGCAGTATTTGTCAATCGCTTGAAAAAACGCATGCGCTTGCAGACAGATCCCACCGTAATTTACGGCATGGGTGAGCGCTTTGATGGCAATATCACCCGTAAAGATCTGCGCGAAGAAACGCCATTCAACACCTACCGTATTTTTGGACTGCCGCCGACACCTATTGCCGCGCCCGGGCGGGAAGCCTTGCTGGCGGCCGCACACCCGGAAGCCGTGGAGTATCTCTACTTCGTTTCCCGCAATGACGGCAGTCATGTATTTTCCCGTACACTGGCCGAACATAACCGCGCCGTGAACCAGTATCAGAGAAAGAGATAATGCCACAAAAAGCCACTGCAAAATTTATCGTTATCGAGGGCCTGGAAGGCGCCGGTAAGTCCAGTGCCATCGCATTGGTGCGAGACTTTATCGAAAAACATACCGGCAGGGCACCTGTCTGTACCCGTGAGCCGGGTGGCACCCCGTTGGCGGAGAAGATCCGCGACTTGGTGAAGGTGGCCGATGCAAGCGACCCTCTATGTGACGAATCTGAATGCCTGCTGCTGTATGCCGCCAGGGCGCAACTGGTGGCCCGAGTGATCAAGCCGGCGCTGGCCGAGGGCAGTTGGGTGCTCGGCGACAGACACAACCTGTCGTCCCTGGCTTATCAGGGCGGTGGTCGGGGGTTGATGCCCTTGGTCAGCGCGGTCAGCGCCGCCACCCTTGGGGACTTTAAACCAGACTTGACCCTGTATCTTGATATAGAGCCAAGCCTTGGGCTAACCCGCGCCGCCAACCGTGGTGAGCTGGATCGAATCGAGCAGCAGGAACTGGCATTCTTTGAACGCACCCGCGCCACCTATCTGAGCTTGGCACAACAGGACGACAGCATAGCGGTTATCGACGCCAGTCAGAGCATGGCCGAAGTGCATAAAGATATTCTGGCTGTGTTGCAAACCAAAGATTGGTAAGCACGCGGCATAAGGAGTGATGAAGATGGACATGCCCTGGTTGAGTGACGCCAAAGCCCGTTTTATGCAGCAACTGCACTCGGCTCAGATGCCTCATGCGTTGCTGCTGGGACTTTCCCAAGGCTATGGCGGCATGAAGCTAGCCGAAGAGATAGCCGCGGCGGCCCTGTGCAGCGAACCCACAGCTCGGGGAGAGTGCGGTCATTGCAAGAGCTGCCAGCTGGTGCTCGCCGGTAACCATCCCGATTTTCATCTTCTCGAAGCCGATGGTAAACAGATAAAAGTGGATCAGGTGCGGGCGCTTTGTCAGGACCTCACCTCCACGGCCCAGCAAGGTGGGCGGCGTGTGGCGCTTATCGCCCAAAGTGAGCGCCTCAATCAAGCTGCGGCCAATGCCCTGCTGAAAACCCTGGAAGAGCCGGGGCAGGGGACGCTGATTATTCTACAGACCGACAGCACCGCCGGGCTGCTGCCGACCATATCCAGTCGTTGTCAGAGAGTGCAGGTAAAACTGCCGGACAATAGTGCCATTCAGTCCTGGCTGGCGCAGCAATTGCCGCTGCCGGCCGATGTTACCTGGTGTTTGCCCGTCGTCGGCGGGCCGCTAAAGTTGGCAGAGGTTTTGCAGTCTGACAGATACCAGACCTTATTGGATTATCGCCGCGATTGGCGCGCCAGTTTGTTAACGGGCCATCTGTGTGCTAGTTTGTTAACAGTAGGTGAAGAACAAATCTCTGATGTACTTAGAGTTTTATACTTGGTGTTACATAGAGAGCTGTTAACCACCGAAGGGGAGGACCCCTTGCTGCGGGCGCGAATAGCGACCCTGGCTGCCAAGGTGATGGATACCTGTAATCGTCTGAGCCAGATGCCGAGTGTCAACTACTTGGCGCTTTGCCAGAATTATGTCTTAGAATATAAGAGACTGAAAACTTAAAAAGTATCCTATGGTCGATCTGACAGTGAATTTTGACACCCTGCACCAGTTGTATCGTGCTTACATGCCTTTTATTCAGCCAGCGGGCCTGTTTGTGGCAACTACCGAGGGACATTTTCTCGGTCAGGAGATACAGATAGGTTATCGTTTGCCGGGCTCGACTCATGTCAATGAGTTTCAGGGGGTCGTGGTGTGGATCAACCCGCTCGGTGCTTCCGGAGGACGCCCGGCCGGTATAGGGGTTAAAATTCTCTCGGATCCCGAATCCCACAAGCATCATATCGAAAAACTCCTCTCCAGAGAGCTGGCCTCGGGTGATTTGACCTGCACTATGTAGGGCGCTATCCTTGCCGTCCTTTTCAATTGTGGGTGGATTTCCAAGTGTTAGTTGATTCCCATTGCCATCTCGATCGCCTCAAAGCCGCGCCGGATCCCGAAAGCCTCAGTCAGTTGCTCGATGCCGCCAAGGCTCGGGGGGTAGACTATTTTCTTTGTGTCAATGTCCGGCAAAAAGGTTTTGCCGAGATGAAGGCCAAAGTCGTCGGGTTTGAGCAGGTGTTCCTGTCATCCGGGGTGCATCCTTTGGATGTGAAAGAGGGATTGGATCTCAATGAACTCAAGCGTTATGCCGCCGACCCGAAAGTCGTGGCCATTGGCGAGACAGGGCTGGATTATTTCTATGCCGATGATACCAAGGCATTGCAGCAACAATGCTTTGAGCAGCAAGTGGCACTGGCCAGAGAAGTGGCCAAGCCTTTGATTGTTCACACCCGGGATGCCAGAGAAGACACCATAGCCATACTGAAGAACGGTGGCGCCGAACAGTGCGGCGGGGTACTGCACTGCTTTACCGAGAACTGGGAAATGGCCAAGGCGGCTATGGATCTGGGCTTTTATATTTCGGTTTCTGGTATCGTCAGCTTTAAAAATGCCGGTGAGCTAAGAAGTGTTATCCGTAAAATCCCCAAAGACAGGTTGCTGGTCGAAACCGATTCGCCTTATCTGGCACCCGTGCCTCATCGGGGAAAAGAGAATCAGCCGGCCTTTGTTCGTGATGTCGCCGAGTTTGTTGCCGAACTCAGAGGTGAGTCCTTTGAAGAGTTGGCCCAGTACACCACAGACAACTTTTTTACCCTGTTCAAGGATGCGGCCAAACTGGCGGCAAGATAGGGTGGAGGCTTAGGGATATCCAACCACTGGTCGTCTGCCATAAAAGCGGCAGATAAAAAAAGGCCCAAAACTATTCCAATTGTTTTGGGCCTAGGGGAATGGCTCATGGTTGAGCCGTGCGCTAATGTTGAGATCCGACAGGATTGGCTATCTCTGACTAAATATTAGCCGAACGCCGCTAAAAGAGGTATTTGGCCGGCAGATTTGTTAGCACCAATTGATATAAGATATAACAAAAATAGAGGTCGATTTAAGTAAGGGCACTTAAAAGAATGACTTAACAAGCCACTCTTTTAAGCATTCAGGCAAGTTTAATCGAAGGCGTGTCTGCAGCGGCGTTTACCTAATGCTTTCAGGACGGCCAAGGCTTTCAGGATAGGCAGATCTTGTCTTTGACCAGCTCCCGCGGCAGGTTGTTCTTCAGCCGGTTTCCCAGATGTTTACCCAACCCCAGCACTTGCCCGCCCCAGGTCAATACCAGCTCACCACGGGCCTTTTCACTGCCATCCAGCGCGATATCCCGGCCCATCAGATAAGCCTGAGCCTCAGGCTCTGTAACTTCATAACCCTTGTCGGCGGTTACTCCCAAGGCCATTAAGGCTTCATGGCGCAGTTTCAACCCATGCTTACTGTCATCGGCGAGCTTAAGACCGATACGTTGATAACGCATCTTGCCGATAAAGGGCTCAAAGCCGCTGGGAAACAGCCAGTACTCCTGATCCCGGATCCAGAGGCTGCCTTCGGGAAGTGTTTTGCCGAGCAACCGCTGCAGCTCGGCGGCGATGGCCTGTTGCTGTTTGGCACTGGCGGGACTGAAAGGAAACTGCTTTTGTTGTTTGGGTTCATCGCTTTCGCGCGCCACAGAACTCAGTTTACGCACCTTGGCAACAAAGAAACCTTCGCTGTCATAGATTTGCGGCCAAATATGCAAGAAGCCCTCGGCAGTGCAGGCTTTTTCCGCCCCGGCAAACAGTGACTCAAGTGACTCAAAAGCCACGGCAGCGCCATATTTTTGCTTGAGGTATTGCAGTACGGCCTGGTTTTCCTGGCTGTTGAGGGTACAGGTGGAGTACACCATTACCCCGCCTGGCTTAAGTGCCAGAAAGGCGGAATCTATCAAATCCCTTTGAGTGGCGGCAATGTCGGCTATCTCCTGTGGATCCCAGTGTTTGAGGGCATCCGGATCCTTACGTACCGTGCCTTCACCGCTACAGGGGGCATCTAGCAACACGGCATCCATGGATTCATACTGGTATTGGCCGAACACCCTGGCATCGAAGTGGGTCAGGGCCGTATTGCTGACCCCCATTCTCTGCAGATTGGCATGCAGCACTTTGACGCGGCTGGAGGAGTATTCGTTGGCGATCAGCACACCACCATTGGCCATCATGGCCGCCATTTGTGTGGTCTTGGATCCCGGCGCCGAGGCCATATCTAGCACCCGCTCCATTCCCGGCTCCAGCAGCGCCATGGGCGGCAGCATGGAGCTGGCCTCCTGAATGTAAAACAGCCCTTGCTGATGTTCGATACAATTTCCGGGTTGGCTATCGCCCGCCTGATACCAAAATCCCTCAGGGCACCAGGGAATGGTTTCGAACTGCCAGCCTTTGGCCCGCATTCTCGAGAGGAATTCATCGACGCTGATTTTGAGGGTGTTGACCCGCAAGGCGGCTCTCAGTGGTAAGCTGCAAAAGTGAATAAAATCCTCGAGCTTGAGATGTTCTGGCAGATCCTTGGCGATACTGTTGATAAAATTCTGATTTAATTGAACCATAAATAAAAAGGGTGACCCCGGGATGGCGGCAGTATAGCACACTCGGGCGCGGCGACTGTGGGGTGTTTTAGGTGTTGAACCGGGTTTGGAGTCTGTTCTTTATTATCGCGCTGGGAGCGATTTTGCTGCGTTTGATGAGTGGTGATGCGACCGTTCTCAATGAGTCTGTCACGGCGATGTTTGACAGCGCCAAATTGGCCGCGGAAATAGCCCTGGGATTGATTGGGGTGTTGACCCTGTGGATGGGGCTGATGCGTCTCGGGGAAAAAGCCGGAGTGATTGCAGCCATCGCCTGGGTATTTGAGCCGCTGCTCAGCAAGTTGATGCCGGAAGTGCCAAGAGGCCATCCCGCCTATGGCAGCGTCACCATGAACCTGACCGCCAATATGCTGGGGTTGGACAATGCCGCCACACCATTGGGACTTAAGGCGATGGCGGATCTGCAAAGCCTGAACCCCGACAAGAAGACCGCCACCAATGCCCAGATCCTGTTTTTGGTGCTCAATACCTCTTCTGTGACTTTGGTACCCGTGACGGTTTTTCTGTACCGGGCGCAGCAAGGGGCGGCTGATCCTGCCGACATTTTCCTGCCTATTTTACTCTCTACCCTGGGCTCGACCCTGGCGGGTTTGAGTGTGGTGGCGCTGGTGCAAAGGATACGCTTGCTGGATTGGGTGGTGCTGAGTTATGGCGCAATACTGCTCGGCGGTCTCAGCGCCGGAGTGATGTACCTGTTGACCCTGGGAGCCGAGCGGATCGGCGAAGTCTCCGCCATGCTGGGGAACGGTTTGCTGCTGGGGATCATCTTTGCCTTTGTGTTGGTGGCGCTGCTGCGGCGGGTGGCGGTTTACGATGAATTTATCGAAGGCGCCAAGTCGGGGTTTGAACAGTCGGTGCGGCTCATTCCTTATCTGCTGGCCATGCTGCTGGCGATAGCCTTACTGCGCGCCTCCGGCGCGCTGGATTATCTACTCGGTGTTATTGCCGCTTTGGTGAGCCATATGGGGATGGATGGCCGCTTTATCGATGCCTTGCCAACCGCCCTGATGAAGCCTTTAAGCGGCTCAGGCGCCAGAGCCATGATGCTGGAAACCATGGCCCATTACGGCGTCGATTCTTTTGCCGGTAGGCTGGCGGCCATTTTCCAGGGTAGTACTGAAACCACTTTTTACGTGCTGGCAGTGTATTTTGGTGCCGTCGGTATCCGCAATGGCCGCCACGCACTGGCTTGTGGCTTGTTTGCCGATCTGGCGGGTATCTGCACTGCTATCGCCGTGTGCTATTGGTTTTATGGCTGAGGCGATACATAGGTAGGATTACAGAGTTAAAAAACGGGGCTCAGACGAGCCCCGTTTGGGTTTTATGGCTGGCTGAGTCTTGGGCGCCAGTTGAGCCAGTCGCGCTCGGGTTTGTCATGAAGTGGCATCAGACTCTGGTTTTCAAGCGGTTTGCTGCTTTGATTGTCGAGCTCAGTGACCACTCCTATGCCGCCGGCGAGTATGGTTTCCAATGAGCCGGTTTCGATTTGGGCTCCGGAAAAAAGCCCCAAATCGACCCGAATACCGGACAAGTCGTAGAACCTGCTGCTCTGGTTGATAAGATGCCGATAAGGCGCAGCAATCTGGGTCTGGATCCAGACTTCATCGCCCTTGGGCGCCAGTCGATAGCTGGTTACATCGCCAATTTGAATGCCGCGAAAGAAGATCCCTGTGCCTATGTTGACCGAGCCCAGGCTGGCCTTGCTCAGCACCAGTTGCAGCGCATCGGCCTCTGGGGCAACCGCCGTGTGTACTTGGCCATTGAACTGTTGGCTTACTTCGGCGGCTTGGCCGGGAAGAGCGCTGATATAGGCGCCGGTCAGCAGGGTTTCCGGTGCCTTTATGCCCTTAAGGGATATTTCGGCATTGACCAGGCTGAAGCGACTGTCGCTTTTGAGAAACGGCTCGGCATAGCGGCCATAGAGGAAGGCACTGAGTTGCTGGCTGTTGAGATCGTCACTCAAGGTTACCCGGGTGACTTCACCTATCTGATGACCCTGATAGCGGATAGCGGCACCTGGTTTGATAGTGGCACTGGCCGGGAAACTCAGCCCAATGGCAACGGCTTGATTGCGCGCCAGTGACTCGGAAGCATAAAGCTGCTTATTGTTGGGCTCGCCTTGCTCCAAAAAGCCCAAACTGATACTGCCCTTGATGGCACCGGCCAGCGGCGCGACATCCAGCTTGACTCCCGAAAGCCCGGCATCGATTGACACCGCCTGGTTGCGCCAAAACACGGCATTGGGTTTGAGCAGGGGCGCAAAGGTATGGTCTATGGCGAGCGCAATGGCAAATCTGTCATCCTGGCTCTGCCAGCTGACCTGTTTCACCTGTCCTATCTGCATCTTCTTGTAGTAGACAGGTGCGCCTGGGCTCAAGTCGGCGCCATCATCGCTGTAGAGCTGCCAGTTGAGCTGCTCCATGCCTTGGTAATAGTGGCCGGCCTCGGCACTCGAGGCAAACAGCGGCAACGGCTTGGAAAGATCGGCGCCCTTGCGGCTTTGGCCGCGTCTTAAGCTGACACTGCCCTTGGTCAGGGTCGTAAAATCGCCGCTCTTGAGGCTGACTCCGTCCAGTGAGGCGTTGAAGTCCAGCGCGGCTTCGGCGATGAAGTCACTGCCTTGGGTCAGCAACGAGGCAAACTCGGGCAACACCTCGGCCTGGTATTCTACCGAGTTAAAGTCCTGACTCAGGGCAACTGAAGTGACCTTGCCTATGGCGATCTTCTTGTACCTCAGCTCGGCATCTGGGCTGATGCCGGGGTTTTCATCGGCTCTAAGCGTTATCTTTAGCGCCTTGGCCTTGCTGAGATCTGGCGCCTGCTCGGCCAAGGCGTAACGGGTTTGGGCCTCGCCCGTACCCGGGAGAAAGGCGATGGCATCGCCGCTCAGCAATCGGCCCGGGTGTTTTATGCCGGACAGTGACAGCTCGGCGCCTTCACGCCAAAACTGCGCCGTGCCGGTCAAAAGACTCGAGTAGGGGGCGTCCAGGCGGGCATGCAGCGCCACGCCGTCATCGGCCAGCACTATTTCTTCGATTTCCCCTATAGGCAAACCGCGGTAGAGAATGGGGCTGCCCTTGTTGAGGCCATCGGCGTTTTTTGCCGACAGAATAAAGCTGGCGCCGCCACTGGCTTCTGTTTCATTGTCATATAGGGTGAAACTATCGCCGTTTACTGCGTTCTTTGAGCTTTCGGGGGAATCAAAGTTGATGCCGCCGGCGAGTATCGCCGCCAGGCTCTCTGCGCTGACCTTAACGCCGGAAAGTGAGGCGTTGATCTCTATGCCGGAGACATTCCAAAAGCGGGAATCTTTCTTGACCAGATAGGCATATTGCTCCTGAATAAAGGCACTCAGCTGCAGCTTGTCACTGTTGTCGAGTCGATAGCTGACCACACTGCCAACCGGTACCTGGCGATAGAATACCGGAGAGCCCACATCCAGTGAGCCGAGGCGATCGGCGCTCAGTTCAACCACTAAGCCATCATTACTGGGCAGCACGGCCGGGGCAGAGCGCTCGGCCTCGTAGCTGTAACGTGAATCGCCGTCTCCGGGTTGAATACCTATATAGTTTCCCGAGAACAAGGCATCCAAACCTTCGACACCTGTGATGGATGCCTTGGGGGTCACCAGCCAGAACTTGGTTTCATCCCTGAGGAAAGGCTCGGCGCGGTAGTCCATCAATACATCGACGTTAACGCCCTGCAGCTCTTCATCGATGGAGATATCCACCACCTTGCCGACGGTCAGGCCCTGATAGCGCACCAGTGTCTTGCCTACATCCATACCACTGGCACTGGGGAAGTGGATCCGCACCTCAATGCCGGATTCCTTGATGCTCTTCAGCCCCAGCCAAGCGCCCAAGGCCAACGCCACTATAGGTAACAGCCAGATGGGGGAAAAAAGCTTCTTTTTGACTATTTTAGGCTTTTCGATTTGCGTCATCTTCTGTGTCCAGTTGATCCCAAAGTAAACGTGTGTCCAACACCTTGGCCGCAAGTTGGGTAAAGAGGATGACCAAGGCAAACGCAGTTGCTGCCGGCGCCGGCTTGGCGTCCAGCAATTGCCCCATATTAACCAGGGCAACGGTAATGGATATGACAAACAGATCCAGCATAGACCAGCGTCCAATCCATTCTATGATATGAAACCCGGCCATCAGTGGCCGTTTGGGGATAGGCAGGTTGAAACTGATCGCCGTCAGATAGAAAGCCAGGCCGATAATCTTCAGCCAGGGCACCAGAATACTGGCGGTAAAGACTATGATGGCGATGGGTAACATGTCCGACTGTACCAGATGGGTGATGCCGGAAAAAATGGTGTCGTAGGTGACCTTGCCCTGTTTGGTGAGCATGGTAATGGGATAGATGTTGGCTGGGATCAACAAGATGGCTGCAGTGATCAGCAAGGCCCAGCTTTTTTGCAGACTGGTTTCGTCCCTTAGCCTGAGTGGGTTTTGGCAGCGGCTGCAGTACTCATCCTCTATCAGGTTGAGTTTCTTGCAGGCAGGGCAGGTGCACAGGCCCATGTCTTTGCCCTGGATCTGCTTTCTAGCTTTCATCGAGAAAACTCCACATATGCTCCAGGTTATATTCGCGCTGCAGGAAGAGAGTCACCAAAAACAGCATGGTAAAACAAAAGGTTCCCATGCCAAAGTAAACATCGGAGAAGTCGGACAACTGAAAGGCGGAAACCAGGAAACTGATCACATAAATTTCCAGCATGGTCATTTGCGACAGCAGGCCTTGCTTCTTGAGCAGCCAGGTGAGAACCCCTCGCCAGAAGTGATGCTGCACCAGACCTGTCTTGATGATCAGTACCTGAACAAAAATCGACAGATTGAGTACTCCTGGGGCTATTACCGCCGCCACCAATACGGCAATTCCCACTATCCAATAACCTTGGTCAATTACCGCCAGGGCACCTTGGTATGCGGTCGTGGTTCTGACACTGCCGAGAAAGTGCATTTCCAATACTGGCAGCAGCATGGCGGGCAGATAAAACAGCAGGGCACTGATACATAACGCCAGCATGCCATTGATAGAACAATAGGGCGCATCATAAAGCGCTGTATGGCATCTGGGACAAAGCGCTCTGACACCGGAGGGCAAGGCGCGTTTACTCACAGCCAAATCACAGGCGCGACAGAGCACTATGCTGCAGTCCGGTTTGTTGTCGCTTGGAGTATAAGCTTTCAAATGCTGGATATGTCCTGTTCTGGCCATGGTGACCCAAACTTAGTCGTCAACACACTAACTGCGTTGCGCGTGGGTCCATTGGAGTTAATCGACAAAACAAACTCGCAAATACTATCAGAAAGAGCGCGTCTCTTGCATCTATAGCGCATTTTATGTCACTCTATGTACTGTATATTTAAACAGTGTGAGGAAGGTCATGGCCGTTATAACTCAGTACGTTGTGGTCAGAGAAGGGGTTGAGAAGATGACATTTACATCTAAGAAGGAGGCAGACGCCTACGATAAGATGCTCGACATCGCGGATAACTTAATCCCCTTTATTCAAGCCAGTGAATTGGAACTGGATGATAATACAGCGGAAAAACTTGCTTTTTATTTAGCTTCTCATAAAGATACACTGGCGAATCTGCTCAAGGGCGCCCCGGTAAAAGCACCGGCCCCCGCCAAGAGCAGTAAGAAGAAGACAGAACCAGAAAAGGCATAACCCGGGAATACAGATGAAAGCTCAGTTTTACGATACGCTCAACCGTCAGGTACAGGCACTGTTTGCCGGTGAAGACGATGTCATTTGTGCCATGGCCAATTTCTCAGCTTTGCTGAATGAACACCTTGAAGACATCAATTGGGTGGGCTTCTATCTGCTCAAGGGTGAGCAACTGGTGCTTGGGCCCTTTCAAGGGAAACTGGCCTGTACCCGAATTCCAATGGGCAAGGGGGTCTGTGGCACCGCGGCCGCCAAGGGCGAGACTCAGTTGGTTGAGGATGTACATCAGTTTGCCGGACATATCGCCTGTGATGCCGCCAGCAACTCGGAAATTGTGATCCCTGTTTACCAAAAGGGCGAACTGATTGCCGTGCTGGATATCGACAGTCCCAGCCTGTCGCGCTTCGATAAAGAGGATCAAACCGGGCTGGAGACCCTGGTGCAGAGTCTGGAAAAGTGCTTATTTGGTTAATTCCCGTACAATCTGCCACAATTGGTGGTCGCTTTAAGGCGCGTGCAGCTTATAATAGGCGGCCGCTTTGAGGGCCAAATGACCGTTTGTGGTGCTTGGCCGTATCAGGCTGAAATGTTAAGTTTTGTGTAATGCCTTTGGCAATGGCCGAATGCATGCTAATTTGTACGTTATCCCCCAAGGGGTTAACGAAGATGAACGACGCCGTGAGTACAGCAGACCTAACTGACCACTGACGTCCCCTGTTAACTGTGGAAGTAATGATGGAATCAACAGAAAAGTTGACCGACACCAACGCTATTCTGGCGTATTTGTATGAAACATTCCCTTTGTGCTTTATTGCCGAAGGAGAAACCAAACCACTGAAG
Source organism: Shewanella sp. Iso12 (assembly GCF_012030025.1). Classification (NCBI taxonomy): domain Bacteria; kingdom Pseudomonadati; phylum Pseudomonadota; class Gammaproteobacteria; order Alteromonadales; family Shewanellaceae; genus Shewanella; species Shewanella sp. Iso12. The sequence continues at coordinate 53,997 of NZ_JAAUHW010000004.1, forward strand.
ATAGGACTGTTTCAGGATTTGGCTGAAAGGTTGGCTGATGATTCCAAAGTCAGTAAGACCCAACTTAGGGTCGCCCTGAGACGCTACACCAACAGTTGGCGCTATCTGAAGTGCATCAAGGAAGGCGCTCAGAGGGTGGATCTCGATGGTAACCCTTGCGGCGAACTGGACCCAGAGCATATTGAACATGCCAAGGCGACGCTGAAAGAGAGTCAGGAAAAAGCCAAGGCCCGCCGTGCTGCCGAGCCAGCCAAAGAAGGTGAAGCCAAAAAAGCCAAGCCTGCGCGTAAGCCTCGTCCTCAAGGGGACAAGCCCCGCAACGAGCGCCCACGCAGCGATAAAAAGGCGGCCCGTAAGCCTAGCAAGCCTGCCGCTCCAGCCGTGGAATTGGTACCAGCCGTATTGGAAGAGCTGAAACCTTCACAGCGAGTGAATGTCAAATTGGGTATGACACCGGTAGCCGGTGTGATCCTCGACATCAATAAAGAAGATGTTCACGTCCAACTGGATTCCGGCCTGTCAGTTAAGGTCCGCGTGGAACATATTCTGCTGTAAAATCATCAAATAGAAAGGAGTAACTTGCTGATGCGAAAATTTATTCTTGCTGCATCGATCGCCAGTGTCTTTATGGGATCCCAGGCGCTGGCTATCTCACCGGCAGTCCCGGTCAGCGAGTTACCCCATTTGCAACAGGAGCCGCAACACAAGGTTGCCAGTAAACGGATAACCGGCCTGTTCAGTCGCTCCCATTATCACAGATTCGATCTGGATGATGCCTTCTCGCAGCAGATCTTCAAACGCTTTCTTGAACAACTCGACTACCGCCGCAATGTATTGTTGCAGAGCGATATCGACAGTTTTAAGGTTTATGCCAATCAGTTTGACGATATGGTACGCAGCGGCGATCTGGAACCGGCGTACAAGATGTACGATCTGGTGCAGCAGCGCCGTTACGAGCGTTTTGCCTATGCCTTGAGTCTGCTCGACAAAGAGATGGACTTTAATCAGGCCGGCGATGCTTATGTCTTTGATCGTAAAGATGCCGCCTGGCCCAAAGACGAGGCCGAGCTCAACGAGCTGTGGCGTCAGCGGGTCAAGTACGATGCCCTCAACCTCAAGCTGACCGGTAAAGAGTGGCCGGAGATTGTTGATGTGCTGGGTAAGCGCTACAACAACGCCATCAAACGCTTGAAGCAAACCAACAGTGAAGACGTGTTCCAGGGGCTGATGAATGCCTTTGCCCGCAGTGTCGAACCGCACACCAGTTACCTGTCTCCCCGTAATGCCGAACGTTTCCAGATGGAGATGAACCTTAGCCTGGAAGGGATAGGCGCCGTATTGCAGATGGAAGATGACTACACAGTTATCAAGAGTCTGGTGGCCGGTGGTCCTGCTGCGCTGAGTGAGAAGCTGGCGCCTGAAGACAGAATTGTCGGTGTAGGTCAGGAAGGCAAGGAGATGGTCGATGTTATCGGCTGGCGTCTGGATGATGTAGTCGACCTGATCAAAGGCCCTAAAGGTAGCAAGGTGACTCTGCAGGTGCTGCCCAAAAAAGGCGGCTCCAATGCCAAACCCATCAATGTGACTGTGGTGCGGGACAAAATTCGTCTCGAAGACAGGGCGGCGACTTCCAAGATAGTCGAGCCGGAAACCGGTCCTTACGCTCAGCGTAAAATTGGTGTTATCCAGATCCCCGGCTTCTATATGGACTTATCCCGGGATGTGGCCAAGGAGTTGCAAACACTCAATGAAGCCAAGGTTGAAGGTGTGATTATTGACCTGCGTGGTAACGGTGGTGGCGCCTTGACCGAAGCGACTTTGCTTACCGGGCTGTTTATCGATCAGGGGCCTGTGGTGCAAATTCGTGACGCCAACGGTCGCATCAGCGAAAACCGTGACAACGATGGCAAGAGCTATTATGACGGTCCGCTCACAGTGATGGTTGACCGTTACTCGGCCTCGGCATCGGAAATTTTTGCCGCTGCGCTGCAGGATTATGGCCGCGCCTTGATTATCGGTGAGTCTACCTTCGGTAAAGGCACAGTGCAGCAGCACAAGAGCCTTGGCCGTATCTACGACCTGTATGAAAAGCCGGTTGGCCATGTGCAGTACACTATAGCCAAGTTCTACCGTATTAATGGTGGCAGCACTCAGTTGAAAGGTGTGACTCCGGATATTCCGTTCCCCAGTGCGTTGGAGCCGGGGGAATATGGTGAGGCGGAAGAAGACAATGCACTGCCATGGGATAAGGTGCCTGTAGCCAAGTACCAGCCTTTGGGTGAAATCGGCGCAGAGATGGTCAGCAATCTTGCGAAACGCCACGAGAGTCGGATTAAGCAGGACGTCGAGTTCGGTTATATACTGCAGGACATAGGCGAGTTCAAGAAACACCATAAAGAGAAGAGTGTTTCTCTGGTGGAAAGTGAGCGCTTGGCCGAGCGGGATAAGGACGATCAGAAACAGTTGGCCCGCCTCAACGAACGTCGGGTTGACCATGGTCTCGAACCCTTGAAGTCTCTGGATGACGATGAAAATGTCTCCGAAGACGAGAAGAAAATCGAGACTCCGGATGCCTTCCTCGATGAAGCCGTCTATATCACTCTGGATATGGTGGACTATCAGAGATTGGCAAAAAACAGCGCAAATTGATGCTGGCTCCAGGAAACATAAAAACGCGCTGATTGCGCGTTTTTTGTTTGCTCCCAGCGTGAACAGAGGCAAGATCAGTCAACGAACTCAGCGACTGCCAGTGCCCAACGAATTAAGGATGACCTATGTCTGAAGCACAAACCATTTCCCCGCAACAACTGCAGGCCAAGCACCTGGCCGATTATCGTCCACCGGCGTTTTTGATCCCCGAACTGTCACTCTCATTTCAGCTTGAACCCAAGCAAACCCGAGTGACGGCCGTCAGCCGGGTAAAGCGCAACGGCAGTCACAATGAACCTCTGCAGCTTGACGGTGACGAGCTGGAGCTGGAGCAGCTATTGGTCAATGGTGAACCGGCCGACTATCGCCTCGAGCCGGGTAAACTACTGCTTGAAACCGAACTCAACGAATTTGAATTGACTCTGGTGACTCACATCAGCCCGGCCGATAACTCGGCACTGGAAGGCCTGTACATGTCCGATGGCGCCTATTGCACTCAGTGCGAGGCGGAAGGTTTCAGGCGCATCACTTATTTTCTCGACCGTCCCGATGTGCTGGCCAAATACCAGGTACGTATCGAAGCCGACAAGGCATTTCCTTTCCTGCTCTCCAACGGCAACTTGCTGGAGAAAGGGGAGATGGCCGATGGTCGTCATTTCGCCGTCTGGCAAGACCCTTTCCCTAAACCCGCTTACCTGTTTGCCTTGGTTGCCGGTGACTTTGACCTGCTGGAAGACAGCTTTACCACCCGCTCCGGCAGAGAGGTCAAACTGCAGGTGTTTGTCGACAAGGGCAACCTGCACAAGGCCGGACACGCCATGGCTTCACTTAAAAAGGCGATGGCCTGGGACGAGTCACGCTTTGATCTCGAGTACGATCTCGATATCTACATGGTGGTGGCTGTGGACTTCTTCAACATGGGCGCCATGGAAAACAAGGGCCTGAATATCTTCAACACCAAGTATGTGTTGGCGGATAAAGACACGGCGACCGATGATGACTTTCACGGTATAGAATCTGTGATTGGCCACGAATATTTCCACAACTGGACCGGCAACCGGGTAACTTGCCGCGATTGGTTCCAATTGAGCCTGAAAGAGGGCCTGACCGTATTTCGCGATCAGGAATTCAGCTCAGATCTCGGCTCCCGGGCCGTCAACCGTATTCATGCCATCAAGGTCATCAAGAACCAGCAGTTCGCCGAGGATTCTGGCCCGATGTCGCATCCTATTCGTCCCGAAAGCGTGATAGAGATGAATAATTTCTACACAGTCACTGTTTACAACAAGGGCGCCGAAGTGATCCGCATGATGCACACCCTGCTGGGTGAGCAGGCCTTCCAGGCGGGGATGAAGCTGTATTTCGAGCGCCACGACGGCCAGGCGGTTACCTGTGACGACTTTGTCGCCGCTATGGAAGATGCCTCAGGTAAAGATCTGACTCAATTCCGCCTTTGGTATAGCCAGGCGGGCACCCCTCAAGTGACAGTGACCGATGAGTATGATGCAAGCACAGCGACTTACCGCCTGCACCTCAAACAGTTCACCCCAGTGCGCGCCGGTGAAGCGGCCAAGGCAGCGTTGCATATTCCTTTCAGCCTGGAACTGCTGGGCAATGACGGCAACGCCTTGGTCAACCAAGTGTTTGATTTTACCCAGGCCGAGCAGACTCTGGAGTTCAAGGATATCAGTGCCCGTCCGATCCCTTCGCTGTTGCAGGACTTTTCGGCGCCGGTGAAGCTCAAGTATGACTACAGCACAGTGCAGCTGCTCTGCTTACTGCGCCATGCCGGCAGTGAAGTGGCCCGCTGGGAAGCGGCGATGAGTCTCTTCAGCCGCGCTGTTTGGGCCAACGTTGCCTTACTTGAACAAGGGCAGGGGATGCATCTGGATCCTCGGGTTGTCGACGGCTTCAGAGGTGTGATACTGGACGAAGCTTTGGATAAGGGCCTTGCGGCCGAAATTCTAAAGCTGCTTTCAGTGTCTTCCTTGATTGAGCAGGCCGATAAGGTGGAGTTGGATGCCCTGTTGCTGGCTCGCGACTTTGTGATTGAAGCCATCGCCACTGGCTGTGAAGATGAGCTGCTGGCCCGTTATCGTCAATTGCTGCCACTGGATGATGCCGCCGCCCGCAGTTTGAAAAACACCCTGCTTTGGCTGCTGGCCAAAGTCTCTGATGAGCATGAGTCTTTGATTGAACAGCAGTTTGCATCGGCCTCAGGTATGACAGATGCGCTGGGCGCGCTGCTTGCCGCCAACGATGCCGATTGTGATTGCCGCGATGCCCTGATGCAGGCATTCGAGCAGCGCTGGAACAAGACCCCTCTGGTGATGGACAAGTGGTTCAGCCTGCAGGCGATGGCCGAAGATGATGAGGTGATCGCCAGACTCGAGACCCTGTTGCAACATCCGGCCTTCAGTCTGAATAATCCCAACCGGGTTCGTTCCTTGGTGGGCAGTTTTGCCGCGGCCAATGTGCGCCAATTCCACCGCCGGGACGGCAAGGGATATGCTTTCCTTACCGCCATGCTCAAACAGCTCAATCGCCTCAACCCGCAAGTGGCAGCACGGATCATTACTCCGCTGATCCAGTTTGCCAAGTTTGACGCCGGGCGTCAGGCCAAAATGAAGGCTTGCCTGCAGGAGTTGTTGGCTATGCCTGAGCTGTCACGGGATCTTTATGAGAAGGTCAGCCGCGCACTGGAAGACTGAGCTTAAAGATGGAATTTTACTTTCGCCTCAATCTGAGTTATCAGGACTTTTTACCTTACTATCAAGGTATTGCTGAAAATGTTGAGGTCAGGGAAAAGGGTGGCAAGATCCTCTGGATCAACGGCCGTCGTCTACGTCCTTTTCTGACCGCCGATGGTATTCACGGTGAATTCCATCTCAGATTGGACCGGGATGGAAAGTTCATTTCCCTGAAACAACTTTAGAGTAATTACTTAAAACGGTCGACTAAATCAGTCGGCCGTTTTTTACAGCTGTAACAAAGGTTAATTCATTGAAATTAATTGGGTTATAGCTGTTAACCTTCACTGTCGTTTGCATACTCAACAAAAATTTAAATCCCTGCGCCTTTCCTGAATGACGGATCCGTCTTAAGTCCTCAAATCTGCACAATAAATTTCTCAGTATCCGCCTTGCTCATCAGCATTAATTGCTGTAACAATGGTGTTACCTGTGAGCTAACAAGATGTTGGTTGAGACTCCTATAACAATTAATCCAGCAGGTTACGGAGAAGCGATAAATGAAAACAGTGATAAACCGTTTTAACAAGTCGGCGCTCGCTTTGGGGGTGGCGTCGGCACTGAGTTTAGGGATGATCCCCAGTGTCGAAGCGGTGTCTTTCAAATGGGGCGATGTGGATGGCTCCTTTGATTCGACCTGGACCTTGGGCGCCAGTTGGCGCGTGGAAGGACGTGACTGGGATGGTCAGATAGGTAAGGTTAACCATCCCAGATTCGACTGGAGTGGCTATTCCGCTTTTACTGATACCAAGTACACGGCTGCCGAGATCTGGGCGCAGCCCGGTTCCTATTCCAGCAACAATGACTTGAGTAATCTCCTCTATTCCAAGGGCGATACCACCTCGGAAATCTTCAAGGGGCTGCACGAGTTGTCGCTCAAGTATGAGAATTTCGGTATTTTCGCCCGCGGCATGTATTTCTACGATCGTAAGCTGAACGACAGAATTTACGATTTCAATGATCCTCTGACCGGCAACCGCTACGACCCTTGCGCCGACAAGCGCGCCGAGGAGGTGCAGTGTAAGGATATCCGTCTGCTGGATGCCTTCGTCTATGCCAACTTCGATTTCAACGATGGTGCCAATCCACTGACTATCCGTGTGGGTAATCAAGTGGTGTCATGGGGGGAAAGCACGCTGATTTCCCATGGTATTGCGGTGATCAATCCGGTTGATTTGAACATACTCAACGCGCCGGGCGCAGAATTGAAGGAAGCCTTCAGGCCACAGGGTATGGTGTGGGCCTCTTTTGGGGTGACCGAAAACCTGTCGCTGGAAGCTTTTTATCAGTATGACTGGGAGCCTATCTGGGTTCCGACTCCCGGGTCGATTTTCGGCACCAACGACTTTGTCGGTTACGGTGGCTACAACCAAAACGCACAGCTCGGCTTCAACGCCAACCCGGATATCAATCTCGACTTCCTGACCCAGGAATATAACCGTCTGTCCAACATGATAGCCTCCGGACAGAATATTCCGACCGAGCAGTTGGTGCAGATGGCACTGGCTTATCCCACCAAGGTGACATTGGTGGAAGATGAAGCCGCTCCCAGCGATTCCGGTCAGTACGGTATCAAACTGGGTTATTACGCTCCGGAGCTGGGTGAAACCGAGTTTGGCTTGTACTACATGAACTACCATAGCCGTCGCCCACTCATCAGTGGTACCACGGCGGACTTCAGTACAGGCGCGCTGCTGTCTGATATGGCGGTGCTTGGGCAAAACGCCGGCAATATTAACCGTGAAGTGCTGCTGAGCCTGGACAGCTTCTCCAAGGCCCAGGTGGTTTATCCTGAAGATATCAAGCTCTATGGCTTTAGCTTCAACACCTTGCTTGGCGATACCTCTGTAGCCGGTGAAATCGCACACCGCCAGGATGAGCCACTGCAGATTGATGATGTGGAACTGCTATTTGCCGCTATGCCACAACAGCTGGCCAACGCAGGGCTGAGGCCGGATCTTGATGGTTTGTCCCAGTACACTTCCTATGTCAAGGATGTCGGTCCGGGTGAATACGCCGAAGGTTATATTCGTCTCGATACCACTCAAGCGCAGATGACCTTTACCCATTTGTTCGGTCCCACTTTGGGGACTGATAACCTGACCATGCTCGCCGAAGTCGGTGGGGTATGGATCCACGATATGCCAAGTTTTGATGAACTCAGGCTCAATGGCCCAGGCACAGGTCGCAGCGGCGGCAATCCGGATATGCCTGGCATCATAGAGGCGTTGCACAACGGTCCTGAAACCAATCCGTTCCCTACAGATTTCGCCTGGGGTTACCGGATTGTCGCCAAGGCCGATTTCAACAATGTGTTCTCCGGCATCAATATGTCACCTCGAGTGATTTTCTCCCATGACGTTGAGGGTATCACCCCGGATCCTATGTTCCTGTTTACCGAAGGTCGCAAGTCCGTGGCACTGGGACTCAGTTTTGACTACCAGAGCCGCTGGGGCGCGGATCTTTCCTATAACAGTTTCTTCGGTGGGGTAGGCACAACCAACGCGATGGCCGATCGCGATTATGTGTCTTTCAACGTTAAGTTTTCGATCTGATAAGGACAATAAAATGAGAACTATAGCTATATTGTCTGCTGCTGTGATCCTGGCTTTGGGGGCCACCACAGCTGTAGAAGCCAAGATTTCCGAGGCCGATGCGGCAAAATTGGGTACCAGTCTGACTCCACTCGGGGCTGAGAAGGGCCCCAATGCCGATGGCAGTATTCCGGCTTGGGACGGCGGTATTACCACACCTCCAGCGGGCTATCAAAAGGGCATGCACCATCCCGATCCTTTCCCGGATGACAAGCCGCTGGCGACGGTTACCGCGGCCAACAAGGATCAATACAAGGAGTTTTTGACGCCTGGCCAGCTGAAGATGTTCGAAACCTATCCCGACAGCTTTAAGATGAACATCTACCAGACCCGGCGTACCGCTTCTGTGCCTCAGTTTGTCTATGATGCCACCAAGGCCAATGCTACCCGTGCAACTCTGGTAGCCGAGGGCAATGGTGTCGATGGCGCTTCCATAGGTATTCCTTTCCCTGAGCCGGCCAATGGCCTTGAAGCCATCTGGAACCATATCCTCAGATTCCGCGGTATTGATATCGAAACCGAGCGTAGCCAAGCCGCGCCTACCGCCAGCGGCGATTATACTCTGGTGGAAATGGCCGAAGAGATACGCTTCGAATACTCACGCCCGGATGCCAGTCTCGAAGAGTTGAAAAAGAACAATATCTTGTTTGAATTCAAACAGGTAGTTACCCAGCCTGCGCGTCTTGCCGGTACCGCGCTATTGGTGAAGGAAACCATGGATCAGGAAAAGGAACCCCGCCAAGCCTGGACTTACAACACAGGGCAGCGCCGGGTGAGAAAGGCGCCCAACGTGGCCTTCGACACTCCAGGTACGGTTTCCGATGGCCTGCGCACCACGGATGATTTCGATATGTTCAATGGTTCGCCTTCCCGTTACAACTGGGAACTGCTTGGCAAGAAAGAGATCTTCATTCCTTATAACGACTACCGTCTGCACTCGGATAAGGTCAAGTACAGTGAGCTACTCAAGTCAGGTCACCTGAACCCTGACTATGTGCGTTATGAAAAGCACAGAGTCTGGGTGGTCAAGGCCAGCTTGAAAGAGGGAATGCGCCACATCTACAAGACCCGGGTCTTCTATCTGGATGAGGATTCCTGGCAGGTATCAATCGCCGATCTGTACGACAACCGTGACGAGCTGTATCGGGTTGCCATGGCTCATGGCCTGAACTACTACGAGGTGCCGACTCACTGGAGTACCCTCGAGGTGTATCACGATCTGCAGTCCCGTCGCTATATCGCCATAGGTTTGGATAACGAAGGCCGTATGTATGACTTCGATGCCAAGTTGTCCGAGGCCAACTTCACCCCGGCAGCGCTGCGCCGCGAAGGGATACGTTAAGCCTGTGGCATCTGTAATGGGTGGCTGAGGTCACCCAGTTGGAAATTCCAGGGGCGCGTGCGCCCCTTTCAACCCTAAGGAAGTCTGTAATGTCGTATCGCATGCTTCAAGCAGCGGCTCTGGGCCTTGGCATACTCACATTCCAGGGCGCGATTTCGCCCCTTCACGCCGAAACGCAATCTGCAACCGGGGCTCTGACCGGCCAGCTGCAGCCTTTGGCCGTTCATTCTTTGATGTTGGATATTGCTCAGGCCGACAGCACTATGGTGGCGGTCGGTGAGCGGGGTCATATCTTAAGGCTCAGCGCCGATGCCAATCAGTGGCAACAGGTGGCGACACCGAGTCAGGCGCAGTTGACCAAGGTATTTTTTCTCGATGCCAATCATGGCTGGGCCGTGGGCCATGATGCCACCATTCTTGCCACCCAAGATGGCGGGCTCTCCTGGCTGCAACAGTTCAGTTCGCCAGAGCTTGCCCGGCCCTTGTTGGATGTTTGGTTTGCCGACTCGCAAAACGGAATAGCCGTTGGCGCCTATGGTCTATTTCTGCGCACCACAGATGGTGGCCAAAGCTGGCAGAAAGAATTTCATCCCGAGCTCTTGAGCCAAGATGACGCCTATTATCTGGCGGATCTCAAACAGCAGGATGAAGAGGCCTATCAGGCCGAGTCTGACTCTATTCTGCCCCATTTCAATCGGGTCATCGCCCTTGAAGATAAGCGCTTGCTTATGGTCGGGGAGCTGGGAATGGTAGCTATTTCCGAAGATGGCGGCCGTTTGTGGCAGCGACTGGAGTTTATTTATGACGGCTCTTTGTTCAATGCCATAGAAAGGGATAAACAGCTCTATGTGTTTGGTCTGCGAGGGCATGCCTTCAGCGCACCGGAAGATATGAGTCAGTGGCAGGAGATAAAGATGCCGCTTGAGTCGACCCTCAATGCGGCAGCGCCGGTCAAAGGGAGCCTGCTGCTGGTCGGCAATGGCGGCGCTGTGATTCGTTTGGATAACAACTTACACGCTGAGCTGGTAACCCAGCGCAGAGGGGAAAACTTATCGGCAGTTGCCGTTGACCCCAAGGGCCGGTTATGGATAGCCGGAACCAAAGGGCTTTTCGAACTAAAACAACAATAAAGGGCCATTATTATGTTAGACAGACTGGTCAATGGGATTGAGAGTTTTCTCTTTCGCAATCGTATCGGAGTGATACTGCTGTTTGCGCTGACCACGGTATTTCTGGGCTTTCAGGCCAGTCAGCTGAAAATGGATGCGGCATTTGTCAAAAACATTCCGCTGCATCATCCCTATATGCAGACCTACCTCAAACACCAGAAGCAGTTTGGCGGTGCCAACTCCATCATGGTGGCGGTAGAAGACAGCAGCGGTAATATTTTCAATCCGGCGTTTTTCGACACCCTGAAGAATGTGCATGATCAACTGTTCTTTATTCCCGGGGTAGAGCGCTCTCAGGTGAAATCCCTGTTTTCGCCGTCGACACGTTTTACCGAAGTGGTGGAAGACGGCTTTGCCGGAGGGCCAGTGATCCCGGCGGATTTCAGTACGACAGAAGCCGGGCTTGAGCGGGTCAGAGGCAATATCGAAAAGGCCGGCATAGTCGGCCGTCTGGTGGCAGAGGACTACAGCGCTGCCATGGTGACGGCGCAGCTGATGGACTTTGATCCGCAAACCGGCGAGCCATTGGACACTTTGGCGTTTGCTGCCCAACTGGAAGAGCAGCTCAGAGGTCAGTTTGAAAAAGATGGCATCAAGATTCACATCATAGGTTTTGCCAAGATGGCCGGCGATGTGGCAGATGGGGCCAAAGGGGTACTGCTGTTTTTCCTGATAGCCATTTTAGTCACGGCCCTGATGGTGTATCTCTTCTCCCGCTCTATGGTGTTGACCCTGCTGCCTTTGGTGTGCAGCTTGATTGCCGTGGTCTGGCAGCTTGGTCTCTTGACCGTGGTGGGCTTTGGCTTGGATCCCATGTCGATTCTGGTGCCGTTTTTGGTATTTGCCATAGGTGTCAGCCACGGGGTACAGATGATCAACGCCATCCGCAAGCGGGTCGCCGATGGTCAGAGTACCAAGGTGGCGGCGGCTTCGGCGTTTCGTAGCCTCTTGGTACCGGGCGGGGTCGCCTTGCTGTCGGATACCATAGGGTTTATGACCTTGCTGGCAATCGATATCGGCATTATTCGCGAGCTGGCTATTTCCGCATCGCTTGGGGTGGCGGTGATCATCCTGACCAACCTGGTGCTCTTGCCTTTGGTGATCTCCTTCTTCCAGATAAAGGCCGAGAAAGCGGACGTTGTCACCGAGGCCAAGACAGCGGCCTTTTGGCAAAAGCTCACCTGTTTTGCCACTCCAAAATATGCTGTGGTGGTGGTAGCTGCCACTGCGCTGCTTTATCTGGGCGGGTTGCAGCAAGCCGGCAAGATGCAAATCGGCGATCTTCAGGGCGGAGCACCGGCGCTGCATCAGGACTCCCGCTATAACCAGGACACCTTCTTTATTACCGATCATTTCTCTATCACCACAGACGTGATGAGTGTGATAGTGGAAGCCTATCCCGAGGCCTGTACCTATCACTCGGCGCTGGAGAAGATTGACAGGTTCGAATGGTTGGCGCGCAACACCCCAGGGGTTGAGTTTACCGCCAGTATCGCCTCGGTGGCACGCCAGGTGAATGCCGGTTTCAACGAGGGTAGCCCCAAGTGGCAGGTATTGCCCAGGAGCCCGGCCAGCCTGGCACAGTTGGTGTCACAAATTCCTACCAGCACAGGCCTGCTGAACGGCGATTGCTCTGTGATGCCTGTTTATCTGTTTCTTAAGGATCATAAGGCGGAAACCATAGAGCAGGTGGTGAACAAGGTGAAGCTGCTGGCCGCCGAAATGGACGACGACAAGCTGAGCTTTAAACTCGCTTCCGGCCCGGTCGGGGTGATGGCGGCAACCAACGAGGCCGTGGCCGAGGCGCAGCTGCCTATGATGCTGTATGTCTATGGCGCGGTGTTTATCCTCTGCCTGATAAGCTTCCGCTCACTGAAAGCCACGGTTGCAGTGATTCTGCCTCTGTATGTGGTATCGACACTGGCGCAGGCACTGATGACCTGGCTGGATATAGGCCTGACGGTGAGCACCTTGCCGGTTATTGCCCTCGGGGTGGGTATTGGGGTGGACTATGGCATCTATATCCTGTCGACCATGGCCGTGAAACTGCGCGATGGTATGGCGGTGCAGCAGGCCTATTTCGAAGCCTTGATGGAGCGGGGCAGTGCGGTCATCTTCACTGGCCTGACCTTGGCTATTGGGGTGAGCACCTGGTTCTTCTCTGCACTTAAGTTCCAGATGGATATGGGAATTTTGCTTACCTTCATGTTTGTGGTCAACATGCTCGGGGCCATAATTATCCTGCCTGCGCTGGCGGCACTTTTCTGGCGCAAACACAGTTAGTGATGGGGGCAGGGGAAGAAGTTTCTCCTGCCCTTGCTGCATAGTTAGTCTGTTATTCCGATTACTTCTTCACCACTCCCTTCAATATCCCGTCATTGCTGGATTTGTACAGGATGTACCACTAAAATTTTGCTCGAATTATGGTGTGTTTAGTAATACACTGCGCGGCATGACCTCGGTCACAAAAAATTCAGGCCCGGGTCATTCGTCGAAGCATCCATATAATGAAAAAAGCGCTGCCATAGACGCTTAAGGAAACAGCAAAATGGCCTTGAAAGATGCAATGCCTTCAGTACTGCTTGAAAAGGTAGTCAGTTTAATCCACTCCAAAGTCCCTAAAGCACAAGCAAATCAGGTGGAACAGTTCGCCACCTGCCTCTACGCTCACATGTCCAAGGACGATCTCCTGGCCCGTAACGATAGCGATCTCTACGGTGCCGTCCTGAGTCTTTGGAATGCCCTGAACAGCACGCCTTGTGGGGAAACTCACTTAAGGGTATTTAACCCAAGCCAGGCCAAGCACGGCTGGCAATCAACCCACTCCATCATAGAAGTTGTGCAGCCCGATATGCCCTTCCTGGTGGATTCTGTGGGTATGGCCCTCAACCGTTTGGGGATCACAGCTCATATGATGTTGCATACGCCACTGGCCATTGAGCGCCAGGGCACAGACATCAAGCGGGTCAGCTTTGTTAACGACAGCAAGGAAGACAGCGATAAGGTGGCGGTATTCCTGATCGAAATCGACCGTCAAAGCAGCGACAAGGACATAAAACAACTCGAAAAAGAGATAGAGTCCGTGCTCGGTGATGTCGCCGCTGCCGTCAATGACTGGCGCGCCATGTCCGACAAGCTGGCAGAAGTGGCTGAAGAGCTACCAAAGCGCCCATTCCCCGGTGAGAAAGCCGAACTTGAAGAAGCGACTCGCTTCCTTAACTATTTGAACAACCATCATTTTACTCTGATGGGTTATCGTCGCTACGACCTGCGAAAAGTCGAGGGTGACGTTGAGCTGGTGCCGGATATGGCAAGCAGCCTGGGCTTGATGAACAAACCCGGCAAGGCGCAGCCAGAGCACGGTTTGATGCTGTCTTCTTTCTCTGAATCGGCTCGCCGCGAAGCGCTGGACAACAGTTTGCTGATCCTGACCAAGAGCAGTGCGAAGAGCCGGGTTCACAGACCCGCCTATGTCGACTATATCGGCGTCAAACGTTTCGATGAGACCGGTAATGTCGTCGGTGAAGACAGATTCATCGGCCTGTATGCCTCCAATCTGTACAACCGCAGCCCGAAAGAGATCCCCCTGCTGGCCGAGAAAGTCCAGCGGGTGATGGACAAGTCAGGACTGGCACCGCGCTCCCACGACTATAAAGCGTTGATGAATATTCTGGAAAATCTGCCAAGGGACGAGATTATTCAGGCAAGCGTCGAAGAGTTGTCGCACATGGCACATGGCGTGTTGGAGATGCAGGATAGAGATAAACTCAAGCTGTTTGTCCGTAAAGACGGTTTCGGCCGCTTCCTGTCCTGTTTGGTGTATGTCTCCAAAGACAGATACAACACCCGTCTGCGTGAAGATACTCAAAGGATCTTCGCCCAAACCTTTAACAGTAATGAAGAGGTGGAGTTTACCACTTACTTCTCCGAGTCGAGCTTGGCCCGTACCCACTACATAGTTAAAGTCGACAACAACAATAATTTGGAACTCGATGTGGCTGCCATAGAAAACAATCTGATTGAAGCCGCTCGCTCATGGGAAGATAAACTTCAGAGCGCGCTCAACAATTCACTGGGTGAAGAACAGGGTACTCGCCTGTTCAAGCGTTATCTGACCGCATTCCCGCAGAGTTACAAAGACGATGTGCTGCCGACTTCGGCAGTGGTGGATCTGCAGCAACTTGAAGCGCTGGACGATGACCATAAGCTGGGCATGTTGTTCTATCAGCCACAGGAAGCGGCGCCCGGCAGCAACAAGGTACGTTTGAAGCTGTTCCACAAGGATGAGCCTATCCATCTCTCGGATGTGCTGCCTATGCTGGAAAACTTCGGTCTTAGGGTGATCAATGAGCGTCCCTATGAAGTGAAGAGCACAGATGGTGCAACCTTCTGGATCCTCGACTTCCTGATGACAGTACAGGGCGGCGCCACTGAAAACCTGGCAGACAGCCAGGACAGATTCCAGACCGCGCTGGCTCAGGTTTGGCAGAAAAAACTGGAAGACGACGGCTTCAACCGTATGGTGCTGGCTACCGGGCTTTCCGGCCGCGAAGTGTCAGTGCTGCGCGCTTATGCCAAGTATATGCGCCAAATAGATGCGACCTTCAGCCAGGCTTACATCGAAGAAACCTTCAGCCGTTATCCGCAGATTGCCGATTCGCTGGTGAAGATGTTTATTCGTAAGTTCAATCCCAAGCTGAAGACCCGCACGCTGGATAAGTTTATCGAGCAGATCAATCTGCGTCTCGATGACGTATCCAGCCTGGATGATGACCGTATCATTCGCCGCTATCTGGATCTTATCAACGCCACGTTGAGAACCAACTTCTATCAGCAAGATGCCGCCGGCCAGCCGAAGGATTATATCTCCTTCAAGTTTGCCCCCAACCAGATCCCTGAAATGCCCAAGCCGCTGCCGAAGTTTGAAATCTTCGTCTACAGCCCAAGGGTTGAAGGTGTGCATCTGCGTGGTGGTAAAGTGGCCCGTGGTGGTCTGCGCTGGTCTGATCGCCGCGAGGACTTCCGTACCGAAGTGCTGGGTCTGGTGAAGGCACAGCAGGTTAAGAACACTGTGATTGTGCCCGTAGGTGCCAAGGGTGGCTTTGTTTGTAAACAACTGCCGACCGAAGGCGGCCGTGAAGCCTTCTTCACCGAAGGTCAGGAATGCTACCGGATCTTTATCCGTGGTCTGCTGGATATCACAGACAATATCGTCAACGGCGACCTGGTTCCTCCTGTGGATGTGGTGCGTCACGATGAAGACGACCCTTACCTGGTGGTTGCCGCCGATAAGGGCACGGCGACCTTCTCTGACACCGCCAACGCCATTGCCATCGAATATGGCTTCTGGCTGGGTGATGCCTTCGCGTCCGGTGGTTCCAACGGTTATGACCACAAGAAGATGGGCATCACCGCCCGCGGCGCCTGGGAGTCGGTGAAACGTCACTTCCGCGAAGTAGGTATCGATTGCCAGACCACAGATTTCACCTGTGTGGGTATAGGTGACATGGCCGGTGACGTATTCGGTAACGGCATGCTCTTGTCTGAGCACACCCAACTGGTGGCGGCTTTCAACCACATGCATATCTTTATTGACCCAACGCCGGACTCAGCGACCAGCTTTGTCGAGCGTCAGCGTCTGTTTAATCTGCCTCGCTCCAGCTGGGAAGACTATAACAAGGAGCTGATCTCCAAAGGCGGTGGTATCTTTGCCCGTAGCGCAAAATCCATCAGTTTGACGCCGGAAATCAAGAAGATGCTGGCGACCGACAAGGATGCTATGACGCCGACTGAGCTGATCAAGTGCCTGCTGAAAATGCCGGTAGACCTGATCTGGAACGGCGGTATCGGTACTTATGTCAAAGCGAGCAGTGAAACCCATGCCGAAGTCGGCGACCGCGCCAACGACGGTTTGAGGGTCAACGGTGGCGAGCTTAAGGCCAAGATCATAGGTGAAGGCGGTAACCTGGGTTGTACTCAGCTCGGCCGTATCGAATACGCTGCCAATGGTGGCCGTATCAACACCGACTTTGTCGATAACGTGGGTGGTGTGGACTGTTCGGATAACGAAGTTAACATCAAAATTCTGCTCAACGCCCTGGTGGCCGAAGGCGAGATGACTCTCAAGCAGCGTAACCGCTTGCTGGAAGAGATGACAGATGAAGTCGCTCAGATAGTGCTGCAGGACTGTAAAGATCAGACTCGCACCATCTCTGTGACTCAGGTGCGCGGCGCCGAGCAGCTCAAAGAGCAGATCCGCTTCATCAACTACCTGGAAAAAGAAGGTAAGTTGGACCGGGCACTGGAATTCCTGCCTACAGAAGAGGAGCTGTCCGAGCGTCTGGCCAGCGGCCGTGGTTTGACCCGTCCTGAGCTGTCGGTATTGGTGGCTTACGCCAAGATGGTGCTCAAGGAGCAACTGCTGACACCTGTGATCACAGATGACGCCTGGTTGAGCCAACTGCTGGTGGATTACTTCCCTGGCAAGCTGCAGCAGAAGTATGCCGACAAGATGACTCAGCATCCGCTGCGCGGTGAGATCATTGCTACCTCGCTGGCCAATGAACTGGTTAACGATATGGGGCTTAATTTCGTTCAGCGTATGCAGGATGAGACAGGCGCCTCAGTTGCCGATGCCGCTATTTGTTACACTATGGCTCGCGAAGTGTTTGGTTTGGCAGATTTAACCAAAGCCATTACTGACTTGAACGGCATAGTACCCGCGGTTGTTCAGGGCGAGATGCTGCATCAGCTGCGCCGTAACATGCGCCGTGCCTGTCGCTGGTTCCTGCGTAACCGTAGCCGCGCCATGAGCATAGAGCAGGTTGTTGCCTTCTATAAGCCGGTGTTCGACGAGCTGAAAGCCAATATCCGCTCTTATCTGGTAGCCGATGAGCTGGCGGGTATTGAAGAGGATATCGCCGCACTGGAAAAAGAAGCCGTGCCTCATGAGGTGGCCAGTCTGGTTGCCAACATGAGTACGCTGTTCTCGGCACTGGATATCGCCCAGATAGCTCAGCTGGAGTCCAAGCCGGTTTCACTGGTGGCAGAAACTTACTTCAAGTTGGGCGCCAGAATCGATCTGCACTGGTTCCTGGAGCAGATCGGTGGTCAGCCGGTGGCCAACCACTGGCAGGCACTGGCCAGAGCAGCCTTCCGTGAGGAGCTGGATTGGCAGCAAAGAGCACTGACGTCGGCGGTACTGCGCAGCTGTACCGACAGCTGTGAGTCCGATGCCATTATCGAACAATGGGTCGAACTCAATCAGGGCTTGCTGGAGCGCTGGTTCCACATGCTGGCTGACTTCAAGACATCGCAAACCCATGAATTTGCGAAGTTCTCAGTAGCGCTACGTGAACTGAATCTGCTGATCCTGCACTGCGAAGGGCAGAAGTAAGCTATTATAACAATAAGAGCCCTGGCAAACGCCGGGGCTTTTTTTAGGTCTAGGAGAAACCATGTTTTACAAACTCGCACAAAAAGTCATGTTTCAGATGGATCCTGAGCGCGCCCACAACTTTGCCATCAGTAGTCTCAGAACCACAGGTAACTCACCGCTGAACTGCTTTTATGCGCAGCATCTTGCCCCGGCCCCGGTCGAATTCATGGGGCTGACATTCCCTAATCCCGTCGGTTTGGCCGCCGGTATGGATAAAGACGGTGAATGTATCGATGCCTTTCATGCCATGGGATTTGGTCATATTGAAGTGGGAACTGTGACCCCAAGACCGCAACCCGGTAACGATAAACCTCGGCTTTTCCGGATTAAGCCAGCCAAGGCTATTATCAATCGCATGGGCTTTAATAATCTCGGCGTGGATAATCTGGTGGCTAATCTCAAGGCTAAAAAATCCAATGCTATGGTCGGTGTCAATATAGGTAAAAATAAAGATACACCGGTAGAGCAGGGGAAAGATGACTATCTGATCTGTATGGACAAGGTTTATGCCTATGCCGATTACATCGCGGTTAATATTTCTTCTCCCAATACACCCGGCCTGCGTACCATGCAATATGGCGAATTATTGGACGACTTGCTGGCGAGCTTAAAAAACAAACAAACAGAACTGGCAGAAAAGCATGGCAAGTATGTACCCATAGCATTAAAAATAGCGCCGGATCTAACCGAAGAAGAGATCGAAAAGATCGCCGAGTCATTATTGAAACATAAGTTTGATGGTGCCATAGCGACCAATACCACTTTGACCCGTGATGGGGTCAGTGGCCTGGCCAACTCCAACGAGACAGGTGGCCTCAGCGGTAAGCCGCTGAACAAGTTGTCGACCAAGGTGATCAAATATCTGGCGCAGTGTTTGAAAGGTGAGATCCCGATCCTGGGGGTAGGCGGTATTAATACTGCCGAGGATGCTCTGGATAAATTGGATGCAGGAGCAAGCATGGTGCAGATCTATTCCGGCTTTATCTATCAAGGGCCAAAATTAATTAAAGATATTGTTGACGCTTATAGATCCAAATAAGTTAAAAAACACTCAAAGGGATCGCAACTGCGATCCTTTTTATTTGAATCGATCGTTTTTTGATCTAAAGGATCTGTCTAAGATATTGTTATCTCAATCTAATATCTAAAACTTTTTTTGATATTGGGTAAAATATCATCTATTATTCCGTTTGTAATAAATCACAGGTCTTATTGGATTGCGTTATGTTATTAATGCCAAACAGAGATTGGCAATGGAGATATAACGATTCGTATGGTGTCCTTAGCGTATCGTTAGGTTCGGAAATGGAATTTCTGACTCCTTATAAAGCCAAGACTTTGATACCGGATGCAATGAAAGAAGCAGAATTTAGCGTCGAGCACGCCAAGTTCTATATTGACCTGCTTGATCGTCTAACCAAATCACTGTCATTGACGGATGCACAAGTGGTTCAACTGGCATTGAATGCTACCGCTGCTCACTTTATGCAAAAACCGCAGATGCCCAAGTCATGGTTCTTCGACACCAGTGCTGTCTGTGTTTACAGTGAGCCGGGAAAGATGTTTGATCTCAAATGTCGTGGAGAGCGTGTGCTGGTGATGGTGGTTGAGACCGGGCTGCAGGCTTCTTTGGTAATGATGTTGGCCAACGAATGTCGACTCAGCGATGTCAAAACCCTGACCCGTTTTGAAACCATCAAGGTGATGCACGATCGTCTGCATCCGCTCAGGGCACAGCAGCAGATAGTTGCTGCCTGACAAAGCTTGTCAGCGAGTATGAACGGGGCCTATGGCCCCGTTTTTGGTTTGTCTTCAGCCTGAGAATGCCTGGCTCAAGTGGTCAATCAAGGCTCTCAGTGCCACCGGCATATGTTCTCTTGAGCTATAGAGAGCGTAGGCCGTCATGACTCTCGGTGTCCAATCCGGCAGCAAGCATTGCAAGCTGCCATCTTTGAGTGCTTCAGCCAGCAAATAATCGGGCAGTTGGGCGATACCGCTGCCGGCCTGAGCCGCCCTGAGTAACACTGTCGCTTCATTGGCCACTAGTTGGCAGTTGACCGCCACAGATTCGTTCTGCTCTCCCTTGGAAAGATGCCAAAGATTGCGATTGAAATGGCGGTAGCCAAGGCACAGGTGCCGGCGAAGATCCCTGGGGTGCTGCGGCGCCGAATACTGTTTGAGGTATTCAGGAGAAGCTACCAGCTGCGAATTCACCTTGATAAGCGGCTTGCCAATCAACAAGGGATCCGGGCTTGAAGCAATACGGATCACCAGATCGACCCTTTCCGCCACCAGATCCACAGCGCGATCGCTCACATCCAACTCGATTTCCACCCCGGGATTAAGCCTGATGAATTGCGCGAGGCTCGCTGCCAGTCGTGCGTGTGCGAATGACATGCTACTGCTTATTCTCAGTTTGCCGGTCAATTGTCTGCGTCTCTCGCTTAGGCTGATTTCCAATGCCTCACGGGTCGAGAGTAACTGGCGACAATATGTCAGGCACTGATTCCCGGCATCTGTAAGGGTTACACTGCGGGTGGTGCGATTGAGTAATCTGGCGCCCAACCAATCCTCAAGCGCCTTGATATGGCGGGTTACCATGGCGCGCGACATCTCAAGCCGCTCGGCGGTAGCGGTAAAGCTGCCACTGGCGGCCAGATCCACAAAAACTTCGGCGGCGGTTAATCTGTCCATCTGCGATTACTTGTCCGGATTATGCAACAATATTGCGCAATTTTAGCCGTATATCTGCATTAATTGAAATCATAAACTGGCCAACGTTGAAATTCACCGGAGTAAAACCATGCTTAAATCACTCGTATTGGCTGCCAGTTTAGTGTTGCCATTTTCTTTACACGCCGAATCGGACGCCCTCGACTTCAAAGTCTATAACGCCGACGGTAACAGCTTTCATGTCAACGCCACCCTGATAAGCGGTGACAAGGAAGCCATTTTGGTCGACACAGGCTTCACCCGCGCCGATGCCTTGCGACTGGCCGCCGAGGTTCTGGACAGTGGCAAGCAGTTGACCACTGTATTCGTCAGCCAGGCGGATCCTGACTATTACTTCGGGGTTGCCACACTCAAGCAGTTTTTCCCTAAAGCAAAATACCTGACGACCCCGGCAGTGCATGCACAAATTTCGGCCAAGCTGGAAGACAAGCTGAGCTTTTGGATCCCCAGAATGGGTAGCAATGCCCCCCTCAAGGCGCAGCTGCCAGAGATATTTAAAGGCCGTCAATTAATGCTTGAAGGCAAGGCGATTGAGATAAAAGGTGACCAGGGAATGCTGGCTGACAGGCCATACCTCTGGGTACCTTCGAGTAAAACCATACTCGGCAATGTGGCCGTCTCCGGAGGCTTGCACCTGTGGATGGCTGATAGTCAGAGCCAGAGTGAGCGAGCGGCCTGGAAGACGCAGCTTGCGGAAATGGCGGCGCTTAAACCTGCCAAGGTGATCCCCGGGCACATGTTGTCTGAATCTTTTCTCGAGCAGGACAATATTGCCGCGACACTCAAGTACCTGCAGGATTTCGAACAAGCCGAAGCCGACACGCAAACCAGCGCTGAGCTTATTGACACCATGCAGCGTTTGTACCCGAATGCCGGGCTGGGTATGGCATTGGAGATAGGTGCCAAGGTCAGCAAGGGCGAGATGAAATGGTGAGGCTGCACTACTTTTTTGACCCCTTGTGTGGCTGGTGCCATGGTGCGGCGCCCCTCATTCATGCCCTGAGTGCCAGACTCCCGATAGTATTGCACGCTGGCGGCCTGATGGAGGCAACAAGAATAACGCCCGGTCTCAGGCAACATATCCTCAGCCACGACAGCAAAATTGCCAAGCTGACCGGGCAGCCCTTTGGCGACGATTACACTCAGGGTTTGCTTCAATGTCCTGACGCCGTGTTGGACTCGGGACCGGCCATTGCCGCCATCCTGCTCGCCGAAAAGGCGGCAGGGCAGGGATTGGCGCTGCTGGAGATATTGCAGCGTGGTCATTATGTTCAGGGTTTAAGGCTTGCCGAGCCTGAAGTGTTACTGCAACTGCTGAAGGAGCTGCCGAGTCTCCAGGCACTGGGGCGCGAGAAATTGGCTAGCGATCTGACGGCGGTTATGGAAGCAAACTCAGCCGGGCAGATTTCGCCGCTGGCGAGCCATATCGCCCAAAGCCGAGCCATGATGGCAAAGCTCGGATTGGCAGGCTTTCCGTCGCTGGTTTTGGAAAGCGAAATCGGTGAGTGGCACCCTGTGCCTTTGAACCGCTTCTACGGCCAGACAGAGGCAATGCTGGGTTGGTTTGACTCAAGTTTTGCCAGACAGCTCTCTGGGATTGACGCCAAGAGAGATAATCCGAAAGCCGCGCCAAGCGCTCCGGCGGCTTGTATCCTGGGAGGCGGCTGCGATTAAGCTTTCCGCATGGATTAGAGAGGGCTTAAAGGTGGCTGCAATCTTACTCTTGGCTTAAGTAGAAGCAGTGTAAGCTTGCGATAAAAGCTGACAGCAGAAGGGGATGAATACCTATTGGTTGCATTCATCCCTTTCTCTTTTTGCCTTTGTTCGTTGGTGCTGTGCCACTGCCTTATGTAGGCTTTGCTTTAATCCTGTGCCGCTTTGGCCTGGGTGTGGCGTTTGGCCAGGTTGGCATGGATATCATAGAGGGACAGTTGTTGATCTTCCAGCAGTACCAAGAGGTGGTAGAGGAGATCCGAGGCTTCATTCACCAACTCTTCGCGATCATGAGTGGCCGCCGCCAGCGCGGTTTCCAATCCCTCTTCGCCCACCTTCTGGGCAATGCGCTTGGTACCGCGCTGAAACAGCGAAGCGGTGTAGCTCTCGTTGGGGTCTTCTTCCTTTCGGGAGGCTATAAGGCTTTGCAGGCGATTGATAAAGGGGTGCACTTCGCCGCAGGCTGGATTATCCCAGCAGCTGTCAGTCCCCTTGTGGCAGGTGGGGCCTATGGGGTTGGCCTGCAGCAGCAGGCTGTCGTTGTCACAGTCCACTCCTATGCTGACCAATTGCAGTAGATTGCCCGAGCTTTCACCCTTGGTCCACAGCCGCTGTTTGCTGCGGCTGTAAAAGGTCACCAGGCCTTTGCTCAGGGTGACATTCAGGGCTTCGCGGTTCATATAACCCAGCATCAACACCTTGCCGCTGTGAAAGTCCTGCACTACGGCCGGCAGTAATCCCTGTTGTTTATCCCAGTCCAACTGTTTGAGCCAGTCGGCATTGTTTGTCTCGGTTGTCATATCAAATACCTGTATTGGGTTATGGGGCTTATGGAAGGTGCGAACAAGTCCCATGTGTGCTCTGCGTCGGCTTACAGGCCTGGATGCAAGGCGTGGTTCGCAGCAAATGGCCCTAGTCCTTTGCAAGAAGCACAACACAGCAGGCAGGCCTGTAAGCCACGCCCTTCGGGGCTTTCACAGCAACCGGCTCTCTGCGTTATCCGACTTTGACAGGCCCAGGCATGCCTTCAGTCAGATGTCTTGAACGCCAATTGCTGTGCAAGCCAGAGTGCCACGAGGACTTATTCGCACCTTCCTTAGCTGCGAATGGCGACGCCGCTTTGCTTGAGAAAGGCTTTCAGCGCCTGGATCTCTATGATCCCCTTGTGAAATACGCTGGCGGCCAAAGCGGCATCGACCTTGGCCTTGTCGAAAACTTCGAGAAAGTGCGCCATGGTACCGGCGCCGCCGGAGGCGATAAGCGGCACATCGCAGACGGCTCTCACTTTGGCGAGCTGATCGATATCATAACCCTGACGCACCCCATCCTGGTTCATCACATTGAGGACGATTTCGCCGCAGCCCTGGCGCTGCACCTCTTCGACCCAATCCAGAGTGTGCCATTGGGTGTCGCGGGTCGCCGCTTCATCGCCGGTAAACTGTTTCACCTTATAGCTGTTGTCATTGGCATCGAAGAAAGAGTCTATACCCACCACTATGCACTGGCGGCCGAATTCATCCTGCAGCCTGCGAATAAGGCTGGGATCCGACAGTGCCGGTGAATTGATGGAGATCTTGTCGGCACCGAATGCCAGCAGCTCGCGTGCCTGGGCCAGGGTCTTGATGCCGCCGGCCACGCAGAAGGGTATGTCTATCTGCTGCGCCACCCGGCTGACCCAGGACTTATCCACCACCCGCGAGTGGGCGCTGGCGGTGATATCATAGAACACCAGTTCATCGGCGCCTTCGGCAGCATATCTGGCCGCCAGCGGCACGATATCGCCTATGGTTTCGTGGTTACGAAACTGCACGCCTTTGACCACCTTACCGTCCCGTACATCGAGACAAGGGACTATACGTTTTGCCAGCATGCGATCGCCTCCTCTACGCTGAATTCGCCGGTGAGCAAGGCCTTGCCGATAATCAGGCCGCTGGCGCCGGAATCCCTGACTGCGGCCACATCATCCAGACTGGCGATACCGCCGGAGGCCTGCCAGGCGATATCGGGAAAGGTCTGCGCCAACTCGCGGTACAGGGCCGTGTTGGCGCCCGTCATGGTGCCATCACGACTGATGTCGGTGACCAAGGCATGTTTAAGACCCAAAGGGGCAAACTGGGCCACCAGAGATTCCAGGGTTTTACCACCGCCACTCTGCCAGCCGTGAACCGCCACTATTTTCTCGCCCGCGGCATTGATATTGACATCCAGCGCCAGACAGATGGCATCCGGGCCGTATTGCTCGAGCCAGGCGCCAACCAGTTTGGGCTCACGCACCGCCAATGAACCTATCACTACCCGGGAAACCCCGGCCTTGAACAGTTCATCGAGCTGACGCTGGCTGCGCACGCCGCCGCCTACTTGCAGTGGTGTATTCAGGGCGGCCGCGAGCGAAGCTATCAGGCTGCTCTGGCAGCGGTCAGGGTCTTTGGCGCCGGTCAAGTCCACCAGATGCAAGAGCGAAGCGCCCTGAGCCTGATAAGCGAGCAGTTGAGCCTCAGGTTGCAGATTGAAGCGGGTCTCCTGTTGGTAATCGCCCTGAAACAGGCGCACTACCTGACCTTCTATAAGATCGATTGCCGGTATGATCATGCTGCAGCTCCGTTAAAATCATCCTGGGTCAGAGTGAGAAAGTTAGCCAGGATAAGGCTGCCGATAGCGGCGCTCTTTTCCGGGTGAAACTGCACTCCCATAAAGTTGTCTTTGGCAATGGCGGCGCTGAAACGCTCGCCGTAACAGCATTCGGCTATGGTGGCCGCCGAAGGCGCGGCGCAAAAGGAATGGACGAAATAGCAGTAGCTGCCTTCATCGATACCGGCAAAAAGCGGGTGCGCCTGGCCGTTTGCATCAAGTATGGGGCTCAGTTGATCCCAGCCCATATGCGGACTGGGCAACCCCTTGCAGTCGAGCTGGCGTATAGTGCCGGGGATCAGCCCAAGACACTGGCATTCATCGGTATTCTCGCCACTTTCCTGCGAGCTGTCACACATGAGCTGCATACCGAGACACACTCCCAGCACCGGCTGTTTCAGCGCCTTGATAACAGGAATTAACTGCTTTTCAGTGAGCGCCGCCATGGCGGCTCTGGCTGTGCCCACACCGGGAAGCACCACTCTTTCGGCGCTGCGGATAACCTCGGCATCATCACTGATACAGACTTCGGCGCCGAGGCGCTCAAAAGCGTATTTCACCGAGCTTAAGTTGGCGCAGCCGGTATCTATTATCACTGTCTTGGCAACGGCTTGGGTCATTACAACACTCCCTTACTGGAAGGCAAGGCATCACCTTCAACCTTGATGGCCTGGCGCAGAGTGCGCCCCAGCACCTTGAACAGTGCCTCTACCTTGTGGTGGTCGTTATCACCCTCGCAGCCAAGGTGCAGGGTGCAGCGCAGGCCGTCAGCAAAGGAGCGAAAGAAGTGCGCAACCATCTCTGTGGCCAGCTCCCCGACCTTTTCCCGCTCAAATTCGGCGTTGAACTTGAGGAAGGGACGGCCGGAGAGATCCAGCAGGCAGTCGCCGCGGGCTTCATCCATTGGCAGGGAAAAGCCGAAACGGGCAATGCCGCGTTTATCGCCCAGCGCCTGACGCAAAGCATCGCCCAGCGCCAGCGCGGTATCTTCCACACTGTGGTGATCGTCTATCTCAAGATCACCGTCAACCTTGACTGCCAGTTTGAAATTGCCGTGGGTGGCAATCTGATCCAGCATGTGATCGAAAAAGCCTATGCCGGTATTGATGTCGCTGTTGCCGGCGCGGTCGAGATCCACCTCGACCCGAATGTCGGTCTCTTTGGTGGTGCGCACCACAGTTGCCTGGCGACCCCGGCTCAAGAGGGCATCACAGATATCGTCCCAGTTGAGCTTTTCCCTGTCATAGCGATAGCCGGTCAAGCCCATGGCCTCGGCCAGGGCAATATCGGTTTCCCGATCACCAATAACTGCCGAGCGGGTGAAATCCACCAGGCCCTGGGTCAGAAACTCTTTTACCAACCCGAGTTTGGGTTTGCGGCAACTGCAGTTTTCATCGTTGAAGTGAGGGCAAATCAACACCTCGCTGAAGTTGACCCCCTGGCTTGAAAAAATCTGCATCATCAGATTGTGGGGCGCATCGAAGTCTTCTTTCGGGAAGGAGGGGGTGCCCAGGCCATCCTGATTGGAGACCATCACCAAGCGGTAACCGGCGCTTTGCAGTTTGAGCAGTGCCGGAATAACGCCGGGTTCAAACACCAGCTTATCCAGTCTGTCCACCTGTTTGTCGGTTTGCGGCTCTTCAATAAGGGTGCCGTCGCGGTCGATAAAGAGTATTTTCTGGCTCATTGATGTTTCCTTGTGCCGGCCGCTGCCGGGCTGATTATTATCGTTATTGCACCTGGCTCAGGGCGGCTAGCAGCCGCTCGGTATCTGAGTCATCGCTGAAACTGAAACGTATGGCGTCGACAAGACGCGGATCCCGGTAGCTGCGGGCGACTATGCCAAAGCGCTGCAACTGCTCACGCACCTTGGGGGCATCGGCGAAATACGCCAGCAGATAGTTGCCGCCACTTGGCAGTACCCGGGCACCGAGTCTTTCCAGCGCCGCAGCCACTCTTTGCCCCTGAGTCTTGAGCAGCGCCACATCGGCCTGCATTCTGGCTATGCCCTCAGGGCTTAATGCCAAAGCCGCCAAGCGTGCCACAGGGACAGGTACCGGGTAGGGGGCCAGCACCTGTTTTACCATCTCGATAATGCCTTCATTGGCCAGCATAAAGCCGCAGCGGGCTCCGGCCAGGGCAAACGCTTTGGAGAGGGTGCGCAGCACGACTAAGTTGGGATACTCCTTGAGCAAAGAGACGGCGCTCAGCTCGGGACTGAATTCAATATAGGCTTCATCCACTACCACTAGCGTGTCTGGCATGGCCTCGAGCACCCGCAGAATTTCACCCTGGCTTACCCAGGTGCCTGTGGGGTTGTTGGGGTTGCAGATAAACAGCAGTTTGGCGCCTTGGGCCTGGGTTAACGCTTTGGGCAACTGAAAGTTGTCATCCAACGACAGTGTCTTGACCTCGACATTGAAGGTCGCGGCGCTGATGGCGTACATGCCGTAGGTGGGGCCAAAGAGGGCGATGCTGTCTGCCCCCGGGGTGCAAAAGGTGCGGATCAACAACTCTATCGCTTCATCGGCGCCGCGGCTGCAGATGAGCTGCAAATCTGAGACTCCGGCATAGGCGGCATAGGCGGCTATCACCTCTGGCGGCTGGCACTCGGGGTAGCGGTTGACCCGGTCGATATCAGTGTGGTTGAAGGGGGATTCGTTGGCGTTGATCCAGACTTCCCCCTGGCCGCCAAGGCGCCTGGCGCTTTGATAGGGCTCGAGCGCCAAAAGCTCGGGGCGAGCCAGAGCGGCGGCCAGCTCGCGGCTTTGGCGGGTAACGGCTATTGTTCCTTTCTTGGCATCCGCAGTGGCGGTATTAATGGCTGCAGGCATGGTTGTTATTCCTCTACACTCGCCGACGGCGCGCTCAGTGATGAAACACTCTCGGTTGAAGCTTCCGCTCCGGATACCCCAAGAGAGGCCAGACGCAGGGCAACGGCATTGCTGTGAGCGTCAAGTTGCTCCGCCTGGGCCAGGGTCATTACCGAGGGCCCCAAGGCGCAAAGACCTTCGGCACTCAGCTCCTGCACGGTAAAGCGGCGGCAGAATTCCGCCAGTGACAGGCTGGATACCGAGCGGCTGTAGCCGTAAGTGGGCAGCACATGGTTGGTTCCGCTGGCGTAATCACCCACAGATTCCGGGGTGTAGGGGCCGAGAAATACAGAGCCGGCGGCGCGAATTTGTGCCAGCAGCGCTCTTGGGCTGCGGGTCTGGATGATAAGGTGCTCGGGGCCATAGCGGTTGGAAACGGCTGCAGCCTTATCCAGTGAATCGAGCAGTAAAATACGGCTTTCGGCCAATGCCTGGCGGGCAATATCGGCGCGGGGCAGGGCCGCAAGCTGCTTGTCCAGCTCTTGGATGACGGCTTTTGCCAGCGATTCACAGCTAGAGAGCAATATCACCTGAGAGTCGGGGCCGTGCTCGGCCTGTGACAGGAGATCGGCCGCCACAAAGGCTGGATTGGCAGTCTCATCGGCGATGACCAGCACTTCGGATGGCCCCGCCGGCATGTCGATACTGACTCGCGCCCTGGGATCCTGGGACAACTGGCGCTTGGCTTCGGTGACGTAACGGTTGCCGGGGCCAAATATCTTGTCCACCGGCGCTATGGTTTCCGTGCCCAATGCCAGCGCGGCAATGGCTTGGGCGCCACCGGATTGGTAAATATCTTCGATGCCGCATTCGCTGGCGGCGTAGATGATGGCGCTGTCTATCGGTGCCGGGCTTATCAAGACCCGGCGGCGACAACCGGCGATTCGTGCCGGCAGCGCCAGCATCAACACAGTGGAGATTAGCGGCGCGCTGCCGCCCGGTATGTAGAGGCCGACGCTGTCTATGGGCTCACTTCGGAGCTCACAGCGCACTCCGGCCTGGGTATTGATATCCAAAGCCAGGGGTTGCTGCGCGCTGTGGAACACATCTATGTTGGCCATGGCGGTCTTGATGGCGTCTTTGAGCTCAGGGCTAACGTCCTGGGCAGCGGCTTTTATCTGCGCCTGACTGAGGGCGATATTCTCAAGGGGGATATTATCAAAGCGCTCGCTGTACTCCCTGAGGGCTTGGTCCCCCTTGGCGGCGACGGCCTCAATGATCTCGCCGACGCTCTGCTCGAGCGCTTCGCTGCTTACCAGAGAGGAGCGCTGGAGCGCGGCGGCCTGTTCGCTTTCGCTCAGTTTGTCCCATACCAGATACTGCATGCTTCACCCCATCATCTTTTCAATTGGCATCACCAGAATCGAGCTGGCGCCGAGCTTGGTCAGCTCTTCCATTGTGTCCCAGAATAGATCTTCTGTGCTGACCGCGTGGATGGCGACCCGGTTGCTGTCATCGTTGAGCGGCAACACTGTAGGGTTCTCGGCGCCGGGCAGCAGGGCAACAATCTGCTCCAGGGTTTCAGTGGGAGCGTGCAGCAGGATATATTTGCTTTCACGGGCACGGATGACGCCGTTGACCCGGCTCATTAGCTTGTCGATCAAGGCCTGTTTGGCCGGGGTTTGGGTTTGCTGTGATTGGATGACACAGGCCATGGAGCGAAAGATCACTTCGGTCTCGTACAAGCCATTGGCTTCCAGAGTAGCGCCGGTGGAAACCAGATCGCAGATCCCGTCGGCGAGTCCGGCGCGGGGAGCGACCTCTACCGAGCCCTTGAGCATACAGTCGCGATAACTTATGCCTTTATTTTGCATAAAACGGCGCAGCAGGTTGGGGTAGGAAGTGGCAATTCGCAAGCCTTCCAGTGAGGCGGCATCCTGATAAGGGAACTCACTGGGTACCGCCAGTGATAAACGGCAGGCGCCGAAGTCCAGTTGTCTGAGTTTGTTGCAGGCCGAAGGTTTGCCCAGTGTTTGCCGTTCTATCTGCTCCTCTTCCAGCACATTCTCGCCAATGATCCCCAAATCGACCACGCCATCCATGACCAGGCCGGGAATGTCATCATCACGCACCCGCAGCAGATCCAGCGGCATATTGTCGGCGTGGGCTATCAGACGTTGTTCGTTAACGGTGAATTTTACGCCGCAGTTTTTCAGCAGTTGTTGTGATTCTTTCGAAAGCCGGCCCGATTTCTGGATAGCGATGCGCAGTCGATTTGAAGTCATAGTGGTCATTCCTGTTGGTCAATTCAATCTTGGTTAAAAAACTCAAATCCGGAAACGAAAAACCCCCGGAATTCCTTCCAGGGGTTTTCAGATCTTATGAATCAACCGCCAGAAGGAATGAACCTTCGGCAGTCAGCTCCGAAGGCTACCGCTCGTGGTGATGATGATGGATAGCGTTGCGAAGCTGTGTCATGTAATAAATCCTGTGATTTCACGCTGTAATTTTGCAGCGCATAAACATTCAATTCTGAGCCAATTCGGCTGGTGTGTTTTTAAGCTAATCCCTTTGGCTGGAATTTGCAACACCCAAAATCAAAAAATGTCTGCTGCTTGAAAAGGATTCATCAAGCGGCCCGCTTGGGCATAAGTTTGCGAATCGTTAGCTAAAGAGTTGGTGTAAGTGGCTATGTTAACTATGTCAGCTATATCAATGCCAACTATGCCAATGCCAACTCTGTCGGGTAGAGCGGCTTGGCGATAAGGTTTGTCCCTTGTATCCGTCACTCAAATAGCGATAATGCACGCCATACCCCAGGGCAAAATGGAGCACAATGCGTAATCGACTCGTCAGCGAAACGGCACTGGCCTTCGCCCCGGGCGGCCCTTTGGCCT
Organism: Shewanella sp. Iso12; assembly: GCF_012030025.1. Lineage (NCBI taxonomy): Bacteria > Pseudomonadati > Pseudomonadota > Gammaproteobacteria > Alteromonadales > Shewanellaceae > Shewanella > Shewanella sp. Iso12. The sequence goes on from NZ_JAAUHW010000004.1 coordinate 84,723, forward strand.
CCAATATCAGGGGCTTCAAGCCTAGAGAGCAACAACTGGAGATGGCCCGCGAAGTGGCCCAGTTACTCCATGGCTCAAGCGGCGCTGCAGTGCCTTTGGTGCTCGAAGCCGGCACAGGGGTTGGCAAGACCTTCGGTTATCTGATCCCGGCGCTGCTCTCCGGCAAGCAGGTGATTGTCTCCACCGGCTCAAAGAACCTGCAAGAACAGCTGTTTTATAAAGATCTGCCGGCCTTGCTGCAGATGCTGGATCTGCAAGTTCGGGTGGCGCTGCTCAAAGGGCGCAACAATTATTTGTGTCAGTTGTTGCTGGAGCAGCAGTTGGATGGCGCCCAGAGCCGTAGCCCGGAAGTGCTCGATGATCTGCTCAGGATAAATCAATGGGCCGCGGCCAGCACAGATGGCGATCTCGGCACTCTGGCCACGGTTTCCGAACAGTCGCCGGCACTGGCGCTGGTGGCTTCTTCGAAAGAGCGCTGCAGCGGCAAGCGCTGCGCCTTCTATGACAGCTGCTTTACCCGCAAGGCCAGACAGAAGAGCCTGGAAGCCAGGATTATCGTGGTTAACCATCATCTGTTTTTTGCCGACAGGATCCTCAAGGATACCGGCTTTGCCGAGTTGTTGCCCGATGCCGATGCGGTGATTTTCGATGAGGCTCACCTGCTTGCCGATATTGCCGTAACCTACTTTGGTCGCCAATTGTCGCTCGCGGCCATGCAGCGAGTGCTGGAGCGGGTGGAAGCGGTATATCAACAGGAACTCAGGGATACTTCACAACTGAGCGATCTCGCCAGACGCTGCGGCTCCCGCCTGGCGGATTGGGCGCAGATGACCCAGGCGTCCGGGCAAAGCGACTGGCGCCCCTTGTTGGCCGATAAAGAACTCGCGAGGCAATGCTGGCAGCTGCTCGAAGAGTTTCGGGCGCTGGAGCGGGTGATGCTGGCCAATATCGGTCGCAGTGATGAACTGGATGATTGCCTGGAAAAATGGCTCGATTACTGTAGGCAGCTGGAGCAGTTTTTCAACTGTGAAGATCAAAGTGCGGCTTACAGTATAGAGCAGGGCAGTCGCCTGCCGACGCTGAGAATGGCGCCTATTGATGTTGCCAAGGCGTGTCAGGCGCTGTTTGAGGTGCAAACCCGATGGCTATTTACCTCGGCAACGCTACAGGTGAATCGCAGTCTGAACCATTTTTGCCGGACATTAGGGCTTAAGGGGGCCAGGGAGCTTATTCTCGACAGCCCCTTTGACTATCGGCGCCAGGCGATTTTGTGTGTCCCCAGGGAGCTTGGGGATGTGCGCTCTGAAGGGGATTATCAGTTTCGGCGCCTGCTTGAGGTGTGTGAGCAGGCGATTAATGCGGCCAAGGGCCGAACCTTTATTTTGTTTACCAGTCACAGGATGCTCCAACGGGTGGCGCAGGCGCTTCATGGTCGCAGCCGTTATCCACTCTTGGTGCAAGGCAGCGCCGGCAAGCAGACCTTGCTGAAAAAGTTTCGTCAGCTGGGTAATGCCGTGCTGCTGGGCACCGGCAGTTTTTGGGAAGGCGTGGATGTGCGCGGCAAGTTACTCTCTTGCGTGATAATCGACAAACTGCCCTTTGTGTCTCCGGACGATAATCTCTATCGCGCCAGAGCCGCAGAGATCAGTAAGCGACAGGGTGACCCCTTTGTGGAGTTGGCCTTGCCCCAGGCTGTGATAGCACTCAAACAGGGTGTTGGACGGCTCATTCGTGACGAGAGCGACCGCGGTGTGCTAATTCTCTGTGATAATCGCATCGTCAATCGCAGCTATGGTCAGGCATTTCTCAACTCCTTGCCTCCCATGTACAGGACCCGCAATTTGCAATCTGCCTTGTCTTTTCTTGAAGGGATAGATTGATTAAAAACAGTTAGATACTGTATTTGAGAGTATTAATTCAATTTTTGGAACAAATAAATTGATAGTAAAAAGGCGCCTAAAACCAGGCGCCTTTTGCTCTCTGTCTCTCTGTACTAGCTATTAGTCGCGATCTGCGGCCAGCCAAGAAGCAAATTGCTTGGTGTAGTAGCTGACAATCAAGCTGGCACCGGCGCGTTTGAAGCCGACAAAGCTTTCGGTAACCACGGCTCTTTCGTCCAGAGCGCCGGCCAGAGCCGCGAACTTGATCCCGGCATATTCACCGCCCACATGATAAGCCGCCAAAGGCAACTCGGTACGCTCTCTCAATTGTGACAACACATCCAGATAAGGCGTACCTGGTTTAACCATCAGAATATCGGCACCTTCCTCTTCATCGAGCAGGGCCTCTAACAGCGCTTGCCGGCCATTGGCGCTATCCAGTTGATAACCTTTACGATTGCCGCTGAGTTCACAATCTACCGCCGCCCGGAATGGACCGTAGAAAGAGGAGGCAAACTTGGCCGAGTGGGCCAAAATGGCAACATTTTCAAAACCGGCCGCATCCAGGCCCTCGCGTATAGCCCGGATTTGGCCGTCCATCATGGCCGAAGGGGCCAGCATGTCGGCACCGGCGCGGGCAGCGCAGACAGACTGCTTGACCAGGTTTTCCACAGTCGCGTCATTACAAACTTCATTGTGCTCAACCACACCGCAGTGGCCGTGATCTGTGTACTCGCAGAAACAGATATCCGGGATCACCAGCATCTCGGGCGCTTCCTGCTTGATGGTGCGGATCATCCGTGCCAACAGGCCGTCATCGTTCCAGGTATCGCTGCCGATGGCATCTTTATGGTGTGAAATACCAAAGGGCATCACATAGCGGATCCCGAGGGCCTTCAGCTCACGGATCTCAGCTGCCAGCATGCTCTCGGGCAATCTGCTGATCCCGGGAAGGGTGCTGATGGCCACAGGCTCAGTAATGCCTTCTTCGATGAAAAGTGGGTGTACCAGATCTGTCAGGGAAACTTGCTGCTCGCGAACCAGATCCCGCATGGCTTCTGAGCTGCGAAGACGGCGAAGGCGACGAAGAGGTTTGGTGAAGCTGCCGTGACGGCAATGACTGTCTGACATGAGATTTCCTTTACTGCTATGGCGGGTGCCTGTTTGCCGAATATTGTCTCAAGACCCGGTAACCAGCACTAAGCTATTGAGGTTAAAGGGGCGCGAGCGCCCAAGTGCGCCTAGGATACCCTTTGCAGGAAACGCGATACTATGACAGGGATCACAGTTCATCCAGGCAGATGTTGGCAGGTGCAATACTGGTCTCACAGGGATGTGTTCCCTGTTGCCAATGTTGTTTGTCGAGCTTTGCGGTGCAGCCACTGTCTTCCATCAGGGCCCGCTCACCGTCTGCGCTGCAAAGCAACAAGAGGGCATGATCCTCGATACGAAACAGGTGCAGTTGGTATTGACTGAATGGCTCGAGCAGGGAGGCGTCATGGGCTGTGGCCAACGCCAATAAAGTTTGGCCGTCGAGGTTGGCCGGATGATTTTCATAACGTATGGTGGCTTCGGCCGCGCTGGTCACCTTGGTCAGTGCCGGTGCCAGTTGTTGGTATTCCTGATCATGCCTGTCACCGAGACCGCAGCCACCAAGTGTCGGTAGCAGCGCCAGCAGCAGGCAGACGATTGGGCCTTGATGGAAAATTGATTTCATCCTTGAATCCTTATCTACAAATAGTAGGTCGGTGCTAGTTCCTGTTAGGTCTGTTCCTGCCAAAAGGCCAGTTTACCTGCGGCATCCCGGCCCGTGTCCAAATTCCAATCTTTGATACTTTCCAGATAGGCGCTGTCTTGCTCCAGCACACCGCTGGCGATAAGTTGCCAAAAGTGTTTGACGTTTTCTCTGGCGCGCAGAAAAATCGCGTCATAGTGCATATCGCCTTCAGGGGTGGTCAGGGTTAAATACGTTTTTTCAATCTGCTCCTGCTCCGGATATAGGACGGCGAACTTGACGCCCAGGTGGCGGGCAAACGGCAGCAGTCTGTTGCCTTCCTCGGCAATCTTGTCCACCACAGTGATAAAGCCTTTATGCCAGTCATTGATGGCTGGCGGATTATTGGCCCATTCCTCTATATATACATCTTTGAAGCAGTTGTCCCACAATCTCTCTATGACAGGATCCAGTTTCTGACCTGTGGCATCGCAGCAGGCGGCAATACCGGAATCCAAGTGTTCGGATAGACCTATTGCCCCGAGATTGAGCTTGGGATAGATGTAGGCATCCTGATGCATTTCACAATACCTGTGGGCATCGGCGTTTTCTTTGTAGGGGCCTACTTTCATCTCAATAACCGGATGGACAGTGACATCTGCGATCACATGGGCACAATAGCCCAGCAACCAGGCCAGGCCCTTGTCGCGTTCTTCCCCTTCACTGCAGGCCAGGTGACGAACGCCGGCTTTGAGCATTTCGCCGCTATGCTGGTAATGCATCTTGTCGGCCCAACTTTTGGCCTGTTGGCGGTCATTGAGAGCGAGATAGGGATAATCCGGGCTGACAGCCCCGAGCTCGCAGTACTTGAAGTGCTTCAGTAAGGCGCGAATAGCGTCCTTGGGCATATGGGTAACCGCCTCCAGCTCAAGTGGCTGTCTGAGGCTATTGACCAGTGTGAGGTGTGCATAGGCGCCTGGCATTCCCTGGCCTCCAATCCTTTGCTGTTGCGTGCTGTTCCTTGAGGTTAACCTTAGCCGCTGAAGGTGAAAACGGCCATAGCCCGAAGCTACTATCAAGCGCAATTCACTCAAGAGTAAATCAGACTGGCCGCTTTCCTTGGTTGAGGCCTAGAAACCACCATGTCACCGCCCGAAAACAGCTAGGAAACGGCCGGTGAAGCCTGGGCTTTACTGTGGCGGATATGGCGCTCCACCAGAGCGCCTATCAGGTACATCATCAAGTAACCGCAGCCGAGGGCGAGGATCACCGCCACCACATTGGCCGTCAGTTGCCTGAGCAGGAAGAAGGCGCCTACCAGAGTAATGATGCCGGCCAGGCGGATCAGCAAACTGGCATTGAAGTAGCCTTCGGCTTTGATATAGGCCAGTTGATAACCGTTGAGCATCAGAAAAATGAAGAAAATGGCATAGTGCAGCAGTACCGGCACGGCGCCGTGATACTGGGGCGGAAACAGCATTCTGAATAGACTCTCGCCGCCCAACAGCATGACAACAAAGAAACTGATGCTGACAATCAGCGCCAGCTTGTAGAGCCAGTGTTTGATGGCGCGGATCTGTTCATTGTCTCTAGTGCGAACACAGACCGCCAATTCCGGCAATACGAAGCGGTAGATAGGGAATACAAACAGCAAGGTCATGTAAGTAAATACCGGCCTGACCACCACTTGGAAATCCCCCAGCTCTTCGACACTGAAATAACGTATGGTCAGCAGTACGGTAATATAGATCATCAGAATGCTGGAGCCTGCCTCGAGCGAGGCGGTGACACTGCGCTTCATAAAGCTCTTCAGCGCCGGCTCCAGATTGACCTTGGCGAGCGGCGCGGTGGCGATTTGACGCCGCCTTCTCAGATACATAAAGGCCGCGATAATCAGAGACGACAGCGTCGTAGCGTAAAAGAGTGCCCCCAGTGGCGCCATACTCAGCCCGTAGTAACACAGGGCAAAGGCCAGCACCAAAGACAGCGGCTCCATCCAGGTTACCTTGTTACTGATTTCATAGAGACGATACATGGCAACCAGGTTGGTAAAGTACACCTTGAGCCCCATGCTGACTATGATGCCCACCAGTTGCAGGTACTCCACATCTATGGCGAGTTTGTGCTTGATATAGGGCAGTATGATGCCCCAGGTCAGCAGCACTACAAGGATCAGCACATAGCGGAAAATATTGATGATATCCCTGTCGTTGCGGGTCTGGCTGTAGGACACCACCATAGACGAGCGAAAGCCTGTCATCAGGATCAGTGACAGCGAGATGATATCGATAACCGTGTGGTAGATAGCCAGATCCGCCTTGGGAACCCAGCTTGCGAGCCAGACTTTAAAGGAAAACCCGATGGCTATGCTGATGAGCGTGGCCCAAATACCGGCGACAAAGGCACGTTTCAACCGCGAAACTGCGGTTTCATTGGAAGACTGAGAGAGGCTGGACATAACAGACGCTAACCGAAAAGGGGACTCCATATTAGTTGAGAACTGTTCTCATTGTCCATGATAAGGATCACAAGGGCAGATCCGGGCTTGGTTTCGGCGTATTTGATGGTATGATCCCGCCGCTATTAACTTGCCGAAGGCCATACCTTCGCCCATCAAGGTTGAACCCATGACATCGACTACACTTGCCAATTCTCCTGTTATTCTGGCTCTGGATACCTGTACCGAACTCTGCTCAGCGGCGCTGGCATGGCAAGATGGCAGTATTGCGGAATCTGTCGATGCGCCCCGTGAACACAGCCAAAGATTGCTGCCCATGATAGAGAACTTGCTGAGCCAATCCGGGCTCAAGATGCAGGATATCGGCCTTATCGCCTATGGCCGTGGGCCGGGGAGTTTCACCGGTATCCGTATCTGCACCTCTATGACTCAAGGGTTGGCGCTGGGGCTGGATGTACCTGTAATCGGCATCTCTACCTTGGCCGCCATGGCGCAGCAAGCGATAACTGAACATGGTGCGCAGCAGGTGATTTGTGCCATAGATGCCCGCATGGGCGAAATCTATTGGGCGGCGTTTGAACAGGAATCCGGTATGGCCAAACTGGTTGGCATAGAGCAAGTGAGCGCCCCTGAGACAATGACCTCGCCCTTTGCCAATACGGACAAGGTGTATTGCTGCGGCACCGGGTTTGATGCCTACCCGGCACTTTTACAACATGCCGAAAACTTGACCTTGCTGGATGCGGTGAAATATCCTCAAGCCAGTGCTATGCTTGCTTTGGCAAGCCTAGGTTGGCAACAAGGGCAGGCCACCTCGGTCGATGAGCTGGCGCCTGTGTATTTGCGAGATACAGTTGCCTGGAAGAAACTGCCGGGAAGGGAATAGGGCTTCAGGCGGGTTAACTGCCTCAAGGGCTTGGGGCAAACGGGGATCAAACCAGTATCATGATGATCAAGCAGACGGGACATCCGGGTGCAGTTCAAAGTCTGTCGCAGGCGGTAGCCGGCAACAGGCCTCCTGAGCGTGCCCAGCAAACCGTTGAGACTCAAGATGAAATCCTTGTCAGCCCATCCAGGCAGTTGGTCGAGTTTGACAGCCAAGCCCTTAACGACAAATACCAACAAAGAGAGCAGCTGAAGCGGGAAACCGCAGGTCATTCTGATGCTATCGCCCTCTATCTGAATACCCAACACGCCGCGCAGCGGGACGCTATCTCAGCCATGGTGGGCATAGATGTCTACGCCTGACAGTCCCGCAGCCGATAACGCTTTTGTAAAACCTTCCCGTTCTCTGCCGTTACCGGGAAGAGGCCAGTTTCTGCTGGAACTTTTGCTGGCCTTGATGTTGACTCATCTGCCCTATGTCTCTGTACCCTTCAAATGGTTGGAAAGCTATTTCCATGAATTGTCCCATGCGCTGGCAACGCTGTTAAGCGGCGGGATTGTCAGCCATATCCAACTCTTTCCCAATGGCGCCGGTTTCTGCTTCAGTCAGGGCGGCTGGCCGCTCCTTATCGGATTCAGCGGTTATTTGGGGGCGGCTTTTTGGGGCTGCCTGCTTTACCACCTGGCCACTTGGCCGCGGGGGATCCGTATAAGTTTTGCCTTTATCGGCGCCTTGGTGCTGCTCACCATACTGCTGTGGGGGCGGGACTTACTGACCCTGAGTATCCTCATTAGTCTGAGTGTATTGTTTCTGCTGCCGCTGAAATTTGGCGGCAATCGACTGCTCAGCGGCAGCCTGCGCCTAGTGGCCTTGATGGTGATGCTCAATGCGCTTGCCAGTCCTGCTGTGTTGCTGGGGTTGGACGATAGGGGGGATGCGGTATTGCTGGCTGAGTACAGCTGGGTGCCTGCGTTCGTCTGGGTATTGCTGTGGTTCGCTTCCGGCTTATTGGCGCTACTGCTTTGCTGGCGCCGCATAGATGGAAAATCAAACTGATCCTTGGCAAGTCTGCCGCTCACTGTTAGCTTGAACTGCAATCTTATTTGGCACCAGTGCGTGCCAAAAAGTCGTTTCGGCGGGTCTGTTGCCGCAGCATAAATCCACATTCAAAGGAGAAGGGAAATGGAATACAAGCAATTCAATCGCAAGCTGGCAACGCCGCTTGGCAAGGCTTTGTTGGTGGCTGGCATGCTGCTTGGCAGCGGTGCGGTGCAGGCTGGCGAACCGGCTTTGCTGGAGGCGGTTAACAGTGACTTTCGCCGGGAAGCCAATGTCGAGCGCGACCAATATCGTCATCCAGAGCAGACACTGGCTTTTTTCGGGATCACTGCGGAGCAAACCGTGATTGAGCTCTGGCCAGGCGGCGGCTGGTACACAGAAATCCTGGCGCCTATGTTGGCGGACAAGGGGCAGTATATTGCCGCCGGTTTCAACACAGCGCCGCAAGAAGACACCCCGGGCAGCCGTTATCGGGCCAAAGCGGGCAAGCGTTATCTAGAATGGCTGCAAGCCCACCCCAAAGAGCTTGGCAAAATCGAACTGGTGGTTTTGGATCCTCCCGCACAGGTAAAACTGGGAGAAGATGCCAGCGCCGATGCTGTACTCACTTTCAGAAACCTGCATAACTGGGCCAGTCAGGGGCAACTGCAAACCGTGTTTCAGGCTGCCTTTAATGTGCTTAAAGATGGCGGCGTCTTTGGTGTGGTTGAGCACAGGGGCAAAGCCGGTAACGGCCCTGACAGCGGCTACATGATGCAGGATGAGATGATAGCACTGGCAGAAAAGGTCGGCTTCACCTTGGAAGCCAGCAGTGAGATCAACGCCAATGCCAAGGACAGTAAGGATTACCCCAAAGGCGTCTGGACCTTGCCGCCGACATTGCGGCTGGGTGAGCAGGACAGGGACACTTATCTCAAGATAGGAGAAAGTGACCGTATGACACTCAAATTTATCAAAAAAGCGAACTGATACACTGACAACAGAGGCATTATGTGGCAACCTTCCGCCCCCGTAAAAGCACTGAAGATCCCGCTGCCGCACCTCACTCTGGCGGCCCAATGCTGGGGAGCGGAAGATAAGCCGCTGTTACTGGCATTGCATGGATGGCTGGATAACAGCAACAGCTTTGCCCCTTTGGCCGAGAAGCTGATGAATGATTATCGTATTCTTGCCATTGATTGGCCGGGACATGGTTTATCGGGTCACAGGCCAGGGCGTTATCCGCTGCACTGGATTGATTATCTGTATGATCTTGAGCTGCTGCTGGACCACTTGGCCGGCGATGCACCAGTCACTCTGTTGGGGCACTCCCTTGGGGGGATCGTTGCCAGTGCTTATGCTGCAGCGTTTCCTGAACGAGTCGATAAGTTGCTGTTGATTGAAGCCTTCGCTCCTCTCTATGAGGCGGTGGAGCAGGCCAAACCCAGGCTGAGAAAAAGCTTTGCTGCCCACAAGCGTATGCTCGGCAGCAAACGTAGCCAAGTGGTTTATGACAGTATCGAGCCGGCCATCAAAGCCAGAGTGCAGTTGACCGGATTGGCCGAGCCCTGGTCCAGATTATTGGTGACGCGCAATATGCAAATTGATGCGCAGAGTGCCAGTTGGCGCAGTGACCCAAGGCTACGACTCGACTCGCCGATGCGACTTTGTTTTGAGCAGGTAGCATCCCTGATGCAGGGGATCGCCATCCCCAGCTTACTTATCACGGGTGAACAGGGATTTCCTGGACTGGTGCAGAGTTTACCTCAGGCCCGCGCCTGGTACAGGGATTTGCAGATAGTACAACTACCAGGGGATCACCATCTACATATGGGGAACGCCGATGAGGTAGCGCAAACTCTGGCCGGATTTCTCCAAGGTAGAAAATCCAATCCGGGGGACTAGGCAAATAAAAGCTTTTATGTGATGATGATCAAAATTTTAAACGCCCGTATGATTTTTGCGGCGCGAAAGTTAACTACCAAGAGTCGAGGCCAAAGGCCTTAATAAGAACTTTATAAAAATACTCAGTGCTTTGCCCGCAGACGCTGCGGGCTTTAACGACAGAGAGAGTCGTTTCCGCTGAAGACGGAATTTTAGGAGAGATTTGTGGACCAGCCCTGGATTAACAGTTTGCCTGCCGACGTGCCTGCCGAAATTGATGCCAGCCGCTATGCTTCCTTGCTGGAGATGTTGGAATCAGCGGTCAATACCTATGCCGACCAACCCGCATTCGTCAATATGGGCGCAACCCTGACGTACCGAAAACTGGAAGAGCGCAGCCGTGCCTTCGCCGCTTATTTGCAAAATGATCTCAAATTGCAAAAGGGCGATCGGGTGGCGATCATGATGCCGAACCTGCTGCAATATCCCATCGCCCTGTTTGGTGTGTTGCGGGCCGGCATGGTAGTGGTCAATGTCAATCCGCTCTATACCCCAAGAGAGCTCAAGCACCAGTTGGTCGACTCCGGCGCCAAGGCGATAGTGGTGGTGTCCAACTTTGCCAGCACACTGGAGCAAGTGGTCGATCAAACTCCGGTCAAAAACGTGATTATCACAGGGCTTGGCGATCTCTTGAGTGCGCCTAAGCGTACCCTGGTTAATTTTGTGGTGAAGTACATCAAACGCCTGGTGCCCAAATACTCTCTGCCACACGCCATCTCTATGCGCCGGGCGCTTCGGGCCGGTAAAAAGGCACAGTACGTCAAGCCTGTGGTCAAGAGTGATGATATCGCCTTTTTGCAGTATACCGGCGGTACCACTGGCGTTTCCAAGGGCGCCATGCTAAGCCATGGCAACATAGTCGCCAACGTATTGCAGGCCAACGGTGCTTATGCCCCTTTGCTCAACGACGGCAAAGAGTTTGTGGTAACCGCCTTGCCGCTTTACCATATTTTTGCTTTAACGGTGAACTGTTTGTTGTTCCTGCATAAAGGCGCCAACAATTTGCTGATCACCAATCCAAGGGATATCCCGGGATTTGTGGCTGAACTCAGGAAAACACCTTTCACTGCTCTCACTGGGGTGAACACCCTGTTTAACGCCCTGGTCAACAGCGAAGAGTTTGCCGCTCTGGACTTCTCCCGCCTCAAACTCTCTATTGGTGGCGGTATGGCGGTGCAGCGCGCCGTGGCTGACAAATGGCAGAGCATCACCAAGACTCGCTTGCTCGAAGGCTATGGCCTGACCGAAGCTTCACCTCTGGTAGCTTGCTGCCCTTACGATCTGGCCGGTTACAACGGCTCTATCGGTTTACCTGCACCTTCGACGCAAATTCAAGTGCGGGGTGACGACGGTCAGGTATTGCCTCAGGGAGAGACGGGCGAACTTTTTGCCAAGGGGCCTCAGGTGATGATGGGCTACTGGCAACGTCCGGAAGAAACCGCCAAAGTGATCGACAAAGACGGTTGGCTGGCCACAGGCGATATCGGCTATATGGATGAAAAAGGCTTTTTCTATATTGTCGATCGCAAGAAGGATATGATCCTGGTTTCCGGCTTCAACGTCTTCCCCAATGAAGTGGAAGAGGTGGTGGCCTTGCATCCCAAGGTGGTTGAAGTGGCCGCTGTGGGCGTGCCGCATGAGGTCAGTGGTGAACTGGTGAAGATTTTTGTGGTGGCAAAAGACAAATCTTTGACCGAGAAGGAGCTTATCAAGCACTGTCGCCATCATTTAACAGGATATAAGGTGCCGAAGCTGGTAGAATTCAGGGACGAATTGCCGAAAACCAACGTAGGAAAGATCCTGCGCAGAGAACTCAGAGATGAGGCCAAATCTGCATAATATAAAGAGCCGGCGCCAGCCGGCTCTTGTGTTTCCGGGACCTGGAAACTCGCGCAGGATGGGAGTTGAATTTGCAAGATTACCTGTATGTAAAAGATGACGCCACTCTGGCACAGCTGGTGGAGCAGTATCGCGAGGCTAAATTGCTGGTACTGGATACCGAATTTGTACGCACCCGCACTTACTATGCTTGTTTAGGGCTCATTCAGGCCTATGACGGCAAGACCCTGGCTCTGATAGATCCCTTGGCCATCTCGGATCTGTCGGGCTTTTGGGCCTTGCTGACCGATGAGAAGATCACCAAGTTGTTGCACTCCTGCAGTGAAGACTTGGAAGTGTTTGCCCGCCAAGGCCAATGTCAGCCCAAGCCTTTGTTCGACAGTCAACTGGCGGCAGCCATTGCCGGCATGGGCCATGGCTTGGGTTATGCCAAGCTGGTGCATGAGTGCCTGGGAGTGGAGCTCGACAAGGGAGAGTCTCGCACCGACTGGTTGAAACGACCACTTTCTAAAGCGCAGCTCAGTTATGCGGCCAATGACGTTTACTATTTATACCAGCTCTATCCTCAGCTACTGCAGAAACTGGAGCAGCAGGGCAGGCTTGAGTGGGCATTGGAAGAAAGCCAGCGCATGACAGAAGGGCGTCTGGACGCGCCGGATGAAGATACAGCCTATCTTAGGGTCAAGAACGCCTTTCAGTTGAGTACACCACAATTGGCTGTGCTCAAGGTGCTGGCGGCCTGGCGTTTGCGTAAAGCGTTGGCAAAGGACATGGCGCTGGGTTTTGTCATGAAAGATCATGCCCTTATCGGCTTGGCTAAGCGTCAGCCAAGAGGGATCAATGATGTGCTTTCCATGAAAGAGCTGACGGATCATGAAAAGCGTCTCTACGCCAAAGATGTGCTCAAGGTCATGGCAAAGGCGGATATGAGCAATCTGCCGGAGCCCTTGGATGTGTTGGCTCTCAAGCCGGGATATAAGAGCGCCTTCAAGAGCATTAAGCAGTGCTTGACCGAGATTGCTGAATCCGAAAGTGTGCCTATGGAGTTGCTTGGATCCAAGCGTCATATTCACGAATATCTTGAGTGGGTATGGGACGGCAAACAGGGGCCTACGCCCTTGGTGTTGCTGGGCTGGCGTGGCCAACTGGTGGCTGACAAATTGGCCAAGCTGGCACTCTGAACCTGGTTGATAAAAGTAAAAAGGCGCTCTTGGGCGCCTTTTTGTGACTGCAGCAGTACTTTACATAGATGCTTTATTTTACATAGATGCTTTATTCATACTTTGGCTTCAAATGTATGCATCTTGATGCCCTTTGCTTTTTACCGAAAAAGCTTGCCTCAAGGGCGATCGGGCAGAGTTACATTGAGCTCGAGTACCGACAGGTTGTCATCGTTTTGATCCAACTGCACAGATACCTGCTCTTCGGAGATGTGCACATACTTGCGGATCACTTCAATTATCTCCTGCTTCATCTGCGGAAAGTAATCCGGTGCCCCGCGCTCGCCGCGTTGATGGGCAACGATGATCTGCAAACGTTCCTTGGCGGTTGCCGCAGTGCTGCTTTTCTTGCTGCTTCTGAAATAATCGAGTAATGACATAATTTAGCTACCAAATATTCGTTTAAGGAATCCCTTCTTCTCTTCCGCGACGAAACGCAGCGGAAGCTCTTCACCCAGCAGACGAGCCACAGTGTCCTCGTAGGCCTGTCCGGCATCGCTGTCGTGATCTATGATCACCGGCACCCCTGAGTTGGAAGCCTTGAGCACTGCCTGAGACTCAGGAATAACTCCGAGCAGTTGTATTGCGAGAATTTCCTGCACATCCTCCACACTGAGCATTTCGCCGGTTTTCACTCTGGCAGGAGAGTAGCGAGTCAGCAGCAGATATTCCTTGATGGGCTCAAGCCCTTGCTCGGCACGACGGCTACGGCTTTGCAGCATGCCAAGGATCCTGTCTGAGTCTCTGACCGAGCTGACCTCAGGGTTGGTTGTCACTATGGCGATATCGGCAAAATAAAGTGCCATCATGGCGCCGGTTTCAATACCTGCCGGAGAGTCACAGATGATGTAGTCAAAGTCTTTGCTCAAATCATCAAGTACCTTGCCGACACCTTCTTTGGTCAGGGCATCTTTGTCCCTGGTTTGGGAAGCCGGTAAAACGAACAGTTTATCGCAGCGTTTATCTTTGATCAGCGTTTGGTTCAGATTGGACTCGCCGTTGATGACATTGACAAAGTCGTAAACAACCCGACGCTCACAGCCCATGACCAAATCCAGATTACGCAGGCCGATATCAAAATCGATAACAACAGTCTTGTGTCCTTTAAGCGCCAAGCCGGTAGCGATAGCCGCGCTCGATGTGGTTTTGCCCACACCGCCTTTACCTGAGGTGACAACAATAATTTGTGCCATGTTCTATTTTATCCTTTCCATCTGCCTTATCCGGGCAGCGATTCAACGATTAATGACTCACCGCTGAGCCTGATACAACCACTCTTGGCGGTACAGTGTTGCTGCAGGTTTTCAGTCAACCAGTACTGTCCCGCAATCGAAACCAGTTCAGCTTCCATGGACTGGGCCAGGATCACGGCATGTTTATCACCGCTGGCTCCCGCCATTGCCTTACCACGCAGTGCCCCGTATACATGAATGCTACCATCTGCAATGACTTCTGCGCCATTCCCTACTGCACCAAAAACGATTAAATCACCGTCTTTGGCATAGATTTGTTGCCCGGAGCGCACGTTTTGTTTGACTATCTTGGTGACTCTCGGGGACGGCGGTGGTAATTCCGACTGTTTCCCGGCTTTGATGCTGGCCAATCCCTGCGCCTTGGCGGCTTCATTGAGTGCCTTATCGGCGGCAGTCACACCGACTATCACCAGTTGTCTTTCGGTCAGTCCGTGGCGCAGCCCTTTGAGATCTATGTCTGTGCCGTTGACCTGACTTAAGTTGAGCACCAGTGGAGCATTGAGGAAAAACTGGGGAGCCTGGGCGAGCTTGCCATCGAGCTCTTTGAAAAGGGCGTCCAGATCTGGGGTATTGATATGAAGTACAGAGAGCGTAAAAGAAGAGCCCTTTAGCTCTAGACTAGGTTTTGGCATCCCGGCGTCATTCTCCAGAAAATGAGCAGTCAGATTGCGTGACAGCGTTATATTCCAAGGCGTCCATGTTATAGTGTGCCCCGATGAGTGGCAAGTTTGAACCCATGGAAATTGATACAATTATGATCTGTGCTGTCTATAAGAGCCTGAAAAAAGCCGACACCTATTTATTCGTCAACAAGAAAGGCCAGTTTGATGATGTACCTGCTCCCTTGATGCAGGTATTTGGGCCACCACAACTGGTAATGCTGTTGCCGCTGCAGAAAAGGCAGCAACTGGGTATCGCCGATATCAACAAGGTCAAAGCAGAACTGGCGGAAAAGGGCTATTATTTGCAATTGCCGCCACCGCAGGTGGATATGCTGAAGGAGCTGAGACGCAGCAAGGGCCTGGATGATCATTCTGCTTAAGGAATAACGCGTTTTATGGATAGACTTTCCCTGGTGTTTATTTCGCTGCTGGGCGCGTCGCTGACCAATGTCTGTGCAGCGACCGAAGGCAGTTTTGAGCAGTATCTTGATAAATTAAAACAAGACGCAGCAACGCAAGGGATAGATCAACTCATATTGGATAAGGCCTTCAGCCAGATAAAACTGTTTAAAAAAGCCTCCAATGATGACAAGGCAGCCCCCGAACCGCCAAAGGATCTGGAGCACTATATCCCCAAGGCGATCAGTGAGGAGATGGTGGTAAAGGGTCGGGTACTGGCCGAAGAATATCGACCGCTGCTGGTCAAACTTGGTAAACAATATCGGGTGCAGCCCAGGTTTATTCTGGCCCTTTGGGGGCTCGAGTCAGATTTTGGCAATCAGCAGGGCGGTTATCCTGTGCTTTCCGTGACGGCGTCACTGGCCTATGAGGGACAAGAGGTTTACCGCGATGAGTTTTTTGCGGCGCTGAAAATTCTCGCGTCACAATCGCTCGACTTTAACGAGCTCAAGGGCTCGAGTACCGGTGCCATGGGGCCTTTAGGATTGAGGCCAAGCGCCTATCTGCAATACGGCAGCGACGGCGACGGTGATGGCAAGATCGATATCTGGAACAGCTTTGCCGATGGCTTGGCATCTGTGGCCAACTACCTGCAGCAAACGGGCTGGGATGACACCCAAACCTGGGGACGCCAGGTCAAAGCGCCCGAGTCCATAGAGAACAGCCAACTCGGAGTGGATTATCAGGCGAGTTTCAGCCATTGGCAGCAGTTGGGCGTTCGTCGTTACGATGGCGGCGATCTGCCTGGCCGGACCGATATGCAAGTTTCATTGATCATGCCAGATGGTGTCACCGGAAGGCACTATCTGGTATACCAGAACTACCGCGCCTTGCGAAGCTGGCAAAATTCAGACTATTTCGCTTTGGCGGCGGCTTATCTTTCCGAGCGGATCAAGTATCCACCCCGGAAATAGTGTAAAATAGCCATCACGCAAGCTTTCAAGAACGAACCAACAAATTTATGTCCTTCTGGTTAACCAAGACCCTGGCCGAAATGACTCCGGATGAGTGGGAGTCTCTCTGTGATGGCTGTGGGAAATGCTGTCTCAATAAGCTCATCGATGATGAAACCGATGAGCTTTACTATACCAATGCGGCCTGCAAATTGTTGTCTGATAAAGACTGCAGCTGCATTCACTATGAAAAACGCTTTGAATTTGTGCCTCTGTGCACCGCGGTGACGGCGACGAATATCTGTGAGCTGGACTGGCTGCCGGATAGTTGTGCTTATCGGCGTCTGTATCTGGGGCGGCCATTGCCTTCCTGGCACCCACTTTTGACCGGCTCCAAGGATGCGATGCACGAAGTAGGGATGTCGGTGAAGGGCAAGACGCTTTGCGAGAGTAAAGTGCGCGATCTTGAAGATCATATTGTACTCTGGCCACTGAAGGACTTGGATTGATGTCATCCAGGCATCAAGAGTAAAAAGCCAAACACGATTGTTTGGCTTTTTTATGCTCATAGGAAACCCGCTAGCTTGAATTGAATACCTAGTTACGGCCCTTGCTCAGAATAGGTACAACATAGAGCAGCAGTGCTACCAGATATGTGGCAAAAGCAACAATCATCCACTGCGACATAGTGATGCCGATAAAGCTCCAGGGAATATCAGTGCACATGCCTGTTGGCATAAATATCGAAGGCAGCCATTCATGCAGTGGCATCCAGGAGGGGAAGTCCGGCAGGAATGAACAGGTGGAAAAAGGCGAAGGGTTTTGCTGCATATCGTTGAGTTCAATGGCCAATCTCAGCCCCCAACTGGCGCTTATCCCCCACAGCAAGGCTGCCACAAGTCGCACTGGACGTACACTCGGCGCAAGAAAGCCTATGATGCCGGCCAGCAGCAATCCCAATACGGCCAAACGCTGGTAGATACACATGACGCAAGGCTCGAGCTGCATCACATGTTGAAAGTACAACGCAGCCAGCTCCAGAGACAGGGCGCTGAGCGCCAGAATTCCCCAGGCCATGCGAGAGTGGGCGAAACGTATCATTGCTGTCAAAACTATTCTCCATTGATTACCCATCAGTCCAAGGCGAGGTGGGGTAACTCCTCAGATGGATATGACACCCATAAAAAAACGCCCTTAGAGGGGCGTTTTTTGGACTCTACTGAAACCAAAAGGTTCAGTCAATACATAGACTAATGGCCTACGGCAGCACCTTTACCCAGCACTTCCTGGGCACTGTGGTGCAGGATCATGCCTGAGTCGTAGAAGTATTGGGTCATCTGCTCCAGGAAACCGGTCTCAATTGCCAGTACACCAACAATGGACAACACGATAGTGTAAGGCAGTGCCATCCATACCATGCGGCCATAAGAGAGACGGATGAGGGGAGCCAGAGCGGAAGTCAGCAGGAACAGGAAGGCCGCCTGACCGTTAGGGGTAGCCACTGATGGCAGGTTGGTTCCCGTGTTGATGGCAACGGCAAGCAGGTCAAACTGATCGCGGGTGATCTGGCCATCAATCAGCGCGGCTTTCACCTCGTTGATATAAACGGTACCCACAAACACGTTATCACTGACCATGGACAACAGGCCGTTGGCAACATAGAAGATAACCAACTGCATATTGCCTTCAAAGCCGAGAGCCCATTGAATAACAGGAGCAAACAGGCCTTGGTCAATAATCACACCCACCACGGCGAAGAATACTGCCAGCAGAGCGGTAAAGGGCAGGGCTTCTTCGAAGGCTTTACCCAGAGCGTGCTCATCGGTAATACCGTTGAAGGCTGTGGTCAGGATGATAACTGAAAGACCGATAAGACCAACCGATGCCAGGTGGAAGGCTAGACCGACAATCAGCCATACACCGACCAGAGCCTGGATAACCAGCTTCATCTTATCTTTGCTGGTTCTGTGGGCATCTTCATGGGCGGCAAATTCCACCAGAATTTTGTGTACAGCGTCTGGCAGTTGGGCGCCATAACCACAGATACGGAATTTTTCCACCAAGACACAGGTGAGGATACCGGCAAAGAATACGGGTACAGTCACAGGTGACATCCGCAAGGCGAATTCAGAGAACTGCCAGTTAGCCTGGGCGGCGATGATCAGGTTTTGCGGCTCACCTACCATGGTGCACACACCACCGAGGGCGGTACCGACACCGGCGTGCATCAACAGGTTACGCAGGAAGCCCCGGAAGTCTTCCAACTCTTGGGCGTTAAGCTGGTCATTCCCGTCAGAGGTATGGTCATGATCGGCGCTGAAATCTTTACCGGATGCGACCTTATGATAGATGGAGTAGAAACCGACTGCTACAGCGATGATAACCGCAATAACTGTCAAGGCATCAAGGAACGCAGACAGGAAGGCTGAGGCAACACAGAACATCAGGGATACGACCATTTTGGAACGCACCTTGGTGATCATCTTGGTAAATACATAAAGCAGCAATTGCTTCATAAAGTAGATACCGGCCACCATGAATACCAATAGCAGCAGTACTTCGAGGTTGGCTTCAATCTCGTGCAGTACCTGGCTGGGACTGGTCATACCGATAAACACGGCCTCAATCGCCAATAAACCACCGGGTTGCAGAGGATAGCATTTAAGCGCCATGGCCAGAGTGAAGATAAACTGCACGACCAAAAACCAGCCCGCAACAAAGGGGTTGATACTGAAGAGTATCGGGTTGATGATAAGAAAAATCAGTATCGCAAGCTTGTACCACTTGGGCGAGTTGCCCAAGAAGTTACTCATAAAAGCCTGAATCGGTGTAGCAGGCATGTCTTCCTCTCTAATCTGTTATAAGTGAATCTGTTATTAAGTGTGGTAGTTACGTCTTTGGGTTGACGAACGGTAAAATTTGCGTAGTTCAGTCTAGCCTAAAGATAAACTCAATGTAATGATTAGGGTATACAGGGATTTCAAAAAGCGGATCTCTAACGCAAAATTCAGTGACAACTGATTTGAACCTGGTCACTTTTATAGCAGTTATTGAGAGCTTGGCAGGGTAGAATTTTTCATCAGTGATCTGGTGGTTTTCATTTTTCGTCGCTCTGGTATGATCTGTGGCCAGAATAATGCTAACAATCGGAAAACCGGGCTGATGATAATCAATGCCAAAGGACCTGCAAGTTTTGCAGAGAAATATATAGTGCGTTCAATCTGGGAAAATAAATTTCCCCCCGGCTCCATACTTCCTGCGGAGCGGGAATTATCAGAGCTGATAGGTGTGACCCGTACAACACTCAGGGAAGTGCTGCAGCGTTTGGCCCGTGACGGTTGGTTGACGATTCAACATGGCAAACCCACCCGGGTGAATAATTTCTGGGAAACCTCTGGCCTGAATATTTTGGAGACCATTGCCGATCTGAATCCCGAAGGTTTCCCGGTATTGGTTGACCAACTGCTGTCGGCCAGAACCAATGTCAGTGCCATCTACTTCCGTGGCGCACTGCGGCATAATCCAGAGACGGCGGTGGAAGTGCTGTCAAAAATTCACGAGCTGGAAGATGATGCCGAGGCCTATGCCGAATTTGATTACCAGTTGCATCACACCTTGGCGTTTTCATCAGGTAACCCGCTGTACGTGCTGATCCTCAATGGTTTCAAGGGACTGTATGCCAGAGTCGGGCGCTACTACTTCAGTAGTCAGGAAGCGAGAGCCTTGGCACTGGCCTTCTATCAAAAGCTTGAAATCCTGGCTAAAGATAAAAACTATACCCAGGTGCCTGCTTTGATGCGCGCTTACGGTATCGACAGTGGCATTATGTGGCAGAAGCTGCGCGATGCCATGCCGCTGGAGATGGCCCAGGACAATCAATAGTTGTCGATGAGCCGTTGGCACATAATAAAAAAGACCGCTATTAGCGGTCTTTTTTATTATCCAGGGCTTTCTATGACCAAAGCTGCCTAGATCAATTCGCTTCTGTCCGGACACGAGGCCAGTACTCTTATCTCGCCATCATCTTCTTTCTGCTCCAGAGTGACATCAAAGCCCCAAAGACGGTGCAGGTGTTTGAGTACTTCCCGGCAACTGTCTGCCAGAGGGATGCCCTTGCTGGGGATATACCTCAGTGTCAGCGAGCGATCGCCATTGACCATAACATTATGAACCTGAATATTGGGTTCATTATTGGACAGGTTATATTGTGAAGACAAAATTTGCCTGATCTCCCGGTATCCCTGTTCATCATGAATGGCAGATACCGACAGATAGTTTTTGCTTTCATCATCGAGCACACCAAACAGCTTGAACTTGCGGATGATGGTGGGGGAAAGATACTGGCTGATGAAGCTTTCATCCTTGAAGTTTTCCATGGCGAAATGCAGCGTTTTCAACCAATCGCTGCCGGCGATATCCGGGAACCAATATCTATCCTCGTCTGTTGGCTGTTCGCAGATACGGCGAATGTCGCAGAACATATTGAACCCCAGGGCATAGGGGTTAATGCCGTTGTAATAAGGACTGTTGTAGGGGGGCTGCGCCACCACATTGGTGTGACTCTGTAAAAACTCCAACATAAATCTGTCGGTAACCAGACCTTCGTCATAGAGGTGGTTGAGCAGGGTGTAATGCCAGAAGGTGGCCCAGCCCTCGTTCATCACCTGGGTCTGGCGTTGCGGGTAAAAATACTGCCCCATCTTGCGTACGATACGCACCAACTCCCGTTGCCAGGGCTCCAGCAGCGGAGCGTGCTTCTCGATAAAGTAGAGAATGTTTTCCTGTGGCTCTGACGGAAAACGTTTTTGCTGTTTGGCTTCCTCCTTGGTCTGCTGTGAGGGGACGGTGCGCCAGAGATCGTTGACCTGGGTTTGCAGATAGGCCTCGCGCTCTTTCTGGCGTGCCTGCTCTTCACGAAACGAAATTTCTGTTGGCCGCTTGTAGCGGTCGACGCCATAATTCATCAAGGCGTGGCAGGAGTCCAACAGGTTTTCCACCTCATCTATGCCATATTTACGCTCGCATTCACTGATGTATTGCTTGGCAAAGACCAGGTAATCAATGATGGAGCCGGCATCTGTCCAGGTGCGGAACAGGTAGTTGTTTTTGAAGAAACTGTTGTGGCCAAAGCAGGCGTGAGCTATCACCAAGGCTTGCATGGTGAGGGTGTTTTCCTCCATCAGATAGGCGATACAGGGGTTGGAGTTGATGACTATCTCATAGGCCAGCCCCATCTGGCCGCGCTTGTAACCCTGCTCGGTTTCGATAAAACGCTTACCGAAGGACCAGTGAGTATATCCTATGGGCATGCCTATGCTGGCGTAGGCGTCCATCATCTGCTCGGCGGTGATCACCTCTATCTGATTGGGATAGGTCCCCAGACGATAATGCTCCGCGACTCGGGCGATTTCCTTTTCATAGGTTTCCAGCAGCTCAAAAGTCCATTCAGGCCCGTCGCTCAGTGGCTGGCGTGTTTTCTTTTTGCTCATAATCGCTTCCCCCTAAACCGCCTGCTTCTTGAACAACTCTCTGAATACGGGATAGATATCCTCTGCCTGACGAATATGTTGTACCGCCATATTGTCGAATTGTTTTTGCAGGGTTTCATATTCACGCCAGAGCGTCTGATGCGCCCTGTTGGTGATTTCTATGTAGCTGAAATAGCGCACTACGGGCAGCAGTTGTGTTTCGAGGATCTGATAACAGGTGGGCGAATCATCGGCCCAGTTGTCACCATCGGATGCCTGGGCGGCATAGATATTCCATTCATTGGCCGGATAACGCTCCTGTTGAATTTCGTGCATCAGTTTCAGTGCACTGGAGACTATGGTGCCGCCCGTTTCCTGGGAGTAGAAGAACTCGTGTTCATCCACTTCTTTTGCCTGGGTATGATGACGGATATAAACGACCTCAAGATTCTTGTAAGTGCGGGTCAGAAACAGGTACAGCAATATATAAAAGCGTTTGGCCATATCCTTGGTGGCCTGATCCATGGAGCCGGAGACATCCATAAGACAGAACATCACCGCCTGACTGGTGGGCACTTCCCGCTTGGCAAAGTTGTTGTAGCGCAGATCGAAAGTGTCGATAAAGGGCACCTTGGCGATGCGCTGTTTAAGCTCTTCAATCTCCTCTTTGAGCTGCAATATCCGCTCGGCACTGGCACCCGGAGTGTTTTCCAACTCTGCCAGTTCGTTTTCCAGTTCATGCAGTCGCCGTTTCTTGTCTGCGGACATGGCGGTGCGCCGCGCCAGAGAGGATCTCAAAGAGCGGACGATATTGATATTTGAGGGCACACCATCATTGGTATAACCGGCTCGGTAAGTTTGATATTCCACCAGTTTGTTCAGGCGGTTTTTCTGCAGGTTGGGCAACTCAAGATCTTCAAACAAGAGCTCGAGGTACTCATCTTTGGAGATTTGAAATACAAAGTCATCCTGACC
Organism: Shewanella sp. Iso12; assembly: GCF_012030025.1. Classification (NCBI taxonomy): domain Bacteria; kingdom Pseudomonadati; phylum Pseudomonadota; class Gammaproteobacteria; order Alteromonadales; family Shewanellaceae; genus Shewanella; species Shewanella sp. Iso12. The sequence goes on from NZ_JAAUHW010000004.1 coordinate 107,412, forward strand.
CTCGCCTGAGTCCGAGGCATCGCCCTTGCCGCTGCCACCACCGCCGCCTCCCTGAGGCCTGTCTATCTTGTCGCCGCGGGTAAACTGGTCGTTGCCCGGATGCACTCGCTCACGGACGCCGCCGCGACCCTGATGGAATACGGGTTCGCTGATGTCCTTGGTGGGGATACTGATTTTTTCTCCCTTGTCGACATCTGTGACGCTACGGTGAGTGACGGCATCACTAACCGCTTTTTTAATTTGTTGTTTATAACGGTTAATAAACCGCTGACGGTTAACCGTGCTCTTTCCTTTGGCATTCAACCGCCTGTCGATAAAGTTCGCCATACGCACCTCCCAAAGCAAATACCGGGGCCCGAGAGCCCCGAAAGGGCACAGCTATGAGGACTTACGTACCCGTAAGTACCACTCGGACAACAGGCGTACCTGTTTCTTGGTGTAGCCTTTCTCCATCATACGATTGACAAAATCATCATGTTTGCGCTGATCGTCTGTGGAGGTCTTGGCGTTGAAAGAAATGACCGGCAGGAGATCTTCCGTATTTGAGAACATCTTCTTCTCTATCACGGTTCTGAGTTTCTCATAGCTGGTCCATTGCGGGTTGTTGCCATCATTATTGGCCCTTGCCCTGAGCACAAAGTTGACTATCTCATTGCGGAAGTCTTTGGGATTACTTATCCCGGCCGGCTTTTCAATTTTCTCCAATTCGGCGTTGAGTGCGGCCCGGTCAAACAGTTGGCCGGTTTCCGGGTCTCTGTATTCCTGATCCTGGATCCAGAAGTCGGCATAGGTGACATAGCGGTCGAAGATGTTCTGACCATATTCCGAGTAAGATTCCAGATAAGCGGTCTGGATCTCCTTACCGATAAACTCAACATATTTAGGGATCAGATAGCCCTTCAGAAACTCCATATACCTTTCTGCGGTATCGGAAGGGAACTGCTCTTGCTCTATCTGCCGCTCCAGTACATAGAAGAGATGCACTGGGTTGGCGGCAATTTCAGAGTGGTCGAAGTTAAAGACCTTGGAGAGGATTTTGAACGCGAAGCGGGTCGACAGTCCGTGCATCCCCTCATCGACCCCGGCATAGTCTCGATATTCCTGGTAAGACTTGGCCTTGGGATCGGTATCCTTGAGGCTTTCACCGTCATAGACCCGCATCTTGGAGTAGACAGAGGAGTTCTCCGGGGTTTTGATCCTTGAGAGCACGCTGAATTGAGCCAAGGTCTCCAGTGTGCCTGGGGCACAGGGCGCCTTGGTCAGCTCTGAATTGGCGATAAGCTTGCGGTAAATCTGGATCTCTTCCGACACGCGCAGGCAGTAGGGCACCTTAACGATATAAACACGGTCGAGGAAGGCTTCATTGTTTTTATTATTTTTAAAGCTGCTCCATTCAGACTCGTTGGAGTGAGCCAGAATAATGCCGTTAAAGGGCAGGGCCGATAAGCCTTCGGTACCGTTGTAGTTACCTTCCTGAGTGGCGGTCAGCAGTGGGTGCAGCACCTTGATCGGCGCCTTGAACATCTCCACAAACTCCATCAAGCCTTGGTTGGCACGGCACAGTGCTCCTGAATAGGAGTAGGCATCGGCATCATTCTGGGCAAAGTGCTCCAGTTGGCGAATGTCGACTTTGCCCACCAGAGAAGAGATATCCTGGTTGTTGTCATCACCGGGTTCAGTCTTGGCGATGGCAATTTGATCCAGCACCGAAGGGAATACCTTAACGACCCGGAAGCGGGAGATATCGCCGCCAAAGTCATGCAAGCGCTTGACCGCCCAGGGCGACATTATACTGCGCAGGTAACGGGTCGGGATTTGGTATTCTTCCTGCAGCAACTTGCCATCTTCCTCGGCATCAAACAGGCAGAAAGGGTGGTCGTTGACCGGACTTCTGACTCCATCGGCGCTAAGAATATAGATGGGGACTTGCTGCATCAATGCCTTGAGCTTCTCTGCCAGCGAAGATTTACCGCCACCGACAGGTCCCAGCAGATAGAGGATCTGCTTGGATTCTTCCAGCCCTTGGGCCGAGTGTTTAAGGTAAGAGACTATCTGCTCTATGGCATCTTCCATACCGTAGAAGTCTTTAAACGCAGGATAGCGAGAGATTAAGCGGTTGGAAAATATCCGGCTCAGAACCTGATTCTTGGAAGTGTCGACCACTTCCGGCTCGCCGATGGCGATAAGCAGTCTTTCTGCAGCCGAAGCGTAGGCGCTGCGATCTTGCTTACAGATATCAAGAAACTCCTGTAATGTGTATTCTTCATCGAGTTTCTTCTCATAGCGCTGTTGGTAGTGCTCAAATATGCCCATTTTAAACCCCCTGAAACGCCAAATATGTCTGGGAAGGGAACTGTCTTTAGCAGTTGCCTACCATTAATCTTAGACACTAATTCATGCTTCATGTCAAAAAACATAAATAAAAACAAAGGCAAATAGTTGCAAAAGCAATAGTTGCACTTGTGAATTGCTGCCGGAGGGTGAGCTTGTTGATGTGCGGTCGGCTTGCGGGAGAGTGCTTATGGGCAATAAAAAAGGAGCCATAAGGCTCCTTTTCAGGCACTCAGTTTGAGTATTATTAACCGGCGAAGTTTTGGTTAACAAAGTCCCAGTTCAGCAACTGCCAGAAGTGCGCCATGTAGTCAGGGCGAACATTACGGTAGTCGATGTAGTAAGCGTGCTCCCAAACGTCAACGGTCAGCAGTGGGGTCACTGAAGCATCAGTCAGCGGAGTGGCCGCGTTGCTGGTGTTAACGATAGCGACAGTGCCATCAGCCTTTTTAACCAGCCAGGTCCAGCCGCTACCAAAGTTGTTGACAGCAGACTCAGTGAACTGAGTCTTGAAGGCTTCAAAAGAACCGAAAGCAGCATTGATAGCTTCGGCTACAGCACCAGTGGCTTCGCCGCCGCCGTTAGGCGCCAGACAATTCCAGTAAAAAGTGTGGTTCCAAACCTGAGCGGCGTTGTTGAAAATACCGCCGCTGGAGGTTTTTACGATCTCTTCCAGGGTCTTGCCGGCAAATTCAGTGCCTTCGATCAGACCGTTCAGCTTAACCACGTAAGTGTTGTGGTGCTTACCGTAGTGGTATTCGATGGTTTCCTGAGAAATGTGGGGTTCCAGTGCGTTCTTGGCATATGGTAATGCAGGTAATTCGAAAGCCATTAGTATCTCTCCATGGACTTGGTTTATCATTTTCAGACTTGCTCACTGCCACCTATTGTACCGATAAAATTTGTGAAGTGAATCATTGTTTGAGTGATTGAGCAGATTGACATCATTGAAAAATCAAATGACTAAATAACCTTACAAATAGTGTGATTTTGTTCTGCGTTTCTCTCGCGTACAATAGTGAATCAAATATAGTGTCGTACTCAGGAACGTAAATGGAAACTGTTGAAAAAATTAAGCAGCAAATCGCTGAAAACCCCATCATCCTTTACATGAAAGGTTCGCCCAAATTACCCAGCTGTGGTTTTTCCTCTCAGGTGGCTCAAATCATGATCAATATCGGCGAGCAGTTCGCGTTTGTTGATATTTTGCAGCATCCTGATATCCGTGCTGAACTGCCCAAGTATGCCAATTGGCCAACGTTCCCTCAGTTGTGGGTTGAAGGAGAGCTGGTCGGTGGTTGCGATATCCTGACCGAGATGTACCAAAAAGGTGAGTTACAGACCTTGATCAAGGACACTGCTGCCAAGTACAAGCAGGATGAAGCCTAAGGTTAATTTCAGCACCTTTAAGCATTTAAAAGATGAGGCCGGATATATTCCGGCCTTTTTTCTGCCCGCTTTTGCGCGCCTATCTTCGATAGGTGTCATCATCTTAAATTACCTTTCATTTTAACAATCTACTCTGATTTTTGTTTTATTGACCATTTATCTGCCGATTAAATCCTGTTGTTTGCAGCATAAAAGACTACCAAAGCAGTTTGGGGTAATCTCAAAATAAAACAATGTTGCAACAAATGTATTATCTGTATCGCTTTATTACTTACCAAATGTGACTGGTCAGGCTTGTTGCATATGCAATTAAGGCTTTTACAGTGATTCAAGGTAGGGAATTGTATTGAGAAAAATTTCGACTATTTACTGTGATGTATCAGTGTGGAAACAATTAAAAGTGTGACCGATGTCACACTTTGCGAGATGAGCAATGTTAATCAATATGTTGAGAATTAACAAAAAATCAAAGTTTATTTTTTAACAACTCCCGGTAATTGGCTGCATATCTATTCGCTGTAGGATTGGCGGGTTCTATTTGTCATTAAATAAAACAAAAAACAAACATAAATTAAACATTGGCGGATTTGTCAGATTAAAATCCTGTTATTGACGATGTTGAAACGAGGCGACAGTATCTTGGCAACGCCGTGTTAATAAGCGCGGTGAAAATAAAAACAAACCAGGAAGTAAGGGAGTTTAAAATGACAAGAACCAATAAGCTGACTGGCGCAGTCAGACTGGCTCTGTTTGCTGCGGTTTCAACGGGAGCTGCATCTGTGTCTCAGGTGGCTTACGCCGCAGAAGACGGTGCCAAGGTAGAACGTATCGAAGTAACAGGTTCACGTATCCAGCGTCAGGATATGGAAACCGCTTCTCCAGTGACAGTGATCAGTGCCGATGCTATTCGTGCAGAAGGCTTCACTTCTGTTGACCAACTGCTGCAGGCTCAGACCTCTATGGCCGGTGCGGCTGTTGGTTCAACCACCAACAATGGTGCCGATGGCGTGGCTCAGGTTGATCTGCGAGGTATGGGTGCCGAACGTACTCTGGTACTGCTCAATGGCCGCCGTATGGTGAACTCAGGCTCAGGTGCAGACAGTGCAGTGGACTTGAACTCAATCCCGGTGGCGATGATTGCCCGGGTAGAGATTCTTAAGGATGGTGCCTCGGCGGTATACGGCTCAGATGCTATTGCCGGTGTGGTCAACATCATCACCAAGAAAGATTTTGAAGGCTTCCAGCTGGATTTCAACGGCAGCGGAACCGATAAGGGCGACGGTGAAAACGGCGAACTGAGCCTGCTGTACGGTTTCAACACAGACAACGGCGGTAACTACACCTTTGGTGCCGCTTACTCTGACCGTCGCGGTGTTATTCAGGGCGACCGTGACTGGACCGAACCAGGTGCCAGTTCCTTCATTCCAACCGGCTCTCTGGAAGGTATGGTCAAAGATGCCAACGGCAACTGGGTTGAGCGCAGCACAGGTTACGACTACACCCAAGACAGCTGGTTCCAGACGCCTAGCAAACGCTATAGTCTGTTTGCCAACATGATCCAGGAGCTGGGCAATGAATTGGTACTGACAGGTGACATTCTGTACACCAAGCGTAAGTCAGATCAGCAAATGGCCGCTCAGCCTGCCGATATTATGCTGGGTGTTTGTGGCCAAACAGGGATAGATCCTACCCGTTGTATCACCCTGGATCAGTCCATGCTGGACGCCGGCATTAAGCCCGATGACACCGGCCGTGTTAACTATCGTCGCCGTACTAACGATGTCGGCCCTCGTATCTACAACCAGGACGTCGATACTCTGCGCGCCTCGATTGGTTTGCAGGGCACACTCGATGTCAACACGGGTATGACTTGGGATCTTTCATACACTTATGGCAAAAACAAGGCCGATACCTGGGTTGAGAACTCCATCAATGCCGTCAAGATGGAAAACTCTGTCTACAACAATCTGGATGCTTGGCTCAGTGGTGCCCCGCTGACTCAAGAGATCATCAATGACATCGGCTTCACCGAGCGCAATGATGGTGGTAACGAGCAACACGTGGTTGCCGGCGTATTGAGTGGTGAGCTGTTTGATCTGAGTGCCGGCCCAGTCAGCTTCGCTATCGGTGCCGAATACCGTTACGACAGCGGTTATTACAACCCTGATCCTGTGATTGTTGCCGGTGAAGGTACTGCCGCCCAGCAAGACCCAACTGACGGTAATTACGACGTTATCTCTATCTATCAGGAAGTCAGTGTACCTTTCACTGAAAAGCTGACCGGTGAGTTTGCCCTGCGTTTCGACGATTACTCAACTTTTGGTAAAGCATCGACCTGGAAGATAGGTCTGACCTATGAAGCCACAGATGATCTGATGCTGCGCGCCGTTGCGGCTACCGGTTTCCGGGCGCCAAACGTCAGCGAGCTCTACGGTGGTAACACAGGGTCTTATGACTACCTGGATGATCCATGGGGTAATGAACAAGATCCACAGATCCTGGTTAACTACACCTCAGATCCGGATCTGAAACCGGAAGAGTCTGAGTCTTACACTGCCGGTCTGGTATATTCGCCACGCTTTATCGATGGCATGTCTCTGACACTGGACTATTGGCGCTTCCGGGTGACCAATGCCATTACCCGTCTGGATGCCCAGAAAGGTCTGAATGACTGTCACGCTGGTAACCAGGTTGCCTGTGATACCTTCAAGATCACTATGAATGGCGATCTGTCCAACTTCACCAACCCTCTGACCAACGTGGGTAGCCAGAATACCAGTGGTATCGATTTCAACCTGGCTTACAGCTTCGAAGGTCTGGGGCTGGATTGGAAGATCAACAATGACCTGACCTATCTGCTGGAGTTTGAGCAGGATGGTGTTTCCTATGAAGGCACCAGTGATGGTAACTTCGGTGGTTATGCCAAGATACGTAACAACTTCAGTATCCAAGCCGGTCAAGGCGATTGGAGCCTGATGTATTACAACCGCTTTATTGGTGAAACCGATTGGTTGAACGACGCCAGCGTTGAAGTTGATTCAGTGATGTACCACAACATTGTGGGCAGTTATTTTGTCAATGATGCACTGACAGTGTCTTTGGGTGTGAAAAACTTCACCGACGAAGAGCCATCATACGTACCAAACGGCAGCGATGCCGGTACTATTCCGCAAGTGTTTGACACAGTTGGTCGTCAAATCTACGGTGGTGTGACTTACAAGTTCTAAGCCATATCATGGAATGAAAAAAGCGCCTTCGGGCGCTTTTTTAATGTCTGATTGTTTAACCCAAGCCGTGCTCAGCCGAGCTCATTTGAATGAGCTCGATTTTGTAACCGTCAGGATCTTCAACAAAAGCGATTTCAGTGGTTCCGCCGGCAACAGGGCCTGGGGCGCGGATAACCTTGCCACCGGCGGCGCTGATGGCTTCACAACGGGCGTAGATATCTTCTTCACCTATGGCAATATGACCAAAGGCATTACCCATATCATAATGCTCTGTTCCCCAGTTGTAGGTGAGCTCTATGACTGCCTGGCCGGTTGATTCTTCGCCATAGCCGACGAAGGCGAGGGTATATTTATATTCAGGGTTTTCCGATTGACGCAGCAGCTTCATTCCCATGATTTCTGTGTAGAAGTGGATGCTGCGTTCAAGGTTACCGACCCTGAGCATGGTATGGAGAACTTGTGACATTGCTACCTCTTTTGGTTCTAAAACGGAAACCCAGTTGAGCTTCCGTAGCGTGGATGATCAAGCGAGATCCGGGGAGGTGAGAATCACTCCCAAATAGAGTGGTTCCGGCCGCCGTTAACTTGATAGCCAGTTCACAAATCCATGAAATAAACATGGTATTTGTGTCTGCTTCATTAATAATGGTGTCAACCCTATCTTAGCTGGATGCAGGAGACAAGCATGACTACAGAATTGAAAATGGCTATTGGATCTACCTTGGTAATTGCAATCGTTTTCGCCGCTATGATTGTACAGATTTTTTGATTGGCGCTGAGCAAGAATATGTAAGCCAATGCCGCCTTAGGGCGGCATTGTCGTTTCTGGATTAATCTTCCGGATAGATTTTTTCTTTGAATTCACACAGATCTTCAATCAGACAACTGCCGCAGCGGGGCTTTCTGGCGATGCAGGTATAGCGCCCGTGAAGAATAAGCCAGTGGTGGACGTCAACTTTGAACTCGGCCGGCACCACTTTGAGCAGTTTATCTTCCACTTCCTGAACATTTTTCCCCGGTGCAAAGCGGGTGCGGTTGCTGACCCGAAAAATGTGAGTGTCCACGGCTATGGTTGGCCAACCAAAGGCGGTGTTGAGCACCACATTGGCGGTCTTGCGACCAACCCCGGGCAGTGACTCCAGCGCCTCGCGGTTTTCGGGGACTTCGCCGTTGTACTTCTCTACAAGGATCTTGGACAGTGCCACCACATTGATGGCCTTATTGTTATAAAGCCCTATGGTCTTGATATATTCCTTCAGCCCTTCAACCCCGAGATCGGCAATCGCCTGTGGGGTATTAGCCACCGGAAACAGCTTGTCAGTGGCCTTGTTGACGCTGACATCGGTTGCCTGCGCCGATAGCGTTACTGCAACCAATAGTTCAAAAGGGCTGGAATAATTCAGCTCTGTCTGGGGATGAGGATTGTTGTCCCGCAGGCGTTCGAGTATCGCCCGTCTCTTGTCTTTGTTCACTCAATGACCTCAGTTGACTTTGGTGATCCTGGCGCGCTCCACTGGGGCAGTTTGCACTCTGGGTTGGCGCTCAGCGAATTTCTTGTCGATCACGTTTTTCAGCGCAATCAGCAAACCCATTCCCAAAAAGGCGCCGGGCGGTAACATCGCCAGCAGGAAGGGAGTGTCTACTTGCCAGACTTCAATGAGCAGGCTCGCAGCCCAAGGTCCCAGCAGCTGCTCTGCACCGTCAAATAGGGTACCTTGCCCCAGTATTTCCCTGCCTCCGCCGAGCACCATCAATACCAAGGTAAAGCCAATACCCATCATTAAGCCATCAAAGGCGGCGCTCATTGGTGAGTTGCGTGAGGCAAAGGCTTCGGCGCGGCCTATGATGACACAGTTGGTCACTATGAGTGGCAGGAAAATACCGAGAGAAACGTATAGGCCATAGGCGTATGCGTTAACCAGCAACTGCACTGCGGTTACCAGTGCGGCAATAATCATTACGAATACGGGAATGCGGATCTCTTTGGGCACAAAATTGCGCACCAGGGATACAGTGGTGTTGGAACCTATCAACACCAACGCAGTTGCGAGCCCAAGCCCCAAGGCGTTGGTAAAGGTGGAGGTCACTGCCAGCAGGGGACAGAGTCCCAACATCTGCACCAGTCCGGGGTTATTTTTCCACAAGCCTTGCCAGGCGATATCGCGATATAAACTCATTGGCTTGCCTCACATGTCTGTGATTGGGAAAAAATGGTCTTCTTATTGGCTTCAAAGAAGGCCAGGGTGTTTCTCATCGACTTGACGTAGGCCCTGGGGGTAATGGTCGCCCCGGTAAACTGGTCAATTTCGCCGCCGTCTTTCTTCACATACCAGGCCTTGTCATCACTGCCTTGAAGCTTTCTGCCGATAAAGCCGTCCACCCAATCAGATTTCTTGCGCTCAATCTTGTCACCCAGCCCAGGGGTTTCCTGATGCGACAGAGTGCGAACACCAAGCACAGTGCCATCTGTCTTGATACCTATGATCAAGCGTATTTCACCATTGTAGCCATCCGGCGCTATGGTTTCGATGGCAATAGCGACCGGCTGGGCATCTTGGGTGGCGATATAAGCCGGCATGGGCTGAGTTGTGCCCAGGGCGTCTTTATCCTGCAATAGAATGCAGCTTTCCTCGAGCGGATTGTCGTGCAGTTCATTGGGAATGATCTGCTCCAGAGTGCGCCTGAGCTCCAACTTTTGCTGCGCCAGGATCGCATCTCGGGTACTGTCATTGACAACCGCCACCACCGCGGTGCATATCAGGGCAAACAGGCCCAAAAGTAGACCATTTTTCAACATGGATTTTTGCACTGTCTATCTCTCTTGCTATCAATGTCCGGCGCGATGGCCATAGGCTCGGGGTTTGACATAGTAGTCGATCAAAGGGGCGCACAGGTTGGCCAGTAACACTGCAAAAGCAAAGGCGTCAGGGTAACCCCCAAAGCTTCTGATAAGGTACACCACCAAGCCGATTAGGGCGCCGAAGATCAATCGGCCCCGATTGCTGGCCGGCGCGGTTACAGGATCCGTGGCAATAAAGAAAGCCGCCAGCATGGTGGCGCCACTAAACAGGTGAATAAGCGGGCTGACATGGGTATCTGGCCCAAGCGCATAGGCAAAGCCGCTGCAGATAAACAGCGAGGCCAGTACACCGACACTGATATGCCAGCGGATAAGCTTCATCTTCAACAGCGCCAGACCACCGCACAGGTAGGCCAGGTTGACCCAAAACCAGCCACTGTTGATAGTGCCGGCAAAAATTGGTTTTTGCAGGCTCTCGGTAGTGGTCATTCCCATAGATAGATCCGTTTTCAGCGTATCGAGTGGTGTCGCCATGGTGACGCCATCGATACCGAGCTGGAAGTACTCGGCAACGCTGCCTTGGCTGGCGCCGAAAATCACCTGCAAACTGGTGAGAAAATCCGGAGAGTGCTGGGCAACAGTCGCCGGTGCGACCCAACTGGTCATCTGTACCGGGAAGGCCACCAACAGCAGTACATAGGCGGCCATGGCCGGATTGAACAGGTTGTTTCCCAAACCGCCATACAGCTGTTTGACCATGATGATGGCAAAACTTGTACCTATCACCACCATCCACCAAGGGGCGAGTGGCGGTACGGCAATACCGATAAGAACTGCTGTCAGAGCCGCGCTGTTATCCGACAAAGTCGAAAGTACCTTGCGCTTACGCAACTTGAGGATGGCGGCCTCTGAAATCAAAGCGACCGTCACAGCCAGCAGTACCTGAATAAGGCTGCCCCAACCAAAAAATACACACTGCACTACCAGGCCGGGCAGGGCGCAGAGCAGCACCCTTTGCATCACAGTGCTGGTTTGCAGCGGCCGGCTGACATGGGGGGAGGAGGCTATTTTAAACGCCATATCAATCTTTCTCCTGTGCGCTGAGCGCCTTCTCTTTGGCCTTTTGTTTGGCTTTGGCTACTGCCCTGGCAATACGCGCCTGTTTACTGTCATCAGACGGGGTACTACCAGCGGACGAGGGCTCGGTAGCGGTTGTCGACTCGCTTGGAGGCCGACTTTCAGCCGAAACAGGCGTATTTGCCGCGCCTTTGTCCTGTGGTTGTTCACTTGCCGCCGCGGCTTTCTTGGCCTTGGCTTTGGCAACCGCTGCCGCGATACGAGCCTGCTTGCTATCATCGCTTACGGTTTGGCTTGCTTCGGAGGCTGTCGCTTGAGTGCTGCTGGCCTGTGCATCTTGAGTTTCGCAAGTGCCAGTTTCGGCCTGCCCTGAGGCTGCAGCGGCCTTTTTCGCCTTGGCGCGGGCGATAGCGGCTGCGACCTGAGCTTTCTTGTCCGAGCTAGGTGTTGTGCCTTCAGCTGCATTATCTGTAGTCGCATCAGCAACTTCTTCAGCAGGAACAGTGCCTTGTGCAGCGGCCTTTTTGGCCTTGGCCCTGGCAATCGCTGCCGCGACATCGCTCTTTCTCTTGTCCGCCTTTGGCTGGATAACTGCCGAGTCAGTTTCCACGGCTTTTTCTACCGGGCTTTCGGTGGCCACCACAGAGGCTTCTGCGGCTTTTTTCGCCTTGATCCTGGCCATGGCTTCGGCAACGGCGTCTTTCTCACCACTGCCCATGGCGGCGCGGCGCTTATCGGCTGCGGCCTTGGCTTTGGCTTCCCGGGCCTGTTTCTCGGCCTCCAGCCGTTTGAGCCTGGCATCGAATCTTTGCTTGGCCTGCTCGGCCAGCTGTTTCTCTTCTTGATTACGCTTAATGGCCGCCTTGGCAACTCGGTAATACTCCACCAGAGGAATATCCGATGGACAAACATAACTACAGCAGCCACATTCGATGCAGTCTCTGAGGTTGTAGGCGCTGGCCTTGTCATATTCCTCGGCTTTACTGTGCCAGTAGAGTTGCTGGGGCAATAGAGATGCCGGGCACACCTGAGCACATTCACCGCAGCGAATGCAGGCCTTCTCCTCGGCTGGAGGGCTGATCTCGCTGGCAGATGGCACCAGAATACAGTTACTGCCTTTGAGCAGCGGCACCTTAATAAGGGGTAAGGTGTGGCCCATCATGGGGCCGCCTATGATGACGGTATCCTGACCGCTGGGGGTGAAGCCACTTTGCTCAAGTATATGGGCTATGGGCGTGCCCAGTGGCACCCAGTAATTACCCGGCTTTGGAATATTGCCGCCGGTCACTGTGACGACCCGCTCTATGAGAGGCTTACCCAGGCAAACGGCTTCACGAATGGCGAAGGCGGTGCCTACGTTGTGCACTACTATCCCAAGTTGCGCCGGAATGGCGCCGGAAGGCACTTCCTGCCCGGTAATGATCTGGATCAGCTGCTTTTCACCGCCGGAAGGGTATTTGGTCGGGATCACAGTGATCCTGATACTTCCCTTGGGCAGGTGGCAGCTATCAAGCGCCTGCTGCATCGCCTGTACGGCTTCGGGCTTGTTATCCTCGATGGCGATAATTACCCGTTTGGGATTTAGCAGCCCGTGAACAATTTCAATGCCATCCAGAATTTCCCTGGCGTGTTCGCGCATCAATCTGTCATCGGCGCTGATATAAGGCTCGCATTCCACGCCGTTGATCAACAGCAGTTCAATCTCACTGGCGGGGTTGAGTTTGATGTGGGCCGGAAACATGGCTCCGCCCAATCCGGCTATCCCGGCCTGGCGAATGCGGCTGAGGATCTGCTCGCGGCTTAATGCTGCGATGTCTTGCTGATCAAAATCTATGGCTTGATCCTGGCCATCGGCTTCCAGCACACAGGTCAATACCGGCAGGGCAGAAGGGTGGTTGCTCGGTCTTTGCTCTATGGCGCGAATGATGCCTGAGGTGGGGGCATGCACCGCCAGATACATGGCGCTCAGTCCACGGGTCAGCGCTTGGCCCTTGAGCACTCTGTCGCCTACTTTGACTTCGAGCACGGCGCTGTCACCAACCTGAGGTACGGGCAATAAGAATTCACTGGCAAGCGGTAGACGCCCGATAGAACTGCCATTGGAGAGGTCTTTCATCTGCGGCGGATGAATTCCGCCGGTCAGGCGCCACTGAGTTCCTTTATCCAACTGTTCGAGTAATGTCAGCACGGCTTGTCCTCTTCCACCAACTTCACTGGAATTGCGTTAAGCTGCCAGTCCCAGGTTTTCAGATCCTGTTTCACCGGGATCATATCGATACAATCCACAGGGCAGGGTTCAACACAGAGATCGCAGCCGGTGCAGTTGCTGGTCAGGACTGTGTGCATCAGCTTGCCCGTTCCTATAATGGCGTCTACCGGACAGGCCTGAATACACTTGGTACAGCCGATACATTCCTCTTCACGAATGTAGGCGACCTTTTTGACCTGGGTTTCAACACTGGCATCGAGAGGCTCGGGATCGACCCCCATAAGATCGGCCAGTTTCTCCATGGTGGCGGTACCGCCCGGAGGGCAGCGATTGATCTTCTCGCCGTTGGCTATGGCCTCGGCATAGGGGCGGCAACCAGGGTAGCCGCATTGACCACACTGGGTTTGTGGCAACAGGGCTTCGACCTGATCCACTATCGGATTGCCCTGAACTTTAAACTTCTCGGCGGCGAAGCCGAGTAAAACGCCGAATACCAGCGCCAGCAGAGACAATAAAATGACTGCAATTAGCATGGAAGACATAACTCTATTTGACTAAACCGGTAAAGCCCATGAAGGCCAGCGACATCAGGCCGGCGGTGATCATGGCGATAGCACTGCCTTTGAAAGGCGCTGGGACATCGGCCGCCGCCAGACGTTCGCGCATCGCCGAAAACAGGATAAGCACCAGTGAAAACCCGGCGGCAGCGCCAAAACCATAGATGGCACTCTGCATAAAATCGTGGTTTTCATTGATGTTCAGCAGGGCTACACCCAACACGGCACAGTTGGTGGTGATAAGCGGCAGGTAAATCCCCAGCGCCCTATGCAGAGTCGCACTGGTTTTCTGTACCACCATTTCGGTGAACTGTACCACCACGGCGATAACCAGAATAAAGCTCATGGTGCGCAGGTAGCCCAGATCGAATGGCAGCAGCAGATACTGGTTGACCAGATAGCTGAGAATGGCAGCCAAGGTCATGACAAAGGTGGTTGCCATGGACATACCTATGGCAGATTCCAGCTTGCTGGACACCCCCATAAACGGGCATAAGCCAAGGAATTTCACTAATACAAAATTGTTGACCAGCACAGTGCCAATCAACAACAGGAGATACTCACTCATCTCATTACAGGCGTTGTGATTTCTTAGCGGTTATTATCAGTGTTTCAGTGGTCATAAACAACATATAGAAAGCAGGGTTTACCTTCTTTGCGCCCGTATTTGGCCATAAATGGCATTAATTTCTGTTCATTTCGGCGGGATCCAGCTGTTGTGGCTTGGCGATGTAGAAGCCCTGCATGCCATCGACCAGCAATTTCTCCACCACCATCTTCTCTTCCTGCCGCTCGATGCCGCAGGCTATCACCCTGACACCACTGCGGCGAGCCACATCGACCAACATACGGACAAAGAACTGGTTATTGGTGTCTTCATCTATTGCCTGGGTATAGCTGGGATCCAGTTTGATATAGTCGGGGCGCACCTCTCGGAAGAATTTGAATGAGGTAAAGCCCATGCCGAAGCGTTCTACCGATACCCTGCAGCCGACGCTGTGCATGGCGCGAACGAACTTGTGACTGGCAGCCAGATTGCCCTGCATACCTGCTTCATTGATCTCAAACACCAGCCTTGAGGCCAATCTCGGGTGTTTGGAAAGCAGATCTCGGGCCCAGGCTATAAAGCTTTCTTTGGAGGCTGAACCCGGGCTCAGATTGACGCCGATATTACCGCTGAGGTTTGGCAGGCTCTGCAGTAGTTTCAAGGCGCTGAGCAGTACCAGTTTATCCAGTTCCTGACTCATGCCGTGACGTTCGGCCATGGCGATCACCGTGGCTGTAGGTAGAAACTTGCCTTCACTGTTGTAAAAGCGTGCCAACAACTCCCGGTAGCCATCTACCTCGCTGCGACAGGGCTGAATGGGTTGCTGGTAAAACTTGAGCGCCCGGCGCTTCAGCAAGTCTTCAATGGCCAGTTTCCAGCGGTTATCCCCGAGTTTTTCATCCAGCATATTCTTATCCTGGAACTGCACCGCATTAGGGCCCAAGGTTTGCGCGACGTTGGCGGCGGTATCGGCCATGGCGAGAATACCCATGGGATCTTTGTCGCTGGCGTAGGCCACTATACCTGTATGGGCAATGGAGTCTGTTTGCAGTTCTGCTTGATGCTCTTCCAGCTCACGCTTGAGCTGGGTGGCAAAGGTTTGCGCGTCTTTCAGCACAATTGAGGGGATAAAGATGGCAAAGTCAGTACTGGCAATACGAAAGCTTTCGCTGTTTTTGTAGCCCTGGAGTGCCCGGCGAATACAAACCGCGACACGGGCAAGATAGTCATCGCCGCCCTGACGGCCGTGTAGTTGATTGATATGACCAAGCTCAGTGGCTTTTACCAGGATTAACACTCCAATTTGTGATTTGCCGGAAAGAGACAGTTGCTGCAGTTTTTCGGTGAAGTGCTGGCGGGTGCCAAAGCCGGTTACCGGATCTTCATAGGCGAGCTTCTTCAGTGCCAGATTTTCCGACTCAAGTTTGTCAAACTGCAGCTTGAACAGCTGCCGACTTTGCTCCAATGCTTGCCCCAAGGGCTTGAGTTCACCCCGAAAGCGGCTCTGTGCCAGAGAATCAAACTGGCCTTGGGACATCTTGGTTAAATACTCTGCCGCATATTTGAGGACGCGTTTATGACGGCCCATCATCAAGGCAAAGATTAACGCCAGGGCCAGATAAAGAGGCAGTAAGCGTAATCCTGCTAGCCAGAGTGTATGGATCCCTTGATCTCTAAGAGGGCTGAGGTCGGGCTTAAGTAAAACCCGCCCGGAAGCGAAGCGGTATTGGGATTCGAGTTGCAACGGCAACAAATAATATTGCCAGTTCATCTCAGGCAGGAAACTGCCTCTGGTAAGATTATTTTGGCCGTCGGCGTCATCTGTATATTGGAAAAACTGCAGTGGAGCAGTGTCCTGCAGCTGCCGGTAAAGGATTGCGGCATCATCTGCGTCCTGGGCTTGCTCCTGCGCTTGTTGTAATCGCTGCAACAGGGCATTACCTTCCTGCTCCAGAATCTGCCGCTCCTGCTGTAGCAGCACCATGCCGGTAGCCAGAAACCCCAATAATAGTAACAGTTGAAAAAAGCGCGAAATGCCCATCTTTATCTGAGTTCAGACCAATGTCGAGACGATTGTCGAAATTGTATACGTATTTGTTATAAATACAAAACGCAGAAAGAGGTGAGGTGGCTCCCCTGACTGGACTCGAACCAGTGACATACGGATTAACAGTCCGCCGTTCTACCAACTGAACTACAGGGGAATAGAATATGATGCTGAGCGGAAATCGAAGTGGCTCCCCTGACTGGACTTGAACCAGTGACATACGGATTAACAGTCCGCCGTTCTACCGACTGAACTACAGGGGAACAGATTTCGCTTAGGTCAAACTTGAAGTGGCTCCCCTGACTGGACTTGAACCAGTGACATACGGATTAACAGTCCGCCGTTCTACCGACTGAACTACAGGGGAACAGATTTCAAGCTAACTAAATTGGCTCCCCTGACTGGATTCGAACCAGTGACATACGGATTAACAGTCCGCCGTTCTACCGACTGAACTACAGGGGAATAATTTAGCTAGGATTAACCTATTGTTTTCATAAGACTTGCTTGAAGTGGCTCCCCTGACTGGACTTGAACCAGTGACATACGGATTAACAGTCCGCCGTTCTACCGACTGAACTACAGGGGAATCGCAATTTCTCGCTTGTCTCGCTGAGAACGGAGCGCATAGTAAATCGCTCTGTGGGTGGAGTCAACTCGCATCCCCAAAAAAAGTGTCATTAAGCTGTTAATTGCTTATCTAATGCTCACAGTGATGGATAAAACTGCTTTATGGATATTTTTTGCTTAAAAAATAACGGCTAAACACTTATGTGCCAGGCGTTTGACTCAGACCTCTTGCCATTTGCAACAAGGATATCGACCTTAATGAGCCCTTTTCTAGCGATTGAGCTGCCATGCCATAGATAAATACCATGGGGGATTATGAAAGGGGCATCAAACTGAGCGCTTCAAGCAAGATAGAACACCGCTCAAAAAAGGGCAGCACAATCATTTTGTGTTCATTTTTGGTGCAGCTTAATCCGCTTTGTGAGTACCACACTTTCATATGTTCTTTTATTACAAAATACCCACCAGGGTAGGATAAATGGAACTGGATGCCTCAAGCCCCCATGGCTAAAGGGTTACACTGACTTATCCACTAAATCTGTGGATAAACCTGTGAGCTTCCCCGCTTTATGGGCTGCAAACCCTTGTGGCATCAGCATTGAACTTAAAATGGTCAATTTGGGAGGCTAAAATATAAACATAACAAAAACAGCAAGATATAAAAGTCAAGCCGCTTTGGTTTGCTTGGTGATTTTTGTAACAAAGCTGTAAGGAAGTATCTGCCAATCCTTGTGCATTAAATCCATCTCAGTGATTCATTCGGATGGATTTTTTATATTTGGCCGCCACATCTGCCGTCTCGTTGCTGAGTTTCAGCACAAGCTGCTGCTGACATCATGTTGGCAGGAGTAATGCGGCTTTTGGCTTGGCGTAATTCGGCCCAATGAGTAAAATGAAAGGCTTAACCGAAGGAGCATTAAAGTGTCAGCTACGCCGTTTCGTTTGGAGTCTCAGTATTCTCCTGCCGGAGATCAGCCCTCCGCCATTGCCAAACTGGTTGATGGCCTGGAATCCGGGCTCGCCAACCAAACTTTGCTGGGGGTTACCGGCTCAGGAAAAACTTTCACCATTGCCAATGTGATTGCCAATCAAGGGCGGCCAACCATCATTATGGCGCCCAATAAAACGTTGGCGGCGCAACTCTACGGTGAGATGAAAGAGTTTTTCCCCCATAACGCGGTGGAATACTTCGTTTCCTACTATGACTACTACCAACCGGAAGCCTATGTGCCTTCGACCAACACCTTTATTGAGAAGGATGCTTCGGTCAACGCTCATATCGAGCAGATGCGACTCTCGGCCACCAAGGCCTTGCTGGAGCGGCGTGATGTGGTGTTGGTGGCCTCGGTTTCAGCCATTTATGGTCTTGGCGATCCCGACTCTTACATGAAGATGCTGCTGCACTTGCGCCAGGGCGACATCATGGGCCAGCGGGATATATTGCAGCGGCTCAGCGAGTTGCAATACAGCCGCAACGATATTGAACTGCAGCGCGGTACCTTCAGGGTGCGCGGTGAGGTAATAGATATCTTCCCGGCCGAATCGGACCGGGATGCTATTAGGGTCGAGTTGTTCGATGATGAAATAGAGCAGCTGTCGCTGTTTGACCCTTTGACCGGCCAGGTACGTAAACGCATTGCCCGGGCCACGGTTTACCCCAAGACTCACTACGTGACCCCGAGAGAAAAAATATTGGCGGCCACAGAGCAGATAAAGGCCGAGCTCAGAGAGCGCCGTCAGCAGTTGCTGGATGCCAATAAGCTGATTGAGGCACAAAGGATCAGCGAGCGGGTGCAGTACGATGTGGAGATGATGACAGAGCTGGGTTATTGCTCCGGTATCGAAAACTACTCCCGTTATCTCTCCGGGCGTGCACCGGGAGAAGGGCCGCCAACTTTGCTGGATTATCTGCCGCCGGATGGTCTGCTGATCATCGACGAGTCCCATGTGACTGTGCCGCAGATAGGTGCCATGTACAAGGGTGACCGTTCGAGGAAAACCACCCTGGTGGAGTACGGTTTCCGCCTGCCATCGGCACTGGATAACAGACCGCTCAAGTTTGAAGAGTTCGAGTCCTTGATGCCGCAGACGATTTATGTGTCGGCTACACCGGGCAGTTATGAACTTGAACGCAGCGGCGGCGATGTGGCCGAGCAAGTGGTCAGGCCTACTGGTTTGTTGGATCCCGAGCTGGAAGTGCGGCCGGTGGCGATTCAAGTGGATGATCTGCTGTCTGAGGCCAACAAGCGCATTGCCGTCAACGAACGTGTGCTGGTGACCACGCTGACCAAGCGGATGGCGGAAGATCTCACCGAATATCTCGATGAACACGGCGTTAAGGTGCGTTATTTGCACTCGGACGTGGATACCGTGGAGCGGGTAGAGATCATTCGCGATTTACGTAAGGGGGTATTCGACGTGCTGGTCGGCATCAACTTGCTCAGGGAAGGGCTGGACATGCCGGAAGTGTCTCTGGTGTGCATACTCGACGCCGATAAAGAGGGCTTCCTGCGCTCCGAGCGCTCGCTTATCCAGACCATAGGCCGCGCAGCCCGTAACATTAACGGCAAGGTGATCCTTTACGCCGATAAGGTGACCCCTTCAATGGCAAAGGCCATGGATGAAACCAATCGTCGCCGCGAGAAACAGCACGCCTTCAACCTGGCCAATGGCATAGTGCCCAAGGGCTTGGTGAAGAAGATCACAGATGTTATGGATGTGGGAGATTCCCCCTCGTCGGCAGCACCCCAGCCGGGTGCTCGCAAGGTGGCGGAGCGCAAGTCGGCTTATCAGGTGGACGCTGCCAATCTGGCGCATGAAATCGACAGGCTGGAAAAACAGATGCACCAGCATGCCAGGGATCTGGAGTTTGAGCAGGCCGCTGCGCTGCGTGATGAAGTGGCAAGGCTCAGAGAGGAGCTTATCAAGGCCTAAAGCACACATGGGGCTTGTTCACACCTTCCCTAAAATTGATCCATTGACAAAGAACCCGGCAAAAGCCGGGTTCTTTGTGCTGTTCATCTGTCAACGACTTTAAAGAGCTTGATTTAAAAGCCTAATTTAAAAACCCCTATTTAAATGCTTAGGCTTGGTATCAAAGTTTCGGCGCTTTATAAGCACTCAGTCGCCACAAACCAAACAGTGCGATACCGCCAATCAGGCCAACAAGATGTGCTTCAACCGCGACTCTGGCGCCAATCAGTGCGCTGACTTCAGCGGCCGCCCCTTGCCATTGCTCCCAGCCGACTTTGGCGATAACGCCAGCAAGCAGCAGGTAACCTGAACTGCGACCTCGGCGAATATCGGCCAGGGCGCCGAAGGCAAACAGGCCGTGCAGTATGCCACTTAGCCCAACATAACCCATAAGCTTCGGGTAGCAAAGATATAGCCCTACACCTTCAAACAGACAGAGTGCCAGGGTCAATATCAATACACCCAGGGCGTTATAGTGTTCCTTATGCAGATAAAGGATCACCCAAAACCCGGCGAGGTTCATCAGCAGATGCCAGAAGTTGGTGTGCAGCAGATTGCCGCTGACAAGCCGCCACAGCTCACCTTGTTCTATGGCGCTGCGGCGAAATGCCAACAGCTCAGTGAGCGGCAGAGAATACAGCAGCAGCGCCAGGGCTGTTAACACAACACCTGAAAAATAAGCGGAGCTCGGCTTCACGCTGTCTTGGCCGCCAGTATTGCCTGGATGCTGTCCGGTGTTGCTAGATACTCATCCAGCCCTTTTTGGCGCAGTAAGCAGGCGGGGCAGGTGCCACAGCCTTTGCCAAGAATGCCGTTATAGCAGGTAAGGGTTTCATCCCTTACCAGTGGCAGTTGCTGGTATTTATCTGCCAGTGCCCAGGTTTCGGCCTTGTTGAGCCACATGAGTGGCGTAACCAAACGCAGCTGTCTGTCCATGCCTTGTACCAGCGCAGACTCCATCGCCTTGATAAAGTCATTACGGCAGTCCGGGTAGCCGGAGAAGTCGGTCTCGCAGACACCTGTGATGACGGCATCGGCGCCTATTTGATAGGCGTAGATCCCCGCCAGGGTCAGAAACAGAATATTGCGTCCGGGAACAAAAGTATTGGGCAGACCATTGTCCATCAAGTCGTTTGATACCGGGATATTGTCGCGGGTGAGGGCCGAGATGGCCAACTCATTGAGCAGAGTAACATCCAGCACCTTGTGACTGGCGGCGCCGAGTTTTTGCGCCAGTTGTTTGGCAACTTCAATCTCCTGGCTGTGGCGCTGGCCATAGTCGAAGGTGATGGCATGTACTTCATCATACTGGGCCAAGGCCTGAATAAGGCAGGTGGTGGAGTCCTGACCGCCGCTGAAAACGACTATCGCCTTGGAAATAGCTGGCTTAGTGCTCCGGGGCGACTCTGCGGTTTGGGTTTGCGGTGCGTTTGATTCTGATGACATAAGCGATTGATTGGATGAAGACATAAGTGTCTATTCAAAGGGATGACTCAATCGTCACAGTTTACCCTAATTTGGCCGGCTGTCAGCACCGGCGGGGTAAAGAACGGAAAATTCGCTCATCCTTGCGCTTGGGGCCAAATTCCTCTATAAATGCCGCCCCGGCAAATATGAGGAACCCCGATGTACTACCCCGTCAACGAAGTCTTTGAAACCCTGCAGGGAGAAGGTGTGTTTACCGGCGTTCCGGCCATTTTTGTGCGTTTGCAGGGGTGCCCTGTGGGGTGTCCTTGGTGTGATACCCGCCAGACCTGGGACAAGCTTGAGCATAATCAGGTGAAACCTGCCGATGTGATCCGCACCGATGGCAGTATCGGTCGCTGGGCAGAGCATGATGCCAAGTCTTTACTGGAGGCGTTCAAACAGCAGGGATTCAATGCCAGGCATATAGTGATCACAGGGGGTGAGCCTTGTCTCTATCCGCTCACTGAAATGACAGAAGCATTTAATGCCGCAGGCTTTCGCACTCAAATTGAAACCAGTGGCACCTTTGAGGTGAATTGCAGCGCAGATACCTGGGTCACAGTCTCGCCTAAGGTCGGTATGAAGGGTGGGATGCCGGTGCTGCGTCAGGCGCTGGAGCGGGCAAATGAGATTAAGCATCCGGTGGCGACCGAGGCTCATATTGAGGAGCTGGATAAACTGCTGCGGGGATTGGATCTCAAAGACAAGACTATCTGCCTGCAGCCCATCAGCCAGAAGAGCCGGGCGACGGCACTGGCGATGAAAGTCTGTATCGAACGCAACTGGCGCTTGTCTATTCAGACTCACAAGTATCTGGATATCGATTGATCCGCAGTGGTAATCGACAAAAAGCCGCATTAATGCGGCTTTTTGTTATCTGAAGCGCGTTGTTAGCAGCAGAGTTCACCCGTGGTTTCAAACAGCTTCAGTTTGTTTTGATACTGGCTGATATCCCCTATGTTGGCGGCTATCCACTCGGGGTTGTAATAAGTGTCCAGATAGCGCTCCCCGGGATCGCAGATCAGGGTCACTATTGAGCCCTGGCGGTTGTCGCGTTTCATTTCGGCCGCCAGCATCAGGGCACCATAGAGGTTGGTGCCGGTCGAGGCCCCTGTCTTGCGGCCGATGATCTGTTCCAGCCAATGGATTGTCGCCACAGAGGCGGCATCAGGGATCTTCAACATGGAGTCGACAATCCCCGGGATAAAGGACGGCTCGACTCTGGGTCGGCCTATACCTTCAATCTTGCTGCCTTGCTCACAGGTGATGGCCGCATCTCTTTGTTGAAAATAGTCATAGAACACTGAGTTATCCGGGTCGACCACACACAGCTTGGTGCAAAGCTGTTGATAGCGGATATAACGGCCAATGGTGGCCGAAGTGCCGCCGGTACCCGGGCTCATCACAATCCACTCGGGAATAGGGAAGGGCTCGCGCTGCATCTGATCGAAAATGGCATTGGCAATATTATTGTTGCCGCGCCAGTCGGTGGCCCGCTCGGCATAGGTGAACTGATCCATATAATGGCCATTCAGCTCCCGCGCCAGCCGCTCAGACTCAGCGTAGATTTCGCTGGAGTGATTGACAAAGTGACACCGGCCGCCATAAAACTCTATCTGCTGTATCTTCTTGCGGGCGGTGGAGGCCGGCATAACCGCAATAAAGGGTAGCCCCAGCAGGCGGGCAAAGTAGGCCTCGGAGACAGCTGTGCTGCCGGATGAGGATTCAATGACAGGAGTATCCTGTTTGATCCAGCCGTTACACAAGGCGTACAGAAACAGTGATCTTGCCAAACGGTGCTTGAGGCTTCCGGTTGGATGGGTGCTTTCGTCTTTAAGATAGATATCCACTCCGGCGACCGCCGGCAGTTCCAGTTTAATCAAATGCGTGTCGGCACTGCGCTGAAAATCGGCTTCGATTTTGGCAATTGCTTCGTTTACCCAGAGATCAGCCATTGTTGTTCTTCTTTCTTATAACAGGATGGTCTTAATCATAACCAAAGGTAATGACAATGGATAGCGAAAACTCAGGCGTATTCAGGCACAGCGACAGGCTAGATGATTGATTGTTAAGGAATTAAACGCAGTGGGCGTAGATAAAAAACTTGTAAGATTGACTAAAGGAATATAAAAGAAATGGTGGAGGGAGAAGGATTCGAACCTTCGAAGGCGGAGCCGTCAGATTTACAGTCTGATCCCTTTGGCCACTCGGGAACCCCTCCACATATTTGGAGCCAGACATTAGAGTGAAAGATGGTGGAGGGAGAAGGATTCGAACCTTCGAAGGCGGAGCCGTCAGATTTACAGTCTGATCCCTTTGGCCACTCGGGAACCCCTCCACGATTTCACTTTCGTGTCTTTTAAATTGTAGGCAAATGGTGGAGGGAGAAGGATTCGAACCTTCGAAGGCGGAGCCGTCAGATTTACAGTCTGATCCCTTTGGCCACTCGGGAACCCCTCCTCAATTGCGGCCGCCATAGTAGTCAGAAACCTTTTTCATGTAAAGCCCGATTTTAAAAAAAGGGCTAAAGTTCGTGGTCATTTGGTCGATTAACTAACAACGAGTTGTTTTGTTGATGTTTTTTTATGCGCACTGATGTTTCCTTAATCAATGAACTGCAATTGGGCGAACGGCTTAATCTGGCTGTTGAGTCCCATCGCCGGGGGGAGTTTGCCCTGCTTTTGGCGTTGCTGTCTCAGGATGTGCGCGATTGGCCCCAGTTTCACCTGCATGACGATGTTGAAAAGGACACTGTCCTGCGGCAGCAATTTGATCTGCCTGCGCCTCAACCTTTGGTTGGGGACTTGAGTCAAGAACCTTCCCCGGTAGACAACAGTTATCATTTTATCAGTGAGGGTGAGCGCAGCTTTCAACTGGCCCAGGCCCTGATGCCCGAACCTTTGGTTATCAGGGGAAAGAGAGATAGCGGAATGCAGGAGGCGCTGGATAACTGCGATTGGCACACAAGGCTGCGCACGGAAGGTGTCTTGAACCAACCCAAGGTGGCATCGATGGAGTTTGTGGACCAACTCTCGGAGCAGCGCAGGTTGGCCGGTCTTTATCAAACTGCGTGAGTCTTGCCTCAGTCCGGGTCTTGTCTATGTCGTATAATGGTGAGTGCTTATCAGCATCGGAGACATATAGATGAAGAGTATTGAACAGGCTCAGGCCGCCAATGTGCAGGACACTTGTGCTGAGTGTGGCAGCTATGTGGATATAGGGACAGTGGTCGAAGAAGGAGACACCTTGCTTTCGTTGACTTTTCAAGGTGAGTCGGCAGTAGCCGATGCCGAGGCGCTAAAGCAATTGGCCGAAGGCCGCTTCGCCGATGTCAAGGCTGAGCTCTGCAACGATGAACAGGCTGTCACCCTGGCGCTGACTTTTTCCTGTAGTGCCGAGAAAATGATTTTTCAGTTGGAAAACGGCTTGGCATAAGTGACTTAAGTAAATGGTCAAAGGTGGCCAGATCCGAAAGCTTGTGAGGCCGGCCATGGCAGGGTAAATGTAAGAAAGTATGAGTTATCTTGCTGGATATTATGTAAAAGTGTAATCTCGCGCAGAGAAGTGATAACAGGCCCGCGCATTCGGCGCGGGTTTCTTTAAGCCCGAAAGGGAACCTGAGGACATGTGTGAAGCGACGTAGGTATCAGCGATTGCTGGAGTTGTTGACCAACTCGGTTGCCAAGCAGCAGGGCGATTTCGCCAAGACGGCTGAACTGGCTACTGAGCTCTTGTGTCAGTACCTTGATGTGCAACACGCCAGTGTCTGGTCCTGGTCCAAGGATCAACATGTGCAGTTTGAAGTTGCCCGCTTTGGCTCAGGGCGACCTATTCAGACGCCCAGACCGCAACACCTCAGTCAAATACCCGCCTATATAGATCAACTCAAACAAAGACGCCACATTGACGCCAATGACGCGCTAGCGGATTGGCGGATGAGCGAGCTTGCCGAGGTCTACTTTAACGCCAACGGTATTGCCAGTGCCCTGGATATCGCTATCAGGATCAATGGCCACATTGAAGGCGTATTGAGCCTGGAGCGAACCATTGCCGGCGAACTCTGGAGCGATTTGGAGATCCATCTGGCATCGCAAGTCGCTGATCAACTGGCGCTGACTCTGGCGACCTATGATGCCTACCGTAAAGATGAACTACTGACGCTGTTTCAGTCGGCCGCGGAGCAGTCGGCCCAGGTCACCATGTTAATCAATCTGCACACAGAAGCGATTGAATACATCAACAGCGCCCATGAACAGATCACCGGTATCCCGAAAGAAAAAATGCTTGGTGCCAGCCTGAAGCAATTGGCCTTTTTTCATCAGCAACCCAAACAGGCTGAAATGACCCTGGCCAAAGTGCTGCGCGGTGAAGTGGCGACCGGTGAAGTGATGCTCAATCGTGAGCAGGGCCAGGAGTATTGGCTCAGATACCATGCCAGTCAATTTATCACTCAGCGCGGTAACCATTATGTCTTGGTCTCCAGTGAAGATTGTACCGAGCAGCATAATTATCAGGCCGAACTTGAGCGCTTGGCCTGGCGTTGCAGCCTGACCGGACTATACAACCGCACCCATTTTAATCGTTTACTCGATAGAACCTATAGCGGGCAGTTGCTGCTGATCGATTTGATTGGTTTTAAACGCTTCAATGATACCTATGGGCATGAACAGGGTGATGCCTTGCTGATTGAAGTGGCCCGCCGTTTGAAACACTTTGCCTCTCTTTATCCCGGCTGCAATATTGCCAGGGTAGGCAGTGATGAGTTTGCCCTCCTGCTCGATGATAACAACGAGCTTGATATCGATGTTTGTTGTCATCGCCTCTATCAACAATTGTGCAATCCCATCAATATCGGCCGTGAGCAAGTGGATCCCAAGCCGGCACTGGCGGCGGTGGACATTGCCGAAGTCGCCGAATTGGTAGCGCCGCTGACTTGTGCCGATATTGCGCTGCAATACGCCAAGAAGAAGCAGGGTACGGCAATCCAGTTTTTCAACAGCGCGTTGCTCAAGGCGTTCAAGGATGACGCCCAGATAGAAAGAGATCTGCACGCCGCCATTCGGGGCAGACAGTTTGAACTTTATTATCAGCCGCTTAAAGATTTGCAAAGCTGTAGTTACATAGGTGCCGAAGCACTGATCCGCTGGCACCATCCCAAGCGGGGAGTACTGTATCCCGGCGCCTTTATCGATATTGCCGAACAGTCTGGGCTTATCAATGCCATAGGTACCTGGGTGCTGGAGGCCGCCTGTCGCCAGCTTAATTTGTGGCAGCACCACAATATTAATATCGCCATGCATGTGAATGTGTCGGCGCGGCAGTTTTTCGGCAGCAATCTCTATGAGCAGGTGTGGCAACTGCTCAATCGTTACCGCTTGAAGCCAGGTACGCTTATTCTGGAGATCACCGAAACCGAGTTGATGGAAGATATACGCTATGCCACCAATCTATGCCAGGAGTTGGCAGATTTGGGGGTAGGGCTTGCCATTGATGATTTCGGTACGGGTTACAGTTCAATGCGCTATTTGAAACAGTTTCCCATCAGCAAGCTCAAGATAGACAGGTCTTTTATCTCAGATCTCAATATTAGCCGCGAGAGTCGCGAAATCGTCAGCGCGATTATCGCCATGGCCAAGGCGCTGAATATCTCTCTGACAGCAGAGGGAGTTGAAACCGCCGAGCAGGAACGTTTTCTCACATCCTGCATGTGTCATCAGGCCCAGGGATTCCTGTACAGCCCGGCACTCAGAGAAGCTGAATTCAGCGCTTTCTTGCAGCAGAGTCAACCGCTGTTGCTGCACTGATTAGCCAGCCCAAGCTCACTCTGGCCAACTTGGGGCCGAACTTAAATAACTCCTAGCTAAATCCGTTTCAGACAGCAGTGTTTGAACTTGTGACCGCTGTTGCAAATGCAGGGTTCATTGCGTTTGGGATAGCTGACGGCGAACTGCTTGCCCTCGGTGTAAAACCAGTTGCCGGCCTCAAGTATAAATTTCGATTCTTCAAAAATAGCGTCCAACTGGCCATCGGCCAAATACCAGGCCTTGAAAGTGACTCTGGCCTGGGTTTGCCCCGGAGTCAAAGGTTCCCGCTCGACAATCTGCAGTCCCAGCCACTGAGTCTTTGGCATTTGTGCCAGGATTTGCGTCGTGAGTCCCTGTCGATAGTCCTGGTGATGGGTATCGATAAGATAGTCAAACTCCTGTTTGACAAAGGCGGCATAGCGGGAGCGCATCAACTGCTCTGGAGTAGCAGCTGTGTGCTGCTTAGTGTGCAGCGGCTGACAGCATTCGCAGTAGGGGAGCTTGGAGTGGCAAGGGCAAAGGGTATTGGTTGGCATCGGGATTTTCTGTTTCAATCTCTGTTTCAATAGTGAATGGTAAAAAGGCGCCGGCATCCCGGCTTGAGTTGCGCTCATAATAGCGCTTTGACGGCAGCCTTGCATTGAAAAGCGGCTATATTGCCAGGCCTTGGAAGCTTTGGTTAGTGGATGATGAAAATCATTACCAGATTGAGCATCAAAACACTGAACGCAAGCCCTATGGCAAATTGGATAAGGCGTTCTTTGGCAGGTAAAGCCTCTATCAGCTGCAGCGGGTAGTCAAAGAAAATAGCCAGATAAAGCAGGCTTCGTAAGGGATAGGCCGTACCAGAGAGCCGATACTCGCGGCCGTTTTTCAGCTTAACTGTCAAGGTGTGAGCTCGCTTGCGCTCAAGCTGATGATTGTCATGATAGCCCACCCAGTGGAACACCAGACTCGCAATATCCTCTTTGGCGACAGCGGTCGTTGCTCCCGTGAGATATTGAGGCAGGAGAATACGGGTTTGGTTTATCCTTATCTGCCGCTCGTCTTTGGCACTGCTTTTCACGCCTAACTGAGTCAGTATCCGGCCTTTGCGTACCTGGATATATATCAAAAACCAGATGACGCTACAGGCAGGGAGCAACAGCAACTGAACCTTTCCCATAAAAGGTGCCAGCAGAGTGGCCAGCACAATAACGGGAACTAGACTCAAAAGCAGCGGTAGCTCTTTTCTCCAGGGCAAAGTGAAAAAGCTCAAAGAGATGGGCAAAGTGATTTCGCTCACCAAATCCAGGTTAGCGTATTTGCCGGTAAAGGTGCGATCGAACCATTTGCAATCGTTCAATAAGGCTTTGAGCGTCATCTGACTCATAATTCCTTTTATTTGTCGTGAACTTCAGCAAGAGAAGTGAACAAGGTAATCCGTCATTGTAATTGCAGCAAAAACGATAGCGCTCTTATATCCGTAGGGCACACGCTCAAGTACTGCCAATTACTTGGCATGAACGATTTCAATTTCAACACTGGGTGGGAGATCGCTGGCAGGGGGCACGGGGGCAAACTGCTCGCCATAATACAGGTTAGGTTGGGGTTTGGCGTTGAAATAATGCTCAGGCTCGGCGCGGTTGCTGGTATCAACATCCACTAACCAGTTACCTTTTTTATCTTTATGGCTGACGATAACGATTTTACCGGCAAACTCGCTCATGGGTTCTTCAGTGTCTTTCGGCGGGTGAAAACGCACCAGATAATAGCCTATGTCAGTGGCGCTCTTGCCGTGTGCCTGACGCTGAACAACCCTAAAATCCACATCTATTCTGGCTTGTTTATGGCGAATGCGGTCAAAGAACTTTTGATACAGTTTGAGTACGTTTTCACGCCCCTGAACTATGGCAAGGCTTTGCTGTTCAGGAATATAAGTGGCATCCTCGGCGTATATATCCTCCAAAGGAGCTGAGTCGAGTTCATTAAATGCCCGGTTGAACATGACATAGACACGATTAAGGGCTGCTTGGTCTTTATCCTGCAATTCGGCGGCCTTGAGGGGCTGAAGCACAGAAATCAGGCAAAAGAACAATAGGGTCAGGAATTTCATTAAAATCATCTAAGCAGGCTCATCTGACCTCACTATAATAGAAGCCCCTTGGTAACAGAAGATTGATTTCTTTACAAAGTGTGTAAACCTCGTCATAAGTTGGAGGAGTCGCATCATGAAAGCAGATGATCTGACACTTTTTATGCAAGAAATGGCCGATGTGGTGCCGCTCAAGCAACAAACCCAGGCCCAGACCAGAGCGAAACCTCTTTCTAGCGAGTCAAAACAGGCACGCAAAGCCGCCGCCGAGGCCCATGAGTACCTGCAGCGCCTGACCTTGGATTTAGCGCTGATCCCCAGAGTGAAACCCGATGATATGCTCAGCTACAAGCAGCAGGGGATCCAGGAGGCGGTATTCAAGAATTTACGTCTCGGCAAATACAAGATAGCCGCCGAGCTGGATATTCATGCCATGTCGGTGCGCCAAGCCAGAGATTATCTGCTCGGTTTCATTCAAGCTCAGGTGGCTTTGGGCCACCGCTGCGTGCTGGTGATCCATGGCAAAGGGCAGAATCGTAAGCCGTTTCCTGGGCTTATCAAAACCTGTGTTAACTTCTGGTTGTCGCAGATGGATGAAGTGCAAGCGTTTCACAGCGCTCAGCGCGAACACGGCGGCTATGGGGCCCTCTATGTGATGTTGCCTAAATCAGAAGCCAAACGGCTTGAATCCCGCGAGACCAACCACAAAGGAGCAGGCTTTCGCTGAGCTGTCTTTAACGGCGGTTTGCAGGCCTTGCAAGAGGCCGAGATTTAGTTTGACATAAGTGTAACCAATGTTTAATTTAAACGAGTGTTTTAAATTAACTAAGGTCACGGAATGGCAAGTCGATCTGATACCAAGACAAGAATTCTTGATGCCGCGGAGAAGCTGTTTGCCGAACGGGGGTTTTCAGAAACCTCCCTCAGGCTTATCACCAGCAAAGCAGAAGTGAATCTTGCATCTGTAAACTACCATTTTGGTTCCAAAAAAGAGCTCATTCGGGCGGTTTTGGCACGTTACCTGGACGTGTTTATGCCGTCGGCGTCCAACGCCATCAATGAGCTTATCGGCCAGGATAAACAGGCTTCTTTGGATGCCATTTTTTCCTCCCTGGTGGGGCCGCTGCTGGAACTCAACAAAGTCCGCAACGAAGGAACCAGTATCTTCCTGCAACTACTCGGTCGCGGCTACATCGAAAGCCAGGGGCACTTGCGCTGGTTTATTACCACCCACTATGGTGAGCATCTTGATCAGTTTGTTCAGGCTGTGTCCGGCAGTGCACCTCACATTCCGCCGGCAGAGATGTTCTGGCGCTTGCACTTTACCCTGGGAACCATAGTTTTCACCATGGCCTCGGCCGATGCGCTCAACGAGATAGCCGAAGCCGACTTTGGTGAACATAATGATATAGAGGCGGTCATCCGCAAGGTGATCCCCTACATGGCCGCCGGTGTGGCTGTGCCGCTGGTTTCTCAAGCAGAATAAAGGTCTGGTTATGAGTATTATCCTTCTAATAATTGTTGTCCTGATAGCGCTGTTCTTCGTGCGCAATATACGCCTGCAGTTCGTGACAAGGCCGGTATTGGCCTTCTTTCGTAAGGTGTTACCGCCGCTTTCTGATACAGAGCGTGAAGCGATGGAGGCCGGTGATGTCTGGTGGGAAGCCGAGCTGTTTCGTGGTAAACCCAACTGGGAAAGCCTGCACGCCTATGGCAAGCCGGCACTGAGCGCCGAAGAGAAAGACTTTATCGACCATCAGGTGATGACGGCGCTAAAAATGATTGATGACTATGACATAGTCAACAACCGCAAGGACTTACCGCCTGAGCTGTGGGAGTACTTCAAGAAAGAAGGCTTCTTTGCGCTGATCATCCCCAAAAAATACGGTGGCCGTGAGTTTTCTGCCTATGCCAACTCCACCATAGTCAGTAAGTTGGCGAGCCGCAGTGTCAGCGCCGCCGTGACTGTGATGGTACCCAACTCACTCGGTCCGGGTGAGCTGCTGACTCACTATGGTACCAAGGAGCAGAAAGAGCACTGGTTACCGGCCTTGGCCAAAGGTGAAGAGATCCCTTGTTTCGCCCTGACCGGCCCCGAAGCCGGCTCAGATGCTGGTGCCATTCCCGATGAAGGGATAGTCTGCCGCGGTGAGTTCCAGGGCGAGGAAACTCTGGGGCTGAAGCTGAGCTGGAATAAGCGTTACATCACGCTGGCACCTGTGGCCACTGTGCTGGGGCTGGCATTTCAGATGCGTGACCCAGACGGGCTGTTGGGGGACAAGGTTAACTTGGGGATCACCTGCGCCCTGATCCCAACCGATCATCCCGGCGTGAAAATTGGCCGCCGTCACAATCCGCTCAATATGGCCTTTATGAATGGTACCACTCAAGGGGAAGAGGTATTTATTCCGCTGGATTGGATCATAGGTGGCCCGCAATACGCCGGTAGCGGCTGGCGTATGCTGGTGGAGTGTCTCTCTGCCGGGCGTGGTATTTCACTGCCGGCGCTGGCGACGGCGTCAGGGCATATGGCGACCAAGACGACAACCGCTTACAGTTATGTGCGTAAACAGTTCGGCATGGCTATAGGTCAGTTTGAAGGAGTTCAAGAGGCGCTGGCAAGGATCATCGCCAACACCTATCAGCTGGAAGCGGCTCGTCGTCTGACAACCACAGGCATAGATCTTAAGGTTAAGCCATCTGTGGTGACCGCGATTGCCAAATATCACATGACAGAGCTTGGCCGTCAGGTGATGAACGATGCCATGGATATTCAGTCCGGCAAGGGTATTCAGATGGGGCCAAAAAATTATCTGGCTCATGGCTATATGGCCAACCCAATCTCCATCACAGTGGAAGGGGCCAACATCCTGACTCGTAGTTTGATGATCTTCGGTCAGGGTGCGACCCGCTGTCATCCTTATGTGCTGGCCGAGATGGAAGCTGCCGGCATGGAAGACAACAGTGAAGCGCTGGAGCGTTTCGACTCCTTGCTGATGGGCCACATAGGTTATGCGCTGCGTAACGCCTTCGGCTCTTTGGGTAACGCCCTCAGCCGTAGCTATTTTGAGCGCTCACCCGTAAGTGGCGATACCCGCGACTATTACAAGCAGATGGCCCGTCTGTCCAAGGCGCTGGCGCTGGTGACCGACTTATCGATGCTTATCTTGGGCGGCGATCTCAAGCGCAAGGAGATGATTTCGGCCAGACTCGGTGACGTTCTCAGTCAGCTGTATCTGGGCTCGGCCACATTGAAACTGTTTGAAGACAATGGCCGCCAGTTTGACGATCTGCCGATAGTCAAACATGTGATGGATACCCGATTGCAACTGGCTGCCAAGGCGCTTGAGCAGGCGATAGCCAACTTCCCCAATCGTCCGGTTGCCTGGGTCATGCGTGTGCTGGTATTCCCACTGGGGAACCACTTCAACGGCCCGAAAGACAGTCAGTCCATTGAGCTGGTCAAGAGCATGCTTAAACCGGGTCCGGCCCGTGACAGGCTGACCTTCCTCTGTCCTGAGTTTGACGGCGACACCAGTGGTATTGCCGAGGTGGAAGCGGCATTCAAGGCTCAATATCAGTGCCGTGAACTGCACGGCAAACTGAGAAAGGCTCAAAAAGATGGCCGTTTGCCTGCCAAACTGGCGCCTTTATCTCTGTATCAGGCGGCATTGGACGCTGAGGTTATCAGTAAAGCCGAGTATGAGCAGTTGCTTGAGGCCGATAAGCTGAGGTTGGCGGCAATCAATGTCGATGACTTTGAAACTCTGTAATTGAGATTGATTGGTATGTGAATTTCAGTTTGGTAAGCCTGTCCCGGGCGGGCTTAGCTCTGATGTAAACAAAATCACCAAGCCTGAAACAGAACAAAAGCAGCAGAAATAAAAAAGGTACGCCTCGGCGTACCTTTTCTGTTTTGTTATCAGCTTAGCGGTATTGGCAAGCCATTAGGCTACGATCAACACCTTACAGGTGTTGGTGCCACCTACGGTTTCCATGGCATCACCCTTGGTCATGAGCACCATGTCACCACTCTCCAGATACCCCTTGGCCTTGAGGCTTTCAAGGGCCTTTTTCGCCAGCTCATCGGCGGCATAAACGGTGGAGTCAAACTCAACCGGATAGACACCACGATAGAGCGCCATCTTGGCCAAAGTAGGTTGATGACGGGCGAGGGCGAAGATAGGCAGCGCCGAGCTTATCCGTGACATCAACTTGGGCGTTGCACCGGATTCGGTCAGGGCGATAATCGCCTTCACACCCTGCATATGGTTGGCGGCATACATGGTAGACAGTGCTATGGTTTCTTCTATGGAGCTGAAGCTTTCATCCAGACGGTGCTTGGATACCCGCACACTGGGATGTGCTTCGGCGCCGAGACAAACCCTGGCCATGGCCTGAACCGTTTCTTCCGGATAATCCCCGGCAGCGGTCTCGGCAGAGAGCATCACTGCGTCTGTACCATCGAGTACGGCGTTGGCTACGTCCATGACTTCGGCGCGGGTAGGCATAGGGCTGCTGATCATAGACTCCATCATCTGGGTCGCGGTGATCACCACCTTGTTGAGCTGACGCGAGCGGCTGATCAGTTTCTTCTGCACGGCAACCAGAGCCGGATCGCCGATTTCAACCCCCAGGTCACCGCGGGCAACCATGACGGCATCGGAGGCGAGGATCACATCGTCCATCGCTTCATCGGAAGCCACAGCTTCGGCGCGCTCTACCTTGGATACTATCAGGGCATTGCTGCCGGCCTTTTGCGCCAGTTCGCGGGCATAGTTAAGATCGGCGCCGCTGCGGGGGAAGGATACCGCCAGGTAGTCCACCTGAATTTGTGCCGCAGTGACAATGTCCTGCTTGTCTTTATCTGTCAGCGCAGCGGCAGACAGACCGCCGCCTTTCTTGTTGATCCCCTTGTTGTTGGACAGGGGACCGGCAACTGTCACGCTGGTATGTACCTTACGGCCTTCTACCTTTTCGACTTTCAGTTGTACCCGGCCATCGTCCAGCATCAGGATATCACCGACAACCACATCGTCCGGCAGTTCCTTGTAATCGATACCCACCTGAGTTTCATCGCCTTCGCCTTTACCCAGTTCGGCATCCAGAATGAATGGCTGGCCGAGCTTGAGTTGGACTTTCTTATTGTCCTTGAAGGTGGAAACACGGATTTTCGGACCCTGGAGATCGCCGAGGATGGCAACGTGTACACCAAGCTCTTTCGCAATACTGCGGGCCTGGCTGGCGCGTTTGAGGTGATCTTCGGGGGAACCGTGGGAGAAGTTGAGGCGAACAACGTTGGCACCTGCTGCTATGATACGACGCAGGTTATCATCACGATCTGTGGCTGGGCCCAGCGTGGTAACGATCTTGGTTCTGCGGAACATAATATACTCCGTTTAAGTTTTAAAAAAATCTTACGCTATATTAACAGACATCGGCTCAATATGTAGGAAACTTACAGACAAAATGATCTAACTCAAAGTTTTATTTTTGTGAGTTACGGCTAATTTTAGGCGGGGCATGGGCAGTTGCCAATTTTGGTAACTGCCCTGGAGCTTACGGGAAAGGGGATTACAGCGGCTCGCTCTTATCGATGCGGGATTCTTTCAATACCTCTTTGACCCGCTTGAGACTTTCCCTGAAGCGTGGGCCCCGACGTAGCGTGAATCCGGTCGCCAGCACATCAATAATCACCAACTGAGCCAAACGTGACGCCATAGGCAGGTACATATCAGTGTCCTCCGGCACCTCCATGGTAACCGGCAGGGTACATTCCTGCGACAGCGGCGAGTGGCGCGCTGTTATACCAATCACGGCAGCGCCGTTTTCTCTGGCCAATCTTGCTATATCGATCAAAGACTTGGTGCGGCCTGTGTGGGAAATCAGCACCACTACATCGCCTTCATCACTATTGATACAGCTCATGCGTTGCATCAACACATCATCGAAACATAAAACCGGTACATTAAAGCGAAAGAACTTGTTCTGGGCATCGTGTGCTACTGAGGCCGAGGCGCCAAGACCGAAGAAAGAGATCTTTTTCGCTTGAGTCAGTATGTCTACCGCCTTGTTGATGGCCGTGGTATCTATGCTCTGGCGTGCTGTATCCAGAGAAGCCATGGAAGATTCGAAGATCTTGGTGGTATAAGACTCGGGTGTATCATCTTCCTCAACGTGACGACTGACGTAAGGGGTACCATTCGCGAGACTTTGGGCCAGATGTAATTTAAAATCCGGGAAACCTTTGGTATCCAAACGACGACAGAAGCGGTTGACTGTAGGCTCGCTGACATCCGCCATCTTGGCCAGAGTTGCTATGCTTGAGTGAATAGCTGTCTGGGGGGATGCCAGGATAACTTCGGCTACTTTGCGTTCTGACTTGCTGAAATGGGGGAGGTTTTTTTGAACCTTTTCTAGGGTATTCATACGCGTACGTCCGCTGGGTTGAAATTATGTAATTTTATTATTTCTTTGAGGCATGAGCACTACAAAGTAGGGTGCAAACCAATCTTGACGTAAGTCCTGTATATACCGGAATGAAAACAGGCTAACTTCCGAGATAAGAAGGTTTTAAGCAGGAAAAGCATACCAGATTATTGCCAAACCTGCCTAGACTGGCCTCACGGCTTTATTTGCAAATTATAGATGCATTTAATAAATACTGTTGTTATATTACAACAAAAGTGTGGAATTCTTCATCGCATAGCGGAACCACCACCGACAAAAGGAGAGCATTAAGCAATGGGCAAAACAACATCAGAGGCCAAAGCTTGTGATTTTGTACTCTTTGGTACCAAGGGCGACTTGGCAAGGCGCAAATTGTTGCCTTCGCTCTACCAGCTGGATAAGGCTGGCCTGCTCAATCGGGACACCAAGGTCATAGGTGTTGCCAAAGACGAATTCTCTGCCGAAGATTTTCGCGAACTGGTTAAAACAGCCCTGAGCACCTTTGTTAAAGAACCCCTGTGTGACACCACGCTTTCCCGCTTCCTCGAACGTTGCCATTATGTCGGCACCAATTTTACCGAATCTGAAGGATACAAAGCCTTCCACCAATTGCTCGAGCCTGCAAAGCGGGTGATGGTCAACTATTTTGCTACGCCTCCAGCCATCTTCGGTGATATCTGCCGTTGCCTGCATGAACAACAACTGATCCATCCCGATACCCGAGTGGTGCTGGAAAAGCCCATAGGCTCAGATCTGCAGTCATCCAGAGTGATTAACGATCAGGTTTCTGCCTACTTCAGTGAGAGTCAGGTCTATCGTATTGACCATTATCTGGGTAAAGAAACAGTACAGAACCTGATTGCTTTGCGTTTTGCCAATTCACTGTTTGCCTCCAAGTGGGATAACCGCACCATAGATCATGTACAGATCACAGTGGCCGAAGAGGTGGGCATTGAAGGGCGCTGGGGCTATTTCGACAAAGCCGGCCAGATGCGAGACATGATCCAGAACCACCTGTTGCAGGTGTTGACCTTGATTGCCATGGACCCCCCTGTGAACCTGGATGCCGATAGCATTCGCGATGAGAAGGTGAAGGTGCTCAAGTCGCTGCGTCCCATCAATCAGGACAATGTATTTGAAAACACTGTGCGCGGCCAGTATTCGGCCGGATTCCTCAAAGGATCGCCGGTTCCCGGTTACCTGGAGGAAGAGGGCGCCAACGTGGATTCCAACACAGAGACCTTTGTCGCCTTGCGTGTCGATATTGACAACTGGCGCTGGGCCGGGGTGCCTTTCTATCTGCGCAGCGGTAAACGTATGCCGTTCAAGAGTTCTGAAATTGTCATCTATTTCAAGAATCCACCCCATAACCTGTATCGTTCAAGCCATCGTAACCTGCCTCCCAATAAGCTGACCATTCGTCTGCAACCACATGAAGGGGTGGAGATCCAGATGATGAACAAGGTGCCCGGGCTTGAGCAGAAACAGCGATTGCAAACCACCAAGCTGGATTTGAGCTTCTCAGACACCTTCAAGAACGAACGTATCGCCGATGCTTATGAACGTTTGTTGCTCGAAGCTATGCTGGGTAATCAGGCATTGTTTGTGCGCCGCGACGAAGTGGAGCAGGCCTGGACCTGGGTAGATGGCATTATTCAATCCTGGGAGATGAGCAACGAAAAGCCCAAGCCTTATCCTGCCGGTACCTGGGGGCCTGTGGCCTCAGTGGCCTTGATCACCAAAGACGGCCGCTCCTGGGATGAATAAGGAGACAGCATGATTAAAGAAACCGTATTCAAATCGTTCGACAACCCAACTGCGCTGGAAGCCCAGTTGGCCGAGCGTATTGCCGGCGCGCTGCAAAACGCGATAGATAGCCGCGGCAAGGCTAGCCTGGTGGTTTCCGGTGGTTCGACGCCACTGAAACTGTTTGCCGAGCTCAGCCACAAGATGATCGACTGGAGCGATGTTTACATAACGCTCGCCGACGAGCGCTGGGTGGATGCCGAAGACAAGGACTCCAACGAGCGCCTGGTGCGCGAGCATCTACTGCAAAATCGCGCCGCCAGTGCCAAGTTTCGTGGCCTGAAGAATATGTTTGCCAGCCCGGAAGCGGGTTTGAGTATGGCCACAGAGCAGTTGGCCAACTTCCCACGGCCTTTCGATGTGGTCGTGTTGGGAATGGGCAATGATGGTCATACCTGCTCCTGGTTTCCCTGCGCCCCCGAAGCGCAACTGACCGAGGCGCTGGAAACCGATGCACTGCTGTGCGCCGTGCATCCGGGCAATGCGCCTCACGCCAGGATCAGCCTGAGCCGTAAAGCCGTGCTCGGCAGCCGCCAGATCTATCTGCATCTGGTCGGTGAAACCAAACTTTCCGTATATCACCAAGCTCTCGAGAGTGACGATCCCAGGGAAATGCCGATCCGCGCCGTGTTGGCGCAGCGCAAGACCCCGGTCGATGTGTTCTGGAGCGCTTAAGGAGGCAAGATGCACCCAAGAGTTCAAGCCGTAACAGACAGGATTATTGCCCGCAGCCAAGAGCACAGGGGTAAGTACCTGGCGGCATTGGCTGAAGCCAGAGCCAAGGGCGTGCACCGTAGCAGCTTGAGCTGCGGCAATCTGGCCCATGGGTTTGCCGCTTGTCAGCCGGCCGATAAAGACAGCCTGCGCCAGCTGACCAAGGCCAACATAGGCATAGTAACAGCATTCAATGACATGCTTTCGGCGCACCAACCCTATGAACACTATCCTGAATTGCTGAAACAGGCCTGCAATGAAGTGGGCAGCGTTGCTCAGGTGGCAGGCGGTGTCCCGGCCATGTGTGACGGTGTTACCCAGGGCCAACCCGGAATGGAGCTCAGCCTGCTGAGCCGTGAAGTGATTGCCATGGCTACCGCTGTTGGCCTGTCCCACAATATGTTTGATGGTGCCTTGCTGCTGGGTATTTGTGACAAGATAGTCCCTGGGCTACTGATAGGCGCCCTGAGTTTTGGTCATCTGCCCATGCTGTTTGTGCCGGCGGGACCGATGAAGTCAGGGATCCCCAACAAGGAAAAAGCCCGTATTCGCCAACAGTTTGCTGAAGGCAAGGTCGATAGAGCCGCCTTGCTCGAAGCCGAGTCCAAGTCCTATCACAGCGCGGGAACCTGTACCTTCTACGGTACGGCCAACAGCAACCAGTTGATGCTGGAAGTCATGGGGCTGCAGTTACCCGGCTCCTCATTTGTCAATCCGGACGACCCTTTGCGTGAGGCGCTCAATAAAGCGGCCGCCAAACAGGTGTGCCGTCTGACCGAACTTGGCAGCCAATACAGCCCCATAGGCGAGCTGGTGTGTGAAAAGTCGATAGTCAACGGCATAGTGGCTCTGCTGGCCACCGGTGGTTCGACCAATCTCACCATGCACATAGTAGCGGCGGCCCGTGCGGCCGGCATCATAGTCAACTGGGACGACTTCTCTGAACTGTCGGATGTGGTGCCGCTGCTGGCCAGGGTTTATCCCAACGGCCATGCCGACATCAACCATTTTCATGCTGCCGGTGGGATGGCTTATCTGGTGCGGCAGCTGCTGGATGCCGGTTTACTGCACCAAGACGTCAACACAGTGGCCGGCTTTGGTCTTGAGCGTTACACCAAGGAGCCCAAGTTGCTTAATGGCGAGCTCAGCTGGGTGGATGGCCCGACCGAAAGTCTGGACAGCGAAGTGCTGACTTCAGTGGCCAAGCCGTTTCAGAGCAACGGCGGTCTTAAGCTGCTCAAGGGCAATCTGGGCCGGGCGGTTATTAAGGTTTCTGCGGTGCAGGAGCAACACAGAGTGGTGGAAGCACCTGCTGTGGTTATCGACGATCAGAACCAACTCAATGAGCTCTTTACCAGTGGTCAACTGGATAAGGACTGTGTGGTGGTGGTCAAGGGGCAAGGCCCCAAGGCCAACGGCATGCCTGAGCTGCATAAGCTGACGCCTATTCTCGGGACTTTGCAGGACAGGGGCTTTAAAGTTGCCCTGGTGACCGATGGCCGTATGTCAGGAGCCTCAGGCAAGGTGCCTGCAGCCATTCACCTGACGCCGGAAGCGCTCGATGGCGGTATGATAGCCAAGGTGCACAGCGGTGATTTGGTGCGGGTCGATGCCGAAAAGGGCGAACTCAGTCTGCTGGTCGATGAGCAGCAACTGGCCGCAAGAAGTGCCGATAAAGTGGAATTGAGAAGTGTGCGTTACGGCATGGGCCGTGAGCTGT
This sequence comes from Shewanella sp. Iso12, assembly GCF_012030025.1. Lineage (NCBI taxonomy): Bacteria > Pseudomonadati > Pseudomonadota > Gammaproteobacteria > Alteromonadales > Shewanellaceae > Shewanella > Shewanella sp. Iso12. The sequence continues at coordinate 147,174 of NZ_JAAUHW010000004.1, forward strand.
TCAGTGCGCTGCGCGCCAATCTCAGCAGCCCTGAAACCGGTGCTCGCAGTACCAGTGCCATAGATGACTATTACTAATCATTAAGGAATAAAGTACATGCTTGAGAATAACTGGTCCTTGCAACCTCAGGACATATTTAAACTGAGCCCGATCATTCCGGTAATGGTTATCAACAAGATTGAACATGCGGTGCCCCTAGCCAAGGCCCTGGTTGCCGGTGGCATTCGGGTACTGGAAGTGACGCTGCGTACCGATTGTGCCCTCGAGGCCATAGGGCGGATAGCTGCCGAGGTACCGGAAGCCTTGGTCGGCGCCGGCACCATACTGAATGAAGCGCAATTGGCGCAGGCGGCAGAGGCCGGCGCTCAGTTTGCCATCACCCCGGGGGCGACTGTGGAACTGCTCAAGGCAGGTAAAGCCGGTAAGATCCCGCTTATTCCGGGGGTGGCCAGTATCTCCGAAGTCATGGTGGGGTTGGGTCTGGGCTATACCCACTTCAAGTTCTTCCCGGCAGAGGCTTCAGGCGGGGTCAATGCGCTCAAGGCTTTCAGTGGTCCACTGGCCGATGTCCGTTTCTGCCCAACCGGCGGGATCACCCCGAGCAGCTACAAAGACTACCTGGCGCTGGGAAATGTCGATTGTATTGGCGGCAGCTGGATTGCCCCGGTAGAAGCGATGGAGCAAGGCGACTGGGCCAGGATCACCAGGCTATGCCAGGAAGCCATCGCGGCGTTGTGAGCATCAGGCAGTGAATGAATAAGGCTACCTGAGGTAGCCTTTTCTTTGCTCCAGTGTTTTTATAGATAACAAAATCAACAATTTTAGTCCTTTAGGCTGGCTTGCACTGTTATTGGCTTTAGGGTAGCTTGATTTGAAAAGGGTAAGCTGTTGGTTTTTATTGGTCAGTTCTGTTGCTGCTGCAACGGCTGCCGATAAATAAGCCGTATGACTCAGGGAGGAGCCTTTTGTGAGACTTGAGCGCATCATCAAGCATTACAACGCCTGTCATTGTCAGGCATGTTCGTTTCAGCCCCAAACCGACCATATCACTGAAGCCAAGATCATTTCTCATTTTGCCGGCAACTGGTTAGCAGTACCAGTTGGACTCTGCATCATGGTTTTACTTGGATTTCAGCCGTTACCCATTAAAATGTCTTGCCCTGCCTGTGGAAACACCTTTTTCGCCAGCGGCTTTCGTCACTAATCGTTTCAGGATCTGATTAAAAGGAGTTTTGTCATGTACGACTCAGCGGTAATTCCTTCATCTATTTACTCATCTAAAGCCAGCAAACTGAGCGGGCTATGTTCTGGTCTCAGATATATGCTGGTTTTGGCTTTTGCCTGGCTCCTTGGCGGTTGCGGCCAGCCCTTGCCGCTGGACAAGGCCGAATATGCCGGTGAATGGCAGAGTGCTGACATGTATCTGCTTATTCAGCACGATGGCTCTGTGGAGTATCAGCGTTATGATGGCAACAGCCGTACCTCGATCAGTGGTGGTATCCAGAAGTTTGATGGTAACGACTTTGAAGTGGGGATCGGTTTTATCTCCAGTCGTTTTGAAGTGTCAGAGCCGCCACACAGGGTCGGAAGCGACTGGCAGATGGTGGTTGATGGTGTCCGGTTGACCCGGGTTTCCGATGTGCAGTTTTATTGAGCCTAAGCCCTGTTCAAGTCTAGGTTCAAGTAGAGATGGAAAAGGCGCCAATGGCGCCTTTTTTGTGTCAGTCTTTGTCCTGATGTTTTCCATCAGTCTGGGTGCTCGGGGCTTTATCCGTGTTGCCAGCGGCTTCACCCTTACGCTTTATCTGCTTGTCTTTACTGTGCTGGCCAAATTGCGGCATTTTGAACTTGGCACTGTACTTGAGCACTGCCAGGTTGCTGGCAATAACGCCTATCACCAAAATGATAATCAACCAGACTTCCAAAGATGACATTTCCATCTCTTGCTACCTGCTTCAGTCTACGGCCAGGCGCTGTTCACAGCGGCGGATATCTTCAGGTGTATCTACCTCTGGCGAGTCAAATGCGCTGATGGCGACCTTGATCTTGTGACCATATTCCAGGGCCCGCAGTTGCTCCAGTTTTTCCAGATCTTCCAGTCTGCCCAAAGGCAGCTTGGCAAAGGTTTCGACAAAACGACGGGTGTAGGCATAAACCCCAAGATGCTTATAGACAGGGTAGTCGCTGACATCACGGCCGAATGGGATCCGGGCGCGGGAGAAATAAAGCGCATAGAATTCGTTGTCGAACACCATCTTCACATGCTTGGGATCGTCCAGCTCTTCCTCTTCGGTGATCTGATAGCCGAGGGTGGCCATTTCAAACTCACCGGGATGACGCTGGAACAGACTGATGATCTGCTCTATGGAGATGGGATCAATCAGGGGTTGATCCCCTTGCAGGTTGATCACCAGATCGTCATCCGCCAACCCCAATTGGGTAATGGCATCGTTAATCCTGTCGGTGCCGGAGGCCGCTTCGGCGCCGGTCATCACAACATTGCCGCCAAAGGCCTCTACAGCGTCCTTGATGCGTACATCATCGGTTGCCACATAGATGTTATCCAACCCTTTGGCCAGTCCGGCGCGCTCATAAACGTGCTGGATCATAGGTTTACCGTTAATCGGTGCCAGAGGTTTGCCGGGAAAGCGGCTGGAACCATAGCGTGCAGGGATCAACAGGGTGACTTTCATTCAATTTTCCTAGTATTCAAGAAGAAAGGGCTCATAAAGAGCCCTAATCATAGCAGTCATTTACCGGCTTAGATACGACGGAACAGCTTGGTCAGCATCTCATCTGTGACTTTTTCCTGCCAGCTGTCACCATAGACGTTGGCCCACAAAGGACCCATGCTCTTGGTGACTTTAACCATGGCGGCAATGGTTTCGTCCGGCAGATCTTTACAGATGTTTTTAGGCAACTGGATGTTGTGCTTCTTCATCATGGCGCGAAACTCTTCAACCCCTTCAGGGTAGAATTCTTCCAGTACGTCGAAGGCGATACAGTTACCAATACCGTGGTGATAACCCAGGATATAAGACAGACCGTAAGAAACCGCATGACAGGCACCTACCTGGCTATAGGCGATACTCATACCGCCCATGAAAGAGGCCATCATCAGCTTGTCATCTTTCTCAGGGTGATCGCCCAGGAAGACTTCACGGCACATATCCATGGACTTCTCGGCGTAGGCGCGTGAGAACTCGTTCAGGAAGGTACCTTGCAGAGACTCAACACAGTGGATATAGCAGTCCATACCTGTGTAGAACCATTGGTCTGTGGGTACGCCGGCAATCAGCTCGGAGTCCATGATGATCTGATCGAATACTGTGTAGTCAGAGTTCAGACCCAGTTTACGCTCAGGGCCGCACAGCACCGCAGTACGTGAAGCTTCGGCACCTGTGCCGGAAATGGTAGGGATACCGATATGGTGAATCGCAGGGTTCTTGATCAGATCCCAGCCTTGATACTTGGCAGAACCGCCTGGGTTGGTCAGCATCAAAGATACGGCTTTGGCCAGATCCATGGTGGCGCCGCCGCCAAGACCGACTACGCTCACAGGCAGTTTGCTGTTGAATGCCTGAACCTGTTCGGTAAGGCTGTCAACCTGCTCTGTGGTTGGCTCGTCATCGACATTGACCCACAGCAAGAAATCTTGCTCTTTCAAAGGCAAACGGCCTTCCAGTGGCTTGCCCTTGTGAACGTCATCCACTACGAAAACCACGAAATCGTTGGCTTCTTTGCGCTCGGCGGCCAGCACTTCGTCCAGTTGGACAAAAGAACCGCGACCAAAGATCATTTTGGGGACGACTTTAAAATTCTTGAAACTCATAGCAACCAGCTCCCTTTAGGTTATTGGGCAAATGCTTTCTTGATGTTGGCAATGCGCTCGGCAATCTGTTCTTCAGTCCAGGACAGCTTGATCAGCATGGAAATGGTCCGGCTCATGATAGCGTCAGATTTGGGCACAGAAACCTTAGTATAATCCGGACGATCTTCGATTAATGTGATCGGCAGGGCAGCAGGGCTCTTGAGCTGCTGAATGTGATGCCAGTTCTTCAGGTAGTGCCAGTTGTTGACATACCAGTAGAAGCAACCATCTACACCGTTGGCGGAGAGCGCCTTGCTGACTTCCTGAGTGCGCTGCTCGGTTGGCAGCATAAAGCTGAGGAAACCGGCGCTGTCGCCTTCAGGATCCGGAATTTCGCGGAAAGTAACTTCTTCAATATCGGCCATGGCGTCTTTGATAAGCTTTTTGTTGCGACGCTGGATCTCCACGATGGTGTCCAGTTTGCGCAGCTGAGCCAGACCCAGGGCGGCGTTCATTTCGCTGATACGGAAGTTGAGACCCATAATAGGGTGAGACTCGGCGCCGCGGTCATTACCTATATGATCATGGCCGTGGTCAGAGAACATGTGGGCGTGGTTGTAGATGGTTTCATCATTGGTGATCACTGCGCCACCTTCACCACAGGTGATGGTTTTAACCGAGTCGAAAGAGAAACAACCTACAGCGCCTATGGTGCCCAGTGCCTGACCTTTGTAGCTGCCGCCGATAGCCTGACAGGCATCTTCCAGCAGTACCAGATTGTGTTTTTCACAGATGGCTTTGATTTCGTCCATCTTGGCCATGGAACCGCACATGTGTACCAGGTTTACCGCCTTGGTGCGTGGAGTGATGGCGGCTTCAATTCCTTCTGGTGACAGACACAGAGTCTCATCGATTTCGGCAAATACCGGAATGGCGCCGGCCATGAATACTGCCTCAACAGAAGCGACAAAGGTGAAAGGAGGAACAATCACTTCATCCCCGGCGCCGATACCGGCGGCGGCCAGCGCGGTTTGCAGGGCGGCAGTACCGCTGGAGAGCAGGTGAGCATGCTTGACATTCATCTTGTCACATAAGAGCTGCTCCATATCGCGGGTTTTCCAGCGATCATTACGCATGGCATCAAAGTTGTAACGGAAGGTGAATCCGTTCTCCATGACGTCTGCTACTTCCTGTTTTTCTTCAGGACCAAACAATTCAAAACCGGGCATGGAAGGTGTCTCCTTAGATAGTGTTGTGCTCTGGGAGGGTCACGCCAGAAAAGGCCTTATGCCATAAGGCTGTCACGCGAAATGCGCCGGGTGACCGGATGACTGAGCACCCGTGTTAACTGCAGAATTATAACGGGGTGGCCAACATACTGCGATGCTTTCTTTCGGAAAAAATCCAACTGCGTAAAATTTCACCGATAAAGCAAGGGGCGCTGCTGCGCCCCTTGTCTGTTTGGATCATTCCACCCTTTGATGTCCGCCATCCACTGTGACGTCAAGATCGGTCAAAAGCCCATTGTCTATTCCATATATCCAGCCGTGTATCGACAGATTTTGTCCCTTGGCCCAGGCTTCCTGGACTATGTTGCTGCTGGTGACATTGGCGACCTGCTCAATCACATTGAGCTCACAGAGGCGGTCAAACTTCTGCTTGTCATTGAGGTGTTCAAGCTCCTGATGGTGCAGGCGGTAGATATCCCTGAGATGCCCCAGCCAGTTGTCGATAAGCCCGAGTCTGTCGGTACCCATGGCGGCCCTGACGCCGCCGCAGCCGTAGTGGCCCACCACCATGATATGTTTCACCTTGAGGACATCGACCGCATATTGCAGAACAGACAAACAGTTGAGATCTGTGTGGATCACCATGTTGGCGATATTGCGATGTACAAATACTTCTCCCGGCATCAGATCTATGATCTGGTTGGAGGGTACCCGGCTGTCGGAACAACCTATCCAGAGATATTCGGGGTTTTGCTGTTTGGCCAGTTGCTCGAAAAACTGTGGGTTTTCTGTGCTTATTCTGGCTGCCCAGCGGCGGTTGTTTTCAAAAAGCGGTTTCAGTATTTTCATTCAGGCTCACAAAATAGCTTATGGGAACACCACAGTGTCCGGTTTATTTCCGGCAGTGTATCAGAAAATAAAGCCGCGCTGGTCTATCCATCGCGGCCGGATTTCAGTGATGCTTTTCAAGAAACGTCAGCAGGGCTTGGTTGATAAAATCGCCCTGTTCCAACACAGAAATATGGCCAGCCGCCGGTATCTGCACCATCTCGGCGCCGTCTATGGCATCGACCATCAGAAAGGATTCCAGTACAGTGCGCGCCGTGTCTTCTACTCCTGACATAATTAAACAGGGCAGGGTCAAGTTATCGGCATCTTCCATGGCGTCGCGGCGATTGAAAATCAGTTTGCCCATGGCGACGGTATCAGGGATCCGCTCTGGTGAAATACTTTGCAGGGCGCTGGCGAAATCACTCAGCAGTTGCGGCCGTAGACTTGCTGTGGTTACGGCAAAAAACATAGGTGCTATCTGCTCGGCCATGGGCGCAGGAATTTGCCCCAATTGGCTGATGCCATCCAACATGGCCATATATTTGTTGCGGGTAACTTCGGGCTCAAAGCCGAGGAAGCTGCCCATCATCACCAACGCCTTGACTCTTGAAGGCGCCTTCAGAACCAGCTCGGCCCCCCACATGGCGCCGACCGACAAGCCGATGACAGTGAATTCATCGACGCTGAGTTTATCCATCAAGGTCAACATATCGGCGGCGATATCCGCCAGGCTCTCGGTATGCGCTGGAATCGCGCCTGACTGCCCATGGCCCCAGAGATCCGGCACTATGCAGCGGTAGTGCTTCGCCAGTACAGGCAGTTGCTGTTGCCACATGGTGGCGTCCCAAAGGTAGCTGTGGCCGAGCAGTAGCACAGGGCCCTGGCCTATATCCAAATAGCTGAGGATTTCGCCTCTGAGCTCGATTTGCTGCCGATATTGATTGAAGTCAGTCATTGTTGAAAGGTATCCCGGATTTATTGTTTGGGACACAGGATACCCCAAGTTTGCCGGCTAAGGATCTGAGCGCGAAATCGCATGATGTTTATTTAAACTCGCTTTTTCAAACGTACTTCAAAAGTACTTATTTGAATCCAACCGGATAGGGGGCAACGTGCCTGACATAAGTCTCGACCAGTTCCGACAAACGCCGAAGCAGACCTTGCTTGAGTGTGACGTCACTGTGGTCGAGTATTTGCCGCAGACGCTCGCTATCAAACTGCTCGAGAAACCCTTTGGCCTTTGGCAGGAAACTCAAATGCCAACGCTCCGGGCTAACGCCACTGAGTCCCGCCTGAAAAGGGCGGTAGAAGCCAAAATCCAGGGCGCGCTCGTCCAGCCACAGATCCAATTTATAGCAAGGGCCCAGGGGTTCATACTCGGCGTTAACCAACTTGAGTTCATGCTTGCTGATTTGGGCGCTGTCGAACAGATCCAAGTCAGTCCCCCAGTGGTGGCGAGAGGCGCCAGGCAGCGCCGACCAAAGCAAAATAAGCGCTACTAACTCATCATCACTGAGCGCGCCGATGTCATCCACTGGGAGTGAGTCTTTATCCAGTAGAGTGCGCTTCCCTGAGGCTTTGGCATTCCAAATCGCGAGTTGACGCTCAAAGCTGCGATAACCCGAGCAGATGGCTAGGGCGATGCCATCTTGCTCGGCGGCGGCCTGCATCTCAAGAAAGGCCTTGGCCGTCTCGACTTCCAGCCAAACTTCGGCGCCTGAACCGCTTTCACTGCCGCTTAGACTAACCAGTGTCCTTTGCGGCTCTGCTTCAGCCTCAAGGCCATAGAGAAAATCGCCCCTTGCCATCACTTACTCCAACAACAGTTTTTCCAGGATACGCTGATAACACTGGGCCAACAGCTCGAGATCCGCGACTTTAACGCACTCATTAACCTTGTGAATGGTGGCATTTACCGGCCCCAGCTCTATTACCTGAGCACCGGTAGGGGCAATAAAGCGCCCATCTGAAGTGCCGCCCGAGGTTTGCGGGTCGGTATCTGAGCCTGTTACTTCTTTAATCGCTTGGCGGGTCGCTTCAAGCAACGGGCCATCGCCGGTCAAAAATGGCAGGCCATTAAAGATCCAGCCAAGCTCATAATTCAGTCCATGGGCATCGAGGATATTCTCGACTCGCTTAATCAGCTCTTCGGCGGTGACTTCGGTGGAGTAACGGAAGTTGAACATTACCTTGAGCTCACCCGGGATCACGTTGGATGCCCCTGTGCCGCCGTTGATATTGGCTATCTGAAAACTGGTCGGCGGGAAAAACTCATTGCCTTTGTCCCACTGCATGGCGGCAAGTTCGGCCAACGCCGGCGCAGCCTTGTGCACTGGGTTATCCGCCAGGTGAGGGTAGGCCACATGTCCTTGAATACCCTTGACGACGAGATTGCCGGTGAGGCTGCCGCGGCGGCCATTTTTGACCACATCGCCCAGTTTGAGGGTACTGGATGGCTCACCGACCAAGGCCCAGGTGATCTTTTCATTGCGCGCTTCCAGGGTGTCTATCACCCGGGTGGTGCCGTTGATAAAGGGGCCTTCTTCATCGCTAGTGATCAGAAAAGCGATAGAGCCTTGATGGTGCGGATGGGCGGTCACAAAACGCTCGGTGGCCACCACCATGGCCGCCAGCGAGCCTTTCATATCTGCGGCGCCGCGGCCGTGAAGATAGTCGTCGATAACCACTGGCTCGAAGGGCGGAGTATGCCAATTGGCCAAGTCCCCCGGCGGTACCACATCTGTATGGCCGGCAAAACAAAATACCGGTCCTTCAGTACCGCGGCGAGACCAGAGATTGGTGGTATCTTCAAACACCATGGACTCGTTGGCAAAGCCCAGTTTGGCGAGTCGCTCGGCCATCAATGCCTGACAGCCTTCATCCAGAGGGGTAACAGATGCCCTGGAGATCAACTCCTTGGCAAGCTCAAGCACTTGCTGACTCATAGGCCGAACCACGCTTGGTAGTCGGCTTCTTTAAAACCGGTCATCACATCTTGGCCCCGGGTCAATACAGGGCGTTTGATAAGGGTTGGATTGGCCAGCATCAGGGATATCGCCTTGGCACTATCAATATCCTGCTTATCGGCGTCATCCAGCGCACGGAAACTGGTGGAGCGTTTGTTCAGCACCGCCTCCCAGCCGATGCGCTCGACCCAGGCCTTGAGTGTGTCTTGTGAAAGTTCCTGCTCACGAAAATCTACAAAAGTCACTTGCTGGCCCTTGGCCTCCAACCATTTTCGTGCTTTTTTTACCGTGTCGCAGTTCTTAATCCCATAGAGTCTATCTGTCATGACGAGTCCGTTTCTCTGTATTGCTTATAGTTCGTGATTGTCAGCGAGTATAACAAAGGCAAAACCGATGAAAAGGGCTATCTTGATGGGGCAATTCATACGTCTCGCCGGCGCTTTGTGTGACCAAGGCATAGTGACCACCGGGGTCAGTGGAAGAGGTTTGGCTTTCCACAAAAGAGAAAAACCAACCTGATGTCTGTATGTCAACTGGATGACTTTGACCTTTCCCCCGAATTCAGATCCCAAACCTGAGTCTGTCACCAATAAGCTGACTAGGCTGTCGTGGAAGCACCACTTGAAGCGGGCAGTTTAGGGTGAGAACCCTTCAGATAATAGAAACGTATCTATACAACTTATTCTTTTAAATTCTGCTTTAAATTAAATCAGTTTTTGGTCAATGGTAAACCAGATGAGTTATATCGCCAGTTGTAAACTCGCTACGAATCAGGACATTTCCCATTCTATAGACCAATCGGAAGCTTTCTTATGTTTAACGTATTGCATTTCCTTAACGCTATTAAGCTTATCTATTATTGATTTGTGAAAGAAAACAACAATAGCGCCCAAAGAAGGTTTAAAGGCTAACCTTTTCTCTAACGGTATATTGGATAACTTGCTAAAATCGAAGCCTATACATTCTTCTTCTATATTTATGATGTTGTAACAGTGAAGGTATATATAGTCTTTGTTAATAATTTTAGCGGGAATGAGAGAGGTCTGATATAGTTCCAACCCAGATAAAGTGGAAAGAAAGTCCAAGTCAAATAATATCTCTGTATTGACAGATACATCAAATGGAGCCGCAATGCTTTCAAAACTCTTTAAACTAACGCATTCAAAGTTCACTGGGGTAGATGTTGATATTTCCTTGTCCATCAACAAGCTAAACTCTCGATCATCTTCCATATTGACAACGAAGTTCACCTTTGAATAGTTATTTGATAAAACATAGTATTCTTCACTGATTGCTGTCATGTTCAAGTCCTAAACTGTCAATTTTACAGATAGTGGGCGGTCAAGTTTTGTACTGGGTATTGTGCTGAATTTGCAGGTGAGCCCGCAAATTTACGGTATATGGGATTCTAACCTGGGGGAGACAGGCTGCAATTCACTCGATAGCTAACATTGACGAGTCAACCCAGTACTTTATGGAATAATGCATTCAGTTCACCCATGGCCTGTTCACCTTTTCTGTATTATTTGAGAAAGACTCCAATCTTTTCAGCTCAAGTTCAATAGCTCAAGCGTCCACCTTTGAATTTGTTATGTCTAACATACTGAGTTTTATAGACAATAAATAGCATTTTCGGGTTAATCAATCACTAAAAGGTGAGATAAGCGGAAAGATGATGCAATGTTGAGCCTTCAGGATTGGTTTGAATAAGTCTCATGGTGGCTCTACCATGGCCTGCAGACTTGGTTATCAGTACTGGAAGGGGCAGATGCGCTTTTGTGGCCTTGGAGAAGCTCAAATGCACTCGGACAAATAATGCACTTGAGCGTTATCCGTTTGCCAGCCATCTAAACCTGAACTGTAAATATCACATCTTTGCCGGCGCTGACGCTACCCTGGCGTTTTTCCAGATACTTAACGTCTTCCATATTAGCCAGCACCACAGGGGTGAGCAGGCTGTTGACCTGATCTTTGAGAAAATTGAGGTCAAACTCCAGTATAGGTTCGCCGGCTTTAACGTCCTGGCCTTCCTGGGCCAGGCGTTTGAAGCCTTTTCCTCTAAGTTCTATGGTACCAACGCCAAAGTGAACAAACAGCTCCAACCCTTGGGGCGACTCTATGCTGAAAGCATGGTTGGTCTCAAAAATTTTGCCTATAGTGCCGTCAATCGGCGCCAGCATAAACTGGCCTTTGGGCTCTATGGCGATGCCATCGCCGACAATCTTTTCGGCGAAGACCACATCCGGGACTTTTTCAATGGCAACAATATCGCCACTGATAGGGGCATAAACTTTTATGCCGCCTTCTATGTTGGGCTGCCCCGATACCATGCGGCGGATCCGGCTTAAAAATCCCATGGGTTGTTTTGTCCTTTTTGTTTTTGGTTTCCGGATGACTTCTGGTTTCCGGTTAAACAGTCCCTCGACAACGTTCAGGTTGGGGAAGGGGATTTTTGCTTAGCATACTGAATTAACAGCCTTAATGACAGAGGGAGATCAAGGATGTCAATTCAGACAATCGAGTGCAGGCGAGTGCTTTTTTGGCCTGGTCTGCAAATTGACTGAAGTTACCCTCGCACAGCGCCGCTTTGACTTCCAGCACAGAGCCGGGGTTGACCGACAACTCGTCCAGCCCCATGCCCATCAGTATTGGCGCAATGCGCGGATCACCTGCCAGCTCTCCGCACAAAGACACCCTGATGTTGGCCGCTTTGGCGTCTGCTATTGTCATGGCAATCAGCCTGAGGATCGCCGGTGAAAATGAGGGATAATCCCGGGTTAATTCAGGGTTGGTCCTGTCCGCCGCCATGGCATATTGCGTCAAGTCATTGGTACCTATGCTGATAAAGTCCAGCTTTGGCAGCAGCGTTGGCAGGTTCATAACCGCGGCAGGGGTTTCCACCACTATGCCAAGGGTGATTTCTCCATAGCCTTTCTCGGCCTCGCTGAGCTGCTGTTTGCAGTGCTCCAGCATATCCAGTACGGCGTCCAACTCTTCAACCTGATTAACCATGGGCAGCATCAACCGAACCGGACCATGATTGGCGGCGCGCAATACGGCCCGTAGTTGTGTCTGCAGAATTTCAGGATGTTTAAGGGTGTAGCGCACGCCGCGCATGCCAAGCGCAGGATTGTCTTCTATTGCCTGATCCAGGCAAGGCAGTTCCTTGTCTGCACCTATATCCAGAGTGCGTATGGTGAAGGGCTGGCCGTTGAGCAGCTGCAGGGCATCGCAATAAAGGTTGTACTGAGCCTTTTCATCTGGAATGCAACTGACATCCATCAGCATGAATTCGGTACGAAACAGGCCTATTCCTTCCGCGCCGACCTGGGGCAGACGGGAGATCTCATTGAGGTTACCCACGTTGGCCATTAGGCTGATACGTTTGCCGTCCTGGGTCTGGGTCTGCCTGTCCCGGTATTGCTCCAGTGCGCTGCGTCTTGCCTGCTCGCGCTCAAATCTCTGCTTAAGCTCTGTGACTTCGGTTTGCTCCGGGCGAACAAATAAGGCACCTTGGTTGGCATCCAGAATGAGCGGATCGCCGGCATTGATATTGCCTGTTTGATAGTTGCAGGAAAGCAGGGCGGGGATGCCGGCGGCACGGGCCAGGATAGCCGTGTGGCTGGTGAGGCCACCGGTCTTCAGTATGATGCCTTTGATATGTTCAAGGGGCAGCAGGGCAAATTCCGCCGGTGTCAGATCCTGGGCCAACAAGATGGAGTCATGTTTGAGTTTATCCAGGCCATCGGCATCGGCGCCGTTGATACTGCTGATAAGTCGTCTGCCGAGGCAGCGTACGTCCTGGGCCCGGTTTGCAAGGTAAGGGTCTTCCAACGCTTCAAGTTCACTGGCCTGGTGGGCAAAGACCCGCTCTACCGCCGCTGTGGCTGAAAACTGCAGCCCACTGATGGACTCGCGAATTTGTTGAATAAGTTCGGCATCTTCCAGTAGCAGCAGATCGGCTTCCACCAATTGGAAGTTGTCTGAATCTTCGGTCAGTTTATCCAGGCTGGTCTGTAACTGCTGGCACAAGCGCTGCAGTGCCTGGGTGAGCTTATTCAGCTCTTGAGGGATTTTGGCAAGTGGCAGCAGGCGGTAATCCATGCTGTTGTCAAAGGGGTTGTAGACTACCGCTTCTCCGAAGGCGATACCCGATGAGACTGCAATTCCGGCGAGGCGCATCTGTGTTCCTCTCAACTTAAGGTGATCAACAGTTCCGACACCCGTTCAACGGCTTCGCGAGCTTGTTCACCTTCGGCAAATACTCTGACAGACACGCCTTGATAGAGCCCCAGTGTCTGCAACTTGAACAGACTCTTGGCACTGGCTTGTTTGCCCTGGCACTCAACCATCACATCACAATCGTACTGTTTCGCCTCTTTTACCAGCAGTGCGGCAGGGCGGGTATGGATCCCGTGTTTGGCGGTAATAGTGACGGTTTTTTCGTACATAGACTTCTTTGACTCATGTAATTAACTGAATAATATCCGGTAACGGCTGACGTTTTGCAATACTCCGGCGAACAAGCCGTCAATTGCCATATTCAATAACCTGATATTGCTGCTTTCTGAGGGCGCGAATGGCGGTATCCAACTTATCTTTCTTCAGCAGTATATAGTCGGTATCGAAGGTTGAAACAGTAAAAATACTCACATGGGCATCGGCGAGAGTCGCCGAGACTCTGGCCATGATACCCGTCATGGAAAAGCCGAGTGGCCCTAAAAGCTCAAGACAACGCCAGTCTTCTTCCTGCTCCAGGCTATCGAGCTCCAGTTTACAATCGACGACTACTGAAAGTTCCTCGCGGGTTTTGGCGATAAAAAACAGCGGCTGGCTGAGTACCTCGGCCGGAACCTGAGTATCTGAGCTGAAACTGTGGATAGTGAATAGCTGCGGATAGACCGCCAATGTCATGCGCAAAGCCAATACCTCTTTTCTCGCCCGGGCGACCTAATGGCCGCCGCTGCGGTATCACCTGCCGGGTACGGCAAACTCCGGGAAGGTGCGAACAAGTCCCATGTGTGCTCTGCGTCGGCTTACAGGCCTGGATGCAAGGCGTGGTTCGCCGCATATGGCCCTAGTCCTTTGCAAGAAGCACAACACAGCAGGCAGGTCTGTAAGCCACGCCCTTCGGGGTTTTCACAGCAACCGGCTCTCTGCGTTATCCGACTTCGACAGGCCCCGGCATGCCTTCAGTCAGATGCCTTGAACGCCAATTGCTGTGCAAACCAGAGTGCCACGAGGACTCATTTGCACCTTCCTTAGCTTATCACAATAAGAAAGGGGCAGAATACGTTCTGCCCCTCGAGATGTTAGATCTTGAATTGCCCCAGAGTGCGGCGCATGTTCAGGCTGATCTGCTCAAGCGACATCGCCGCGCTTTGGTTGCTGGCATTGGCTTGCACTGAAACTTGAGTCAGCTCAGAAATGGTGCTGACATTGCGATTGATCTCTTCGGTCACCAAAGATTGCTCTTCGGTAGCGCTGGCAAGTTGGGTATTCATATCGCTTATCTGCGCGACCAGGGAAAGGATTTGATCCATGGCAGAGCCTGCCGCTTCGGCCTGTTTTTGCAGCTCGGAGGATTGGCTCTGTGTTTGGCTGTTACTCTCCATAACGGCGCTGACACCGGATTGAATTTCACTGATCAGCTTGTGTATTTCGTTGGTGGAGTCCTGAGTGCGGTTGGCAAGGGCGCGCACTTCATCGGCCACTACCGCAAAGCCGCGGCCGTGAGTACCTGCGCGGGCGGCTTCGATGGCGGCGTTGAGTGCCAAAAGGTTGGTTTGTTCGGCAATGGTGCGGATAACGTCGAGAATGCCGCCAATTCTGCCTGAAGCCTGACCCAGGGTTTCGGTAAGATTTTCTGCAGCCTGCAGTTCGCGCACCAGCTCCTGGCAGTTTGCCAGTGTTGCATCCATGGTCTCTTTACCGCTGAGGGCTTGTTGTTTGACGCTGGAAGCGGCATCGGCAGCCTGCTGGGTATTGTTGGCCATCTCCTGTGTGGTTGCCAGCATCTGATTCACGGCGGTAGCCACGCTGGCGGTTTCTCTGTGGATGTTATCGGCGCTGTGGTTGGACTCTTTGACTGCGACTGTCAGGTGCTCGGCGTCCTCGCCCAGCGATGCACCAAGTGGCTGCAGTTCGCTGACGGTTCTACCTATCTTCTCTACAAAACTGTTAAAGGCACGGGCGAGTGCAGCCACTTCATCACGGCCTTGACCCTCGAGCCTTTTACTGAGGTCGCCTTCACCTTGGGCAATATCCTCCATTGCGGCGATGGCGGTCTTGAGCGGTGCGGTAATGGATTGATTGAGCACCAGGAAGAAGATGAAAATCGGCGCTGAAATCAACATCATAATGATCAGATAATCGATTGAGACTGACTTCATGGTGGCGTTGACATCGCTGATATATGTGCCGGTCAGCAGGGTCCAGCCCCAATCTTTGTCATATCTGGATTCGGTGAGCTTTTCTTCGCTATTGCCACTGGCCGGGTTTCGGATCTCATAGCTGAGTTTGCCTGTGCCATTGGCCTTGGCTTGTTGTTGTAGTTGGGCCAGCGGATTGCTGCCGTCTTTGATGCGATAACCGGCAATGGCTTGACCCACCAGCGAAGGCTCGGCGCCGTGAGCGATGATCTTGCCCTGATCCGACAACAGAATAAAGTAGCCTTCACGGCCATAACGCATCTGACCGATCAAGGCGGCCGACTCCTGTTGCGCCTCTTCGAGAGTCAGTTTACCCGCCTTTGCCTGAGTGCGATGTGCGGCAACTACAGACAGGGCCGTGTTCAACTGGGCATCATTTTGCAGCCATTTCTGGGTTATCAGATTGTCATACTGTTCTTTGATGGAAAAACTGGCGAAACACAGGGTGCCTATCGCGGCCAGAACCAACATAAGGATAAGGCGCTGAAGAATGGTGAGCTTCCTGAGTAATGCCATTTTGTACTCCTTTGTTATTTCTTATTAGGTAGTTGGCAGCGACTATAACGCGATGGAAAAACCAAGTGAAACCTTTTTACCTTGCGTGTATTGCTTTGTTGATCGCGCTCATTGTTCGCGTTAAATCTTGCCAACAGAGGGGAAAACAGGCCTCATGCCTTTGAGGCTGCATTCTGGATATCGGCTCTAATATCAAAAGCTTAAGATGTGTTGGATCACACATGTCATAAGTAAAGGGCTAATTTGTTGTTTTCACTTTGATTTTTAAACAAAATCGGCTCAGAATTAACCTTATGTCTATTATTGGTCTCTCTTCATGAATACACCTCAAGTCATTAGCTCGGACGATATTTTGCTGAAACTCTGTCACTCTGTGACCCATGTCTTGTCGGCTACCACCGCCAGCACTCTGTCCCACGCAGGTATAGTGCAAAAGATAACCCGTACCCGACTCAAGCCGGACGTTGGGTGTTTCTCTATTTTTGATGGTGGCTTCTCAGGCCTGGTGGTGATCAACTTTTCAGCGGCCGCCGCGTTGGAAATCTATCGCCGCTACATGCTGCATATGGGCATGCCGGAGGAGGAGTTGGCTTTCTCTCATACCTCAGACGAGGTGGGCAATGTGATGGGCGAATTGATGAATCAGATGCTGGGGGACTTTATCGGTAAGGTGTCCAAGGAGCTGCAAACGTCCATCAGTCAGAGCCAGCCAAAGATGTTGACCATCAACAAGGAGCTGACTATCTCTATCGATGCCAACCTGGATGATCCTATAGCCCGCCGGGTGTCGTTCAAGACAGAAAACAACCATATCTTCTATCTTGAGTTTGCCATGGACAAGACAGAGTTTATCCGCTTGGCCGAGTTTGAAACCGATGAAGAGTTTGATCCGGATTTGTTGCTGGCCCGTCACGGCAATCAACAGGTGCAGGGCAAAGCGCCGGAATCGCCTTGGGTTAAGGCCGCCAATGCCGATGATGACACAGACGATCTGTTCAAAGAGCTGGGCATCTGACATTTTGCAGGCGTGATGTTATCAGTCCTTTTGTCAGCGGGCGGCGTTAGCTTGTCCGCGGCCCTGCTTTTGAACAGTGCAATAACGACTGCTCTCCACACACTGTAAGGCGCTCAGTCAAGGGCGCTTTCATTCTCGCTTTCCAGGTCAGTATTTCTCTATTAACTTTGTCCCTATAGCTACTCAATCCTTTGAGTTACTTATCATTTAAGCCATCAGGCGAATAGCGGAGCAGCCTGTCTTTGTGGGTGACGTTGCAATCACTAGCACAGACGTGGCACAAGCAGGGCTGCTATTCAGCAACACTGAGCCCTGCCGTTTACGACAATACAACAGATGTTGCACTCAAACTTGCCGCGGTTAACTTCAACCACTTTTATTGTTTTTATGACAGGACATGTCCTGATTGATTTAGTGTATCTATATGAATTGATGGGTTTTTTATAAAAACTTCGACTTGTTAAAAATTGCTGAGTAGATCACGAAGTTGTAATTAGGGGTTAAATTCCGCTTGCCAGCCTCGGACATAGTGTTTATTGTGCAAACAAAAGTTTGTTACAAGAACAAATGTTTGCACAGGAAAGCGCCAATGACAGAACGTGAACTCGAAATTCTGGCCCTTATTAAAGCTGACCCTTTGATACCGCAGCAAAAACTTGCTGATCAGCTGGGCATAACCCGCTCTGCAGTCGCAGGTCATATCATGAACTTGACTCACAAAGGCGTGATCCGTGGCAAGGGGTATATCTTGGCGGAGAATCCCTTTGCGGTCGTGATAGGCGGCGCCAATATGGATATTCTTGGCCGGCCGGCTTCCAAGCTCAGGGTAGGGGATTCCAATCCCGGCAGCGTCAGTTGTTCACCCGGCGGTGTTGGGCGCAACATCGCTGAAAACCTGGCTCGTCTGGGTTCAGATACCCGACTGGTGACGGCGGTAGGCAAAGACGCCTATGGTGAAATGATCACCGCCCAGTGTCGTCAGGCCGGAGTCGATATGGGCAACAGTTTGCAGTTCGAAGACGCGGTGACCTCCACCTATCTTTCGGTACTGGATGGTGACGCCGATATGCATGTAGCCATCAACGACATGGCCATTTTGGAAAGATTGGGCCCTGAAGTGCTCAAGGGGCTGGAAGATATGCTGCGCCGCGCTGAACTGCTGGTGTTGGATACCAACCTTTCCGAAGCCGCTTTATCCTATCTGCTGAGCAACTTCCCTCAAGTTCCGGTATTTATTGACACGGTTTCCTGTGTCAAGGCGATGAAAATCAAGCCTTACCTCAACGCCATCCACACCCTCAAACCCAACCTCAAAGAAGCCGAGCACCTCTCCGGCATCGAAATGCGCAGCAAAGAAGACTTAAGCGCTATCGCTAACTGGTTCCATGACCAGGGCGTCAAGCGGATCTTCCTCAGTATGGGCAGTGAAGGTGTATTTGTCAGCGATGGCGGTGAGTCACAGATGGTGAGCGCCAAGCAGGTGGAAATGGTCAACGCCAATGGCGCCGGAGATGCCTTCCTGGCCGGATTGGCTCACGGTTGGCTCAAGCAGTGGCCATTGCTGGAAACCACAGAATTTGCGATGGCCGCGGCCCGGTTGGCGCTGTCTCATATCGCAACTATCAACCCCAATATGTCTGAAATCTCTGTAAACCGTATTATCAAGGAGTCGTTATGCTGAAGCAGTATCTGGATATTCATCCTGAAGTTCAAGCAGCCCTGGAACAAGGCAAGCCGGTGGTCGCTCTGGAATCGACCATTATTTCCCATGGTATGCCGTATCCGCAGAACGTTGAGACAGCGCTCAAGGTGGAGCAGATCATCCGTGATAACGGCGCTGTACCCGCAACCATCGCCATTCTCAAGGGCCGCCTCAAAGTGGGCATGAGCCAGGAAGAGATCAATTACTTGGGCAAGGCCGGTGAAGCCGTTATCAAAACCAGTCGCCGTGACATTCCCTTTATTGTTGCCAAAGGTGCAGACGGTGCCACCACAGTTGCTTCTACCATGATCCTGGCGGCAATGGCCGGTATTAAGGTGTTTGCTACCGGTGGTATCGGCGGTGTGCACCGCGGCGCTCAGCAAACTTTCGATATCTCTGCCGATTTGCAGGAGCTGGCCAACACAGATGTGGCCGTGGTTTGCGCCGGTGCCAAGTCTATTCTGGATCTGGGCCTGACCCGTGAATATCTGGAAACGCAAGGCGTGCCTGTCGTTGGTTTCCAAACTGATAAACTGCCGGCTTTCTATACCCGCGAGAGTGACTTCGGTGTCGACTATCGCTTGGAGCAGCCGGTAGAAGTGGCTGCCGCCATGAAAGCCAAGTGGGACATGGGGCTCAAGGGCGGTATGGTGATTGCCAACCCAATTCCTCACGAGCATGCTTTGGATAAAGCACTGATCGATGGCGCCATCGCCCGCGCAGTGGCTGAAATGGATGAGAAAGGCATAGGCGGTAAGGCTTCAACGCCGTTTCTGTTGGCCAAAGTTGCCGAAATTACCGAAGGTCACAGCCTGACCGCCAACATAGAGCTGGTTTACAACAATGCCAAGTTGGCGGCTGAGATTGCCCGCGAGTACGTGGCCCGCTAATCAGCTGTTTTTGAACCATTAAGCTATCTCAAGAAACCCGACACTCGTCGGGTTTCTTTTTGGAACTCAGGCACGGGAGCTATGGTATAGCGTGACGTCCAGGCTGAGTATCTTCCCTTGTCTTAGGGTTACGTTCAAATAAACAGCGCTAAACTGATGTGAATCAATTTCAATAAAAAATCAGTTATCTGTGTGAGATTTGCGGTTTTAACATTTAAAAACATGTGGATAGTGAGCATTTTTAGATCAAATAATTTGATCCCATTGCTTGAAATGCTAGGTAACGAAAGCCTCAGGCTGACTCAGGTATGCTGGTTCCAAACCATTTCAGTTGTGCTTCTTTCCTTGGCTATCCCCTTCTACTCTGCAATTGTCCCGGCCCTTAGACTATCCATATAATTCAAAGCCAGCTCAATCGCCATCTCCTCATAGGGCAAGAGTTTCCCGCTTTTTTTCAATCCATTGTCTATGCTTATCCTAAATAGCTTGCAGTTGTCGCACGCCATAGTCTTTAAGGTCATTTTACCTTCAAGACTTTGCAATAGCGGCAATAGTGACGGCTATTCAAAGCAAAAGGGGATGTTCTGCTTCTGGCTCAATGCCCAAGGGATGGCTATGGCTGACTTCAAGGATGATCCGCTCAGTAGTTTCTGCCGGGTTTTGTATTTGTACCAGGCTTATTGGTTATTACCTATTTCCAGGAACAGCGGGAGATGGGCGTGAGTCTGTTCAAACGGCAACTGCTGGCCGCGCTGCTGGCTTGTTTGGCTATGGCCGTAATTTTAATCCTCTACCAAAATGGGCAGCAGGAACGCCATCATTCCAATCAGTTTCAACAGCTCAAGCAGCAAACCTCTGCCACTGAATTGGAACTTGAATTATTGTTGGGGCGCGCCGCCTTAACTGCCCAAAGCCAGGCTGTGCAGTTATCGAGTTACTTAAACCATCCAGAAGCTGAAGAGAAAAAGCTGCCCCAATATCTCGACGAACAACTGCTGCTAACACCGGCCTTTACCCGTTTGGTGCTCCTGTCGGAACAAGGGCAAATATTTGCCCGTACCAGCATAGATAACCAGGGATACGCATTGTCATCCCAAGCGCTTTCAACTCCCATTTTTGCTTCCGCCAATAGGCAAACCGGCCAGGAACATGAAAATGCCCCTCCAGTCCTGAGGCAACTTCAGCGCGAACTGCAGCCACAGGCCGAACCTGTGTTGTCGTTACTGCCTCAGGTGGCACTGCTGGCTCAGGACACGGTATTGGGCAGACAAGTATCCTTCCTTGCCCGGATTTCAGGCGATGGCTTGCGACTCAAAGAGCAGGAAGGCAATGCTCCAGCAGCCAAGGAAGCCGGTAACTATTACTGGCTGGCGACGCTGGATTACAAAGTTTTCGAGTCCCTGCTGGATACTACAGCCATGCGTTTACAAACAGCCGGTTTTACCCGGGTTGAAGTGATGCTTACGGACGCTCAAGGGAAGAGGCTTGCTCAGGTGGGCGAGGAAGCAGGCAACCAACCGGCCAGAGGGTATGAAACGCTAAAAACCTTGCAGTTAAGCCGTGCGGTCAATGCTACGGGTCTTCATGGTCAGGACTGGCAACTGAGTATTGTTGCCACGCCGCCTCCTAGTGCCAATCCAGTGCTTTTGCCCGCCGCGCTGCTGACAACACTATTATTGCTCGCCCTTGTCTGGCTTTATATCGACCTTGTGAGACCGCTGGAAAAGCTGGCAAGAACACTGACTGCCCTTGGGCGCGAACAGGGAATGGAAAGCTTCAATCTTGTCGCTGTTTCATTGTCAGGCATGCGCCGCGAAATTAGCGAACTTCGTGAATATCTGGGTAATCGTTTGCAGCATTGGATGGTGATTGAGCGGCAAAATCAACAGTTGCAATTATGGCAATCCAGTCTTGAACAATTGCCAAGAACGCTTGTTATTACGGAACTGGACGATGCGGGTACCATTATTTATGCCAGTAAAAACCTGGCAGAAATCTGTGATTTTGACTCTGCGGAAACCAGGCTCACGATGGCTGCTGTTCTCGACAGGGCCGACAGCCCCGGCGGTTTTATGTCGCTGCCAAAATGGAGTCGGGGCGCGACTGTGGTACGAATGCCGGGGAGCCATGGCCGTTTTACCAGGGTTTGCAGTTATCCCATTAAGAATGACGCTGGGGAAGTGCGATTTCGCCTATTGGAACTTGAAGCGATAACAGTTACGGGTGCCTTGGCGCCAAGGGTGTCATTGGACTCGGACAGTGGTTGCTTCGTCGACAATATCCCAGGCATCAATGGCGTGGATACCGGCAATAATATAGAGCCTTACTCAGGGCTTTTCCTGTTACTCAAAGACGACCATCATATTCTTGAGGTGAGCCAGGCGTTTGCCGGGCTACTGGGCTATAGCCCTGAGGAATTGCTGCAACTGGGTTTTGGCTCTATCTCTCCGTTTTGGACTC
The DNA here is from genome assembly GCF_012030025.1 of Shewanella sp. Iso12. NCBI lineage: Bacteria > Pseudomonadati > Pseudomonadota > Gammaproteobacteria > Alteromonadales > Shewanellaceae > Shewanella > Shewanella sp. Iso12. The sequence continues at coordinate 169,025 of NZ_JAAUHW010000004.1, forward strand.
CAGGACAACATTTGCCACAGCTTTTGATCCTCAAGCATCAAGATGGCCGCTTACTGGAGTTTCATCTGCAATGGCGTGCCAGCCATGGCCTGACGCCAAAGCTCTACTGGCTCTGGCCCAGTCCATTAATCCAGCGGCCAGAGCATCGCATCTTGCAGGCACAGGAGCTGGGTTATAGGGCGGCCTTTTTGCAGGCTTCAGTGGGTTTTGCCCGCATAGGTATGAGTGGCGAGTGGCTTGAGGTCAACGACAAGTTCTGTGACATCTCAGGCTGTGACCGTGAGCAGATAGCGCGTATGGATCCCGAAGTGGCGCTCAATCTCAAGCAGTTTGATGGATGGCTGCGCTTCAGTGAAAAAATGCTCAACAATGAACTTAAGTTTCACGGCGATGAAAAACGCTATTTGCGCCTTGATGACAGTGTCCTTTGGTTGAATGTTTCCGTGTGCCTCATCCGCGACAGCCACGAGCAGCCCAGATATTTTTTAATGGCGTTTGAGGATATCAGTCAGCGCAAGCAGTTTGAAATCGGTCTGATGGAGGCCAAGCAACAAAGGGAGGAGTTGCTTAAGGGGCGGGATCTGGCTTCCGAGGCAGGTGGAATAGGTAACTGGTCCTGGGACATAGAGTCCGGAGAGCTTATCTGGGATAACAGGATGCGCAGCATCTATGGCCTGAATTCAGAGAAACTGACCTTCAGAGATTGGCGTGCCCGGGTACATCCCGAAGATATCGCCGACGCCGAGGCGAATGTCAACGCCTGCATCAATCACAAGGTGCCGTTTCGGGCCGAGTTTCGGGTTATCAATCAGCGCACCGGGGCGACCCATTGGGTTAAGGCTGCCGGTGACACCATACGTCGCAACGGTGTGGCGGTGAAACTCTTCGGTATTAATCAGGACATTAGCGATGAAAAAGCGCTGCAGCAGTCACTGGCGAGAGAGAGCGCCGAAGCTAATCAGGCGAGCCAGGCCAAGTCCCGCTTTCTGGCGGTGATGAGCCATGAGATCCGCACTCCCATGAATGGTGTCGTGGGCATGATAGATTTGCTGCGCGATACCGGTCTCAGTGCCGAGCAGCAGCGGATGATAGGCACCATCCGGGATTCGGCTTTCTCGCTGCTGGAGATCATCAACGACATTCTCGACTTCTCCAAGATAGAAGCCGGCAAGATGGAACTGGAGATAGAATCTGTCTCCTTGCTGTCTATTCTGGAGAAGACCATAGAAGTGCTCTGGTTCAATGCCGCCAGCAAGAACGTGTTTCTCAATATTCTGCCGGATCTGAATCTTCCGGTGCTTATCCGCCTGGATCCTGTGCGTATCCGCCAGATAGTGCTCAATTTGGTGGGCAACGCCATCAAGTTTACCCACAGCAATCGCCAGCAGGGACTGGTTATGTTGCGAACTGAGTGTCGTCAAAGCCATGACAACCACAGTGAGATGATCCTCGAGGTGATAGACAATGGGGTTGGAATGACCAAGGCCCAGCTCAGACAATTATTTGAGCCCTTTACCCAAGCAGATTCTTCAACCACCCGTAAATATGGCGGAACGGGACTTGGGCTCAGTATCACCAAGTCTTTTGTTGATTTGATGGGCGGCAAAATCGAGGTGGAAAGCCAACCGGATGCCGGCAGTACCTTCAGGCTCCGTCTTCCCTGTGAAGCGGCCGATGAATACCGGGAAACCGAGCTGCAGCGCTACAGCGAGCTTAATATCAAACTGCTTATCTGTATCGACAACAAACAACATCTGGTGGCCGTGTTGCACCTTGTTGAACAACTCGAACTGGAGTATCAGTGCCTCGATTCCGGGCAACTTGAAGGCAGCCTATTTGAACAAGCCTGCTTGGCAGAATCCGAGCTGCTTATCAGCGACAGTTACCAAGCTTACAAACAGTATCGCAATCGGGGGGAAAAGGGGCTGCCATGTGCCTTGTTATTACTCGATGAAGACTCGATTACCTCTAAGGTTGAAGCGGATATGAGGGTCTGTATGCTTTCTTGTCATCCGCTCAAACCCACGGCTGTGCTTGCGGCTCTGGCGATGCTGAGCGGGCAGAATCCAGCGTTATGGCAAATGTTTGCTCCCGGTGAAACCACGCGGATTGGCCGTAGCGTCTCAGAGACAGATATTGCGACCGACGCCGGTTTTACCATCTTGGTGGCCGAAGATCACCAGACCAACAGAGAAGTGATCTCATTACAGTTGAAGAAGCTGGGCTGCCGTTTTGAATTGGCAGAAGATGGCCTCGAAGCATTGAAGATGTGGCAGAGTGGCGGCTTTAGTGTGCTGCTTACCGATTGCCATATGCCTGGAATGGACGGCTTTGAACTGACAGCCGAAATTCGCCGCCTTGAACAAGAGCAGGACTTGCCTCATACCCTGATCATCGCCGTCACTGCAGATGCCATGTCCGGCGAACTGCAAAATTGCCTGTCGGCTGGCATGGATGATTATCTGGCCAAGCCGGTGGAATTCAAGTCCCTCAAAAGCAAACTACTGGCCTGGCATGGCCAAAATCAGTTCCGCCAGAATGAAATGATCGGCGATTCTCCCTCGGCTCATACCGAGGCGCCTTTGGATCTCAACAAGTTAGCTGAGATCTTGGGGACAGAGGATGACGAGATAATCCAATCCATAGTGCAGTACTTTCTTACTTCACTTGAGCGGGAACTGCCGCCGCTGTTTGAGGCGCTGGAGAGCCTGGAAGCCCAGGAGCTGAGACGCCGGGCTCACGCGCTCAAGGGCGCCGCCAACTCATCCGGCGCAGTGCGTCTTGGCAAACTGTTTGCCGAGTTGGAGCAACAGGCCGCCGAAGGGCAATTGACATCTTCAACACAATATCGCCAGCAGATTGAGCACGAGGCGGCGTTGGTCAAGCGGGCCATGCCGCAATCACAAGCTACCCAGGCCTGAATGCCTGTATGTCGGGAGAACAAGGATGAGAGACAGCGTAACTAGCCTGATACTGTTTTTTGATGATCAGGATCTGGTCGAGCCCGTGGAAGCCATAGTCAATGTCTACTTCGAGCGGGTTCTCAGAGTGGATATCCGGGTGGAGAACAAGGAACTGGCGAGTCTTTCAAAAGAGAAACATACCCGAATGCTATTGGTCTATTGTTTTCAGGATGTGGCCCATGCCGAGAGTCTGAAGCGTTTTCTCCAGGGCAATGAACACTTCAATGCCCTGAGAACAGTGCCACAGGCGAGTATGTTGTTGTGTGAAAAAAGTTGTCGGGCTCAGGCGTTTGAACTGTGTCGCCGCGAAGCTTTTGACAGTTACGACACCATTCGGCCCATCTATGACAATAATAAAATCATCCTCACCCTATACAAGTTGCTTGAGATCATAGCGCTTAAATCCGAGCTCAAGCGTTTCGATCAACAGGATCTGGATATGCAGTATGAGCTGCAAAACACTGCCGATTGCCTGGAAGGACTCAACGAGTCAGTCAAAGTGGCCAGCAAGCAACAGTCGTCGCTGATCACCAGCATAATGCAAGATGTTGACGGAATACTCAGTTCCATCTCTGAAAGTGCTTTCATGCAGGCTTTCAGGCGGGTATTTCACTCGCTGCCGGATGAAGAGATCAACAAGTTTATTGAGGAGCTGAAACGTTACTCCATCAACCCGCAACTCAATCGCCTCAAGGAAAAGAGCGAGTCATTGTTCAACGAGCTCTCAAACCAGATGCTGCAGCAAAAGGCGGCATTGGAGAAAAAAGACAGCGGCAAGAAGGCTACCATAGTGGTGGCCGACGATCAGGATGTGGTGTTGAAAATCATAGTTACTATCCTGGAACAGCATGGTTATCGGGCTGAGAGGGCCACCAATGGGGTAGAAGTGCTGTTAAAGGCCAAGATCCTCAAGCCGGATCTCATCTTATTGGACATAGACATGCCGATACTTGACGGCATTGAAACCCTCAAAGTCTGCAAGAAAACCCCCATGCTGCAGGAAATCCCGCTGATCATGCTCACCAGCTATGCCGATGTGGATCATTTCCAAAACTCCCTATTGTTGGGCGCAGAGGATTACATTATCAAACCCACCAATGCCGACACCTTGCTGAAGAAAATTCGCAGCGTGCTTAATTGAGCTGGCTTTTTTACCTCGCCCTAGGGGAGCGCTACAGACGGTGCGCAAATACAGCAAACTTTCAGTTAAAAACCGATTAATCCCGCCAAAGCCACTCAAGCCCCTTGCAGAGCTGGGGGCGAACTCCTATGATCCAGCGGTTTTCCATCCCGAGGCCCAAATATGCTTAACTCCCCGCTTAGCGAACACGCCAGTGAGCTGGTCATTGCGATTCTCAATCAGGTACTGACCCAAGGTGCGCCGCTGGATCGCGCCTACTCAAAGCAGTTTGCACCTGAGCGCCTCAAGCCTTGGGAGCAAGCCAGAATTGCTCTGGTCACCGGTGATATTTTGCGCCGTTTAAGTTATTACAGCTTTCTGGCCGATGTTGCAGCGGATCAAATTGAGCGTGAAGGCACGAGACTCATCAACGCCTGGCATATGGCCAATGGCCTTGAGCTGCCGAAAATGCGCTACGCGCTGCAGATGGACAGTGAGCTGCTTGAGCAGCGGATGGCTGAGGCCCAGGCTATGCCTGCGCTGCTCGATGGTTGCCCACAGTGGCTCGAAGCGCTAGGGAGTGAACAACTGGGCGATAACTGGCCGGCCGAGCGCCATGCCTTGACTCAGGCCCCCAAACGTTATCTGCGCACCAATTTGCTTAAGTGCAGCCGGGAAAAACTCAAGGCTCGTCTTGCCAAGGAAGGGGTCGAGACTTGTGAAGTCCCCGAGGTTGCCAGCGCTCTTGAAGTGATTTCAGATTCAGCGCTGTTTCGCACCGAATGCTTCAAGTCGGGCTGGTTCGAGCAGCAGGATGCCGGCTCGCAACATGTCGCCGAAGCTCTTGGGGTTGAACCAGGGATGCGGGTCATTGATGCCTGCGCCGGTGCCGGCGGCAAGACGCTGCACCTAGCCGCCAAAATGCAGGGCAAGGGACGACTGCTGGCGATGGATGTTGAGCAGTGGAAGCTGGATAACCTCAAACAGCGGGCTCGCCGCGCCGGCGCCCACAATGTGGAAACCCGGCTTATTGCATCCAGCAAGACCATCAAACGTTTGAAACTCAGTGCCGACAGGGTACTTTTGGATGTGCCTTGCTCAGGGCTTGGGGTGCTGAAACGCAACCCGGACACCAAATGGCGTGATACCCCTGAGCGCTTGCCGGTGCTGATGGAACTGCAGGAGCATATTCTCGGCAGTTACAGCCGCATGGTGAAGGTGGGCGGGATCCTGGTTTACGCCACTTGCTCGATCATGCCGCAGGAAAACGAGCAGCAGGTAGCGCGTTTTCTGAAGCAGCAAAGCCATTTCCGCTTACTCGATGAGGAAACCATCAGCCCGGCCAAAACCGGTTTCGATGGCTTCTATCTGGCAAGGCTTGAGCGGATAGCCGAGTAACAATCAGGCCTGTTTGAGTCATATTGACTTAAACAGGCGGTTTCACACCCGCTTCAAAAAGCATCTCAACAAAAGCATCTCAACAAAAACAGTGCCACTCACTCTTACCGGTTTGCCAAGTATTGCCGCTTTATTCCCCCTGCAGGGTCAACAGCAGGCGGCGCCGACCGCCATTGTCTCTGTGCTCGCCAAGATAGATCCCTTGCCATGTGCCCAGTGCCAGCTGTCCGGCGCTGACAGGCAGCAGCAAACTGGTGCCCAGCAGGCTGGATTTAATATGGGCCGGCATATCATCGGCGCCCTCATAGGTGTGGCGAAAGTAAGGGGTATCTTCGGCCACTGCGCGATTGAACCAGGCCTCAAAATCCTGCCGCACTGTGGGATCGGCGTTTTCGTTGAGCGTCAGCGAGGCAGAGGTGTGCAGTAGTTGCAGGTGCAACAGGCCGCAACTGACGTAAGGCATATCATCAAGAGCCTTGGCAATATCATCGCTTATTAAATGAAAACCGCGCCGCTTGGCGTTTAAGGTCAGTTGTTGCTGATGCCACATAGATATTCCTTAATGTGGGTGAGACTGGCCGCCATCTGAAAGCTTGCCATTAAATCACCGCGAATTTAAAAGCCGGGCCTCTGATTTTTAGGTGAGCGCCCGGCGAAACATTCTATCGTCTTTATGGGGGCTCCCCAAGATGCAAGGCGGTACTTACCCAGCGGACAGCCCATCATTAGCTGAAGAGATAGTGGGCGATTCAATTATCAAGTTTGATGATAAAGCCTGCATCGCCGCCATGACCATCTCATTAGTGAGAGTGATGAATGAGGGGGATTAGAGAGAGTGATTGCAGATAAAACACAGATTGTTTGCTAAAATACCGGCCGCGAATTTACCCCTATAGACCCAGGAGAAACACCCCATGGCCAGAGCTTGCGCCAGACACATTTTGGTTAAAACCCGTGAAGAGGCGGAAAAACTCAAGGCCCGTATCGCCAAAGGGGAAGATTTTGGCAAGCTGGCGAAACAATACTCTCAGTGTCCTTCAAAAAAACGCGGCGGCGATCTCGGGGAGTTTGGCCCTGGGCAGATGGTCAAGGCGTTCGATCAAGTGGTGTTCAAAAAGCCGGTGCTCGAAGTGCATGGCCCGGTCAAAACCCAGTTTGGTTTTCATCTGATCCAGACTATTTATCGTAATTGAGCTAAAGCCTGCTGCGGTTTTCTGGCAAAGGCTCGATAGCATTGAGCCGGATCGCCGGCCAAAGTTCTACAGGCCGTGACTTCATCCTCCAGGTCGACAAAGTCTTCCAGCAGCTCCTGCAACTGCATGGGCGTGTGGTAACACATAGGAGTACCCAGCCCTGAGGTGAAACGTTTCGTCATGGGGGCGCAAAACTCACTCAGGTGGAACAAGCCTCCAGGCTTAAGCACGCGTTTAAGCTCCAATATGGCGGCTTTTTGCGCCATTTCAGATGGCATGCAGGTTAAAACGGCGCAGCTCAGCACCACATCGAATGTTTCATCGGCAAAAGGCAATGGAAGTTGTGGCAGCTGAATTAAATCGATGTCCGGGTACAGACTGAGGCCGCGCTTTATCATGGCGGCTGAGGGATCGACCCCCAGCACCTCAGGATAGCCTAACTGTTTCAGCTGCTTGGTTATCCGGCCATAACCGCATCCAAAGTCCAGTATTCTGGCATCGGGTTTCACCAACTGGCAGAAGCGCTGCACATCGATTTCCAGATTGAAATTGACCTGGTTGGCAACCTTATCCCAAAGCTGCACCGTCATTGCTTATCCTCATCAATAATGGAAACTTTATTGTTGAGGAACAAAGAGTTGGGCACCAGATGTGTCACGCCTTCATCCTTTACCGTGATATAACGCAGGTTGAGATCCACCACTGTCCCCTTGGAGCCGGTAATATCGATTTTATTGCCCAGCTTTATTGGTTTATAGAGCACTATCATAATGCCGGCAATCAGGTTGGATATGGCGTCTTTGAGGGCAAAACCCAGAGCAAAGCCGGTGAGCCCGAGTCCGGCAACCAAGGCGCCAACATCAAAGCCCAACTTGGATAAAGCCAAGACGGCACCAATAAATATCAGTACCACGCGCTGGGAGTTGGAGATCAAGCGAAACGATTCGCTGGCCGCCGAGTCAAAGCGGGCGGCCACTTGTTTCAGGAAACGGTCGATAATCAGGCTGACTACCACAAATGCGGCAAACACCAGGATTGCCTGAATGACATTTTCATTCATTTTCTGCTCCGAATAATAAAGTCTTAGTCGCTGAAATGTTCGGCTTGGCGCACAAAGGCATGCCAAACTCAAAGGCGCCCAAGTTAACCAAAGGTTGAGATAGAGACAAGAGTCAATCAATAAATTTCAGTGGCTTACCTAAATTGCCCAAGGCCGTTTTTGCCTACTCAGGCTGCAAAAGGTTTTGCCGTAGAATAGGGTATTTGCTGCCTGCGACATTGTATCTGGCGCTCTGGCTGGGTATAAGGGAAGTGACATTCTACAAGGACGATAATCATGAAGGCTGTATCCGAGAACAAACGGGTTTTGCTGCTGTTGCTGTTACCTATAGTTCTCTTGCTGTTGTCATCGGAGTTATTGCTAAGGCCAGTGACCTCAGTAATAGTCAAAAATCAGTTCAAACTCATGGAAGAGTATCTTAGCCAGAGACAGCGTTCCATCAATGACATTATTCTCCATCAAGTACCTGAGTTTCATTTTGATTGTGGCCCGCAAGACGCAAAATTATTGCGGGCACCTGAAAACTATAATCGCTATTTTCGGGTGATGGGGATAAAAACCAAAACCGGCATGGGCTGCAGTTCGCTTGGCTCGGATTTACTATTGCCGGATCTTCCCAGTGACACCCCTATAGGGCAGGGCTTTGGCCTAACCACTACAGGTGCCATGCATGACACCGAGCAGGAACTCTTGGTTTATTTCAGAAGTAATGGCAATACCGCTTACTGGATTTTGGACAGCAGTTGGATCCGTGAAATTATCAATCTTCCCTGCCGCGATTGTTTTTACATAGAGTTTCTGCATCATGCTCCAGGCTCCGAAGGGCTGGTATTTGAGCGCGGCAATCCCTCGGTACCCAAAGAATCCCATGTGCATTTTCTCAGTGTGATGGACACGCAGCATCAGGTGGAGCAAAAACTCTGGTTTGGAAAGAAACTCGATGATTACGCCAGAGAAAAGATCTTGGTTTACGGTTTACCCTTGAGCATTTTGCTCGGAGTGCTGCTGGCCGGGGCTTATTGGCTTTATCTGAGTTACCACAGTTCGCTCAAGAGTATGCTCCAAAGGGGAATTGCCCGGCAGGAGTTTATCCCTTTCTATCAACCCATAGTCGATATTAATCAGGGCAAAATTGTCGGTTATGAAGTCCTGGTGCGCTGGAAGAAGGGCAAGGAGTTTATCCCCCCGGCCGCCTTTGTAGAGCATGCCGAAGCCTGTGGCCTGATCATTCCCATTACCGAATCTTTGCTGCAGCAGGTACTGCAACAACTGCCGGAGCTTGAGAGCGGCACTTGGGTAAGTATCAACCTGGTGGCAGAACATCTGGAGCAGGCTCATGTCAGTCGTGTGCTGCAACAGCATAATTGGCCGGAGCCGGACAGACTTAAATTTGAGATCACCGAACGCTTGCCCATTGCAGACATTGACGCCGCCAAGCAGGAAATCGCCAAGCTGACAGAGAGGGGATACAGCTTTAAAATTGATGACTTCGGCACCGGATATGGCGGCTTTAAGTATATTCAAGCCTTGGGGATCGACAGCATCAAGATAGATAAGATGTTTACCGATACCATAGGCACCAATGATCTCAAGCGTGGTGTGCTGGATGCCATTATCGCCTTTGGTATGGAGTCAGAGCTTGAGATGATAGTCGAAGGCGTGGAGACGGCGGAGCAGGTGGAGTACCTCAAAAAGCGCGGTATATTCCTGCTGCAGGGATACTATTTTGCCCGCCCCATGCTGGTTGAAGAACTGAAAACCGTGAAATCAGACGAAGTTCCCTAATGGCAGAAACCTTAGCGGCAAAAACCTTAGTGAAACCGGCCACTCTTGAACTTGCAAGCGATTATTACCTGAGCAATTTTGAACTCTTGCTGGAGGGTAGCCGCCGCTATCTGGATATTTTGCCAAGCGAGCTTGCCAGGTTACGCGCGGCGTACCTTGCCTGCACCAAGCCTTCGCGGATGTTGCTGGTGCGTCTCTTGTCCCGCAAGGGCGAGTGGTTTCGCACCGATAAGCTTAACTACCCGGAAATAGGGGCCCTTGAACCTGCGATAAAGGGGCTTGAGCACGCGGAGCTCATCAGCACTTCATCATTGCCAAACACTGAAACCTGGCTCAAAGGCGTCACCCTCACAGAGCTGCGCCGGGCGCTTCTCAAACTGCAACAGAGTCGAGCCTCGGAGGGCGAGAATAGTCTTGGGGGCCTGGTCGATATTGCGCTGCATCTAGGTAAAAGCGTAAATGGTGCCTCAAAGGAGACACTGAAACGTACCATGCTGGCGCTCGGGCCCCAAGACTCACAGTTATTGATTGGCGAACTGAACTCTGAGCTGGGCATAGAATGGATTGAGCTTAAATGCCAGCGGCTTCTCGATGGCCTATTGCTGCTCTATTTTGGCAACCGTTATCAGGATCTGAGCCAGTTTGTGCTCAGCGATCTGGGCTTGCAGCGCTTTGAAGTCACTGTGCTGGACAAGGCCCACCGCGCCTATGACAGCCCAGAGCAGCTTAACGCCGCGTTGGCATTTGGCCATATGAGTCAGCAGATAGAAGAGGCGATACTAGCCAAACAGCCGCTGGATATTCCATTGCTGCTTGAACAGATTAATGCCATTTCAGCGATGCCCGAGGCTAACCCCTTACTCGAGCGGCGCCGGCAAAAACTACTGACTCTGATAGGCCGCGAAGCCGAAAGGCAAGGGCAAACTACTCTTGCCATCAGTGTCTATTCGCAGTGCGAACATTGGCTAGCAAGGGAACGCCTGTGCCGCTGCCTGGAAAAACAGGCTCAGTGGCGGGCTCTGACTCATGCGCTGCTGCACCTTTGCGACCTTGCCGGTAATGAGAGTCAGTGGCAAATCATAGAACGTATTGGCAAACGCCTGCTTAAAAAATTGCCAAATGGCAAAGACAGCAAGTTTGCCTCACCATCAGGCCATAGTGAAGCGCCTGATTCCTTGGCGCTTGATTCTTTGATGTTAAGACTGCAAGCGCTGAAAGAAAATGTACCGGGTAGACTGGGTGCGCTGCCAGCGATAGCTCTGCAACTCACTCCCAATGGTGAACGAGTTGAAATGCGTGTCGCTGCGCACTTTGAAGCGCTCGGTTACCGGGCGTTTTTTCTCGAGAATGCCTTGCTTTGTGGCCTCTTTGGACTCGCCTTTTGGGACATTATTTTTGCCCCCGTTAAGGCGGTATTCGATAATCCATTTCAGCGCAGCCCACGGGATATGTTCACCGAGGAGTTTGTTAGTCGGCGTCAAGAGGCCATCACGGCGCGTCTTGATGAAATCGCTCGGGAGCACGGCGCTGTTATTTGGCGCCATTTTCAGCAAAAGCAAGGACTGGCAAATGATTGGGTTTACTGGGAAAACCTGCCGCAACAGGCGCTGGAACTGACGCTGGCGGCACTTTCCGGCGCCAGGCTCGCTCAGGTATTTGAACGTATGCTTGGCGATCTCAAGCATTACCGCAGTGGCCATCCGGATCTTGTGTTATTTGACGCCGAAGGGCGCATTAGTTGGCTTGAAGTCAAAGGCCCGGGCGATAAGTTGGCCGATCATCAAATATACTGGCTCAACTTCCTCAGTGACTTGGGAGAGGCACGGGTTTGCTATGTCGACTGGGCAACGGCCGGCGAGTGTAAATAAGGTAAATAGCATTAAGGCAAGAATGATTGTTATTTAGTATTGGCCAATAACAGTCAATTAACAGGCAGCCCACTGGCGGCCTGCGCTATGTGGGAACCTTAATTGAAGTTCAGAGTCAGCAAGTCATCGCTCCATTTCGCCCGCGTCGTTCATATCTATGTTTCCATGGCACTGCTGCTGTTGATGCTGTTCTTTGCCTTTACCGGTATTACTCTCAATCATCCGGACTGGTTTATCCGCCAGGGCGGAGAAAGCCTGGCATCGGAAGAAGCCCTGCCGGGATTTTTGTTGCCGGTGAATAGTGAAGACCCGGATTGGCGCGAAGCCACTGCGCATTGGCTCAGTAGCCACTGGGGAGTGGATGGTCACAGTGCCGAGTTCAGTGAAGATGAAGTGGCGCTGGTGCACAAGGGGCCGGGGCGCTATCAGAGCATTACCCTGGATCTGCTGGACGGGAAAGCCTATGTCGAGCAGATAGATTATGGTCTTATCGCAGTACTCAATGATCTGCATAAGGGGCGTAACAGCGGCACCCTGTGGGTCTGGCTGCTGGATCTTTGTTCAATTCTCATCATCCTGTTTTCCCTGACCGGTGCTTTCCTGCTGTTGCCTCAGAGCCGTAGATTGAAAAAATCCTTACTGGCCATGGTCGGTGTCAGCAGTGCCTGTGCCCTTATCTATCTGCTGTTTGTTCCCTGAGTTCAAAGTGACAGACGGCAAAGCATGAATTAGTACCCCCTACCTTTGGTGTGTTGTGAATGGAGAATGTATGAGTGGCAAACCTTTGAAAACCAGATTGTCTCTGTCCTTGGCGGTATTACTGAGTAGCAGCTTAACCCTGGGGCAGGCCCAAGCCGATTCGCTGGAGATTAATCTGACACTGCCGGAAATCACCACGGGCCAATACCACAGGCCTTACACAGCCGTGTGGGTGGAAGATGCCAAAGGGCAGAGCGTGCGAACTTTGAGCCTTTGGGTTATGCAGGAAGGCGAGGGGTACAAGTGGCTGAAAGACATTCGTCGCTGGTGGCGCAAGGCCGGGCGGGATGACATGAACTTTGTCGATGCCATTGCGTCGGCAACACGGCCTGCGGGCAAGTATCCCATCAGCTGGGACCTCAAAGATGACCAAGGGGGCCAGGTTGCCAACGGCAAATATACCTTGCTGGTGGAAGTGGTACGAGAGCACGGTGGCCGGGATTTGGTACGACACAAATTTCAGCTCGACGGCAAGCCTTTCAAAGCTGAAATAGCGCCCACCATAGAAACCGGCACGATTAGCCTTCAATACCTAGTGGAGTAAAAGATGATGAAAACAAGCAAACTCTTGTTGGCCCTGGGGGCCTGTCTGTTGGCACAAACGGCGCAGGCCCATGACAGATTTATACTGCCCAGCCAGTTTAATGTCTCTGCCGATCCCGGCAAAGGTGTGTGGATCACTTCAGATGTCAGCGCCAGTAACGAAGTCTTCCTGTTTGACAAACCTTTTGGCTCTGAAGATGTGCAAATCGTTACTCCGTCCGGCACCAAGGAGCGACCATCCTCGAGCTATCGCGGCAGCCGTAAGTCTGTGTTTGACTATCGCCTGACCGAAGACGGCACCTACAGATTCGAGAAAGAGACCCAGCCAAGATATATGTCGCGCTATAAGCTCAAGGGCCAGCAAGACAGCGTCCGTAGCCGTACTGACAAGCAAACCACCAAGGCGATGATGCCAAAAGGGGCGTACGATCTCGAAGGGGCGCTGTATTTCTCACGGGTCGAGTCCTATGTCACCCTCAACAAGCCAAGTGACAAGGCTTTTGAAGTGAAAGGGGAATACCTGGAACTCAAACCCTTGACCCATCCGGCTGACATAGTCGAGCAGGAACCCACTGAGCTGCAATTCTATTTCCAGGGTAAAGTGATTGCCGGTGTGGAAGTTGCGATTGTGAAGGAAGGCACGCTTTACCGTAACCAGAAACAGGAATTGACGCTGACCTCAGACAAAGAAGGCAAGGTGAGTTTTGAACTGCCCAGCGCCGGCCGCTATATGTTGCATGCATCATTCGAGCAACCTAACGCCGACACTCGTCTTGCGGATAAGACAGTCAGTGAAATTTTCCTCACTTTCGAGGCCGGTCTGCAATAACCTAAATAGTTCGAAGCAGGCACTTTCAAGTCCTATCACCTTGTGAGTGCCTGTCAGCACGGGGAGTTAAGCGCAAGCGTGCGCCGCTTGCCCGGGTTCGCATTTTGCTTGAATGCCAGGTGCAGGCCATTGCTTTTCATCGAATCATCCCCTAGGCTGCCAGCTTTCGATCATCAGGATAAGGAAACAGGGATGGCAGTCAAAACCTTTGTTTATGCTTCTGCGTTGTTAATGGCCAGCACCTGCGCCTATGCCAGTCAAGATGGCATGACCAAGCAAGAGAGCAGGCTTATGGCCGGTGTATGGCAGGGCACTTTGGGAAAGACGCAGATCCGCGCCTGCATTAACGAATATGGCGATTCAGGTAGCTATTATTATTTGAAATACTTGACGCCTATCAGCCTGGAATTCAAAGACAACCATTTCCAGGAGCAAGATGACAGCGGTCGTTGGCGACTCTCTCTTCAAGATGATCAGTTACAGGGCACTTGGTATCTGGCGCAAAGGGATAAAACCTTACCTATCAGCCTCAGCCGAGTCACTGCCGCCGATGGCGCAACAGACTGCAGCAGCGAAGCCTATAATCAGGCCTTGGAAACCCGGCCCCAAATAAAGCGCGGTGCCTGGCAAAGTTTCAACAACGCCTTGGAATTTCGTGAGCTTACCTACGGTGGTGAGATGGGGCTTGAACTTCGGGGCGCGCAAGCCGGGCTGAATAAAATCAATCATTGGCTTAAACAACGCCTTACCAGCGTTGAGTTGCTTGAACTCTATTACGAAACTCGCAGAGACTTTCTCGGGCGCATGGGCACAGCTTTCAGCGACGAAACCGGTGTAGAGCTGAGTTTTGCTAACGACACCTGGCTCAGTGTCAGATTCTACCGTTGGGCCGCAGGGCATGGCGCCAGCGGAATATCGATTAACTATACCAATTTTGATCTTAATACAGGTGAGCGTTTTCACCCTTGGCAATGGTTTTACGATACTGACCCCGATAAGCAGACACATCAGTTGCCATCTGGGCTGCAGGCCAAATGGTTCCCAACTGGTGAACAAGAGGAAGATCCCGAGTTCGATTGTGGTAGTACAGAATATGGTGCAAAGGGCTATTACCACTTAACTCTGGAAACCCAGGATGGGCTGGATGGGCTCAGATTCTGGGAATATCCTCGCGGTAACGGCTGCGAAAATGAATTCTTTTTACCTTTGAGTGACGTGGCGCCTTATCTCAATCAAACTGGTCGCCAGCAACTGGGATTGAAGTAACTGCGTGAGTCAAAGCGTAATTTCTCTGATGTTTTTTCAGGTATTGTTCAGACCAGCTTTTCCATAGGCGGGCAAACTGTGCTGAGGTTTAACGTCGTCACTCACCTTGACTCTGACCATAGGGATAGATAAAAAATAGTAAAGGTTTACGGGTAGGGAAGCCATTTCATCGAAAACAAGGAGAGTGTGATGCAAGGATTAAAGGGATTTTTATTATCTTCTCTGTTGGCATTGCTGGTGGGTTGCAGTTGGGCTGCCTTGGCGGGCATTGTTGGATTACTCCTGTTGCCTTCCATGTTTCCATCCAAGAGTTGGTTGGATCTGACCTATATGGTGGTGGGGACTATTTTAATGCTACAAGCACTGATAGCCGGTTGCTGGGCAGGTTGGCTGAGGGGGAGTGGTGTACTGATTAGGCACACTCTTGCCAAAGATTCGTTCTGGAAAACCAATCTATTTAGTGCCGGAGCGATATTATTGTTGTTCCTGGTGTTGCATTAGAAGAGGTTAGAATCTCAGCAGCAATAGGTTGGCTTGATAGGATAGCTAGTAAGCACAACCTTTGACTTGATTTTACTGTTACGGCCAAAGAAACCTGAAGGCAGGGTCATTGCCAGACGCAAGTATCGTCCAACTGGGATTCAGGGTCCATGTTGAATTCATAAACCTTATTTTTATTTTTCGGTTTATATTCAAAACGGTAAAAATTTGCCCCTTGAACAACAATGGTATAGTTTCCAGATGTCATTCCATCGACCTTTTCCAGGTATTTATAGGTATATTCGTAGGGTCTCCCTTCAGTGATTTCTATGCCTTCAAGACTCGTTTGCTCAAGCTTGATGACATCTGAGCCATTTTTATACCAAACCAGGGACTCTTTGCTCTCTTCATTGCCAAAGGAAAAAGCCAAGTATATTGGATGGGCTTCATCTTGAGACACGAAGCAATACCAATCAGTGGCATGTGCTTTGGTACAGGGAGTCGATATAAGGAGCATAAAAGGAACTAGCAGCTTCAGACCTTTGGGGAAGCCATTGCACTTGCTCGCTGGAGCTCTATACTTGTTGTTCATGTTGAGTTCGTTTCCAAGATAGATCTAATTGAGCCAAATAGACAATGGCTCTCTGCTTACTGATATGAGCGCTTCTTTGACAATTGTCTAATGAGAAAATATTTGCGCCGCAGCCGGCATGTTCAAATCGATGAATATAGCTTGCATCTGCTTAAAATCTATATCCAGGTTACTGTTTTTTATATCATCAAGAGCTGCAAGGTAGAGGCTTTCATAGTCTTCATCTTCCAGGTAGTTTTCAGAGATATATTCCCAATACTCTTGATCATAAAGAATTGCTATATCAAAATCATCAGTGTAGAAGTATTTAGCTGCAGGAGGAACATTTTCGAAGCACTCTTGATATAACCAATCATGGTCGGACGTTCCTGGTAGCTTACAATTTACATTCAACATTTCTAGCAGGTACTTTATCAAGTAAATTTGAGTTGCATCTGTGCTGGATTCACCAAAAGAATCTGAGTTTATGATCTGATCTAGCGCTTGCTCCAAGATCTCATCAGTTACAGTAAAATGCTGAGTGATAAATTCTAGATACTCTTTCTGATTATTTCGGCAGCCCATAAGTAGGAACATGTTGTGATCTAGCGGAAATTTATTCTCAACGATTTTTTTGAAAACATAAAAACTGTTCTCATACTGTGTTATTGTGAATATCCCTTCAGGGAAATCAACTTTGAGCTGTTCAGGGTGGAAATGATTCAGGAATGCTCCAATGCAGTCTTCCTTTAAATAATGTTCTATATCACTCATCAATAGTTGAAGAAAGATAACTTTCTTTTCTTCATTGTTTTTAAACGGGTAGTTGTTTAGTAAATACTCAAAGTCAGCTAGTACTTGCGTGGAAATAACATCGTACCACATGTCATCATAGCTATAGCACTTTAATTTATCAGCTTCTTTCTGATAGCGTTAATTAATTGTTCGTTATTCATGGTTTTTCTTTATGATATATGGATAGTGAAATATAGCAGCATCTTTAACTTGGCAACTATTGGTGGCAATGCTAAATTATTCTAACTTTGGATTTCAATGATACAGTCATCTGTGCTTCTGCAAGCGCCTCGGGGCTCAAGGCTCAAGCTTCATTCGCAGTAGGTACACTGACAACAAGCACAGGCTGTTAATAAGGTGTCCTCAATGTATCTCAATGAGAACACCTTAATTACTTTCAGTGCGGGTAGCTGGGCTGTTAACCGACTTGTGTCAAGAGTCAAATAAAGCCAGAGCTACCTATTACCACACTTCAATTCTAGTTGATATCCCGGCTTCGCCATCAGCTACAATGTCGATACTTTCCGGTATAAAACTATCTGCTTGATAATTCGGTGAGGCCGAGTAGTTACTTATGTTTCCTTGCTGGGCCAGCTCCATGACCTGTTGATCGAACACTTTTTTGCTCAGTGAGGCCGTCTTTGGTAGATAGACCACATTCATTGGGTCGTCCTGACCACCAAACTCCAATGGGAAGAGATAGGTTTTTCGCAACATACCTTGAGCTGCGAGCTCTTCTGCCTGTTCTCGATTGTCTATGTCCGAGTAGTTAATGGAAGCGGGATTTAACACCGAAGGTCTGTTAATGACACTGACTTGCTTATCGCTCGATGCAAGGAGTTTGGCTAACAGCTTGTCTCGACCGTTTTTCATTGACCAGGCCATCTCATCGTCAGTAATCACAGTCGCTATCAGTAGTTGGCCTTCACCATTAGGTAATGTGAAGCTACCTGGCAGCGGACTGTGTGCCTGGGTAATAAGTACATTGACGTAATCGCCGTCTCCCACCATGACATCTTCAATAGTTAGGCCGTTGTACTTTTTGACTCTTCCCAAAAGGTCTGCATCGTTAAGCATTTCCGCATTGACGGCCCATTGCAACAAACCTAGTGGCCAATCTGCCTCGCCTTGGGTAATTACTATAATTTCGTATCCATAACCCGGCCGCTCAGGATAGACAGGAACTGTTTCTTTTTTTGTCAGAGTCAGCTCAATGTTACCATCTGTTTGATTAATGTTTTGGGGCAAGTACTGGGTTGGCATATCCGGGTTGGTTAAACCAAAAGTGGTGTAAAGCCATAGGTCGTCACCCAATTCGCTGGCTTTAGACTTAAACAAGCCACCACCTGGCCATACACCTGTCATATGACCCAGTTTAAGGATCTCATCTGGGAACAGACCGAATTTCTTTTCGAATACAGCCGTTCTAGCGTCATATACGTTATCCCATAATATCTCTTGGTTTACTTCTGTCACTATATTACCTCCTTTTAATAAATTTTGACTTCATTTGTTATCGAAAATATCAGTCCAAAAAATGTATCTTATTATCTTTTACTTTTATATGTTCAAATAGATGTTTATATTTAACCTGCCGTCTTAATTTGAACATCTATTTGCAATCGATCACTATCAAAAATAGCTCAATAGGGTTGTGGGGGATTATCTCTTAGATGAAATACTAAACTTAGCAGAAATATATTGCTGTTTTGTTTTCTATGCTCTCGCTTGCGGCCTCATATAGGGCAATCCAAACACAGTATTCCCGATGAAAGTCGCCCTCGTTCTCGGCTAATTCATTGATTCTATCTGCCTCGGAATCTGAAGATTGTAGTGTAGTGCTCCATATCTGCGGTCCTACTATTTGAATAAACTGAACTTACCGGTAAATTCTTTAAGCACAGTCGTATCACCGAACATACAAATACCAAAGTATTCCAGATCTTGCTCGGATGTTTCAGCCGTTGCTTTTACCTGCTCGGCGGATGTTCCTACTATCATGGTGTTTGTAAAGTCAGTGAATGGGATATTTCGTTGCAGGAGTTCTTCACGGACTTTTCTGATCTTGTTCGAGTTGTCAGCTTTAAGAACGATAAATGGATAATGGGATATTGATGGATGAATACCTTCTTCCTTATCCCGATATTGCAGAAAACAGAGTCTGTCTAAGTCATTTACTTCAGCGACCAGTCCGGCCGTCATGTGACCCAGGGCATTGTACAGGCGCCCCATATCAACTTTTTTATTTAGTACGGCGACAAATCGTTTTGTGTTTTCATCTGGTAGAGAGGTGAAATCTATCATGGAATTTCCTGGTTTTTAATGGCGGTATCTAGCTTGTTATCCGGAAATGGTTTTAAACATTGGGAAAGGTCATCTGCCTATGCCTTTATACGAAAATCTGCAAAGTAAACAACCATTGGATGAGGGTCCTTTAGCATTTCATTGACCTTAGCCTTACCTAGTTTACGATGAAGAACACCTATGACACGCAATAGCGGATGTTCAGATTTAATACAATCATGAGCGGATAGGCTCAATGACTCGAAACATATAATTTTGAAGTCATAACTGCTGAACTCACCTGCTTCATATAAACTCCCCACAGTTCTTTCTAAGCCATCTACTGATTTATGTTTCAGGCAATCTGTTGGGGTTAACTCATGAAAATATGCCCCTTGTTCCGACCAAGACTCATAATCAGTAAGACTTATGCCTTGCTTGCCATCAATGACAACCCAACTTCGAGCAATTTCACCTTGTCGTCGATAAGAAGTTGTAAATATTTCAATTCTGCCTTTGATGGATTCAGCAAAATTTTCTTCAACTCGCTTTTTAAGTTTTGACCATTGCATAATTTCTACTTTTGGCAGTTGAAATGTGTATACGCGCTTTAAATATATAGCTTACTAATTCAGTAAATAACGGTTTTAAGGTGTTGATTATATACTCAAAACTATTCCTTAATAGCAATAAATATAATGATTCCCTATGCAGGCAAGTGTCAGTTGCCGTGTTTCTTACGGATGAATTAAGTCAGAGCCATACTATTTGTTGACCCAATAGGCGAACAATTATAGGAGGCCGACATGTCTAAAGCTAACACGCTTTCTTATCGAGTTTTACGTACAGAGGATATTATAATCCACGCTGTTAAAAATAAACACTTAGAAACACCGCCGGCCAGATCCTTCATTCTGCTATTGATGAGATTTAGCTATCGTTTGGAACTACTACAAGCTGAATGTTGTCACTATAAATAATCTTACCAGGTTTAATTGACAGTCTAATCGTTACAGTTATACCATACTTTTTAAGTAACTCGGCTACTTCATTTGATTTTTCCAGGTACAGTGAAGGGACGTTAAAAAACCAACTTTGTGCAACGAATCGTACATCAGGCGCTATCGGTTCTTTAAAACATTTCGGATTTTCCAAATTGCTGTTAAACCAAGCTGCTGTAGATTTATACCAATAGTATTCCTGTTCTGACATTACCTTCATGCGTTTAAGGTCACCCATAGCTGCAAAAATACCTTTCCTGTGCTGAGTACCACGAAACGTAAGGTTAGTTTCATATCGTACGAACATATTTTAGCCTAATTGTTGTATAGTGCGCATGTGTGACTCTCAAAACTCTTATTTACCTGAACTTGCTTATAAATGCATTACTTAATTGTTTTCTTACGCTAAATGATAAGAAAAATTAATGTCATGGCCTTAAATTCGGGGGAAAGGTCAGCATAGTGCAAACTGATGAGTAGTTTCTTAATGGTTTTTTAAGACAGTGTGAGGTTGGGTTGCGACAATGTCTAACCATACATTCGGCTTGAACAAAACAACATGCTGACATCAAGTTACAGAAACCATATGATATCAGTACTTAAATGTCATAAAGTCACATAAAAATTCAAATCAAACAGATATATGTTCAACAGACTCAGCAAAGTCTTCTTCATCTTTATCTCTTAAGAATGTAGCGATTTCTTGCAGGGGTAACTCATAACCTTTTTGAATTAAAGACCGAATAGCCTCCACATGTTCTTCATTTATATCATGTTCAAAAATTATAAATTCCCAAGGAAAGTCGGATATAGTATTTTGCGACGGAGTACCATCCAACCAAGAAATAAAAACAATAGGTTGCTCTGAAAAAACAAGACTCAGTAAATAGTCATATTCGGAAAGCTCACTTTCATTTGAAAATTTTTGATTGATATCCAAGCCTTTATCTACAATTTTTTTAAATGCAGCTTTACCTAACTCTTCTTCATAGTGCTCGTTGTATACAAGCCATGCCGCCGCCTCGGATAAAGCAGAAGAATCAAAATCAAAATTACCAAGCAAATAATCAAAGATCTTATATTCCTCTTTATAGCCAGAAAAAGCACTAGTCAAGAACTTATTTTGATCTATTTTACCGTCGACATCCAAAATCCCCTTTATAAAATTAAAATGAGCATCAAGACATAAGTAATGAATTTCACTTTCATCAGATATCAATAAAGTTCCATCAGAACCTTGCTCTGCAATAAGTTTAAACAATGGATTTTCAGATTGTAAAGGGTTAAATGAGCTTATTTTATAGTATGCGAGCTTATACAAATCATAATCAGAAATAATTTTTTGACTTCTAAGAGAACGTAATCTCTCTATATTGTCCTTATCATTCCATATTTTTCTGATGTAATGGTCCTTGTTTTTAAAAAAACAAGGAATTTATATCGTCGGTAGCTTTACCATGCACTAAAGAATCAATATCTTCGTAAGTTAATAAACTCATGTTAAACCTTATATTCAATATCTACTATGTCAGAACTATCTATTTTTCTTGAAAAATTTATTTTTAAATACATAAAGCCCCATGGTTATAGAACGATAATGGCAATTTGCTTTTATTGCCCATATCAATCAAATCAAACCTTCAGTATGCGTACAAAGAAAAGACAAAAAATTATCATCAGATGATTTATATAATCCACATCGGCTAAAAATTAACAAATTCTCCAAAAACACTTTTATATAAATCTAATCTTATAAAGACTCTCGGTATAACAAGAGTAAAGTCTATAACTAGGTCCAGTTTCACACCAATTAACTTGTGAGCTAGTTTTTCAGGCGCTGGAAATTTAGAAAAATTATCTTTATTGATTAAATAGTCTCTACCAACTACCATAAAATCTCATATTCATATTCATATTCATCTTCAACTTTTAACTGTATATCATCATTTCTTGGCTTGTGTACGAGATGTCACATTCGAATATTGAAGGGTAGAACATATAGGAGCATCTAGATTCTCGTTAATCGATTCAAATTTCCTTTGTATAAGTCTTGTTTATCCTTTTTGACATAATTAAGTGCCTTATGGTTTACAGATGGCAACCCTGATTGTGCCTACACATAATGATTTCCCGTGCAGGTATTGACCACCGTGTCGTCTCGTGGATTAGTTAAACCAGAGCCCCGCTGTTTGTTGTGTATTGGTCAAGTTAAGTTGGCCGGCACAGGATGAGTTTAATCGTGTAGATTAAGGACGTCGCGTCTGCGCTTAAATAATTATCTATCATAAAGTTTCCGCCATAGCTACCGCACGGGCACGAAACTGACTTCGTCCCTGAATTTGCCTGAAGGCGAAATGATGCCAGCCATCCCTGTATTGGCTGTTTTTATAACTAATTGAATTATCGTTAGAATAACCAAGTTGGCTTGGCGAAACAAGCCGCAAGTGCAGCCATGGTTTAGAAATGAGACTCTAAAGGCTTTTACTGACGGTAAGACAGTAATGGGGGAAGGAGTGATGAAAGGCCAAAGAGATATGGCCAAAGGCATTACCGAACGCGATAGCCTTTGGCCCTAAGTTTTACAGTGTGTAGCTCAACACAGATAGCGGCGCCGCTTTGCCTGGGCAGGATTAATCTGTGATTAACTCGAGTTGCATCAATAGCATATCTTCACCGTCTATGACCCGGGTATCCTGGCTGTGGCAGTGGGGGCAGATGACGGTACGTTCCTCTGGGGTACTTTGCTGCCGGCACTGATTGCAGGAGAGCGTCAGCGGCGCTATGTCGATATCGAGCACGGCATTGTGGCAGACGCTGTGTTCACGAAAGGTGTTGAAGGCGGTGCGAACCAACTCAGGCTCGACGCCGCTCATGGCGCCTATCTTGATGGCGACCCGGGCAATGCCCTTGGCGCCGTGCTCGGCGGCGAGTTGCTGGCACTGCTCCATCAGGGCGCTGACGATAGAATACTCGTGCATCAACAGATCCTCGGCAACAGTTCGCCCTGTGGCAGATCCAAATAACGGCGACTGCCCCAGGCCGATTCCAGTACCACTTTACCCGGATGTTGTTCGCCTACTTCGCCTATAATGCAGGCCTGGTCGCAATGGCCGAAGCGGCGCATGATTTCGACCGCGCCTTCGGCGAGTTCGCGGGGCAGGGCGACGACAAAGCTGCCTTCGTTGGCGAGATCCCAGGGCTCAAAACCGTAGAGTTCACAGACGCCACGTACCTCATCACAGACGGGAATGGCGGTTTCTCTGAGGGTAATGCCCTTGTTAGAGGCCTTGGCCCACTCGTTGAGCACGGCCGACAAGCCGCCGCGGGTGGCGTCACGCATGGCGTGGATCTCAAGATTGGCGGCGATCAGTTGCTCCACCACATTCCAGAGCACGGCGCAGTCGGAGCTGAGTTCAGACTCCAGCTCCAGCCCTTCACGGGCACTCAGGATGGCGGCGCCGTGACGGCCTATGTCCCGCGAAAGCAAGATGGCATCGCCGTTTCTTAGCGCATGAGCCGAAATGCCCGGCTTGAGAATGCGGCCTACCCCTGAGGTATTGATGAAAATGCCGTCGGCGCAGCCTTTGGGCACTACCTTGGTATCGCCGCAGACGATGCGGGCTCCGCATTGAGACAGGGCATCGGCCATGCTGGCCACTATTTGTTTCAGGCGGCTGATTTCAAAGCCTTCCTCTATGATAAAACCGCAGCTTAAATATTGCGGCTCGGCGCCCATCATAGCTAAGTCGTTGACTGTGCCGGCAATGGCCAGCTTGCCGATGTCGCCGCCTTTGAAGAACAGCGGCGCCACGGTAAATGAGTCTGTAGTAAAGGCGCAATCGCCGCCAAGATGCAAACAGGCGGCGTCTTCTTCGCGTCTGAGAATGGGGTTGTCGAAGGCATCGAAAAACAGCTTGTTGATAAGCTCAGCCATTTCCCGGCCACCGCCGCCATGGCTCAGTTGTACTCGTTTATCGGACATCAGTTTACTCCGGCATATCTGTAATAGGCATTGCAGGCGCCTTCAGAGCTGACCATGCAACTGCCGAGCGGTGTTTGCGGGGTGCAGCCGCGGCCAAATACTTTGCAATCCTTGGGATTGGCCATGCCGCGCAGAATATCGCCGCATTGGCAGGCTTTGTGATCGTCTATCTGTTTCACCGGCAAGCGCTCGGCAAAGCGGCGTTCGGCATCCCTGTGACTGTATTCGGGTTTCAGCATCAGTGCCGAGTCGGCAATGGGGCCAAGGCCGCGCCAACGAAAACTGGGGCGTACCTTAAAGAACTGCTCTACCTTTTGCTGCGCTAATAGATTGCCCTGTTCGCTGACGGCGCGTTGATACTGGTTTTCCAGTTCACAGCGGCCGCTGACTTTCTGTTTGACCAGCGCGAGAATGGATTGCATGACATCCACCGGCTCGAAGCCCGAGACCACCACAGGGGTGTGATAACGTTCCACCGCCGGACGATAGATGCGGGCGCCGCTGATAACGCTGACGTGGGCCGGGCCGATAAAGGCGTTGACCTTGGTCTCGGGGTGGCTCATTACCGCATCTATTGCCGGTGGTACCAGCACATGGTTGATATGAAACAAGAGGTTACTAAGGCCCTTGGCTTCGGCTTGCTCCAGCAGTATCGCCGTCATCGGCGTGGAGGTTTCAAAGCCGATGGCAAAATAGACTATGGTCTTGTCCGGGTTTTCTGCGGCGATTTTCAGCGCATCGAGCGGGGCATAGACGGCGCGGATATCATGGCCTTCGGCGCGCACAGAGGCGAGTGAACCCTTGGAGCCGGGAACCCGGATCATATCGCCCAGGGTCACCAAGATCACATCATCGAGGCGGGCGAGGGCGGCGGCCTGATCTATCCGCTCCTTGGGCATGACACATACCGGGCAACCCGGGCCATGAATGAAATGGATATTTTCCGGCAGCAGCTGCAGCAGGCCATATTTCATTATGGTGTGGGTGTGGCCGCCGCAGACCTCCATGATATTGAGTGGCTCGGCCAGCTTGGGAGCCAGTGCGGTGATTTCCTCGGCCAGATTACGGATCGTGGCCGGGCAGCGAAAGCCGTCGTACAGTTGCCTGAGTTCAAGCTCTGCCATCTTCCGCCTCCAGTTTGGCCGCTATCTCACGGTACAGCGCCAGGCTCTCGGCGGCAGATTCGGCATCTATCTTGTTCATCACAAAGCCGATATGGATAAGCACATAGTCGCCAATGGCAAGCGGTTCATCCAACAGATGACAGCTCACAGTGCGTTTAACCCCCAGGGTTTCCACGGTAACGCTCTGGCTTTCGGGGTGCAGCTCCACTACCTGGGATGGGATAGACAAACACATCAGCAAGCCTCCGAAGTGCGCTCGGTAAAGGCGGCGAGCTGCTTATCCAGCCACTGGGCGACCCGGGTCAAACTGGCGGGATCTTTGGTAGAGACTTCCAATACCTCGGCCTTGGGGTTGAGTTTACTCACCTGGGCGCGGGCCTCGGCGACATCAAAGTCAAAGTAGGGCAGCAGATCGCACTTGGTCAGCAGCACCAGATCGGCGCGGTGGAATATCACAGGATATTTTTCAATCTTGTCGTCGCCCTCGGGGATGGAAACCAGCACAATATTCATGTGGGTGCCCACATCATAACTGGCCGGGCACACCAGGTTGCCGACGTTCTCGACAAAGCAGATATCCATGTTGTCGAGCGCTTGCTGGTGCAGGGCACCGTGCACCATAAAGGCATCCAGGTGGCAGGCGCTGCCGGTTTGGATCTGAATCGCTTCTATGCCCTTGGCCTTGAGGCGGTCGGCATCCCGCGAGGTTTCCAGATCGCCTTCAATGACGCAGTATTTTTTGTCTGTATAGGCACCGAGATGCTCCAGCAGGCTGGTTTTGCCACTGCCGGGGCTACTCATGATATTGAAGGCCATCACCCCGTGGGATTCGAAGTGTTCACGGTTGTGCTGGGCTTCGATATCGTTTTTGTCGAGGATCTTGTGGATCACCGACAGTGTCTTGCTGTCGTTCAGCTGCGGGTTGGTGTGTACTGTGCCTTGGCTATGAGAATGGCTGTGAGAGTGCTCATGGGAATGGCCATGAGAGTGACTGTGACCGTGCTTGTGATCGTGACTGTGAGAATGACCATGCTCGTGAGAATGATGCCCGCCGTTGCCCCTGGGCAGTGAACATCCGCAATCTTTACACATAATGAACTCCCTTTGGTTCCTTAATCTGAGCATGCGCCGCTTTGGCGGCAGATGCCTTGATATCAATCAGTAATTTCAACGTTCGGTCAGGCTCTGTGTGAGCCCGGGTTGATGTAATCCATACCAGAGCTGCCCGAGGGCGATACCGCCATCATTGACCGGCACCAGGCCGGGTTTCAAGCGGTGAAATTCAAGCCGGGCGAGTTCCCGGTGGCAGTATTCACTGAGAAGCCTACTTTGAAACACGCCGCCGCTCAGTACCAGCGGCAGCTCGTCTATTCCTTCGGCCTTGAGCCAGTTACGGGCTTTGAGCGCCGCGGTGATAATCCCTTTGCCTATGGCCTGAATAAAGGCCAGCGCCAGCAGTTCACTGTCCGGCTCGGTGCGCCAGGCTTGCAGCAGCGCCGAAAATAACGGCGCGCTTTGCCAATGCCCAAGCACCAGCTCGGCGCGAGTGTTTGTCGGTTCGAGCTCATGTTCAAGCTTCAGCTCTAAGCCTAGCTTCTCGGCGCTTTGCTGTTTCCCGGCGGCAATGGCTCGGCGGGCAAGGGTTTCCAGGATAATCCCGGCTTGGCCTTCATATTGGCTGAGTCTCAAGTTCGCCAGCAGCGCGGCGGCGGCATCGAATAAACGGCCGATGGAGTGGCTCTTGGGACCTATGCCACAGTTGGCGAGCTTGCCAAGGTTGGCCAGCTTGGCAGCAGGCTCGGCAGCAAAGACCGCCAATTGCTGCAACTCTTCAATGTCATGGTTTTGCAACAGCAGGCTATAGAGCAGGCGCCAAGGCTCGCGAATGGCCTGCTCGCCTCCGAGCAGTGTCATCGGGCTCAGGGTTGCCAGACGCTGAAATCCCTGACAGTCGGCCAGCAGCAGTTCGCCGCCCCAGAGCTGGTTGTCATCTCCAAGCCCTGTGCCATCAAAGCTGAAGCCCAGCACCTTGCCGCTGTAATCATTGGCTGCCATCACCGCCAGCAGATGGGCGAAGTGATGCTGCACCTCAAGCTGCCGAGTACTTTGACGCTCGGCCCAGCGGCTGGACGCGTAGTCGGGGTGTTTATCGCGGATGATGGCCTCGGGCTCAAAGCGGTACAGGCGATGGAAATTCTGCAAAGTGCGCTCGAAATAGCCTTCTGCCTCAACACTGAAAAGATCGCCTATATGGGGGCTGAGATAGAGCTGATTACCGATATTGAGCGCCAGGGTGTTTTTCTGTTGTGGGCCCACGGCCAGCAGTGACGGCAGCTTGTTGGAGCTGTTGTCTCCAGAGTCCTTACTCGCCAAGCTCTTGCTTGGCAGGCTCAGCGGTGCATAACCGCGGGCGAGACGCAGTACTTGCAGTTCATTATCCAGCATCTGCACCACAGAGTCGTCACAGCCGTTGATGATGGGGCGGTTATGATCCAGTATTGCATCGACCACAGCCAGAGGTGGTTTGCCGAGTTGCCGTAGCACCTCGTCGCCGTCTGTGATAATCGGTTCGCCGGAGCGGTTGGCACTGGTGGCCACCAGCGGCCGCTGCAGGCCATCGAGCAGCAGGGTATGCAGCGGCGTATAAGGCAGGAACAAACCCAGCCGATCGATATCCGGCGCTATGGCGCTGCTGAGTGCCGGAGCGTCAGTCTGGTGTTGCTTCTTGGCCATAAGCACAATCGGCCGCTCCTGACTACTGAGCAGTTGCCATTCGGCGCTCGAGCCTTCGGCATATTGTTTGGCGAACTCGATTGAGGGCATCATCAGTGCCAGCGGCTTGGCCGGGCGGCACTTGCGGCGCCTAAGTTCAGTGACTGCGTCATGATTACCGGCATCGCAGATCAGATGAAAGCCCCCTAGGCCCTTGATGGCGAGGATTTTGCCCTGTTCGATAAGGGCAATGGTTTGCGCCAGCGCTTGCTCTCTCTTGGCGAGGATTTCGCCGCCTGCGCCACGCAGTGTCAGCTCGGGGCCACATTTGGGGCAACTGACCGGCTGGGCGTGATAGCGCCTGTCCATAGGGTCTTCATAGGCCTGGCGGCAGGCATCACAAAGGGCAAAGCCCGCCATGGCGGTATTGTGTCTGTCGTAGGGCAGGTTGCGGATAATGGTGTATCTGGGGCCGCAGTGGGTGCAGTTGGTGAAGGGGTAACCGAAGTGGCGATTGTTGGGATCGCGAATCTCGGCCAAGCAGGCATCGCAGCTGCTCTTGTCGCTGCCCACAGTGACTATGGCCGCCGCTTGCCCCGCACTGCTGTGCGCTATGGTGAAATCTTGCAAGTCCTGCACTTGGGCATGGCTGACGGTGAGCTCATCAATGCGGCACAGCGGCGGGCGCTCGGTATCGAGCGCGGCTCGAAATCCTGCCAGCGCCATCTCCGGACCTTGCACCAATATGCTGACGCCCTGGCCATCGTTGAGCACATGGCCCGTGAGCTGAAAGCGTTTTGCCAACTGGAAAATCCAGGGGCGAAAACCCACCCCCTGGACTATGCCTTTGATATTGAAGCTTTGGGCAACAAGCGCTGTCATCAGCGCCTCCTTTGCCTGAGCCAAAGTGCGCCGGCGGCGAGCAGGGCGCCATCGAGATCGAGCAGTTGACTGGCCGCCAGCGGGAAGTTTTTGCCGATGCGGATGGCGATTCTCTTGCTCAGAACCGGGTTGGCCATGGCGCTGCCGGCCAGAAACACACAATCTATACCAACGCTGAGATCCAGATGCTCGACCCAGTTGGCCAGATAGTCAGCCAGTGAATCCTGGGCGGCGAAGCAGAGCTTGGCGGCATCTGTGTCACCGGCGAGGCGGAAACTCATGACAGTGCCCAGCGTTTTGCACCAGTTAAGGCCGCGCACCGCTTCGCCCTTGGCCAAGGGGTAATCGATTCGCGGTGCGTTGGCGCCCTTGTAACTCATGGCGGCGGCGATAAAGGCATCTTTAAGCTCAGTGGCCGACTGACCCTGCTGACCAAGCCCACTGATGATGGCGATAACGGCCCATAGCGCATCCAACCCGGGGAAGGCGGATGGCTGCTGACTGCCAAAATCCAGCAGGCGGTTATAACACTCGGGGAATTGGCTTTTGAATTTTTGCACCACAGTGCGCTGCGGGCTTTGCTCCAGTGCGTGTACTATCTCATAGCCGCTGGCGGGCAGTTGAGTCAGCTCAAAGAAGCACTCTTGTTTGCCGTCCTTATCCAGATAGCGTATTTGTGAGGGATTCGAGCCACTGAAATAGAGCAGTGCGGCTTTTTTTATACCTGAGAATTCGGCCAGCAGCGCGTTGAAGGCGCATTCGGCGCCGTGATCGGTGGCCACTTGCCAGATATTCGCGTCATTCTCCGTGGCCGCTCTCAATACAATTTGCGGCTCTTTTGGGTTGCCTGGGCTTTGAACGGTCGCCACTGATTTGCCGAACCTTGCCTCATCGTGCAGGGTTTCCGGCAAGGCATGGCCTGAGCTTGCCTTACTCAGCCGCGCCTGGTGAGCATAGAGCGGCAGATAGTGACCGGCTATCCAGCATAGCTCTACACGGGAAGGCTGGGATAACTCGACCGCAAACAGATAATCGCAGCCCTTGATACGCAAATACTCGCAGATGATCAGCAGCAGTCTGCTATCGGCAAACGCCACTGAGTACAAGGGCTGTGTGAGCCTGGGGTGCTGCGAGCAGGGTCTTAATTGCAGCGCAGGTTTTTCCATCGAAGAAAGCGCCAGCACTTCGGCATCGGTCAGCAGGAAGTGGGCGTTGAGGCTATTGGGATTGCAGCAGATAAGTGTTTGGCCGCTGGGTATGCCCTGAGGCATATCATCTTGTTTGCGACTCAGTTTTAGGCGCCGATTGCCGCTGTCGGTGAGCGTGAGCGATTTGCCCTCAAGCAGTTGCTCGGCCATGGCGCGGATATCGCTTGGTTGCAGGGCGCAGAGCTCCGGCTCAGCCAATACCGCCTCTTCGCCAAGGCAGTGGGGGCAGGGCAAACGGATATTGGCAAAATCAGGGTGTTGGTTATCGCCCAAACGAGGCTGGCAGTACTGACAAAACGCCAGGCTCGGCCGAGTGGTTGAATTGGGAAGTACGTCGGCTAAAGCCAGTGGCGTGGCGGCGCCGAGTCTTTCCTCTGCCAGTAAAATACGTGAGTCCAGCAAGCTGGTGCTCAAGAGAAAATCACCCGCAATCTCATCGGCGAGCTGCTCAAGCTCACTCTGGCTCCCCTCGGCTTCGAGAATATATCGCCAGAGGATCCTGGGCGCCTGATGATTGTGCTCCAGGGCGGCAGCAGTGCTTTGCTTGGCCGCGGATTTCAACGGCAACAGGGCGACAGTGATATTCAGCTTATCGTAATTAAGATATTGGTTACATAAATGCCCATACCAAGGCTGCTGCGAGGCGCAGTCAAATTCGAATCTAACGAGTTTCATGGGATGTTTCCGGCAGTTTGTCTTCTTCATCGACCTTTGCTGCTACAGATAGCTTTGGGCGATAGGAGTGGGGAATAAGGGCTTCTATGTCAGTGTTACCGGTTTTTTGGCATTGCCAGCCAAGGTGCTGCAGATAGTTGATAAGCGTGGTTTCCATCAAGGGCACGGCGGCGGCAATTTGCGGTGTGAGCCCAAGCGTCATGGGTTCAATCACGGTTGGGGTGATCCCAAGCACCATGGTGTGGGGCCTGTCGCCAAGCATCTCCATCATGATCAGGGTTTGCAGCATTTCCACTTCATGGGCGCTGCCTTGCCAATCGATTTCAGGCGGAGCCTTATCGAAGTCGAAGAAATAGACTTCGCCGGGTTTGGCGCCTGCGGCATTGACTGTATCGACCAAGAGCAAAGCGTCGTACTTGGCAATGATGGGGGTAAGCCCCTGTGCCAAGGTGCCGCCGTCGAGGAGATCGAGCTGGTCGCTTGGGTGAGTAAATTGATAGTTTTCATTGAGGTAATTGACAAAATGTACGCCGATACCTTCATCGGCGTACAGGACATTGCCAATACCCAGCAGCAATATCTTCATCTGACCTCTAGTGCTTGTCCGGGTGATAGTCATAACCTGAGACAATAGAGTCCACTGAGTTATGTTTGAAGCGGATACCTGTCCAGACTGCCATATAAACGTGGATAACCACGAAGATGACAAAGGCCCAGGTCAGATAATGGTGCCAGATCCTGACCATGGCCAGGCCACCCATCTGCGCCGTGATCCAGCCGGAGATATCCCACAGCCAGCCGCCCATACCTTGATGGTAGACGTTGGCATAGAGTACCAGCCCGGTAATACAGATCACCGCAGCCATTACAGACACTGCCAGATAGGTCATAAACTGCAGTGGGCCATAGACACCGGCCTTGTTCAGCTTACCCATCCACAGATAGGACTTGAGCTGAACTATCCAACTCTTCAAGCTCATCACATCCCGAAACGAGCGCCGCTCAATATCGCTCTTGCTGAAGAAGAACAGATAAGCTCGGGCCAGGGTAATGGCACAGAGGATAAAGCCGAAGATCAGGTGGGCAAAGCGGATCCAGCCTTGCACCAACACATCACTGGACTCGGGCGCCACCAGAAATGGCCAGGCGATATAAAAGCCTGTCATCACAAGTACCAAAATCGCCAGCGCTCTGAGCCAGTGAAATATCCGGATCGCGGCGCTGAATACTATCTCCTGTTTATAGGAAACACTCGATGTAGCCATGACGCTTCCTCCTTAGCGGGCATTGGGATCGATACGGAATTCGCCCAAGGATTGCCCCTTGTAATCCATCACGTGTACGGCGCAGGCCATACAGGGATCGAAAGAGTGAATAATGCGGATCACTTCCAGTGGCTTGGCGGGATCTTCAAGTTTCAAGCCTATCAGTGATGCCTCATAAGGCCCCATCTGTCCCTTGGCATCCACAGGCCCTGCGTTCCAGGTGGTGGGCACCACGGCCTGATAGTTTTCCACCAGTCCCCCCTTGATGCGGATCCAGTGACTCAGCATACCGCGGGGTGCTTCAATCATGGCGTGGCCGACATACTCTTTGTTGCTGTCGAGCTCAGGCTTGATATAAGTGCTGTCGTCACTCTGGATATTGGTCAGCAGGGCGTCGAAGGTGCGCAATCCCTCTTTGGCCACAATCGAGGTTTGCAACATACGCGCCGCGGTGCGGCCAAGGGTGGTGAACAGGGCTTCAATCGGCAAGCCGGTACGTTGCAGCAAACCATTGACGGCATCGACTACCACTTGATTGCCTCTGGCATAGTTCACCAGCAGGCAGGCGAGTGGGCCCACTTCCACAGGTTCACCTTGGTAACGGGGGGATTTCACCCAGCTGTATTTGTTGTCACCATCCAGGGTCGGCAGTTTGCCGTAAACCGTGTCGCGCTCTACAAAGCCGGTGTAATCCGGAATTGTGGTGCCATCGTAAGGGTGTTGCGGCTTGTCGGCCTTGTACCAGGCGTGGGTGACATCTTCGGCAATCAGGTCCGGGTTGATATCGCTGACACCGGCCAGGTCGCCCTTGAGGATAACCCCTTGTTCAAACAGATACTCACCATCGGCTGTGACAAAGTCGTTGGTAGCCATAAAGCTCTTGATGTTAACGCCGCCCAGTACAGAGGCTTCGCCGCCGAAGGCTTCGGCCGCCATCACGATATCGGCCTTGTAACCACGCTCGATAAAGTCAGCCACAATGGCATGTTTTTGTTTCCACTCCTGTAATCTTGCCGGGCTCAGCATATCACGCACCGAGGTAACACCGCCGACGACCAGAGACTGAGGGTGAGGCTGCTTGCCGCCGAAAATCGCCATCATCTCTGCCGCAACCCGCTGTACTTCCAGTGCCTTGAGATAGTGCGACAGGGCAATCAGGTTCTGCTCTGGGGTGAATTTATAGGTACCGTTACCCCAATAGGCGTTGGCGAAAGGCCCAAGCTTACCGGTTTCGACAAAGCCTTTGACTCTCTCCTGAACGGCCCTGAGTTCACCTTCACCGGCGGCAATCGGCTTGTCTGTGTACTTGAGTGCTACTTGAGCCGCCTTGGCGGGATCGGCACTAAGAGCGGAAACCACATCCACCCAGTCCAGACCATGCAGATGATAGAAATGCACTATATGGTCGTGCATAAACAGTGAAGTGTGCATCAAGGAGCGCAGATAGCGGGCGTTGAGCGGAATTTTCATCCCCAGAGCATTTTCCACCGCTTCGGTGCCGCAGCGATAGTGGGAATAGGTACACACACCGCAGATCCGCTGCACGATAAGGCCCACATCCATAGGCGTACGGCCCTTGAGGATCACCTCAATACCGCGCCACAGGGTGGAGGAGGACCAGGCTTTTTGCACCACATTGTTTTCATCGACTTCCACCTCAACACGCAGGTGGCCTTCGATACGGGTAATGGGATCTATGACTACACGTTGGTTCATTGATTAATCCTCCTTCGAACCGGCAAACAGACTGGCAACCGCATGGGCGCCGATACCCACCACAGTGGCACCGAGAATGACAGCGCCTATGGTATCGGCGGTGGCATCCAGGCCATGCAGCAGTTGTCTGCCAAGAGGTTTTTCAAAGTCAGCCATGTCATCCCAGAAGTTGGGCTCAGAGCAGCCCATGCAGCCATGACCGGCCAGCACAG
Organism: Shewanella sp. Iso12; assembly: GCF_012030025.1. NCBI lineage: Bacteria > Pseudomonadati > Pseudomonadota > Gammaproteobacteria > Alteromonadales > Shewanellaceae > Shewanella > Shewanella sp. Iso12. The sequence goes on from NZ_JAAUHW010000004.1 coordinate 202,715, forward strand.
GCCAACTGGTATGGTGATTGAAGCGCTCGGTCGGGCAGTTGTTGTAGGTGTAAGGGCCCTTACAGCCTACCTTGTAGAGGCAATAGCCCTCTTTGGCACCAGTATCGCCGAATTCCTCGACAAATTCACCGGCGTCGAAACGGCCACGGCGCTCGCAATTGTCGTGCACCCTGGCACCATAGGCCCACTTGGGCCGATTGAACATGTCCAGGGCAGGGAGCTTGCCAAACATGATGAAGTACATCAGGGTGCCGACAATATTCTTTTCACTCGGTGGGCAGCCACCCAGGTTGATGACCGTCTTGTTGACCACTTCATGGACGCCCTTGGCACCGGTTGGGTTGGGCGCTGCCGCCTGAACCCCGCCGAAGGAGGCACAGGTACCCACAGAAATTATCGCGGCAGCACCTTCGGCGGCGTGCTTGATGATTTCAAGCCCGGTGTGGCCCTTACAGCCGACCGTTAAGAAGGCGCCGTTGTTGGCCGTTGGCACAGCCCCTTCAACCGCCAGCAGGTAGTTGCCTTTGTAGGCTTCAAGGGCGTGCTCCAGATTCTCTTCTGCTTGCCAGCCGGCGGCAGCCATCAGGGTCTCGTGGTATTCCAGCGAGATATGATCGAAGATCAACGAATCCAGATTCGGCGTGTCGGCACGCACCAGAGATTCGGAGCAACCTGTGCACTCGGCCAGATGCAACCAAATCAGAGGTACCCGATCGGCCAGTTCGGCAGCTTCGGCCACCAGGTTGGAGAAGGGCAAGGGCAACGCCAGCATGGCGGTAACCGATGCACTCCACTTCATAAAGTCACGGCGGGTCAGGCCGTGATCCAGCATACGTTCCTGTAAAGATTTGTCCTGGCGGGCGGGCAGCTGACGCAATTTCTCCAGCCGTTGCCGTCCTTGCTCGTAAAGGGCTGCATGTGTGTCCATGGTTGAACCTTTTATTTATAAGAATGTAATAGCTTTTAACTCACACAAATCACGCCTATGAGTGTAGGTCGCAACTGACTCATTAAAGTTGATATGCATCAAGATTTCTGTCTGGGTGTGATTTTTGATATGTTTACTTTTTCATTACATGATCGGGATCAAAATGGCTATTGTTAATAGTGGACAAATTGTCCAACTATCTCTTTTTGAGCATTTAAGATTTACTGATTGGCAAACTTAAAATCCTTATCTATCCGTTTTATGGCTGTTTTTTAAAAGTAGCAGCCACAGACTGCAAGCTTACGTCGAGGAACCAACTGATGAAGGCCAAAAAACTGTCGCAACTGCCATTTGTGATGCTCATGTTGCTTATTTGTGGTTTGGGACAGGCAGAAACGCTGCAGTCCCCATTGGCGCTGGCGTTAAGCCGTGATGATGGTACTCAAGTCAGCCTCAATGACTACAAGGGTAAGGTGATTTATTTGGACTTCTGGGCCTCGTGGTGTGCGCCATGTCGCAAATCGTTCCCCTGGATGCAGCAGATGCATCACAAATACCGAGAGACGGACCTCGCCATAATCGCGGTGAATCTGGACACTGACTCCCAATTAGGTAGAGAGTTTCTCCAGCAACTGGATGCCGACTTTGATGTGCTTTATGACCCTGAAGGGCGACTGGCGCGCAGACTGGATTTACAGGGGATGCCCTCAAGTTTTCTATTTGACCGGGATGGAAAACTGCTCGGTAGCCATGTTGGTTTTTTCACCGAGCGACAAAGCCAGTATGAGGCTGAACTCAAGCGTGCGTTAAAGGAGTAACAGATGCGTAGGATGCGTTTATTGGGCTTATCGCTTATTGCCACTCTTGGGTTGACAGCTTGTGCTCAACTCGGGGTTGAACCTTGGGAGAGGGATCAGTTGGCGAGAGAGGATATGTCGCTGGCACACGAAAGGCTGGACTTGGCGCTGGACGATCATATCTACTTCAGTAAAGAGGGAGCCAGTGGCGGCCGCGCATTCGCCGGAGGAGGCTGCGGATGCAATTGAAGCGGCAAAATGGTGAAACCAATATTGCCGCAGCGCTGACACTGGCCAGCAGCTCACTGCTTGCCAGTGGTGCGGCGTATGCCGCAGACAATAACCTCAGCTTCCCGGATAAAAGTGCTGACAAGGCTACCGATTGGCAGTTGGAAGCCGCGTTGATGTTTTACGGCGAGCAGGACAGGGTGACGACTCTTGAAGGGGTACTGCTGGCCAAAGGCGAATTTGATGATAGCAGCGGCCTGGATATCAAATTGGTGTTCGACAGCCTGAGCGGCGCATCAGCCACGGGCGCCGTAATGCAGCAACAGAGCCAAACTCTGACCCGGCCTTCCGGTAACGGCGAATATCAGATAGCCGCCGGTGAGCAGGTGTTGGATGACAGCTTTGATGATAAGCGGCTGCAACTGAGTGCCGATTGGTACAAGCTCTTCGAAAATAGCTGGCAGCTGGCCGGCGGCGTTTATGGCTCACGGGAATATGATTACACTTCGCTCGGCGTCAATGGCGCGCTGGAGCATAGCTTCAACAAGAACAACAGTACCGCATCCCTGGCGTTGGCTTATGGCCTGGATACCATAGATGCGGTCGGCGGCCGACCTTTGCCGCTTGCAACCATGGCAAGAAGAGTGGACTACGACTCGGAAACGGCCTTCAGACAAGCCTTTGAGGCCAGTAGAGAAGGCGGCTCGGATCATAAGCAAACCCTGGATCTGCTGCTGGGTTTTACCCAGGTGCTCAACCGTCGCTGGCTACTGCAGGGCAACTATGGTTTTTCCCTGGTTAAGGGGTACCAGACTGACCCCTACAAGGTGCTGAGCCTGGTGGACAATCTGGGTGTCACCCAGAGTTACCTTTATGAATCCAGGCCGGACTCACGGCAAAAGCAGAGCCTGTTTTTGCTGCTCAAGGGAGCGCTCGATAGGGGCGTGCTGGACCTTTCCTGGCGCTACACTTTTGATGATTGGCAGCTGGATTCCCATACGCTGGAAAGTCACTTCAGGCACTATTTCTCTGATGGCTTTTATGGCCAATTGCATCTGCGCTATTACCGCCAGAGTGCGGCATCCTTTTATCGGCCCTTGTTGCTCCAGAATGAGGGCTCAATCTCCGGCTATTCAGCTGAATTCGCCAGCGCAGACCACCGCCTTGGTGAGCTGCAAGCCTATACTGTCGGAGTTAAGCTCGGGCATAAGCTCGGCGAGGGTCGCGAGCTCAGCTACCGCCTGGAATATTATCAGCAGCAGAGTGAAAACAACGGCACCTTATTGCCCGGTGAGCTTGGCAATATGCAGCTGTTTCCAAGGCTCAGGGCGGTGATTGCCCAGCTCAGCTACCGCTTTTAATCAACAGAAAGTAGAGGGAAGCAGCCTTTGACCAAGAGTCACTCCTCAGCGCCAGAGATGAGCCTTAGCCGTACCGACTTTGGTTTCCGTGGTCGTTTTCGCGCCATGGCCAGCCCCTGCGAGCTGCTTATTGCAAGCGGTGACGAGCGTTTGGCGCTCAGCCTCACTCAAGTCGCTATCAAGGAATGCCAAAGGCTTGAGCAGAAGTACAGCCGTTTTTTAGAAGGCAACTGGCTATGGCGGCTCAATCATTCAGCCGGAGCGCCTTTTATGCTGGACAGCGAGGCGGCGGCGTTGCTGCAGTTTGCCAAACGCTGCTGGCAACTGAGTGAGGGCTTATTTGATATCACCGCCGGCCCACTGCTCGCGCTCTGGTGTTTTGAAAAGGGAAATAGGTCAGAAACTTCGTTGCCGAGCTCGACTGATATCAAAAATGCCTTGTCCCGGGTGGGCTTTCAACACCTCAAGTTCAGTCCCCATTTTGACGACAAGGTCGAAGACAAAAGCGTCCCAGAAATAACAGAGCCACCCTGGATCATGCTGCCAGAGGCCATGGCGTTGGACTTCGGCGGCCTGGTAAAAGAATATGCCGCCGATAGGGTTGCCGGGCTGTGTATGACCCGGGCCGCAACCACCGAGGTGCTGGTCAATCTCGGTGGCGATATCGCCGTCAGTGGTAACAGATGTTGGCAGGTGGGGATTGAAGACCCTGCCAATCTTGACCGGGCAGCTGAACTGATATCGCTCAACATGGGTGCATTGGCCACCAGTGGTGACAGTCGCCGCTTTATTGAACATCAGGGGCGCCGCTATGGCCATATCCTGGATCCCCGCAGCGGTTACCCTGTGCAGGGCGCGCCCCGTAGTGTGACGGTTCAGGCCGCGAGCTGCATCACGGCAGGCATGTTGGCGACCCTCGCCATATTAAAGGGCGCGGCGGCAGAAGATTTTCTCAAGGCGCAGCAGCTGGAGTACAGCGTCATCAGATAACCGCTTCAATGAGGCGCGATTGCCGAAATCAGCAGCCTCCTCTTTGACTATTTGTAACTATGCTGCCATTTGAGATTTTCCGGGCCGCTTGATTCATGCCTTCAGCTTGACACAGGCGCGCCGCTGCTGCGAAATAGGGGCAACCTAAACCGGATGTTATACCCATGAGAATATTGCTGATAGAAGACAATGAGTTGTTGGCTCAGGGGATATTGCTTAGCCTTGCCAAGTTGGATATGCAGGTGGATCACGTCACCAGTATCAAACAAGCCGAGGCGGCTGTGATTAATGAAACCTTCAGCGCCATAGTGCTGGATTTGGGCTTGCCTGACGGTAACGGCCGCCAACTATTGACCCAATGGCGCCGCCGCGGCATAGATACCCCGACTATAGTGCTGACCGCCAACACCGACTTTGATACCAAGCTTGCCTGCTTGGATCTCGGCGCCGATGATTATCTGGCCAAACCCTTTGATGTGCGGGAGCTGGTGGCCAGAATCAAGGCGATCGTCAGGCGGCAACACGGTCTGAATCAAAACCGTTTGGAAGTGGGGGCACTGGTTATCGATATGGATGCTCATCAGGTGCTGTTTCGCGGCCATCATATTCAGGTGTCGCGGCGCGAATATCAATTACTGCTTGAACTGGCCCAGTCCAGTGGCAGGGTGCTCAGCCGTAATCAGCTTGAGCAGCTGACTTATGGTTGGGACGAGGTTGGCAGTAATTCCATCGAGGTGCATATTCATCACCTGCGTAAAAAAACCGCCAATGAGCTTATCAAGACAGTGCGCGGCATAGGTTATACCTTGGTGGCAGTAGAATGAGCCGGGTATCCCTGCGTCTGGTGATGATGGCATTGATGCTGCTTGGCATCTGTCTCTCGGTAGGCATCAGCAGTTACCTCAACACCCAGGACTCTCGCCGTCAGATAGAAGAGCTGTTCGATGCCCAGATGCTGCAAAGTGCCAAGATGCTGGAGATGTTCTATGGTGCCCAGGGGCGGGATCATCGCCTGGACATGTTGGAAAACCCACTGATCCTGAGTGTAAACCCGGGCAAGGTTAATACCTTTACTGAGCAGGCCGATGCCACTGAGCTGAGTTATGAGCTGAAACTCGCCTATCAGATGTGGACCCCGGCCAAACAACTGATGGCAAGGTCGGATAACAGCGACATTGAGCCCATGGCGCCATTTGAGCGTGGTTACCACAAGCGTTATTACCAGGGTGAGCTTTGGCATCTGCTCAGCTATTTCTCCGATGATCTTGGCGTATGGATCATTACCGGCCAAAGAGACGATGTGCGCGGTGAGCTGGTGGAGCAGATCATGGGCAACAGCTTTATCGGCCCGGCGTTGGTGGTACCTGCAGTGGCGTTGCTGATGGTGTTTCTCTCCTATTGGTTGCTGCAACCGCTTGAGAGCCTGGCGGCCCGGCTCAAACTCCGCAGCCCTGCGGATATGCGGCCGCTGGCGTTGCAACTGCCCAAAGAGTTGGTACCTGTGCAGGACGCGCTCAATACCTATATCACCCGCATCAGCGATAATCTGGCGCGGGAGCGGCGTTTCAGCGCTGATGCGGCGCATGAACTCAAAACCCCGCTGGCGGTCATTAAACTGCACCGTCAGGGCTGGCAACAGGCCAAGACTGAGGCCGAGCAGCAGCTGCACCTCAATGCCATAGACACAGGCATTGGCCAGATGACCCATATGGTAGAGCAGTTGCTGTTGCTGTCTCGGGTGGAATCCCTGTCCGAGCTGGAAGTGGCGCAAACGCCGGTGGCGGTAATGGTGCAGGAAGTGCTGGATCAACTGCTGCCGCTGATTGCCGATTACAGTTGGCAGCTGGAATTGCCGGAAGAGGTGAGTGTCAGTGTCGACCCCTTCTATATGAAACTGGTGCTGAAAAACCTGCTGGAAAATGCCTGTAAGTATTCGGGCAAAGATCAGCCAATCAAAGTCAGTTGCTGGCAAGAGGGGCGCCAAGAGAGCAAACAAGTGGTTATCCAGGTGCTGGACTCAGGACCAGGCCTACCATTGGAGCAGTGTCGGCAGTTGACTGAGCGCTTTTTCCGGATTGCCGATGAGTCAGTTCCTGGCGCGGGTCTTGGCCTGTCTATCAGTGCTCAAATTGTCGAGTTGCATAAGGGTAAGTTGAGTATTCAACCGGGCACTGAACGTGGCTTGGATGTGCGGATCATTTTGCCTGGCTAAGAGTTAGTCGAGCAAAAACAAGTAATAAGCCGAGCAGAAAGAGAAAGCCGCAGCCTCCAACGGGGCTGCGGCTCGCTTTTAAAGAAGGCAACACATCAGAACAGATAACGGTAGATTAGCTGCGCCGTACGCGGTGCGCCCAGAGTGGGGATAGGGTACTCGGCCTTGTGCCCATGTTTGAAAATAGCGCTGGTGTTGTCCTCATCAAACAGGTTATCTATCCGCAGTGTTAACTGCTGGTTTTGGCTGGCGGTCAACCACCAGTCGGCGCCTATGCCTGTCAGCAGATAGTCGCCGGCCTTGAGGCCATAATCGGTAAACTCGCCGACATAACGTCCCTGCAGATAAAGATTCAGTGAATCAGTGGCATCCCAACTGAGGCGGGCAAAGCCCATGTATTGCGGGATCCGCTCTATCTGCTGATCCTTGCCGCGCTCGCGGGCACGGTTATAACTGCCGGATAGCTCAAGTTGCCAGCCCTGTGCCGGGTTCATGATGTATTGAATATCCACCCCCTGACCCCGAACCTTGCCATCCAGGTTGGCGTACTGCCAGACATTGGTGGCGATTTCCCGTTTATCCACCAGGTTGTCGGTTTCGCGCCAGTAAGCCTCGACACTGAAAGTAAAGTTGCCTTGATAGACCAAGGTCAGATTGGTGTTGATACTCTCTTCACTCTCAAGTTCAGGGTTGCCCAGGGTACCGACCTTGGCCCAGAGCTCAGATGAAGTGGGTTGCCGAAAACCATTGCCCACGGCGGCTTTCAGTTGCCAATTTTGTCCAAGCTCCTGTTCAAGTCCCAGTGAAGCCACCCATTTATCTTCATTGTTGGCCAGGCGGTTATACCTGAGCCCCAACGCCAGCACTGTGCCGGGCAGGGCGGAAAAATGCGGCTTGTATTGCAAAAAGGCGGCCTTGGTATCGTCGGTGGGCGCTTGCAGCTCCATCACTTCATCGGCGCCATAATAGCTTTGCCACTCGATGCCGCCGAGCCAGCTGTCCCCCGAATCTGCCTGATAACGACCGCTGACCTTGGCGCCCTTGTCGGTAAAGCCCCAGTAGGCATCCCGGTAAGGGATAGTCATGCTGCCATCCGGCTCCAGGGTGATTTCAGAGTAATAGGAGTCCCAGTTTTGATAGTGAAGCCGGGTCTCCAGGCTCAGCTTATCAGTTGCCTGATATTGCCAACCGAGCCAGGCCAGTGTCTGTTTGCGCTCGTTCTCCGAGACGATGGCACTGTAGGCCAAAGGCCGCTCCAGCACGCCATCATTGTATTGGCCGAACAGGGTGATTTTGTGCTGGGCAGAAGGTTGCCAATTGAGCTTGCCGCCTATATTCATCATGCGATAACCCCGGTCTTTATCCTCTGCGGCTACCGGCGAGTACTCGTCATCTTCCCAGAATGCGTAACCGTCCGATTGACTGGAGCTGCCGCTGAGGCTGTAGCTTAGAGTATCGCTGCCGCCACTGACATAAGCGCCGAGATCATAGCTGGTGAGGGTATCGGCGCTCAAGTTGACTTCGCCACCTTGCTCGCCATGACTGTCGCGGGTGATGATGTTGACCACTCCGGCGATGGCATCCGAGCCGTAGATCAAACCCTGAGCGCCTTTGATCACCTCAATACGTTCTATCATCATGGGGTTAATGCTGTCGGTATAGGTGGAGCCATAGAGGCGGTTATTGAGGCGGTTGCCGTCCAATAGCCAGAGTATATCCACAGGGCGACTGCCCTGAAGCGAGTAGTCGGTATCGGTGTGGCGGCCATTGCGACCGTTGGCAAAGAGCCCTGGCACAAACTGGTTGAGGATTTCGTTGATGTCCACCGCACCGGCCGACACTATCATGTCGCGGCTGATAACCGTCAGGCTCTGGCCTGTATGGCTGAGGGCCAACACAGAATCATCCTGATAGCGGGTGCCGTTGACGGCGATGATCTCCATGGCTTCATCGGCCTGGCCAACCGGCACCAGCAGTGTATTGGCGGCAATAATACCAAAGGGCAACCAAGGCAGTGCCCGCTTAAAAGAGTAACTTATAAACATCTCAATAGTCCCTAAAAAGACTGAGTGAAGATTTGGCAACAGTTAACAGGGTTAACTTTCCATTGCCGCGCATTCAAAAAGGTGTGATTTGTATGAGTGCGCTAAGTTACATCGCTTATTAATACGGCGATGATTATAGAAACTCAGCCAAGGGATTTGTTGAGGCAGATCAAATTCTCAACAATGAGTATGAAAAATTTTATATTCGTAATACTCAGACCTTGCCGTCAGCGTTGCAAGATTCGGTTGCAAGTTGCTGCCATGTCAGGCTTATGGTTTAACGGGTGGAAAGGGTTGGGTTTTCAGTGTCGCTGACGTTTCTGCCGGGCATGAAGTTTTGCCCGGCGTTAGGGAAAAGTGTCTGGAGAAGGTCCAAGAGGTGAAACTAGATGATGCCCGCGCGGCTCAAACGGGCAAGGTTAACGCCTTTCAGGGCGGCGATTTGGTTGACCAGTTTATTCACCTCAGAGGCTTGCCCTTTGAGGATAATGGTTTCCAAACATCTGTGGTGATCTATATGGACATGGGTGCTGCAGAGCACATGCACCAGATGGTGGTGTTGGATCTCAATCAGTTTTTCAGTCAGGCCTCTTTGGTGATGGTCAAACACCAGAGTCAGTACGCCGACAACGTCTTCCACGCTGTTGTTCCACTGCTTATCGACTATCCTGTCGCGAAACAGATCGCGGATATACTCGGAGCGGGATTGATAGCCACGCTCGCGGCTGTCAGTTTCTATCTCTTCAAATAACGACTGGGGGAGGGAAACGGTAAAGCGTTGGGTTTCATCTGTCATGGCTGTCTCTTTGAAAAACACCTTTAATCAATAGAGCTTACACAAGCTTTGCCACAAAATGTCTTTTTCCTTCTCGGCGGGTGTGATCTGAAGCAAACTTTTTGCTTTTGGCGTTTTTTTATGCTGTTGCACCGGGGGGAATGGGAGTAGTGTTACGAAAAAATTATTCGTAATATTTGGCCGGATCCAGACCGTAATCTCCAGATCCTGATAGCCAAAAGCCCATGGTACCCGGAGTTGAAGTTGCACATAACCCGCACAGTCACCGGCTGTCTTGTATGTGAGCAAACCTTCTTGATAAAGAGACTCTAATAAAAAGGTACTTTTGAGCAAGGTCATCGCAGCTTATCCAACTTACGGTCGTGCAAATTCGGCTTGGGCCGTGTCCAGGCTGCCAGCCTTAACCTTTGTTACACCTATATGATTGAGTAACAACAAGCCGGTTTTACCGGTTTGGGTGATAACAACAAACCAAGGCTCCAGCCAATCAACAAGCGTCACTGGCAGGGTTTCACCATTTTCGGGGAGTCTCAGGTGTTGTTTTCATCTCTTTCAAGCAATTCCCAACGCAATCAAGGCAAGCCTCCTCTATGGCACGGGCAGCCATTGTCAAAGCCTGGTCGTTTACTTGGTTTGGGCGCTTTATTGTGCACTTCGCTGCTTGCTGTATTGCCTTCCTCTGTAGATGCTTCCAATAGCCCAAAGCCTTTGGTTATGGTGCTGGGCGCCGAGCCCGATGGTGGCTTTGACCCCATCCTTGGCTGGGGGCGTTACAATAATCCGCTTATTCAATCTGCCTTGCTGCGCCGCGCCGGCGGTGGTGAGTTTATCGGCGATCTCGCCAGTGATTGGACCCTGAGCCCGGACAGGCTCAAATGGACAGTGACGCTGAGGCCCAATCTGGTGTTCAGTGACGGCAGTCCGCTTAATGCAGAGGATGTCGCCTTTACCTTTGAGCTCGCCAGAAAAGGGGCCGGCATGCAGGACTTGTCCAATCTTGCCTGGGTGGAGCAAAAGTCTGAACTGCAAGTCGAATTCACCCTCAAGCAGGCAGATATTGGCTTTATCGATACCTTGGCAGAGTTGGCGATAGTGCCAAGCGACAGTTACGGCCCGGATTATGGTCAGCATCCCATAGGCTCGGGGCCCTATAAAATGCGCCGCTGGGATAAGGGGCAGCAGTTGATCCTGGAAGCCAACCCCAAATATCAGAGTGCCGATCCCGACAACCCATTGCTGAAAAAGCCCTTTTTCGACAAATTGGTCATCGTCTTTGCCGACGAAGACAGCCGCTTTGCCATGCTCAGAACCGGACAGTTGCAACTCTCGGCACTGGCACCCAGATATGCCGATGCCCTGATGGAGCAGGGCAATTATCGCCTGTGGTCACAAACCAGCGTCGATAACCGCGGCATTGCCTGGCCGATGCGAGCAGAAGATAACCCTGTCACCAGTGAATTGGCGGTGCGCCAAGCCTTCGATATGGTGATCGACCGCCAGCAACTTGTCGATGGCTTGCTGGGAGGGTATGCAAGACCTGCCTGGTCAATTGCCGATGACTTGCCATGGGGCGGCGCGGTTCCAGGTTGGGCCGACTGGGACTTGAAACAGCGTTTACTCAAAGCGTCTGAACTCTTGGCCAATGCCGGTTGGTTACCGGGAGCAGACGGCATTCGCGAAAAGAATGGGCGACGGCTGACATTCCCGCTCTACTATCTGGCCGGTGACAGCATACGTGAGCAGTTGGCGCTGACCAGTGCCCAGATGGCCAGAATGGCCGGGTTCGAGGTGGAGCCCAAGGCGGACAGCTGGGAAAACATCTATCGAGTGATGCATCAGGCGCCGGTACTCTTTGGCTTTGGTAGCCTTTCTGCCAATGAGATGGCGCTTATCTACGACAGTCGCAATGCCGGCAAAGGCTATTTCAATTCAGGCTACTATCAAAACCCGCTGGTCGATAAGGCGCTGGAAAAGGCTCGCGAGGCAGATTCTGTTGATAGCGCAATTGCATTCTGGCAGCAGGCGCAGCAGCAGATAAGCCAGGATGTGCCCTGGAGCTGGTTGGTGAATCTGCAGCATCTGTATGCCGCCAATCCGTGTTTGTACCTTGGGCAGCCCTTGGTTGAGCCCCATGGCCATGGCTGGCCGATCACCAATAATATCAACCAGTGGCGCTGGCAATGTCCGTGAAATCACCAGCGTCAGCCTGCAAGCCGATAGCGCCTCAAAAGTGGTCGTCAGTCTGCTGTTGTGGCGCCTTACTGCGTTCAATACGGCTTGCGCTGCTGTTACTGTTTGCTTGTTTGTTGGCGTTTGTGCTCTTGTCATTATCGCCGCTCGATCCCTTAATCCACTACCTTGGCGGTAACCTGCTGGCGGTATCCGATGCCCAGCGCACCCAGATGATCCGCGAGCTGGGGTTGGACACCGGACTCTGGCAGCAGATCACCAGCTACTTTTCCGCGCTGCTGAGTGGCGATATGGGCCAGAGCCTGGTGTTTCGCCAGAGCGTTTCCGAGGTGATTGCCGAGCGCTTGCCGCTGTCCCTGCTGTTGATGGCGCTTTCCTGGGGATTGGCTCTGCTGCTCGGTTATGGCTTGGGGCTGCTGTGTGCAATCACCGAAGGGAGTCTCTGCGATCGCTGGCTGAGACGCTTTGCCTGGCTGCTTTCGAGCATTCCGTCATTTTGGTTGGCGATGATCATGATAAGCCTGTTCTCTGTCACTCTGGCCTGGACGCCAGTGTGCTGCGCTGCGCCGCTTGGGCTGAGTTTTACCGAGCAGAGCCTTGGCAGCATGTTGTTGCATCTTGCTTTGCCGTTGACTGTCCTGACGCTGAGCCAGCTATCGCCCTTGGTGCTGCACACCCGGGAAAAGGTACTGGATCTCTACCACAGCGAATATGTGGGATATGCCCAAAGTCACGGCAAAGGTCGTCTTGCGATATTCAAGAAGCATATCTTTGCCAATAGTTTGAAACCTGCGATTGTGCTGCACTTTGCTTCTTTTGCCGAGCTTTTCGGCGGATCTATTCTCGCCGAAACCGTGTTCAACTTCCCCGGACTCGGTAGTGCTTTGGTCAAGGCCGGACTCGGCAACGATGCGCCCTTGCTGATGGGGATCACCCTGTTTTCGGCGCTGTTTGTGTTTTGCGGTAACCTGGCCGCCGAGCTTATCAGCGCCAGATTGCAGCGCGGCAGGCTCAGTGGGGGGTCGACTCATGCCGCTGGGGTGCAGGCATGATGGGCGGTTTAACGCTCTATTTGAAAACCCTTCAGGTAAAGGATGGCCGCCGCGTCGCCATCTGGATTTGGCCGGTTTGCGGACTTCTGTTGCTGACGGCACTCTGCGTGCTATTTGGCAACCATGCCAGTGAGCTTAACCTGCTGGCCAAGAGTCAGGGGCCATCCTGGGCTCATCCCATGGGAACGGATTGGCTTGGGCGTGATATGGCCGAACGCAGCGGCGCGGCCATGCTCAAAAGTCTGTGGATAGGCGCGCTGGCGGTATTGCTCAGTAGCTCGCTGGCACTGCTGCTGGCCTTGCTGGCGCAAACCGGATCCAGATGGCGCCAGGCTGTATTGCTCGGTTGCGATCTCTGTATGTCGCTGCCACATCTGTTGCTGCTTATCTTACTGGCGTTGGCCTTTGGCGGCCAGGAATATGGGGTGATAGCGGCCCTGGCTTTGAGCCACTGGCCGAGACTGACCCGTTTACTCTTGTTGGAAATGGATGAAATCCTGGCTCAGCCCTATGTCAGTTTGGCTCTGGGTTTCGGCGGCTCCAGGTTCAGCACCCGCATGCGCCACTTATGGCCTCACATTATGCCACAGTGGCTGATTGGCGGGCTCAACTTGTTTCCGCATGCCTTGCTCCATGTCGCGGCGCTGAGCTTTCTTGGCTTTGGCCTCGACAGCAACGCGCCCTCCATGGGCGAACTGCTGGCTGAGGCCAATCGCTATCTGTTGCTTGGCCAATGGTGGCTGGCGCTGTTCCCCGGGCTCTTGTTGCTGAGCTTTATTCTGCTGCTGTCTAAGCTTGCCGAAAATCTGATCCAGTTTGCCAGAAACGGTGTGGCTGCGCCTAAGTTACCGGGCACCAATGCCATGGAGTCCAAAAGTGATTTATTTTCCTCAAACCATGTTAACCCCGCCGCCGCTATTCATACCCAAGTGACAGATTTAACCCTGAAGGATAGCAATGGCAGAACCTTGCTGGATGGGCTCAATATTGAGGTGGTTCCAGGACAGGTTACCGCAGTGCTGGGGGAGAGCGGTGCCGGTAAGAGCTTGCTGGCGCTGGCTATCATGGGCAGTTTGCCAAAGGGGATAGTCATGCAATGCTCTGGCTTGATGCGGCCACAGAAGACGGCGCTTTGCGCTCAAAGCACCCAGGTACTGGACGCCAACATTAAGATAAGCGAATTGCTCGACTGGTACTGTGATGATGCCATGCGTCCTTATCGACAGGCTCTGTACGGTGAGCTGGGTATCACAGCTGAGATCCTGGCGGCTTATCCTCCCATGCTCTCCGGCGGTATGGCCCGGCGGGTGTTGCTGGCGCAGGCCCTGCTGCAGGCGCCGGATCTACTGCTGGCCGATGAGCCTTGTTGCGGCCTGGATGAGCTTGCTGCCACCGAGCTTTACGCCTTGCTCAATGACGTTGCCAGTGGCGCCTTGCAGCTACGACTGGGTTTAGACGCCGGCCCCAAGGCGGTGCTGGTTATCAGTCATAACCTCAGGGCCGTGCTGGCCTTGGATGCCGGGCTGTATCTGCTGCGCCGCGGCCGGCTCGCCGAGGTGACGGATAGTGCCAGTCTGCGGGTGAGTCTTGCCGGGCATAAGTTGGGAGATAAGTGTGAGCGCGAAGGCTGCTACAGCCAAACCTTGCTGGCGGCATTGCCGGAAAACTGGCCTGCCGGCAGCTGTCGCTTGGCTGATGCTGAATCTACTGGCGAGCCCAAGAGTCAACTCAATAGCCAACTCTATAACCAAGCTGCTAGTCAAGCCGCTAGTCAACAAAAGTCTCATGGTGACAGCCTGGAGAGTTTCAGCAACTCGCCTTGTCGGAGGCGCGCATGAGTCTAAATTCTTTGCAAACAAAACCGGCTCAATCCGGCTCTGCTTTGGAGCTTGAAAGCGCACCTTTGCCTTCTGCATCCTTATCGCCGCTGCTTTCACTCAGTGATGGCTTGGCTTACCGGGGCAGTAAGGTGATTGAGCTGCCTGAGATAGCCATTAATCGCGCCGAAATTCTCGGGATCTGGGGTGACAGTGGCTGCGGCAAGTCTACCATGGCGGCGATACTCACAGGCTTGATGCCGCTTGCGGCGGGAAAGCTTGAATGCTGTCGGCAGCTCAGGCAGGTTCGCGGTCGCCCTTCACCCATTCAGTGGGTTATCCAGCAGCCGGAGCAGGCGTTCAACCCCAGATTGACCCTGGCGCAATCCTTGAATGAGAGTTGGCAGGGGCGTGATTATGCTCATCTCTTGCCCATGCTCGGCGTGGCCGAGTCTGAACTCAGACGCTGGTTGGCATCTCGCCCCGGCGGCCTTTCCGGCGGTGAGCTGCAAAGGCTCAATATTTTAAGGGCACTGGTGCCGGAAACCAGGCTGCTTATCTGTGATGAAATCACGGCCCAGCTCGATATGGTGAGTCAGCAAAGGCTTTGGCAGCAACTATTGCAGATAGCCCATGATAGGCAATTGACCTTGCTGGTGATCTCTCACGACAAACCTTTGCTCGGCGCGGTTTGCGACAGAGTGCAGCCCTTTAAGCCGGCGTAAAAATCTGCAGCCGAACTGATATTCAGCCAATAAAAAACGCGCCCTGAAGCGCGTTTTTTGGATAAGAGTTCGTTAGAAGTTGGCGCTTCTTGGGGCGCGAGGGAAGGGGATCACATCGCGGATGTTGGAAACACCGGTAACGTAAGACACCAGACGCTCGAAGCCCAGACCGAAACCTGAGTGAGGCACAGTGCCATAACGGCGCAGATCTCTATACCACCAGTAATCTTCCTTGTTGAGGTTCATCTCGGCCAGGCGCATATCCAGCACATCCAGGCGCTCTTCACGCTGTGAACCACCGATAATTTCACCTATACCGGGGGCCAATACGTCCATCGCCGCCACTGTCTTGCCATCTTCGTTGAGACGCATGTAGAAGGCCTTGATATCTTTAGGATAGTTTTTCACTACCACAGGAGCCTTGAAGTGCTCTTCGGCCAGATAACGCTCATGCTCGGATTGCAGATCTATGCCCCACTCGACATCGTACTCAAACTGCTTACCGCAGTTTTTGAGGATCTCAACGGCATCTGTGTAATCCACCTGGGCAAAGTCACTGCTGACAAAGTTCTCCAGACGCTCAATCACGCCTTTATCGACGCGCTGGGCAAAGAACTGCAGGTCGTCCATCCGCTCTTCCAGCACCGCCTTGAAGGCGTACTTGAGCATGGCTTCGGCCAGACCGGCAATGTCGTTCAGATCGGCAAAGGCCACTTCCGGCTCAACCATCCAGAACTCAGCCAGATGACGGCTGGTGTTGGAGTTTTCGGCGCGGAAAGTAGGGCCAAAGGTGTAAATCTTCGATAGGGCACAGGCGTAGGTTTCGCCGTTGAGCTGGCCGGATACGGTCAGAAACGCCTCTTTGCCGAAGAAGTCTTCGTCATAGTTCACCTTGCCATCGGCAGTGCGTGGCAGGTTTTCCATGTCCAGCGTCGATACCCGGAACATTTCACCGGCGCCTTCACAGTCTGAGGCGGTGATCAGTGGGGTAGAGACCCAGATAAAGCCGTTTTCGTGATAGAAACGGTGAATCGCCTGTGACAGGCAGTTACGTACCCGGGCAACTGCGCCAATGATGTTGGTACGTGGACGCAGATGCGCCAGTTCCCTCAGGTGTTCAACCGAGTGACGCTTGGCGGCCATAGGGTAGGTATCAGGATCTTCCACCCAACCTGTGACTTCCACTTGGGTCACTTGCAGTTCAAAGTCCTGGCCTGAGCCTGGGCTTTCAACCACTTCACCTGTGACAATCACGGAGCAGCCGGCAGTGAGCTTCAGCACTTCGTCATTGTAATTGGGTAAGCTATTTGGCACCACGCCCTGGATAGGATCGAAACAGGAACCATCATAGACGGCAAGAAACGAGATGCCGGCCTTGGAATCACGACGGGTTCTAACCCAGCCACGTACAGTGACCTGTGAACCGACCGCATGCTCACCTTTAAATACAGATGCGACAGATGCAATGCTCATTATTGCTTAGTTCTCCAATGAAACGTTTTATGCTTCAACTCGGCCCCGAAAATAGTTCGAGAGCAGAAATCAGGCAAATCCCTGACTATATTGATGACACAGGAAAAAATTTGGAGGTTTATATTACCTTGCTGGTGGCTTTTCTCAAGCTGAAAAAGGTATTCTGGGGGTAATATCCCCCTTCAGACGGAAGGAGTTCGGATGAAGAAGGTGAAAATCTTTCAATATCTGTTGGCAAGCCTATCGATTATAGGCTGGTCACTGGCAATTTATGCCCTGCTGGTATTCGATAAGGCGAGGCCGGACAGGGCCGTAGGCTACTTCTTCAGCAAAGGGGCGCCGGTGCGTTTGTACTGGGACCCTCAGCAAACCATGCTCTTGGAATACATCATCTGGGCTTGCGCCGCCATCAGTTTCCTCAGTCTGGCTTTTAACTGGTATGTGGCCCATCACAGCCGTTTGGGTTACTGGTTCAATATTCCACTGTTGCTGCTCTCATCCACCGCCGCCGGCTTGTATCTGCGTTTCTTTATCTAAGCCTTCATGTTGTGTTGTCAGCGCAGTTGTCGACAGAGCATATCGATAATCGCCGCGGTGGCGCCCCAAATAAAGTGCCTGCGATAGGGAATAAAGGTGACTGGGTAGAAATGGCCGCGGCGCTCGAACATTGCCGTGTGACGATTTTCCTCTTCGAGTAAAAAAGCCAGCGGCACCCGAAACAGCTCCTGCACTTCGGCCGGGTCAATTTTGGCCTCAAAGGGTGACTTTACCCAGCCAAGTACAGGGGTGATCTCAAAGCCGGTAAAGGTGGGGTGATTGGGAAGTTGACCTATGATTTCGACATTGTCCGGTGCCAAACCTATCTCTTCTTCGGCCTCCCTGAGGGCTGTCATGATAAGGTTCTGATCTTCGGCTTCCGGTTTGCCGCCTGGAAAGCTCACCTGACCGGGATGAGCCTTAAGATGCTTCGGCCTCTGGGTCAGGATAAGCTCCGGTCCCTGCAAACCCGGCTCCAAAGCGATAAGTACCGCCGCGGCTCTGAGTTTGGCCGGGGTCAAAGGGCTAGAATGGTATCGACTCAGGGCTCTGAGTTGAAAACGGGTTAACAGCTCGTCTTTATCCATAGCGTCCTTGAAGTCGATTGAAGTAATCAATAACCAAAGCCATTATTGTCCTGTCTTCGCAAAGAACTCTCAACCAGCTTGAATGCAGGTATCAGGCTAAGGTGAGTCGGGCTCCGGGGCTAATAGCGGCAGTATTCGACTCACTTTATCATAGGTTTCCTGGTATTCGGCATCCACATCTGAGTCGGCTACTATGCCGCCGCCGGCCCAGCAATAGAGCTGCCCGGAATCGGCAACCAGGGTTCGAATGGTGATGCTGCTGTCCATTTTACCATCCTGGCTCAGATACCCGATGGCGCCGCAGTAGAGTGAGCGGCGACTGGGTTCCAGCTCTTCGATAATTTCCATGGCGCGGATCTTGGGCGCGCCTGTGATAGAGCCGCCGGGGAAGGCGGCCCTCAGCAAGTCTGTGGCCTGATAACCCGCTGCCAGTTCGGCGGTTACCGTGCTGACCAGATGGTGCACCGCCGGAAAGCTTTCTATGGCAAATAGATGCGGTACGGCCACACTACCTGGGCTGGCGACCTTGCCAATATCGTTGCGCAGCAGATCCACTATCATCAGGTTTTCGGCTCTGTCTTTTTCCGACCCCGCCAGCTGTTTGGCAAGTTCCCTGTCTTGCTGTTCATCGGCACTTCGGGGCAGGGTACCCTTGATGGGCTTGGTTTCAATATGGCGATTGGAATCCAGGGCAATAAAACGCTCGGGTGAGATGGACAGGATACAGTTATGCTCCAGGCGAATAAAGGCAGAAAAGGGCGCGCCATTGGCTTGTCTGAGCTTACGATAGGCTTGCCACTCATCACCTTGATAGTCGGCCTGGAATCTTTGGGTCAGATTGATCTGATAACAATCGCCGCTGTGAAGATATTGCTGCACTTTGGCAAACTTGTCGCCATATTGCTCGCGGCTGAGCTGCGAGCGCCACTCACCGCTGAGTCGGAACGCTTTCTGGTCAAGGTGCTTATTGGGGCTGTTTGTGACTTTGGACGTCAGCCACGACAGGGTTGCTGTCAGCGCCTTTTCGCCGCGGTAGTGCACCAATTGCCAGCATTCTAATTGCTTATCGCGAATAAGAGCCCAGTCATAAAGACCGACATTCATCTCCGGCAGAGCGATATCGGCTGCGGCCAGTTTTTGCAGTTTTTCCAGTCTGCGGCCAAGATCGTAGCTGAAGGCGCCCACCGCGCCGCCGCTGAAAGGCAGATTGACCTGCATGGCATTGGGAAAATACTGTTGCAGCAGTTGTTGCAGCAAGGCAAAAGGATCGTCACTTGAGCATCGTACGCCGCTCGCCTCAGAGATTTGGGTGGTTTCAGCCATGGTCACCAGTCTGGCTATTGGCTCGGCAACTATGATGTCGTATCTGGCGTCATTGTGCTGGGCATCGGCCGAATCCAGCAGCATGGCCCAAGGCTCACCGCTGAAGTGGGAAAACAGCTCTAAGGTTGAGAGTTGCCAGTCAAGAACGCGAATGGCGGGAGGGCAAATAGCCTGCTGGTACATCGAACGACCCTATCTGAAAATGTGATGTAGCCCAAAAAGGAACGAAAGAGTATCATAACGGCCACAAAAAACTAATAAAACCACCCCTGGCCCTTGGTGAAAACGCGTTGTATCACGGCTTTGCTGTCGTTTTGAGCATTTTTGTGTCGCAAAACCGACAAGCGGAGCCTGAAATTCAAGGCTTTGGCTTGAATCTCTGTTGAGCGTTGATCCTGAGCTGAAGGGGCGGATCCTTAGGCTAATGGAGCGCCAAACATGTCTGTAATCAAGCAAGCTGACTTTATCGACAGCATCAGTGATGCCCTGCAATATATCTCCTATTACCATCCCAAAGATTTTATCGACGCCATGGCCGCCGCCTATGAGCGTGAGCAGAGCCAGGCTGCCAAGGATGCAATTGCCCAGATTTTGATCAACTCGCGTATGTCTGCCGAAGGACACAGACCCCTGTGTCAGGATACCGGCATTGTGACCTGTTATGTCTATCTGGGGATGGGCGTGCAGTGGGACAAGACTGATATGACAGTGCAGCAAATGGTGGATGAAGGCGTGCGCCGCGCTTATACCAATCCTGATAACCCGCTGCGTGCCTCAATAGTGGCCGACCCGGCCGGCAGTCGCAAGAATACCCGCGATAACACACCTTCCGTGGTGCATATTCAGATGGTTCCCGGCGATCATATCGAAGTGGCCATTGCCGCCAAGGGTGGCGGCAGTGAAAACAAGGCCAAGATGGTGATGCTCAATCCATCTGACGATATCGCCGCCTGGGTTGAGAAGACACTGCCAACCATGGGCGCCGGCTGGTGTCCACCGGGTATGCTGGGAATAGGTATTGGCGGCACCGCCGAGAAAGCCGCTGTGCTTGCCAAGGAAGCCTTGATGGAGAGCGTGGATATTCACGAGTTGATGGAACGCGGCGCCGAAACCACGGAAGAGAAACTGCGTTTGGATATTTTCGAGCGCGCCAACAACTTAGGCATTGGTGCCCAGGGCCTGGGCGGTTTGACAACTGTGCTGGACGTTAAAATCAAGACAGCGCCAACCCACGCCGCCTCCAAGCCTGTGGTGATGATCCCCAACTGCGCCGCCACCCGTCATGTGCATTTCCATCTTGATGGCAGCGGCCCTGCCGAGCTGACTCCGCCAAGCCTTGA
Source organism: Shewanella sp. Iso12 (assembly GCF_012030025.1). Lineage (NCBI taxonomy): Bacteria > Pseudomonadati > Pseudomonadota > Gammaproteobacteria > Alteromonadales > Shewanellaceae > Shewanella > Shewanella sp. Iso12. The sequence continues at coordinate 223,116 of NZ_JAAUHW010000004.1, forward strand.
TGACTGGCCGGAAATCACCTGGGAAGTGGGTGAGAGCGTGCGCAGAGTCAATCTCGATACCGTTACCCAGGAAGAGATTGAAAGCTGGAACAGCGGCGATACTCTGCTGCTCTCGGGTAAGATGCTCACCGGCCGTGACGCGGCTCACAAACGGATCCAGAGCCTGATTGAAAGCGGTGAAGGCTTGCCAGAAGGAGTTGATTTCACTGGTAAATTCATCTATTACGTAGGTCCAGTCGACCCGGTAGGTGATGAAGTGGTTGGCCCGGCCGGCCCGACAACCGCTACCCGTATGGATAAGTTTACCGATCTTATGCTGGATAAGACGGGTCTGATGGGCATGATAGGCAAGGCCGAACGTGGTCCGGCCACAGTTGAATCTATCCGCAAGCACAAGGCGGTATATCTGATGGCCGTCGGCGGCGCCGCTTATCTGGTGTCCAAGGCGATTAAGCAATCCCGTGTGGTGGCGTTTGAAGATCTCGGGATGGAAGCCATCTATGAGTTTGACGTCAAGGATATGCCTGTTACTGTAGCGGTTGACTCCAACGGGGTGAATGCGCACGAAACCGGCCCGGCAATCTGGAAGGTGAATATCCAGAACGCCAAGGCTTAAGCTGAACCTTGAGGGGCCTGTTGGCCCCTTTTGCATTGCAATCAACAACCAATAAGAAGATTTATAATGAAAACCAACCCACTATTGATGGCGCTGCTCGCCGCAGGTCTGGCTCTGCCGGCGCTGGCTGCCGATAAGGCACCTTTTACTGTCCAGGATCTGGTCAAGCTCAACAAACTCCATTCTGCCGCTGTATCCAATGACGGTACCAAGCTTATCTATGGCCTGAAGAAGGTCACCGATGAAGGCAGCGGCTCAGATCTTTATCTGTTGGATCTCAGTGACAAGAACGCGGCGCCCAAGCAGCTGACTTCTGCACCGGGTACCGAGCACGATGTGGCCTTCAGCAGCGACGACAAGCAAGTCTATTTTATCGCCGCCCGTGATGGCAGCAGCCAACTGTATCGCTTGCCGCTGGATGGTGGTGAAGCCCAGGCCGTATCTGATTTGCCTCTGGGTATCGACGGCTACAAATTATCGGCCGATGGCAAGCAGGTAGTGATGAGCATTCGTGTTTTTCCCGAGTGCGACACCCTGGAATGTTCAAAAGCCAAGTTTGATAAAGAAGCCGAGCGCAAGAGTACAGGTCGTGAATACGATCAGTTGATGGTGCGTCACTGGGACACCTGGTCTGACCATGCCCGTAATCACCTGTTTGTGGCGCAGCTTGAAAACGGCAAGCTAGGTAAGCCGGTGGATGTGACCAAGGGCCTGGATACCGAAACCCCACCCAAGCCATTTTCCGGCATGGAAGAGGTGACATTCAGCCCGGATGGTAAATATATTGTCTACAGTGCCAAGGCACCGAGTAAAGATCAGGCCTGGACCACCAACTACGATCTCTGGCAAGTGCCGGTCACAGGTGGTAAGGCCAAGAATCTCACCGAAGATAACCAGGCCTGGGATGCTCAGCCGGTGTTTTCCGCCGATGGCCGCTATCTGGCCTATCTGGCGATGAAAAAGCCCGGATTCGAGGCCGACAGATACCGCATCATGCTCAAAGACACAGTCACGGGTCAGAGCAAGGAAGTGGCGCCCATGTGGGACAGAAGCCCGGCCTCGCTGAGCTTTGGTAAAGATAACAACACCCTGTATGTGACCGCTCAGGATCTGGGGCAGGTGTCTGTATTTGCCATCAACACCCAGTTTGGTGATGTGCGCGCCATTTACAACGATGGCAGCAACAGCCTGGTGGGTCTGGCGGGCGATCGTTTGATCATCAATCATAAGTCTTTGGTGGAACCGGGCGATCTCTACTCCATCAACATGGAAGGGCAAAACCTGACCCGTTTGACTGAAGTCAACAAGGCCAAGCTGGACAAGGTCAAGTTCGGTGAGTTCGAGCAGTTCAGCTTCAAGGGCTGGAACAACGAAGAGGTTTATGGTTACTGGCTCAAGCCGGCCAACTTCAAGAAAGGCAAGCAGTATCCGGTGGCCTTCCTGGTACACGGCGGCCCACAAGGTTCATTCGGCAACAGTTTCAGCTTCCGCTGGAATCCTCAGCTGTGGGCCGGTGCCGGATATGCCGTGGTGATGGTGGATTTCCACGGCTCTACCGGCTATGGTCAGGCCTTTACCGATTCCATCAGCCTGGACTGGGGCGGTAAGCCTTTGGAAGATTTGCAAAAAGGTCTGGCTGCGGTTGCCAAACAGCAGAAGTGGATCGATGCCGATAACGCCTGTGCCCTTGGTGGCTCCTACGGCGGTTACATGATGAACTGGATCCAAGGCAACTGGAACGACGGTTTCAAATGCCTGGTTAACCACGCCGGCTTGTTTGATATGCGCTCCATGTACCATGTAACCGAGGAACTCTGGTTCCCTGAGCATGAGTTTGGCGGCAGCTATGAGCAGGCCAAGGATCTTTATGAGAAGTTCAATCCGGCCAACTATGTGGAAAACTGGAAGACTCCAATGCTGGTGATCCACGGCGAGAAAGACTTCCGGGTACCTTACGGTCAGGGTTTGGCCGCGTTCAGCTATATGCAGCGCAACAATATCCCTTCGGAGTTGCTGATCTATCCGGACGAGAACCACTGGATCCTCAACCCCAATAACCTTGAGCAATGGTACGCCAAGGTACTGGGCTGGATGGACCGCTGGACCAAATAAAAGGCGGCAGGAGCGTTTAGTCCACAAAACCGGCCTGATGGCCGGTTTTTTCATGGCTTGAATAAAGGTGTTTTGCAGCCGAAGAGTCCCACTCGTAAATGGGCTGGCTGAAGGCGTTTTTTGTGGTCGCTGTCTTGCTAATTCTACCTTTGGCGCATTGTATTGCGGTGACATCTGGGTTAGATTGAAACAAGTGTTTAAATCTAACGTTTAAAGAGTCTGCTGATGAATCCCTACCAAGCTCCGTTAACCGATATGCGCTTTTTGCTTGAGCACGTCTTTGATGCCGAACAAACCTGGTCTTCATTGCCTGCGATGGCCGATGCGGTCGATCTCGATACTGCCGCTGCCATCCTCGAAGAAGGCGCCAAACTGTGTCGCGACCTTATCCATCCTATAAACCGCAATGGTGATGAACAAGGAGTAAGTTTCGAGGCTGCCAAGGTGATCACACCCGATGGCTATAAAGAGGCCTATGCCGAGTTTGCCGCCGGTGGTTGGGTAGGGCTGTGCGGCGATCCTGAGCTGGGGGGAATGGGGATGCCGAAAATGCTCGGTGTCATGGTCGATGAAATGGGTTACAGCGCCTGTAACGCCTTTACACTTTACAGCGCACTGACCGCAGGTGCTGCACTGTGTATTCATGCCCACGGCAGTGAGGAGCTCAAGGCCAAATATTTGCCAAAACTCTACTCAGGCGAATGGGCCGGCGCCATGGATATGACAGAGCCTCAGGCAGGTTCGGACCTGCGTAATATCCGCACTCGCGCCGAACCGACCGACAGCGGCAGTTTCCTTATCAGTGGTTCAAAAATTTTCATCACAGGTGGCGATCAGGACTTGACTGAGAACCTGGTGCATCTGGTGCTGGCCAAAATCAGCGGCAGCAAAGGCATCTCGCTGTTCCTGGTACCTAAGTTCAAGGTGGCCGATGACGGCAGTTTGGGCGAAGCCAACGGTGTAACCGTCGGTGCCATAGAGCACAAGATGGGCCTCAAGGGCTCGGCGACTTGTGTGATGAATTTTGATGATGCCGAGGGTTATCTTATCGGCGAGCCCAATCGTGGCCTGGTGTGCATGTTCACCATGATGAATTATGAACGTCTGTCCATAGGTATTCAGGGGCTTGGCAGTGCTCAGGGCGCATATCAAATGGCGGCCGACTATGCCAAAGAGCGCCTCCAGGGCGTTGCTGCCGGCGGCTCACCAACCGGCAGCGATTCCGATCCTATATTGGTACACGGCGACGTGCGGCGCATGCTGCTGAATATTCGCGCCATGACAGAAGCGGGTAGGGCCTTAGCCATGCTCACAGGTAAACAGCTGGATCTGGCCAAGTTTGCCGAAGATGAAGCGGTTAAAGCCAAAGCCAGTCGTTACGTGGGCCTCCTGACTCCTGTCGCCAAGGCGTTCCTGACCGATCGCGGTCTGGACGCCACCATATTGGCGCAGCAGGTATTCGGTGGTCACGGCTATATTCGTGAGACAGGCATAGAACAGTTGGTACGTGACACCCGTATCGCCCAGATTTATGAGGGCACCAATGGTATTCAGGCCATCGACTTTTTGGGACGTAAGCTCACAGGTGACCGCCTGGCGACCCTGAATGAGTTTATCGCCGATATCAAGGCCGATATGGCGACTTTTGGACAAGTATCAAATGAGCAGAAACAGCGTATTGAAAGCCTGTTTGACCAGTTTGCCAGTGCGATTGCCGCCATTAACGAGCAAAAAGGCGATAAGCCTGCGCTCATTAACGCCTTGGCGGTTGAAGCCTTGGATGCCTTTGGTTACATACTCTACGGTTACCTGTGGCTGTTGATGGCAGATAAGGCACTTGCTGCAACCGATACGCTCGAGCCGGGCTTTGCCGAGGTCAAGAGCCAACTGAAGGAGTTCTACTTTGCCAAGTTGTTGGCCAAAGCCGATTTCCACTTGAGTCAGCTGGTCAGTGGTGATGACAGTGTGATGGCCCTTGCGCCCGAGCTGTTCTGAGAACGCAGAAGTATTCAAGCTGAATCGAAAGAGCCGCGATAAGCGGCTCTTTTCTTATGGCTTTATTGTTGTTTTATGGAGGTAAGAGCTTTGAAGGCGTTTCACTAACGGGCGCTGACATTAAGCTCTGTCTGTGCTTTTTCCTGCGGTGTTGGTTTGGGCTTGTCTTGCTCTTTTGCCGCCAGTTGGCCTTCTGTGCGGCTGTTTGCACGGTAATCTGTCAGCCCCTGCAGCAAAAGTGTGGCAAAGGGCGCGGCTTCAAGCTCCTTACTCTGGGGGCTCAAACCATTTTCCAGTATCACAAACAGGTATCTGGGCACTTGCTTGTCACTGTCATCGGTAACATAACCGGCCAGATTCACCACACCCTGCATACTGCCTGTCTTGGCCCAGACTCTGCCCTTGAGCGGTTTGTTGGCGTAGCGCTTGCGGTACTTCAAGGTGCCGCTGTGGCCGGAAACCGGTAGCTTGTGCATCAACCACTGGTAATCCGGGGTATCGGCAATCAATCGCAGCAACTGCGCCAGTTGTCTGGCATTGAGCAGGTTGTAGCGTGACAGCCCAGAGCCGTCTATCAGTTGGGCTCTTTCCAACACTACGCCTTTTTCGGCCAGCACTTCCCTGATGGCCTTGGCACCGGCACTGAAACTGGCGCCATCACCATAATAGTGTTTACCCAGCTGTTTAAGCAGGCTGTCGGCAATCAGGTTGTCAGATTCCAGCAGCATGGTTTCCAAAAGCTCGGGCAGCGCATCCGAGGCATGACTGGCCACCACCCTTGAGCTGGCCGGTAGCTGATTGGAGGTCAGTATCTTGCCTTTGATACTGAGTTTGCCCTTGATAATGCCGGCGACGCTGTCGATGGCATATTGGCCGGGGTCGTTGACCGCCAGCGCCAACGGCAATACCTGGGATCCCGGGAAACAGCCACTGAAATGAAAGTGGTTGCCGGGTAATCGGTCGAGTTGCAGTTCGCAAAAGTCCTGCTTGTGGCCCTTGTCGAAGATGGCGTTGGTGGTCAGTTTGACTGGCAGATAAACCGGCGCGGAAATTTTGGCTTTGTCCGAGGCGAGTGTGGGCTCGAGTTTGCCATGGACACAGTTTTGGTTGATCACATAGCTGGAGACGGGCGCCGCGTAGCAGATCCCCAAATCATCCCATACCCAACCGGGCGCTCGCAGCTGCTCATGGGTTTCTCCTATCAAGATAAGATTGCCCTGCACCTGGCTAATACCGGCTTCGGTGACACGCTTGAACAGCTCAGTCAGATCCCGGCGCGTTAAGGTAGGATCGCCACTGAACAGCAAATAGAGATCGCCTTTAAGCACGCCGCTTTTTGGTGAGCCGGTACTGAGAATACTGGTGTGATAGCGAAACTCTTCTCCCAGCAGCTCGGTGGCTGTTACCGCGGTCAGCAGTTTTTGGGTACTGGCCGGGATCATCAGGGTTTCACTGTTGTGGCTCAGCAGTTGCTCGCCGCTTTGCAAATCTTCTATCCAGACGGCAGTTTGCGATGAGGCCGGGGTAATCAGATTTAAAAGATCATCGAGAGAGGTATTATCGGCCTTCAAAGGGGAAGACAGCGCCATGGCGCTCAATAATAACAGTGGACGTGCCAAGCCCTGCAAGGACAGCTGTGGCATGGAAAAGCCTCCGGTTCCGTGAATGCTTTTGAGAGTATAACCTGCAGGGCCTTAGCTGTCGTCCTTGTCCATCAGCGAATAAAGTTTCAATGTGACTATCAACACCAGACCGATAAACAGTGGCAGTACCAAAGGGCCGAGATAGGTTTTGAAGTGAAACAGGGCCCAGGCCGCGAGCAGGGTGCCAATAAGAGTGAACCAGAATTGTTTGTTCATTGTCGTCCAGTTTGAGTTCAGTAAGTGAGAGGCTCAAGGGCATATTAGTGTATAAGGCTAATGCGCTGATAACAGGGCTGCCATCACAAAAGCGTGATCTGGGTCGGCTTAAGAGTGCAAGCCGCATTATAGAGAGCGCTTTTTGGGTTAAATAGCGCCGAAATCGTGAACCAATAGCGACTGTTGGCGAGAAAAGGCTTGCCCGGGCCGGGACAAGTGGGTAATTTCTATTGCCTTATTCGCCCCGCAGCGGATCTTTGTCGATCTCGCCATACAGGGGAAGGACATTCTTGCCGGGAAACACAGGGAGCGAGTGGATTGCCGGAACATACAGTGACAGGAGGATACCTTGCTGGATAAGCTGGGTGGAATTGCCATAGCGCCGGATGCATTGCACTGGTTGCTGACCCCAAGTAACTTCAAACAGACCTTGATTGAGCGGATCCGTTGCGCCAAAGAGGCTATCTATATTGCGGCACTCTATCTGGAAGACGATGAGGCCGGACGCGAAATACTTGCCGAACTGCTGGCGGCCAAGGCAGCCAGACCCGAACTCGAAATCAAGGTGTTGGTGGATTTTCACCGTGCCCGTCGCGGCCTTATCGGCCACAAGGGTGATGGCGGCAACAACTTGATGTACCGTCAGGTGATGGCGCAAGCACAGCAGCGTTTCAACATTTATGGTGTGCCGGTGAAATCCCGCGAGTTTATGGGAGTACTGCACCTCAAGGGCTTTATTGTCGATGATGCCGTGATATACAGCGGCGCCAGCCTCAATAACATCTACCTGCAGCAGAAAGATAGATACCGTTTCGATCGCTACCATGTGCTGGAGTCGGCCGAGCTGGCTGCCAGCATGCGAGAGATGATTGACAGTGCCATTTTGAGCGACAAAGCGGTCAGTTGCCTGAGCTGTCCGGAAGAAGAGGAAGTACTGCCGGAAAAAATTGATGTCAGAAGCTTTAAACAGCGACTGTCGGCGGCAAGCTATCAATTCAAGGGCGTTGAAGAGGGATTGCGGGTCACGCCGCTTTTGGGCCTCGGACGCAAGCGCAATCCGCTCAACAAGGCGGTACTCGCCATGGTGGAGGAGTCCAAGGAATCGCTTTTTATTTGCACTCCCTATTTTAACCCGCCCTATGCTTTGGTGCGGGCGCTGGTTAAACACCTGCGCAACGGAAAGCGTCTGGATATTCTGGTGGGTGACAAGACGGCCAATGACTTTTATATCCCACCGGAGCAGGATTTTTCCACCATAGGTGCCTTGCCGTATCTCTATGAGCAGTCGCTGCGCAAGTTTGTCAAACGCCAGCAGTGGGCGGTGGATCAGGGGCGACTCAATATCCATCTGTGGAAGCATGACAACAACAGTTATCACCTTAAAGGGGTGAGCATGGATGGTCGCAAACACCTGCTCACCGGCAGCAATCTCAATCCGCGGGCCTGGGCCCTGGATCTGGAAAATGGTTTGCTGCTGCATGATGACAAACAAGTGCTGGCCGAGTCTTTTGTCAAAGAGCAACAACATCTGCTGCTGCACAGCCAGCGTTTGTATCATTACAGCCAGATAGATACCTTGCAGAGTTACCCCAAGCCGGTAAAGAAAATCATGAACCGCATTCGCAGGCTCAAGGCCGACTTTCTGCTGCGGCGTATTCTCTGATAGCGCTTTCCCCAAGCGCTTGGCCGAATGAGAGCATGATTGCAGAACTTCATTCAGTTATGGTTTAACCTTGGCTTATTCAGTCAAGGTTAAATCCAGCCAAGGTTAAACACAGCCAGAATGAGTGATATCGTCCGCTTATCCCGCATCAATTTCCGTCATCTTCTGGTGCTTAGGCAACTGCTGGAAGAGCAAAGCGTCACCCAGGCGGCCACGCGTCTGTGTTTGAGCCCTTCGGCGGTCAGCAAAATACTCTCCCAGCTCAGGGATTGCCTCGACGATGAGCTCTTCTACCGCCAGGGTAACCAGCTGTTGCCGACTGCCAAGGCCAAACGACTCGGGCCGGTTATCAGCGCCATGCTCAGAGAGATGGACAACCTGTTTACCGAAGAGGGCTTTCGCCCGGAAGGATTTCAAGGGCGGATGAATTTGGCGCTGAGGGAAAGCAGCTTCGAACTGCTTGCGAGCGCTATCGCCAGCGTGCAGCAGCAGGCGCCGGGAATGACACTGGCGGTGCATGCCAAAGAGAGCACGGGGTTTCAATCCCTGTGTGAAGGACGGGTGGACTTGCTGGTTCTGCCTCACGATTTGGGACAGCCGCCAACAGGCCGCAATGAACTGATTTGGGAGCGCTTGGCAGAGGACGAGATGTGTTGCCTGATGCGAGCCGAGCACCCGCTGGCAGCAAAAGAGCTGACGCTGGATGCCTATCTGAGCTTCGCCCATGTGGGCATTTTGGATGCCGATCTGCAGCAACCCTTTTTCGAGCAGTCATTGGCACAATTGAGCCGCAGGCGGAATCTGGCGATGGAAGTCGCCGACTTCGGCGCTGCCGCCAGTATCTGTCGTCACTCGGACTTGCTGTTTACCTGCTCGGCGCTGTGGGCTTCAATGGCGGCGCAGGCAAGCGGCATGGTGGTTAAGCCATTGCCCTTTGCCTATGGCAAGGTGGGCTATAGCATGGTGCATCATCAAAGTGGCAGCCGGGATCCGGCGCTGCAATGGCTAAAAGCGACCCTGCTCAGTGGCTTTAAGCAGTCCATCAGCCAAGGTTAACCGGTGGCAGACTGATATTGGCTATGCCGGCACGGCTGAGCGCCTTGGCCAGATCATTAATCTGCTGTTGGCTTGCCTTGGGCCAGCGCAAGGCCTCGCCTTTGACACCATGATGATTGTAACCGTTTAGGCGTAGCCGCATCGGCTCACCCTTCAGCGCTTGCCGGCGTTGCAAGTCCAGCAAAAACGACGCCAGGGCGTCAAAGTGCTGCCAATAATCACTCTTTCCGGGTACTTCCAGTAGCCTGACTTCCGCCAGTTTCCCTGCTTCGGCCAGCAGTTGCAGGCTCTGCTTGACCTTGATGTTGCCACGGCCTGTCAGTCGTCGGTGAGCCGGCTCATCCCAGGCTTTCAGGTCAACCATGGCGCCATCAAGCCAAGGGAGCAGACGTTGCCAACCACTTGCTCCCAGGCTGCCATTGGTATCCAAAAGGCAAGTCAGGTGTTTGAGCTCTGTGCTTTGTTTAATGGCCTTGAACAGGGTACTGACGAACTTCAGCTGCAAGCTGGCTTCTCCGCCACTCAAGGTGATACCGCGGATAAAGGCTTGCTGCCTTTTAATCAGCGCCAACGCTTTTCCGACTGACAGGCGTTGGGTCTTAGGCTGGCTGCTCGAAGGGCAAACATCGAGACAGGTGTCGCAGCCGATGCAGCTTGTACTATCCCAGGCAAGCCTGAGAGACGCCTTGCTATTGGGAGCTGCTTGAGTGTCAGCCGCAGTTGATTTAAGGCTCAAGGCGCCTGCCGGGCAGTGCGCAATACACTCTCGGCAGGCGTCACACAGAGTGATGGTTTCCGGATTATGGCAACCCGGGCAGCGAAAATTGCAACCCTGAAGGAAAAACACCATGCGATTGCCCGGGCCATCTACGGTCGAGAAGGGCAGCACCCTGGCGACTTCGGCACTGGCAACCTCGGAGCCCATAGCCAATGCTGAAGCATCGGTATCGCCGCTACTTAACTCACGGCTATGCGACTCACACCCATTCAGCTTATAGCGATTAAGCTCAGAATGATTGAACGGGCTATCAAACACTCCGGGAGCTTCACTCTTCATAGCTTACGCCCTTATACCGGGGACTTGCCGGCGGCATGGAACTCGGCGCTCACTACCCTCGGTGCCCTTTGGGTCACGGCCGTGGTTTCACTGGCCTCTGTGCCCAGGAAGGTGGTGTTGGTACGTGAGCCTTGTTGCCGGTAACTGGCGATCTGCGACTTTTTCACCATATAACCCGTGATGCGCACCAGATCGGTATCGGCGGTATTGGCGGTAAATTCACGAAAGCCGGCATCCAGCGCGCCGATACACAGCTCAAGCAGGGCTTCAGGATTGGCCTTGATGGTTTCATCCAGAGTCAGGATCTCGCTGATCCCGGAAGAATAGAAAGCGTGTTGCGGCGCCAGCGCCAACACATGAGTGACAGGATCCGGCTCGTGGCCATAGGCGATTCTGGCGCCCGGAGTGGTGCCTTTGTCGATGGAAAGCCCCCCCTGGGCATGAAGTAAGGCGCGGCCATTAAAGCCGAAACTGACTTGGGTCGTGGTCACTCTATCACTGAGCGCGCGGCTAATGGCTAAACCGAGCGCATTGGCCTGCTCACTGTGACCATATTCGCCCCTCATACCTGCCAACTGCTGCAGATGATTGACGGCTTCGGCCATGGCATAGACGCCGAACATGGGTGCAAAGCGGGATTCGTCAATGAGGCCTTCTTTTACCAGGAAAGAGTCGAAGAAATGGGACCTATGGTGTAAAAACTCACAGCGCAGCTCAATCAGTTCATACATCAGGTTGCAGTAATGGGGCAGGGTGCGCTCGAGCATTTCCTCCAGGGTACCGGCTTCTTCGGCGACGGCTTTTAGGTTAAGTCTGACCAGCGTATTAGCGCCGCCTCGGGTGGGGAGCGCGTTATAACAGCTGACAATGCCGAACGTTTGATTTGGCGCCTCACCGGGAGCACAGGCAAAGGTTTGGGCATGTATCGGCCAGTTGCCGATGTGAGGTTTACTGCAGGCAATGATATTGTCTGTTGCCAGTCGCAGCAGCGCTTTGGGAGTGCGCTTGGGGTCATACATAAAGGTTAGATTGGGAGCCACCTGCTTGAGCTCGGCATCAATGCGCAAAATAGTGCGGCAGACACGGTTGTCCTCTGGGCCTATGTTGGCATGCATAAAGGCGTCCGGCAGGGTGCGATCCAACTGGATCCAGAAGCGTTTCAGTTTCTGATACAAGGCGTCATCACTGATATCCTGGCAGTAAGGCAACAATAAACTATCGAGATAGCCAAGAAACACCGGGATATTGGTGACTGATGGTACATGGTGATACAGCACCATCAGCTTCATCAGGGCATCATCCAGATCTTCGGCCGGTGTCAACTCCAGGTACTCGGAGCCTTGCTCGAGAAAACGTTGGTAATCGGGCAAAACATATCTGGGTTTGAACGGGGCATGACCCTCAAACATATCGCAGATAATGCCTTTATCCATGGCTTGGGTCAGTGCTTCACTGCGAGGCAGATAGGGAATATTGGCATCGGCGGCACCGGCCAGCGCCAGGGTCTTTTGCTTGGGGTCAAGCAGGGGATCGGTAATAAGACTGAGAAATTGATTGTCCATAATGAGACTCCGCTAAAGGCAAGGCGCTAACCGGCGCAATGGCCGAATTGGCTTTCAAACACAATAATTGAAACGGCTTTTAACCTGAGTCTAAGTAGGGGCTTTATTTTCCGGAAGTGAAATGTGCTTGATGGTGCTTGTCGAAAATGGAAATCCGCTGCTTTGCATCAAGTATTGCAAAGGCAATGAAGAAGCAAGGAGATATGGAGTGAAAGCACTGTTGAGAGACGGATAAAAACGGGCTATGGTCGCTTGAGAAAGACCTCGGCCTTGGCAAGACAGAGTAACTGGCATAAAAAACGCCTGCACTCGGCAGGCGTTTGGCTTTGAACTCGGATTACTTGGCTGTCATCAAGGCAACGGCGTTGTCCAGCATACGGTTGCTGAAACCCCACTCGTTGTCGTACCAGGCCATGACTTTCACCAGACGTCCCTTGACGCGAGTCTGGGTGGCGTCGAAGTTGGACGAGAAGGCGTTGTGGTTGAAGTCGATGGAAACCAGAGGCTCCTTATTAACCGCCAGCACTTCGTTCATGGGTGAAGTCTTGGCCGCCGCTTCTATGATGGCGTTAACTTCTTCCACTGTGGTGTCGCGGGAAGCGATAAAGGACAGGTCAACCAGAGACACGTTGACAGTCGGAACCCGAACCGCCAGGCCGTCGAATTTGCCCTGAAGCTCAGGTACAACCAAACCAACAGCCGCCGCTGCACCTGTTTTGGTTGGGATCATCGACAGAGCCGCCGCACGGGCACGACGCATATCGCTGTGATACACATCAGACAGACGCTGGTCATTGGTGTAGGCGTGAATGGTGGTCATCAGGCCGGATTCAATGCCGATAGCATCGTTCAATGGCTTGGCCACAGGCGCCAGACAGTTAGTGGTACAGGAAGCATTGGAGATAACAGTCATCTCTTTGGTGATTTCCTGGTTGTTAACCCCGTATACCACAGTGGCATCAACATTCTTGCCGGGAGCTGAGATGATAACCTTCTTGGCGCCGGCATCCAGGTGTGGTTGTACCGCTTCTTTGGAAGTGAAGATACCGGTACATTCGAAGACTACGTCTACCTGCAGCTCAGCCCATGGCAGCTTGGCAGGATCGCGCTCCTGGAAGGTTGGGATCTTGTCGCCGTTGACATAAATAGCTTCGTCGTCGTGTTCTACTTTGGCGTTGAAGCGGCCGTGAACAGAGTCATACTTGGTCAGGTGAGCGTTGATGGAAGCGTCTCCGAGATCGTTGATGGCAACGATTTGAATTGGATAGTCTTTCTCGCTCTCGTATAGAGCACGCAGAACATTGCGTCCGATACGGCCATAACCGTTAATTGCTACGCGGATAGTCATCTCATATCCCTCTGGTGAATGTAAAAACAGTAATTGGTAGTAAAATTACAAAAATGACGCGGGTCGTCAAGTTAAATCACGCTGTAACTGGCTATTCCGTTAACAAATTAGGTGTTTTTATTACAGCGATCGCGAAACAATGCTTTTATTGTGCGACCGGCAGGCGTAAATTACAAACTGGCAAGTAATTTGCCGCCCGGAGAATACATCATCAGTTTTGTTTGGCCCCTTCGGTGCTTTTCTCGAGCTTGCTGTCGCTATCAATGGGTTTGCTATCAGCGGCTTGCTTTGTTACCGGCTCAGTCTCAGCTTGTTTCCCATCATCTTTCCCCTCATTGCCTTGCAGGCGTTTTGGCCAATCACTCTCAAGGTAATCACCGCCTTTCAGAGCGTCCGCCAGACTACTTGCCTGTTGATCCAAATGAGTACTCAACTGACTATTGTTGCCTATCATGGCTTTCAGTTGAACCTCATCGACCGGGTTGTCGGTCAAAAGCAGATTGGTTCTCGAGAGCAGATAGGCCTGCTCCATATCCTGCAACTGCCTGGAAGCACTTGCCAGCCCCAACAACCAATCGGGGTCGAAGTTCTCTTTGGTGCTCTTTGCCAACACCTTAAGATAGAGTTGTTTCGCTTTGATGGCATCAAACTTGAGATAATAGCCCGCGAGTCCGGCAAGGATCTCGGGCGAATCTATCTGTTGCTGTTTCTCTGCCTCCAGTAATACCTTGAGTGCTGCATCGTCACCCAAATGTGCCCAGTGATAGAAGGCAATATAGATGTCATTGCTGCCCTTGGTAGAGGCTTGCAGCTCAGACAAGCTTTGCGCGCTCAAACCATAGGCTCTGGCTCTGTCATTGGTGCGTTCAGGATTGAGAATATGCTGTACTCCGGCGGCAAGCCCCACACAGCGATTGTAGTTTTCCAGATTAACGAGCAAGCGATAGACTTGTTCGCCTGAGGGCTCCGGCGTGGTTTTGACCTGATAGCGCTGAATGATCAGGCTAGCCTTTTCCCGTCTGCACCAGCTGTCCTTATGCAAATCGTCACAAAGTTCAGGATTATTCTTACAAATAGTGGCGGGGTTACCGCCATTATCACAGCCACTAACCCCGGCTAAAAGGACAAATGATGTAATTATTACTAGATTACGCGCCAAAATACGCTCCAATTGACTAAATCTGTAATTTAATTAGAGATTTAGCGAAAATCTCCTACTAGCCTGACGCAGCAGTTTTCATTACAATAGCGCCGACCAAAAGGGGCAGGTTTAGCTGTCATAAATATGATTATTGGTCTTTTCTTTTTGTTACTCAAACCTTTCCCGACAATAAAGTGGAAAAGTGAGATAAAGGATCTGTAAATGAGCGCTGATAAACACCTACAAAGTTGGCAAGAACGCTTCGAACTGGCGGAGGCTATGCAGCCCCTGTTGGGCAAGTTGTATCGCAATCAGGGCGTAGAAGTGGTGGTTTATGGTAAACCCCTGCTGATCGCCTCCACCATCGATATTATCAAGGCCCATCGTCTGGTTCGTCGCCATGTGGGCGATAAGCTGCGCCTGCGTGAGAGCTTCCCCTTCGTAGAAGCCCTGAGCAAACTGGATGTCAAACAGTGCAAAGTGGATATAGGTAAACTGGCGGTTAAGTACTGGCGTAACCACACCGACGGCAGCGAAATCGAAGCTTATATGAGCCGCGAGCTGGCCAGTGCCATTGAAAGCAAAGATGAAGTTGAGCCACGTAACGTTGTTCTCTACGGTTTTGGCCGCATCGGTCGTCTGCTGGCCCGTTTGTTGATTGAAAAAACCGGCCGCAGCAACAAGCTGCGCCTGCGCGCTATCGTTCTGCGCGGTGGCCGTAAGGGCGATCTGGAAAAGCGTGCCAGCCTGCTGCGCCGTGATTCAGTACACGGACCTTTCAACGGCTCTGTCGAGGTGGATGAAGAGAACAACGCCATCATCGCCAACGGTACTTATATTCAGGTGATTTACGCCAACTCACCCGATGAAGTGGATTACACCAAGTACGGTATTACCGATGCCCTGGTGGTCGACAACACAGGCATCTGGAAAGATGAAGACGGTTTGGGTCTGCACCTCAAGAGCCCAGGTGCGTCCAAGGTTCTGCTGACTGCCCCTGCCAAGGGCAGCATCAAGAACATAGTCTATGGTGTTAACGACAGCGATATTCTGCCGGAAGATGTTATTGTTTCTGCCGCCAGCTGTACCACCAACGCCATTACGCCTGTACTGAAGGCCGTTAATGACAAGTACGGTATCGAAAATGGTCACGTGGAAACTATCCACTCTTATACCAATGACCAGAACCTGATCGACAACTACCACAAAGCAGACCGTCGCGGTCGCAGTGCACCGCTGAACATGGTGATCACTGAAACCGGCGCCGCCAAAGCGGTTGCCAAGGCGTTGCCGGTACTTTCCGGTAAGCTGACAGGTAATGCGATTCGGGTGCCAACTCCGAACGTGTCCATGGCCATCATCAGCCTGAACCTGAACGCCGAAACCAGCAAAGAAGATATGAACGCTTATCTGCGTGATATCGCGCTGCACTCTGAGCTGCAGAACCAGGTGGACTTTACCGAGTCTACTGAAATTGTGTCCTGTGACCTGGTGGGCTCACGCTACGCCGGTGTGGTTGATTCTCAAGCCACTATCGCCGACGGCAAGCGCGCCATCCTCTATGTGTGGTACGACAACGAATTCGGTTACAGCTGTCAGGTGGTTGGCGTAATGCAGAAGATGCTGGGGCTTAACTACCTGTCTCTGCCTCTGTCTGAAGAGTAATTTCGACTCTTGCTATCAAGGCCCGGTCTGAGTACCGGGCCTTGTTGTATTCAAGCATTGTGTAGCTAAGGAAGGTGCGAACAAGTCCCATGCGTGCTCTGCGTCGGCTTACGGGCCTGGATGCAAGGCGTGGTTCGCAGCAAATGGCCTTAGTCCTTTGTAAGATTCCCTAAGCCTCAATACGCTCATTTTACTGGAATCCTTATCAAATATTTTGATAAGGGCCTTGATAAGGGTGTTTTACAACGGCTTTTGTGATGGTATTCGGTGGGAGAGGGCGCTGACAAGCTACTGAATCGGATTGTATTTTAATCATGATAATGAAAATTTGACCCGCTTTGAGCAAATTGCCAGCATCCGAGTGATTTTGGCATAAAAATGCCAATTTGCCGATTGACTCCCGGCCTCAAATCGGTAGAATGCCAATCCGCAGTCAGGGGATAACACTCTGGCTTCCGCTTCAATAGCGGAACAGGTATGCGACACTAGCTCAGTTGATAAAACAGAAGGTTGGTACCTTTGTTGATTGTCAACTCGGAAGATGAAGCAAACAAGTGATGCGACATTAGCTCAGTTGGTAGAGCGGTACCTTGCCAAGGTACAGGTCATCGGTTCGAACCCGATATGTCGCTCCAATCCCAGCCTTATGGCTCGGGGCGCGATGGCAGAATGGCTATGCTGCGGATTGCAAATCCGTCGATCTCGGTTCGACTCCGGGTCGCGCCTCCACTATTTCAGTGACAATGGGTAATATCTCCTTGTTACACAGTTTGCCCGAGTGGTGGAATCGGTAGACACAAGGGATTTAAAATCCCTCGCTGGTAACAGCGTGACGGTTCAAGTCCGTCCTCGGGTACCAATTCAATCAACAGGTTACGAAAAGTTTCCTGTTTGAAATAATCATCTTCAGAACAATTTCAGAAGATGATTTCAGAATAAAAGCGCTACTTCTTGGCGCTATCTACTGCATAAACTTGCTTAATCTTACGGTCATAGATGGCCGTTTGATTGGCATTTTTGTGCCCTGATATCGCTTGCTTTTCCTGCAGCGTCCCGTCTATATCAGATATGCCTTTTGCCTTCAGATCATGAAATGTAAAGTCTAAAGGTAACCCGGTTAATTCCCTTGTCTTGCGCCGGTCTTCTGACCATCGAGAATTAAATCCGTCTCGAGTCCACTTGCCGCCATCGGGTTTGCATACCACAAACGTCGAGGCAACACCCGGCGCCGAAAGCGTCTTAGACAACTCTATCGCTGCACGAAGGCGAGGGGACCATAACTTGATTTGTTCCGCGCCAGTTTTGCCCTGGGCGATGAATATCCCTTCTTCAAGTATCTGTGATGTACGCATGGCAAGAACATCCCCTTGTCTGGCGCAGCACAGATAAGCCAACTCCATAGCCACTTTCACCGGAGCTGATGCATTCTTGTATAGCTCATTATACTCCATGTCGGTTATATACCGCTTCCGAGCTTCTTCTTTGAACTTTCTCACTCCCTTGCAGGGGTTACCCTTGCACAGGCCTCGCTCATAGCCAAAGCGATAGCAGCGACTGAAGAACGCGTGCTCTCTGTTTGCTTGGATCCGGCTTTTGATGCCTCGTTTGTCCATGTAGATCCTGATGTGCTGGGGCTCCACCTTGTCAACGTGCATACTGCCGAAAACTGCCAAGATATTTTTGGAGTATTTGCGATAGTCCTTCTGTGTTTCCTTGCTCAGTTCAATGAAGTCGGCACTTGCAAAAAATCTCGATACCAGGCCAGAAACAGTGGCCGCATTCTCGGCTTCGCTGCTTACGGCCTCATATTGGCGCCATACTTCTGACATAGGAGAATCAAGCGAACAGAGGCGGACTGTGCCGCCGCCTTTCGGTTTCCATTCAAAGGCACTGCGCCCGCGGTATACCCTAAGCGGTAGCGAACTGTCAGCTTTGTTTTTGCGTTTGCCTACCATGGCACACCTCACTTTCTATCTAACGCACTAAAGTCCGGGCCGTCGTTAATTGGCTGGCGCATCATGTGCGCGTTGTTGTACTGATACCAAGTAAGTTTAGGACGCCCATTGGCATCCACCAGGTGGGGAATGCCGTTCCGGCACAGGATAGCAATTTGCTTAGCTGGTTGTTTGGCGCCTGTCACTTCTGCAATGTCGTCCTGAGTCATCAGCGCGCGCATTGAGTCGATTTCTTGTAGTACCGTTGCTGTCTGCATTCTGATTACCTCAAAAAGAAACCCGCCGTGGCGGGTTGTTGATTATCAAAACTTCTTGCCGTCAGCAGCAGCTCTGCTTTCCCGGCTGTGATCTAGTCGATGCTTGTTGTACTCGAGCTTTTCTTCAATCGCGTTATCGAGGTCGTAACCCATGTGTTCCGAAAAGCGGTATATGTATGAGACGAGTGTTCTCAGCCGTTCTCCATCAATAAGTTTACCGATGAGATAACCTTCAATAATCTTGCCGAGGAACATAGTGCAAACTGCATGGTGTGCTGCTGGATCCATTGATTCATCGAATGGCAGGCCGTGGTAGCTGACAAACATCGGAATGTCGAAGCGGCCAGCCAAATCAAGGCAGCGAACAACGCCGTCTGCCTGCTCTACTTCCGCCATCAGCCTGTGTTGCAGATGGGTATCCATGAGGTTTTTACGCTCCCCTTCGGTGCCTTCACAGATTTCGGTAGATACGAGCTGCAGGGTAGTCAGGATGCAGCGCTGTGGGTTGTCCCACCACCCAACGGCCTTGTTTTGCTCATAGATGCGCTTTGCAAGTGCGTTCAGGTCTTTCATGTTTTCACCCGTTTATTAATTGAATAACCCGCCGGAGCGGGTCAGTTGAATTGTCATAACACATCGCTAATAGGATGAGCCTATTAACTCTCTGTTAGTTGCCTAAATACTGTATTGGGGGATCGATCTCCTTGAAGTGCTTAACCTTCCCGCATTGGCAGCATGTCCACGGTATAAGGCGTCCTTCCCCGTAAACCAATGCGTAATCATTATGGTGCGGCGTCTGGCCTAGGAGCCGGCCTTCTTTCCAGTTAATGTGCATGCAAAAAGCGCGTTTAATAAACTTTTTCATCTATCCTCCGACAACTAACAACGCAATCAAGCGGACTAGCCGCTTATTTCACGGTCAGTTGATTTGAATTGTTACCCCGACCAGCTGCAGCAGCCAAAGAAACAGGCTGCCCACTGAGTACAGAACGCAGCAGGCAACAAACACCCACAGAACTCCAGCGATATAAGCAAGCTTTTCCATTATTCACCGCCTTATTTTAAAAGTTGCCATTTGTGCCCGTTTTGGCAGATGGCGCGTTTTGAGCCTGAACGGGTCTGAGTCAGCTCGCCGCCACACTTGCCGCAAGTAACCTCAGAAACCCGCCGCAGCATGGCTTGGTTGATTTTCTCACTGTTAACCGGCTTTCTTTTGGGGAGCATCCCCAGCTCTTTCAATATTCTGGTGTACTCTGTCGAAATCCATTTTCCATCGGGCTCAAGGTGAAGGCCGTCCCCCATCATGTCACCGAGCTTTATCAGTTGCCGGTGCAGGAAGTCATTATTTGCGCCTGCCATTAGTTGCCACCTTGATTTTCTGCCTGTTTTTCCAGAACAGTTAAGCATTTCGGACTGCATGCACCTTTACCCATCCACAGGATGTTTGATGGTCTGCCG
This sequence comes from Shewanella sp. Iso12, assembly GCF_012030025.1. Taxonomy (NCBI): domain Bacteria; kingdom Pseudomonadati; phylum Pseudomonadota; class Gammaproteobacteria; order Alteromonadales; family Shewanellaceae; genus Shewanella; species Shewanella sp. Iso12. The sequence continues at coordinate 242,860 of NZ_JAAUHW010000004.1, forward strand.
CAGGCACACTCTGGGAATGGCTCATATTGGTAGGCATCAAACCATGCTTGTGAATCCTTCCCCCACAGAGCGTTTTCATCCGGTATATTGCCAGGGCCAAAGAGTCCATTCTGGATCCAGTTCATAGCCGCTTCAGCGCCTTTACCGTGGCGCCACTCAATCCATGCCGCTTGGTTAGCAACAATCTGATCGTGAATTATCTGGTTTGAAAGCCTGACGGCGGCCTTAAGCGATTCTATTTCTCGCCTAGCTTCTGCGAGTTGTTGGCTCATGTTTTTTGATTTGTTGTCGGTCATTGCGGTTCCCCTGTTTATGCTACCTTGGGCATATACGTCCATGAAAAAACCTGGTACACAACGCCTTCCATGTTCTGCATGCCTTCATCGTTTCCGGTTTCGCAGTCCTGCCACCTGAAGTCACCTTGGATGAGTCCAGTCGTGAAGTAGGCGTCGCGGACACCGTAACTGCTGTGTACTGTGTAGCGCCCTGACTCTTGGGGCGGGCTTGATAATGGCTGCCAGGACAATTCCTGTGCCTTATTCCAGATCGAGAGAAAATCAGCAAAACAAATCTCTGGATCATCTTCAAATGACCAAGTGGTCAGGTCTTCACCATTCACTTTAAATTCAATGAGCCCATCATCTGGGGTGGCTATCCATTCCAGCTTATTGTTAAAGGCGTCAGTATGTTCGCCACGATTGTTTTCATCTTCAATGCGGGAGCGGCAGTCTTCGCAAACCAGAACCCTGAAGTTTTCAGGGTGGCTAACCATATCGTCAAGTTCAACAATATCGCCGCACTCTGGGCAAGGTGTTGGCATATCCATGGTGTACTCCTTAGCTTTTCGCCTCGTTGCTTCGGTTAATATCGAACATCAGCTTGTTGACAAAACTCCTGAGGTCATCGGTATTGATCTTTGGCTGGCCGCTTAGCGCCTCCAGTTTTGTTGGCGCCTCTCGAATAGCCGTTACCGCGTAGTCGTGCTGTGCCTTCAATAGCTTCAGCTCGCTTTCGAGTTGTGATATTCGACGGGAAGCTTGCTCAAAAAGCGCCTGCATCAAATGGAGCTCGCCTGCACCCTTGTTTAATGCCTGAATGATAGTTTTGCTGTCTGGTTCCATGACTTGGCTCCAAAATGGTTGAGAAATTTGGCGTCGAGTGTCGCAATGCACTCGTTGAGGTTTTGCTGAAAGTGGGGAAGTGGCACGCACCGCATACGGCCGTTGTCATTGTCGAATCCAACCGGAACGCCAATTGAACGCCAGTATTCACATGCTGTTTCTACCGCCTGGCGCGCCCGGCAAGACTCGATGTAGAAACTGAAGTGGTCAATCTTGAGCTCCCCCTGGCGCCCAAGCTCGCGCAGCCTGTGCAGCAATTGCTGTTTGCTTATCTTTGTTGTTACACAGTGGCGCGCAGTGGTTGATGTTGTCATAGCTGACACAATCCAGCTGTTGTCCTGCTGGTTGATCAGCCCGTATCTGTCACCGACATAACGATGCAGTACGCCTTGTGCCGTCCTTCGTAATTGGTTGGCAAATATGCACTGCAACAGTTCTTCATCTGTGATTTTCATGCAAACACTCCTGTGGCAAATCCAATGTAAATCAACAGGCCACCGACAACGGACACAAGCGCCCCGGTGACGCACCAGGTAAACCGGGCATCTTCTTCGTAGCTATCCATAGTTGTTACTGAAACAGCGGCAAGACGTAGCTGGCACCAAGAATGAGGAGGCCAAGAACAATTGATGCAATAATGCATGACAAGGCCCACAGTCCGCGGTCGGTTTCACGTTTGTCGAGGCGCATAGTGCCCTCCATGTATGGTTTGGTTTCAGGTGGTTTTATGAGAAAGAAAGTGATAAGCGCAGAGTTTGTCGAAATGCTCTGTGAAAGCTGCAAGCGGGGGTACATGCGAGTACTCCCCGGTGCAAGAGTTATTCATTCAAACCCTAAAATGTGGCAGCACTCATGCTCAAATTGCAGCACAGAAGTGTTTTACACTGTTGCATACCCCTGCATTGAGTACAGAGGTGAGACATTCATGCTGGCCAAGCATGTCAGGTTTCAAACCGAGATAACGCCGGTTCAGATGAGGGATGAATAGTTTATTATGCTGCAATCCTGTTGACACACAGCTCTGGCAGGTTGGCCCTGACCAGCGCATCAGCGAATTGCGGCGGTACCGAGTTACCAACGCGCGCCACTTGGTCTTTCTTGCTGACTGGCTTATCCATGTAACCGTCGATGATGTAATTCACCGGAAAGCCCTGCAGCGTGAACAGCTCCCTTGGTGTCAGCATTCGCATGCCGATATCCACAATCACCATGGTTTGCCGGTTCCAGGTGACTGTTACCAGCGCTATCCGCTCTTTGGTAGTAACGGTGGGCAGTGACTTGTCCACCGCACTCCAACGGCCACCGTTTGAGTAGTAACGCATCAGGAACGCAGCCACTTCGACCGCTCCGGCTTCCTGCTCCGGCGATAAACCACTTTCACCCGGGGCAACAAGTGTCAGGCGCACTTCAGCATGATGGGTGCCGCCCGCGGTGATAGTTGGAGTGCTGTCATTGGCTGCGCTGCTGACCATGTTGTTTCGCAGGTGGGTCATAAAGATGGCGGCTAGCTGTTGCTGACTGCCGGTGCAAGTGATGGTTGAACAGGAGTCTGTGGCACTGCGCGATACCTTGGTATTGAACCCGCCATTAGCCTGCACCATGACAGGCGCCACCAAGGCAGACTTGCCGCCACCGCCTGCCGTTATGGTGGCCGATGATTCGTTTGCCGCATGACTCACCGACTTACCAAACTGTCGCCCCACAAATGGCGCTGTTACCGGATTGACCAGGGCGAAGCTGCCACCTTTTGGGCTTGCGGTAATTGTTCTGGCCGACTCACGCACTGAGAAGCTGCGTTTGTTGGACCAATTGGCTATCTCGATGATGAACGGATCCGGCCGGTTCAATACTTCTTTTACCACGCCGATAGCGATACGCTCTAGACTGGCTTCTGCCAGCGGGCGCTTAACCCGGATCCCGGTTTCCTTGGTGTAAGCCTTTGCCTGCTCCGCATCCATGAAAATACTGGGGCAGGGCAAGGACAGGTCCAGCGCATCGATAGTCACCGGCCATGGTTGTAGCTCACCGCGCAGCACTGCTTCGCTGTGCGGGGCGCCGTGGGTTGGCTTTGGCCACACAATCGGCTGCTTATCGCAGCGAGCCACCATAAAGAAGCGTTTGCGCAGAGTGCCGGCGCCGTAATCTCTGGCCCTCAGTTCTTTGGTATCGAGCGTGTAACCAAGGCCTCGCACCAGCTTGGCCGTGTCTTTCCTGTCCAGCCCCAAAAACTCCGCACATTCTTGCAGTGCTGGGTGGTCAGGGGCTATGCCGGTGGTGAGCATGGCAATAAAACCCTGATAGGTTTCACCAGCCCGATCAGGATCCGGGTAGCACTTGCCCGATTTTTCGCAGGTGTGCAGCGGCCCCCAGGTTTTAAATTCTTCGACGTTCTCCAGCATCATCACCCGAGGGCGCTTCTTTAGGGCCCATCGGATAGCAACCCATGCCAGCCCGCGAATTTCCTTCTTGACCGGCACATTACCCCGAGCCTTGGAGAAGTGAGTGCAGTCAGGACTGAACCACACCAGGTCAACCGGATGACCGCCAGTGGCCGCAATAGGGTCAACATCAAACACTGATTCACAGTAGTGCAGGGTGTCTGGATGATTGGCGGCGTGCATTGCGACAGCTTCAGGGCTGTGATTGATAGCGATATCGACGCTGCGACCGATAGCCCAGCCCATACCTGTGCTGGCACCGCCGCCCCCGGCGAAGTTGTCAACAATCAGTGGACGCATACCTGACTCCGTTTTTGTAGCTGTTGGTTCTGTCTGCCGATGCAATGGCACCAACTATGTTATTGACAGTGGCGCTCACCTTGTAACCGGCCAAGTGCATCTTGTTTGCCAGTGCGCACAGCTCATCGCCAAACTCGTCAACTACGCTGGGATCCGCTTGACGGAACAGGCCGACTATTTCGGCTATTTCCTTTGGCCATACACCATTGCCAGTGCTGGTTGCTTGCTGCTGACTCATAAGCGCCATAAGGGTTTCACCATCCTGCCGGAGCTTTTCGCGGCTGATGTAGCCAATGCGTTCACCGCGGTAGGACTTGTCGAAAATACAGATGGCGGAGGCGAACGAGGCGCCGGTGTTCTTCTGATCATCGTCTGCCGGGATAAACCACTCTGGTAACTCGAAGCCGATACGGCCACGGATGAACACCACGCGATCCGCTTCTTCAGGCCACCAGACTTCTGATGTGGCCGCCTTGATTACTCCAACCATTGCGGCGCCTTTGTCGCGCTCAAGCATCACTTTGTCGATGATGTTGCGCATGCCCGTAATCGCCTGGCCATCTTCATAGCTTGAGCGACTATAAGGAGGGTTAAAGAAGCCCTTTCCGCCTGCCAAGTCCTTGGTCCAGTCTTGAACCAGGGCATTATCCTTGGCTGTATAGAAGCGGCCGCACTTGGCGTTATCACCATCGCTGAATAGGTCAATAACGAATGGGCCGAAGTTGGCAAACACGCCCCAGTAAAGCCAGTCTGGGGTGCGCCATTGGTCACCGACCTCTTTTAGTTTGTGGCATGGTTGCGCCTTTAGCTCTTCCAAGCGGCGGGCATAGTTGTTCATATGGATAGCCTCATTAAGTAAACTTGGTGCTGCTTCAGTTTCGGCTTCATCACTGAACCCCTCACAGGATTCAGTACAGGAGCCTGATTCTTGTTTTTTCATGCCGCGAAGGGTGTCTGCTATCTCGTCACGGCTGTGGTCTGCGAATTTCTGCACAACGGACAGCAAGCTGTTGCGACCTCGGTACATGATTTCTTTTGGAGGCCTTTTTTTAAGGTCTTGGCGCGGGTTTGCAATTGCGATGCAACCCAAAAACTGCTTGAGCATTTCTGGCTCGTCACGCGCAGCTAGTGCCACTTTGTTGACCGACTTCTTGATGCAGAACACGCAGTTTCCCAGGTGTTCTTCAATAGCAAGGTTAAATGGCATTGCATGCCACCAGTCTATTATCTCCGGCTTTGGCACATCCCAAAGCAGTGCCATATGGAACAGGTTTTTGGACTTCCGCTTCGAAATTACACGCTTAATTCTATCTACTGCAGTCTGAACAAGGGTGTCTTGGTGTGACTCAATAAAATTGAGGGTTTCAGATGCAGTTTCGTTGAACATATATCGATAGAGCAAAGTGATTTCTTCGTCATCCATACCTGCTATCTTGGATAGGATTTTGTAGTTTGAGTCCTCGATTTTAAGCGCGGTACCAACCAGCCTGGCTGGCTCATCAAAGCGTATTCCTAACCATGTCTCATAGTTCCCTTTGCCGTACGCTTCTTTGCAATAAAGGTCGAAAATCTCTTCTTTCATTGCTCGACTACATAACCCACCACCACTGACGTATGGAGTTCCATACTTCTGCATCACCCCAGAAAACGGCTCGCAGTCCGGGCCGATAATCTCCGTTCCGCCGACCTTATAGTGGTTAGCGGTACCGAGCGGGGTATCAAACACGCCACGCAAACAGACTAAGTTCAGCCCAAAATATTCATCACATTGCTTGATGAACTCATAGGTTGCTGGATGCTCAGCTCCGGTATCGCAAAAAATGAAATCGACATTTTCACGGCCAAACTGTTCAACCGCTAAAAAACACAGGTAAGCAGAAGTCCTGCCGCCTGAAAAGCTAACGACCTTTTTCATTGGAAAACCTTTGAAGTTGTCAGTTAACTGACTTGAATTTATTTAACTGGAGTGGAGTTAACTTGTGGGACTGGAACGCGCAGAATCTTGCGCTCACTGAGGTGGCAGTAATCAATCTCTTTGATAGCTTCAACCGTTGCGGCTACTTCTTCGAGCTTGCTCATGTCGCGTGACAGGTTGCTTTTATCAAGTCCGAATCGTGCCGCTGCTCTCTCCTGTGGCAGCCCATTGACGTATATTTCACGCAGTGCGCCAATGACGGCCTCAGAGCGGATCTTGGTGCGTGAAAGCAACAGCTCAAAGCGCTTTTCCGATTCTCCGCCAGGCAGCAGGTAGTTCATTTGGCGCGGTTTGGTCATGCTGCCTCCTTGCCCTCTGCGCGATCTAAGCGTTCAATCTCTGCGAGGATTAACGCCGCAGCTTTAACTAAGTCACGGCGAGCCGTTGTTGGTTTCCACCAAGTTTCGTCAAATGGCCATGTGCCAGGTGTGCATAAACGCTCCTTGCTTTCACTAAATGCGCTAGACAAGCAATAGCAGCTGGCTGCCATTGCTAATAAGCCATGCCGATAATTATCATCATGTTCTGGCATCCAACCTTCTGCCGATACTTGGCGTTGGCGCTCTGCGATAACATCAAGTTCAGCTTGAGATGGAGTCGGCACAAAAAACATGGCAACAGGGCCATGTTCGGTGTCGTGAATGCTCAGCAAGAAGTTGCCGGCTTTGGAGCAGTGCGGGTACCAATAGCTGATATCGGCGTCTCCTGCCTCAAAGTAACGGTCAGCAACTTCTTCTGGGGCGTCACCATCCATCAGTTCAACAACGATTGTGCCGTTGTTCTCTTTAGCCCAATCGTTAACTTGTTCTATCGTGGTGCCTTCATCCCACATAGGTAAATCGGGATGTGTCCAATAGCCGCAGTCGTCGCGGACTACAGGTGCTTGCTTGATGTTGCTCATACTTCCCCCTAAATCTCTAATTGCTTATTGAGTTCGCGGTCTTCGAGAATATCTTCGATCCGCCGGCGAACCTGGCCGCGTTTCAGTTGAGCTTGCTGGACTTTAGCGGACTGTCGCATGTCGCCCAGAACGTGGCTGTTATTGAAGCCGCCAACCCGGCGACCAAAAGCTTCATCAAGTGGTGACATCGCTATCTCCAGTCCATTCTTTCCATTCGATAACCTGCGTACCGCGCTTTGTGTATTTGCCCATGAATGCGCGATACATGATTTTGAGGGAGGCTGCTTCACCTGGCTTTACCAACTTCATAAACTCACGGCAACGACCAGGTGTGCTGAGGTCGTGGCTAAGCTGCTTTGGCCTTGCGATTAGCAACTGATGCTCAATTTCCTTTTTGAGTTCGGCCTGATACTTAGCTTCAGTTTTTTCCTTCCTTTGCTTGCCCCGGCCTTCGGTGCGCTTCACTTTTCGAAGTGCAGCAGCTTCGGCCTGAGCTCTGGTTACACCAAATACCCTGAACATAATCAGCCCCCCATCATTAACCTGTGGATCTGCTTTGCGTGGTTCACAGCAATTCGCTTCTTGCTCGTGAAACGTCCACCAACAAGCGCCCAGCCATGCTTGAATGCCTTGACTGTAGCGCTGCCAAAAATGATATCCCCGCGCTTGCACAGCTGCTCGCTCGGGCATTCAATGGCGCCCATTTCAGGAATGGCGCCAAGTGTTCTTCCTCGGCCCATTGCTGTGCCCCCGTTTAGTAGTTAATGACCAAGGCGCCAAGCTCACCTTTGACAGCCGCGGTGATTACCGCCTTGGCTGTCTGTTCATCGAGGCCAAGCGCTTTGAGTTTGCTCAGCACATCGTTGTTTACAGCCTTGCGGTGAGCTACGTTTGATGCTCTGCGTTCTTCTTCCTCACGCTGCAGGCGATCAGCTTCAGCTTGGCGCGCTGATTCTTCCTCGGCCTTTGTGAGCTCATCTAACTTGGCTTGAACTGCGTCATAAACCTTGTCGTAAACATCCAGTACTCGCCCGGACTCTTGGCCTGTTCCGATAGTGAAGTCAGCCCCTGCGATAGCCTGATAAAACTCCGAGGCATCGACCCGAGTTTTGATGCTACCTATTTGAGATAGCTTGTCTGTGAGGTTGGTAATGGCCGCATCTGCGGTCATTCGGTGCTCATTTGCCAGCTGTTCCTGGCGCTCGCGCTCGACTTTATCCGCTTCGGCCTTGGCCCTTTCATCAGCAGCTGCTTTGTCGGCAGCTTCTTTGATTTCGCGCTGGCGCTGTGCCTCGGCTTCTTCCTCGGCTTTTCGAGCTTTGTCTGACTCAATGATCGCGACTTCAAGAGATTGCCGCAGGTCACGCAGTGCGGCGTCCTTCGCCTGTTGACCGGCCTCTTGAAAATCTTCAAATGACTCATCCACAGGGATTTCTTGTACCTCGGCAATGATCTCGTCGATAAACGCTTCACGCTCGTGGACGTCGATACTGAGCAGCGTCTGGCGCATAGACTGCACTTGGTCGCCAAACTCATCGACCATGGCTTGTAGCCGCTGGGCTCTGGCTTTCTGTTCTTCTTCCCAGTCAGTGAGAGGCTTGCGCACGTCATCGCGCAACTTGTCGCAGTCATCAACAAACTTGCGCATGTGAGTCTCAACTGGCTTTACCGATTCCTTGAGGTGTTTGAGGTAGGCGCGGCCGGGCTTTTCAATGACTTTCTTGCTGCGGCTTACCTGGGCTGACAGAGAAGCGATGCGGTCGCGGCCTTTTTGAGTTGTTAAGTCCGGCACTTCGCTGGTGGCTTCGGTGCGGATGTGTTCAAAGTAGGCGTCCAGTGCGCCAGCTACCGAGTAAAGTTTGGGGCCCAGTTCGACGGCTTTGGCCTCTGTGATTTCCTCGATTGGTACAGGAAGAGTGGTTTGCTCAGTCATTGATTGCTCCTTGCTGCAATAGACAAATACATAGCGCAGCGCACTCGATTGTGAGCGCACTCTGATATGCAGTTGTTGGAGAGGTGTCGCCCGGCTCTTGGCCGGGCTTGTGGTGGGTTAGGCTGGGGTGCCTTGGTTGGCGTTAAGTGAAAAGTAAACTTCCATACACGCCTTGGTGTCAGCCATGGCGGTGTGCGCATCTTCCAGCGTCTTTCCGGTCAGCTGTTCAAAGCACTTGGACAACGCAGTACTTTTGCCTCCAAACTTCTTCTGAAAAAGGCGCATGGTGCATTCAAAGTCGTCCTTCTGCGCCCAGGCTTCTTGGACTTCTTCGCTGTAGCCGTAACGCTTGAGCCCAATGCGAATAATGCGTTGATCGAATGTCTTGTTGTGGGCGCTTCGCTTATCCGCCTTGCTCACCAGTTCAAGCAGTTTGTCCAGCGCATCGCGTTCCGGGATGCCTTCGGCGAGAGCTCGCTCAGTGGTAATGCCGTGGATAGCAGCAACTTCGTCAGGGATGATCCAGCCGTCAGGCTTCACTATCACTTCAAACTTCTCGAGCGTTTCGCCTGTTTGGTCATCGGCGAGAATGCAGGCCAACTGTACAAGGTGCGGCTGGTGTTCTGCGTCGCTTGGTGACTTCCAATCTGGAAGACCCGTGGTTTCTGTGTCTAAGAATGCGATTTTCATTGGTGATCCTTGTGGCCCGACATACGCCGGGCTGTATGGGTAGAGGTTATGCTGTCGCTACTTCGCCTGTTTCGGTGTCGACCGGAGCTGTTATTTTTAACCGCTGGCTATTTAGCGCTTTCTTGAGCTGTTCACCTTGCTCCTTGCTAAATTCGCCGTTATTTCCAGCCTTAATTGCAGCTTCTTTTACTTCAGTGAGTGACTCCATGTCTGTGCAGTCACGTACTGCGAGTGCCAGGCGTTGAAACGTATCACTTGTGGCTTTTGGATCCTGTTCAGCAATAGTTTCAGCACCCTGTTTTGCTTGCTGCATTGCGCTGTATACGTTTTCCTTCGGGGTTATATCGTGCTCAGCAGGTGCTTGTTCGAGCTCGTCAACTGAGTAGACACCAAGGATTGCTGCCGGACAGTACAGCCTCGCCCATCGTTTGACTGCCAAATATGACAGTTGCTGTTTTGGATCCGAGGCCCAAAGTGTTGAATTTCGCACTTGTGCTTGTTGAAGCATTAGTTCCAGCATGCGTGGATTAGACTCACCGACCAGAGTGTTGTAGATCCGGACTCCACAACCAACTTCATCTTCTCCGCTCCATCCAGGAACGTGATAAGCTTTGCCCTTGTCATTGGTCTTGCTTATAAACTTCCCGAGTACTCTTTCCCATGGCCCGAAGAATTCGTAATGAAACGCACCTTCAACCATGCCTGAACTCGTAACTACAGAGTTTACTAACTGGGCTTCATATCCCATGGTGCCGTTTACAAGGTGGGTCTTTTGCGCCACTGCAAATGGATTCATTTTCCACAGCGCAGACTGCATCACTATTGCCATGCAGTCTGCAGTATTGCCTTGAAGATGGACTGGTACTGTAGCCTTTCCGCCGGCCATTGTTTCCGCCAGGCGATACATTGCCTCCATCACTGGTATGTTAACCATCAAGTCGAATGAGCTAGCCGGGGCAGGGGCCGCTTGCATTTGGTTGTTCATGCTGCATCGTCCTTATGTTCGAGATTCATTAATTCAGCTTCGAGGTATTCAAGCTGCTGCTTTTCCCACTGGCTGAGGCTGACGCTTACGTGGTCTGTGGTGTACGGTGGCCAGACCCCGGTATCAATACATTGCTTGATCCCGCGCAGGCCTTTGCGGTACTGAAGATATCCAAGGCGCTTGGCGTCTGCATCCATCACTATTGGTGCTGTCACAACGAATGGACTGCTTGATTCAATAGCGAGGAAAACGAACATTTCAGCGCCAGCAACATCGGAGTACATAGCATCCTGAATGTGGTAGCCCAGCTTTTTAGCATTGCGACTGAATGTGCTTGGCTCGCCATCAGCACATGTTTTGAGGTCAGTTATAAGACGGCCAATGGTGTAGTCTGGCCGCACCTTGATAACCAAGCCTGTCTCTTGGTCACGCTTGAATATACTGCGCTCACAAATGCCACCTGTGATGAGCTCGCGCAGCGCCTTCGGCTTTTCTGCATTGAGGATAATTTGCACATCATCCCATTGGTTAGCTGTCAGAACCGTTTGCCCGGCAGCTTCAGCAGCTGCTTTGCATTCGGCCCACTTGTTGCCATTGCGCACCTTGATTTCATCCGGTTGGCGGATAAAAAACTCATTTAGACGCCATGGCTCTAGCAGTGCGCAGTGCGCAGCCTTGCCAAAGTCGAAGTACGCTTTTTCAGTTTCACGGCAGATACCCAGGTTGTACTTGGCGTGATATTTCTGAGGGCATTCCAAAAACAGCTTTATCTTGCTGCAGCTAACGCCAATTGAGCCGTGATAAATCTCGTCACTGAGGTTGTCGATTATCAGGTTTTCACCTGGCCTCAGTTGCTCCAGCCTGGCGTTGAGGCTTTCGATGGTCCAAACCGGAGCTGCATTGGCTATTGGCGCAAGGTCAAAGTCATCCCAGCTATCCCAGGTATCATTGGCCGCTTCCTGATCCGCATTACTATTGCCAGCTACCGCGGCAGCTGGCAGTTCAGTTTCATCTGGCTCTGGTGCAGTTTCCGGCGCGACTTCAGTGCACTTGATTGCGCGCTTGAAGTCGGTGCGGACGTAACCCTCAGACTCCAGATTTTCAACGGCCATCAACTCGGCTTTTACTCGAGTATCAGCTTCAACTATGTAGCTGATAGAGACCAGTCCACGAGCCTTTCTGGCCGCGGCCATGGGTTCAAATGTCAGTTTGAATTGCATGAATTTAACTCCTTAGAATCGGTTGATTCTGGTGAAACATTCGACTCTTGAGCTAAGCGGTCAGCTATTTGCTTTGTGTGCCTGTAAGACTTGCCAAGTCGCTTAGATATCTGAGAAACACTTAACCCATTACCAAGCATCATCTTCACTTGGTTTTCAAAAATTTGAGACACAAGTGACTCTCTCCGATTCATCAAAAACCTCCTTCACGTTCTGCGCGCACTAAGTCGGGCGCTATCAGACTTGCAACACGGTCAATTTCGACCTGGACCATGGCCTTGAACTCGCGTGCATCATCAATCGTGAAAACCTGGGCTAGAGCCTCAAGCGCTTTGGGCTCAGGCAGCACTGTTTCCAGTACTGTCTCAATGTCGTGACCTTCAACTTCACCGCCGTTGGAGATAGTCTTGGCTATCCACTCGGCCTTTGCAGTTATCGCCTCTTGTTCCAGTGAATCGTTTGCAGAGGCACTGGCCAGCATGTCAGTCAGATAATCACTGGCGGTATTTGCATTAAGCAGCATCTTGCACCTCCACAATCTCAATACTGTCGATAGCCTTGTTGATTAGATTCATTCGGTATCTACCGCGCCTATCAACAATGGATATCTGTGGTAATTTGCGGTCGTGACCGGTTAGCCTGATATGCGCTTCACCGTCGACAATTTCCAACATTGCAAGGAATTGTTCATCGTATTGCCGTATGCAAGCGATGAATCCGAAAAAACGGCTCATGAAATCGTCGGAGAACATCCCCAACAGCGCCATTTGAGAAATCAGCAACAGCTTCTTTTTCACGCGTGGATTTCGCTCGACATTCTCGCCAACTGGAACCATCAAAATGGCAATAGCCAGCCGATGGAGCAGGGCGCGCTCTCCAGTAGTCATGGTGATTTCCTTGTGATTTGGTTGAATGATGTTCCGCTAGGTCGCCACTGGCGCGGATCAGATAGAATAGAGTGCCGGTTACGTCATCCGGCGGCTTGCTCCCGTCTTGTCGTCGCCTCGGCCGCTTATAACAGGGTGTGAAGGTCGCAAGCCTCTTCACTGCTCTACCCGCGCTTCTTGATTTATCTAACCCTGACTGGATGCGAAGCCAGCTCCCCTCAACTGGAGGACTCGGGGCACAGTCACTACCTGTGCTTATAGGTGGCCGCTCCTAACGGCTACTGATTACATAACAAGGTCCTCAGTTAGTTGTCTGGATGGATGCTTCCAGTAGCATTGAAAAAGAGGGGCAGACCTCCCAGCCTGCGTGGAGCTTGAACCTGCTTTCACAGTTTGGGCTCTAGGCGGTATCGGCATTCACGGCGCCGCCTCGTTGCTCCGCGAATACCAGACCGTTAACCGCGTCACCCGGTAATGCGATGGTAAGTTGTTTAGCGGCTTGCGCGACTATTAAGAGATTCGCCAACTTACAGCGCTATCTGTCATCGCATTGGCGAAGGTGATTGTGAGGGAATCGAACGCGCTCAGCGCCCACCGAATGGCGTCAACCATCAATCACCTTCCCAATGCGCCCTGTTGCCAGGGGCACTGTGTTCCTACCTCACCGCCGGAACTGGGCGGGGTTGTGCGCGTTGCGGGTCGTGCTCTCAGGGCGGACTCAAGATCCTTATCAGCCAGCCGGTTTTTCCGGCCGTTGTTTGCCTATCTGAGCAATCTGATACCCGGTCGCCGCAAGAGGCGCACAAGTCTATTTACGCAGATTTCTGTCCTCCGCTGCGTGTTCCTCGGAGTGACCTAGTTTGGTTCCCTCATTCGTGAGGGTGCCAAGGTTAGTCGTTCATGGGACTGATTGTTAAAGAACGTGCCGCCTGTGCGACCGAATCATTATTGCGATTCGTTAACGAAACTCTAGTTGCGTGAAAGAAACATGTCAAGAAAAAAGTTTCTATTACGAAAGATTGCTGCTAAAGTTGATTCGCACTTGAAATTAGTGTGCATTTTTTGACTAACGTGAAGGAGTAGTTATGCAAATAGGACAGACCCAGGTAGGTACTGAACTGAAGTCAACAGCGTCAAAACAAACTCAGCAGGGTAACGAGGTTGTTAAAACTCGTGAAAAAGCTGATACAATCGGAACGGTTTCCGAACGAGATACTGTGACGATTTCGTCTGAAGCTTTGAAAGCATATGAAGACGATAGTGTCAGCGTGCTGGGCAATGGCTCAGGAACAGAACCACCAAAAATGGACACCCAGGGAAATGGATCCGGGACCGAGCCCCCAAAGATTGACGGGACCAGCGGCGACGAACCTCCCCTGGAAGAGACTGACGGCAACGGTTCTGGTACTGAACCACCAACCATAGGTTAATGGAGTAACACGATGAGCTGGCAGGACTTGGCTTACAAATTGGACGATGTTGAGACGCTGATTTCATTCTTTCTTCTGAGCATATCGTTCTACTTTTATAGAATTACCTCCAACAACATAGCGTTAGCTGTGTGGGTTTGTAGTAACTATCTAATGGAACGCTGGGCGCAGATCATGCTTGAAATGGCCAAGACGGACGCCGTTTTAGTTCGCCAGCTCTGGTACTCGAGTTTTATAACTGTCGACGTTATCGCAATAGCAGCAATCTACATGATTCACACAAAGATGAAGATTGAATTCACGCGATTCAGTGAAATGGTATGTGCATCATTTTTCTTCATGGCATGCCTGCAGCTTATGAGATACGTTGACAGGATGGTGTTAGATGCTGATATAACAACAAATATTTACAAGTATGGAATACTGACGTTTTCAATGACACCCATGTTTTTAATGGTGCTGATCCTGTCAGCTGCAGCTATCGAATATTTAAGGAAAAGGATTTCAGTATGAGCTTTGTTACCGTGGCAAATGTATTTCTAATGGCGTCATTCATTCTTGTCGCTGGATGGATCATGATCCAGATTGCACAGCGCAAACAGTTCGCGAAGAATGAGGCGAGGGCGCACAGGCTAATTATGATGCGGGCTGCTATAGATGAAATGCCGCCAGATCAGCGCAAGGTCGCTGCAATGGAACGATGGCGCGAGGATGTAGCGATATATGCAGACGAAATGAAACGAAAAGATATGGTGAAAAACGCAGGATCTGCAGTTAGACTTATCATAGATAACGAGGTCTAACACCCGCAGGCATGGAAGCAAATGAATAGATTCATCATCACGGCGGCCGCAATGGTCGCTCTGTCAGGTTGTACCGCAAAGCAGCAAATCACCCATATTGGCGCAACAGCCAAGCCATCGAATGTATGCATTGTTAAGCATGACGCCGTAAGGGACGGAGTGCTTTCAGCTATTCAATCGCAAGTGAAAAGCTATGGCATTCAGCCAATCGTCATTCAAGGAAACTACGTTCTGCAGCACAACATGTGGCAGCCTTATTGGCAAATTCCAGAAGCTCAGGCTGCAAACTGCCAGTCTATGCTTTTCTACGTTGCAAACTGGAGCTGGGATATCACCACCTACATGTATTTCGCCAATCTCTGGATGACAGACTCCAGCGGCCAAAATGTTATTGCGCAGGCGACGTATGATGCCGGCAGCGTGGTTTCACCAAACAAGTGGATTGATGCTGAAGACAAAATAAGAGAATTGGTTAGCCAGATGGTGAGATAGGGCTATCCTACAAAGCGGTCCTTGTTTTCCTGATCAATGATGTTGTCAGGCATTCTTTTCTTGAGCTGAGAAGTCATGTAGTCACCGACAACTGATACCGGCACGCCTTCTTTTATTTCAACCCAATTCAAATCAATTAGGTCAATAATCATTGAGCTGGCTATGTGGTTTAACTGTTCGACAGTTAGCCTTGTTTCGCGTTCCTTCCTAAAAATTCCAGGAATAAACAGTTCATGATCTTGGAGTCCTGGCTCAATTGTTCTGAGCACTGACAACAACGAGTCGATTTTAGACATCAAAAAATCATGATCACCTTTAAGCACCCTGGACATGAATGTTTTATTCAGATCCGCTCCGATGCTTTCAGCTATGTCCACGATGTTTGACGGCCTCAGTTGGTGCTTCTGCATCACATCGGCCAGGTTGTCTGAAACGACCTGAGTCAGCATGTTTTTCCTAACAATTCTTTCCAAGTAACCGCAATTATGGTGTGAAAGTTGCGCCAACGCAAGAATTTATCTCGCTTTTGGTTCTGAGTATATTCGCTGTTGCGAAAACGAAACTATGGGACTATCATGCCAATAATGTTTCGTTAACGAAATTCGAGGGCCAGAGGATGCCAGATAAAAAAACCATGATTAAGCAGCTCAAGAAGATGATGAAGACCCGCGGAAAGCTCAACGCGTTCTGTAAGTCACATGAGCTCAATTACAACTATGTGTATCGCGTAGCTGAAGGGCTGATCAGCAATCCATCATTTGAGCAGGGAAGGAAAATAGAAATGGCCCTGGCCAAGGAGCTGGAAACCAGCGCGGCTAACGCAAAAGGTAAAGAAAAGGTAGAGGCATGATTTGTATCAAGGATTTGCTTGAGCCTTTGGCAACCCCTTCAAAGGGGCTTGCAAGGGGCTTAGTAGAGCCTTTGAAGCCTTGTTTTGAAATCAGAGGTGCCAGGCATGCGTGACTATAGCATTGTGAAGCCAAGCTTTTGGCTTGGTAAAACCGGGAAGTCAATCCGGGGTAATGCTGAGGCCCAGGTTGTTGCTCTTTACCTTATGACTAGCCCCCATAGCAGCATGATAGGTGTGTTTCACTGCCCAGTGATGTATATCGCCTATGAAACAGGAATGACTGAGGAAGGGGCTTTAAAGGGGCTTCAAAGCCTCATCGAAGCCGGTTTTTGTACCTTCGATAGTGATTCTGACACCGTGTTTGTCGTGAATATGCTCCGCTATCAGGTAGGAGAGAACCTGAGCCAGCGAGATAACAGGGTAAAGGCAATCAAAAAGGCCTATAGCGACCTCCAAGAAACCCCACAAAAACAGCATTTTGCAATCAAGTATTGGGAGCTGCTTGATATACAAAAACCAGAAGGAGAGATAACCCCCTTCAAAGCCCCTTCAAAGCCCCTTCGAAGCCAGGATCAGGATCAGGAACAAGATCAGGATAAACAATATACGTCTCAAACCGGAAATCAAGAGGAGTATTCAACCGAGTTTGAAGAACTGTGGTCGGCCAGGCCAAGGAGGGAAGGAGCTGATTCAAAGAAATCCGCTTTCAAGGCCTACAAGGCACGTATTCGCCAAGGTGTTGGGCACCAGCAACTGATGAACGGCATAGAAGCCTATCGCCGCTATTGCGAAGCCAAAGGGCTTATCGGCACAGACAAGGTGAAGATGACGAGCACTTTCCTCGGGCCTGACGAGCACTGGAAGCAAAACTACACGATCACTTCCCATTCTGTTGGCAACGGCCGTTTTACAGAAAACTCCGATCCGCTTGGTTTGGACGATACGGGATGGGCTGAAGGAATGCATATCCTTGGAGGTGACAGATGAAACCCATTCAAACACTGATGCCTGAAGCAGCGGCCAATATCGGACTACCTGGCCAACTGGCAGAACGGCGCCATGCAACGGTCGACAGTGCAGTTGTCAGTATCGTTAACCAGACACTCAAGCGCTTAATGGCTGTTAAGCCTGCCTGGGTAGCCAGCCTGAAAGACGCCAAAGCGGTTGAGATTTGGAAGCGGGAGTGGACGACTGCTTTTGCAGAGCAGGGCATCGATACCGTTGAGAAGATTGAGCGCGGAATGACAAACGCAAGAGCTGACAGGCTTCCATGGATGCCTTCAGCCGGTCAGTTCGTTGCTTGGTGCAAAGAAGGCGAGATTGACGATGCTGAAGCGATCGCAGCGTTCACTCGCATGATTGACCGGAAGAAGCCGCTCAGTGATCCGGAGTATGCGGCTCGCCTCAGCTGTGAGTTTCATGTCAGACGATTACCAAGGGACTCAGCAATCAAAACGTGGACTGCAGAGCTTCGGCGATATGCTGCGATGGACGCCAGGGGGGAGCCCATACCGCGGCGTGGGGTGAAGTTGCTCAGCTGTAACACTGCCACTTCGCGCAATGAGTATCTGGAGGAGCTGCATGATAAATGCAGTTCGCCATCGCACGATCTGCAAATCCGGTTGTTGGGGATCCGTCAGCGGAGTAAAGCCAATGCGGACAGTTCCAGATGATGCGCCGGATTTTTACAGTGCGATCTGCAATGGGGAGCCTGAGCCTGCAACGCCAGTTGCATCAGAGCCGTCACTTGGCACCCCTGCTAATCCATTTCTTGAATACCCAAGATTCTATTTCTGCCGAGGGGGAGTATCTGACCGTAAGTTCGTCATGTCACGAATGGCGGTCATTCCTACGGAACACAAGCATGCTGTCTCATCCGAATATGAGCGACTGTTTGCCAACGGCAGAACAAGAGAGCAACGGCGTGCAGCAAATGAATACCTGCACGCCGTTGCGTCTGAATACAGGAGGAATTGAACAATGTTAGTCGTAGGCATTGATCCCGATTTGGAAGCCAGTGGTTTGGCTATCGTTAACCGCAACAAAATCGCAGAGCTGAAGAAGATGCCATTTGTTGAACTGATTGAGTTCATCACTGCGCTGGCAGCTGACAACGATGTGGTTGTGAAACTTGAAGACGTCAATCTTTGGAAAAGCGTCAAGAAGCGCCCGGGCACAAACGACCTCGTTATGCGCAAGATAAGCCAGAACGTCGGGCAAGTAAAAGCAACGGCCACGCACATTAAGGATTTGCTCAACAGCAAAGGCATAAACGTCATTCTGGTTAAGCCACTGCGTGGGCCGGTTAAACAAGCGAAAACAAACAGCGCCTATTTCAACAAGCTCACTGGTTGGAACGGCAGAAGCAACGAAGATACCCGCGATGCTGCATTAATCGCGCTATTTGGATGAGGTGGGTGGTATGGCTAAGTACAAAAATAAACATGTAGTTATCGATGCTGTTCAGTGGACTGGAAGTGCTAAATCTTTTGAAGAAATTACTTCTACATTCCCAGAAATGAAATGGGAACCAGGGCAGATGGTAACAAAGTCTTTCTATGTAAAAACTCTTGAAGGCCTGCATATCGCTTCAAATGGCGACTACATCATCAAGGGCGTTAATGGTGAGTTCTACCCATGTCAGCCTGAAATCTTCGATAAAACATACGAGCTAGTGGAGTAATAACCATGGCACAACGCGGAATTAATAAAGTGATCATTGTCGGCAACCTTGGTCAGGATCCAGAGGTGCGATACATGCCCAACGGCAACGCTGTGGCAAATATCACCGTGGCCACCAGTGAGTCATGGAAGGACCAACAGGGTCAACAGCAAGAGCGTACCGAGTGGCACAGGGTTGTTATGTACGGGAAACTCGCTGAAATTGCCGGTGAGTACCTGCGCAAAGGTTCGCAAGTGTATCTGGAAGGCAAGCTGCAGACCCGCAAGTGGCAAGACCAGAGCGGTCAGGATAAGTACACCACAGAAGTGGTTATTGATATGGGCGGCACCATGCAGATGCTGGGACGAAAAGATGGAATGCCTGCTAATGTCCAGCAGAACGCGCAGGGACGTGGTGGCTACCAGGACCCGGCGCACCAGCAGCAGTATCGGGCTCCACAACAGCAAAATACCGCTAACCAAGGGCAATATCAGCCCCCAAAAAGCCATCAAAAGCAGCAATCGGCACCACCTAAACAGCAGTCGTATACGCCTGACCTTGATGATGGTTGGGATGATGATATTCCATTTTGACTGATAAGGTATTGATGCGCCGATGGTTTTTAGTGTGGCGCACTGATTTGAAGTGTTGGATTTGATTAGAGTTAGGAGCCGCAGATGATTTCCATAGAAAGACTGTTCACCCTGACAGCTCAGAAAGCGATTTCACTTGAGCCGATAAACGGCCGTGGTGTATTCAGCGCTGAAGATGCTGCCGGTGTTATTGCCCAGGCCATGAAAACCTGCCCGGTCGGAGTCAGAATTCTGGAGGCGCGAATTGCCGGGAACAAGGGCGCGTCTTTGGAGCTTCGCGAGATTGTGAAGGACAAACTGATAGGCGAGGGCCGAGAGTCGAGCGAAGCAGCTGCCTTGGCCAAGTTGGTTGTGCATGAGGTTTGCGGAACGAAGGTTTGCCCCAAGTGCAATGGCAATGGGTTCAACATAACCAATTTCACCAAAGGGACCCGCGTTGACTGCCATGGTTGTAACGGCGTCGGGCAAATCATCCTCAGCTGTGATGACTTGGCTTACATGATGGGGCGCATTCTAAACTGGCGCATGACCAAAAGCCGCCGAGAGCAGTTTGTATCAGAGTATTACGATCAGTATTCGCAGGTTGTTGATTGGATGTACCGGGCAGCTGGTGATGCCGACAGTGAGTGCAAGCGGATCCTTAGACTGGTTGCTGAGCAGCAGGGGTGGGCGGCATGAGAAGGCAATCATTGACTCTGGCCATTGCTTACAGCGCAGGTCTTTCTGCCAAAACTGCTGCCAGAGCTATTAACGACTTCAACAATCTGACTAGGTATGTAGAGCAATGCGAAGCCAAGCGCCGCAACAAGTCAGACCGCAAGCGCAACCGTCAAAACAGGTGGAGGTAATGATGGCAGATATCGGCATCGAGACACCTGAAGAACGGGAAGCATTCGAGTTTATTGCCAAGCGCCAGAATGCAGCACCGAGCAATCCAGCTTGTAACGATGTATTATCCGATGCGGTCGAGGTAATACGAAGCTGCCCAACAACCAGTGCTGACGGAATAGCGAGAGCTCTGGCAAATGCCGGGCTTCTTGCTAAGTCAGTAAAGTGACAACTTTTAAAGGTGGTTTTATGAATGATGAACAATGGGCTGAGCTGCTTGAGGCGCGAATTGACTTGCAATCATCAATGGTTGAAAGATTAGCGGCTTCCATAGTCAAGAAAGAAGATGACTTGATTAAAATGGTTTTGGTTAATCGCGGCGTTGACGTTAGCGATCTGGAAGCGCTAAAGCCAAGATTGAAAGCAATTAGGCGCTATGGTGATACCTATCAAACTCTGTACTTAGATGGCGAAGCTATCTTGGAAATACACGATGCCACCATGTCTCACCATGACGGAATGATGACTTCCAAACTGCAGTATCGAGAATTTGATTCATCAAATCCCTGTTGACATAGAATAACACCACACTAAGATTGACCCATAGTGCGGTTAATACCGACTACAGCAGGCCACCACATCGGTGGCCTTTTGCGTTTCTGAGCCCTGGCATTCGCCGGGGCTTTTCTTTGGACTCCAGAAACAGGACTCCCGCAATGGTTAAATCAATCAACGTCGCTCGCATTCAGTCGTTGCTGGCAACAGTCACTTGTCATTGTCACGTTATCGAAGGCACTACCACTACAGTGGCTACTGCTATGCTGCCGATGGGCGAAGGCAATCACTTCACGCTGGCAACAGCTATCAGCGGCTGTGCTGATCCGCAGAAGTTCGACCCTGCTCTCGGGGAGAAATACGCCACTGAAAAGGTAATGGCCCAAGCCAACGAAAAACTGTGGGAACTCGAGGGCTACCGTTTAGCTTGTGATATATCGGCCCCAGTCATCGGTGACCACATCGACCGGATGATTGCTGAACACGGCGAGCTCACTTCACGCCTGGATAAACTCAATGAGTTTGTAAACGGGGATATGTTTAAATCGCTGGAGAGCGGGACCAGAACGCTGCTGAAGAAACAGCGGGACTCAATGGAAGATTATGCGGACTGTTTGGATTCTCGATTAAAAAAATCTGGTTGCATCCAATTCACTGGCGTCAATTTTCCAGAGCTCGTTGAATATTTTGGTGATGGTTCGTTGGTGGGTGAGCAGTTTGTTGCCCCAGCCGGTGATTCGCTGATGGCCGGAATGTGGGGGCGTAAGTAATGGACCGCTCCAACTTCGTTCGCATTGGCGACAGGCTGTTAAACAAGGGTGCGATTGTCGCCGTGAAGGTAGAGCAATCAAATTTAAGCAAGGGGCAGGTTAAAGAGTTTAGTGGCGTTGACGGTGAGACGGCTTTGGTTTCTGGCGTTTCTTGCAAGCTAAGCGTGTCGGTTGCACTTGCCAATGGTGAAAATGTTTCCTGCCTTGAAAGGCGTGTCAATGTAGAGCCTGTAAAATTCGGCACTGACAGTTTCTACCGGGCTGGTGGTCCAAGCGCTAAAATCATGCAGGCAATATTCTTGGAAGCTGGAAAGCGCTCTGCTGAAAAGTTAGTTCCCGTTATCGCAGAGCATGAACGTGTGTTCTTCGACTACCTTGCTTCTGGCGAGGATGTGCCTGCCGAGCATCCAGAGCAGGCACCAGCATGAAACTCAACATCCGCGCCTTTCTTCTCGCTGCAGGCCTTTCAGGCGCCGCCGTAACTGGCGGCGTTTTTATTGTGGATCAAGAAGAATTGGTACTTGGTACCTACGTTGACCCAGTTGGCATTGTTACTGAATGCGCCGGGCAACGGGCTGACGGACAGGAGCCTGGGCAACATCGCTCAATGGAGTACTGCCTGAATCAACTGGCCGACAATCTGGCGACTTATAACAGCCAACTGTTGCGCCTCACCGACGGGGTGAAACTTACGGAAGGCGAAAATGCCGCTTACCTCAGTTTCATCTACAACGTCGGCGCCGAGGCGTTCCGCACATCCACTTTGCGCAAAAAGCTTTTGGCAGGTGACCACATTGGGGCCTGCAATGAACTTATACGCTGGGTGTACTCAAAGGGCCGCAAGCTAAATGGCCTGGTTAATCGTCGTGCAAAAGAGCTCGCACTGTGTTTATCAAACCTAAAAGGAAACGCCAATGAACCCTTTGACACCCGGTAATAAGCGTTGTTACGGCGTTTGGCTCAGGGCGCAGGAACGTCACCAAGTTTGTGTTAATTCACTCCAATAGGAGCTTACCCATGTTTCAAACAATTAAAGATAACTTTGCGATGGTATCTATTGCCTTGCTCACCATTGCCGTGATTGTTAGCGGTGCGATGTGGGCGGTGACTGCAGGCCAGTTATCGACGGCTAACACCAACTTAACCAATGAAACTGCGGCCAAGTTCGTGCTTCAAACCGATTTGGACAACGCGACCGAGCAGATTAAGGCGGCCGAACTTGAAAAACAGGTGGCGATCAGTGACGCCAAGGCGCTGGCAGCGGCGCTAATTGAGCGGGAACAAAACCGGCGGCAGTTGGAGCAGGCATACACTGAACTGAAAACCCAGGTATCACAACTGCTGGAGAATTCGAACGATGAACATACGCGAAGTTGGGCTGCTGATCATGTGCCTAGTGATCTTGCAAGGTTGCTCGAGCACGCAGCCGATTGTGCGAACGGTGACGGTAACAAAGCAGGTGCCTGTACTTCCACCGGAAGAACTGCTGGCGTTCTGCGAAATCCCATCAGCACCGAAAACCGAAGGCCGGAAAGTCAAAAATCCGGAGCTGCTTAATTACGCGATGACACTCATTCAGGCACTGGATGACTGCAATGTCAGTTGGCAGAGCCTGCATGACTGGAGGGAGCGAAAACTCAATGAATCACAGCATACAAGCAACTGAGGCCGGAACAGCAAAAGTAGTGGCAGCTGCTTCCTACGGCGCTTCAATTTCAACAGCGGCAGGAGGCGCATTTACCGTGAATGAATTGGCGCTATGGGGTGGCTTATTGCTGGCGTTTTTGACGTTTATCATCAACTGGTTATATCAGTGGCGCAGGGAGCGCAGGGAGTCAGAGTTAACGCGCGTTGAGACTGAACTAGCCAAGGCTAAGCTAGCCAAAGAGTTGAGCAATGAGTAAGTCTCAATTCGACTGGAGTATCCACAAATATACAGACTTCGAGCGTCGCTTTATTGCTGCCTATGTCGAGCTGTCGAGCAAGAAAGAAGCTGCTGTCAAAGCTGGCTCAAAGTCAAAGGAACCGGCGAAGGTTGGCTATATCACATATAACCGGACTCATGTCAGAGAAGCTATCGATTGGCATATCAACAAGTCATTTGAAGAAGCAGGCGTGTCCTCTGAGCGGATCATTCGTGAGCTTGCAATGGTCGCTTTTGCCGACATGGCGCCGATCTTTAATGACGACGGCAGTCTTAAACCGTTCAAGGAGTGGCCACAGCATTGCCGCAGAGCATTGTCAGGGATGGAAGTTGATGAGTTGTTTGAGGGGCAGGGAGAGGACCGGGAACAAATAGGGTTTACCAAGAAGTTTAAGCAGTGGAATAAGGTCGCTGCACTTGAGCTACTCGGTAAGCACAAGAAAATGTGGACAGATAAGGTGGAGGTTGCAGAAAGGCCCAAGGTTATTCGTCGGTACGATGGCGTAAAGGGCTGATCCGGTGTGGCACAGCAACAGGAAATTGAATTCTGGGTTAAGCCCCAGGGCGAAGTGCTGCGCCAGTATATGGAGCTTCGCGACCGCGTAACAATGATCATGGGGCCTATCGGCTCTGGTAAAACGTATTGTTCAGCCATGCGGGTCTTTGACCAGATGTGCGAACAAACGCCCAATGCAAATGGCGTGAGAAAGTCACGCTGGGCGGCGGTGCGAAATACCTACACCGACTTAAAAAACACCACAATTAAGGACTGGTGCGACCTATACCACAACGAGGAAGTTATTTTAGGTCGGCTGGTGATGGACTCGCCGCCAACTCACTATCTGGACTTTGACCTGGAAGACGGCACCAGAGTGCTGGCAGAGCTGGTGTTCTTCGCTTTGGACAGGCCCGACTCAGTGAGGAAGCTGAGGGGGTTCCAGGCTACCGGGTTCTGGCTCAACGAAGTCAAGGAACTTTCAAAGCCGATCGTTGACATGTGCGACGGCCGGCATGGTCGATACCCAAGCAATGCCGAAGTCTCTGATTATTGGCATGGAATGATTGGGGATACCAACGCCCCAGACGATGATCACTGGTATTACAAGCTGGCAGAGGAAACGAAGCCGGAGGGCTGGACATTCCTGCGTCAGCCCGGGGGAGTAACCGAAGAAGTTATCGGAAAAGGGGAGGCTGCCTATTCTATTTGGCGGCCTAACCCTGAGGCAGAGAATTTAAACAACCTGCCAGACGGCTATTACATCCGAATGATCCAAGGTAAGGATGACGACTGGATCCGCGTCAACTTGGCCAACGACTACGGAACGATAGTCACTGGAAAGCCAATTTACCGAGGCAGCTACAAGGACCCAATCCATGTGGCCCGAAATCCAACGCTGCCAATCAAGTCCCATGGAAAACTGCTGCTTGGGTTCGACTTCGGCCGAACCCCGGCCTGCATTGTTGGACAACTGACAGTGCAGCATAAGCTGAGAGTGCTCAAAGAGTACATCAGTGAAGACATGGGCATCCGTAAGTTTATGAAGGAGCTGATCCCCCAGCTCAGAAAGGACTTCCCGGCTTACACCAAAGCGGAAATGGAAGGCTACTGTGATCCGTCCGGTTGGGCAAAGTCTGGCAACGATGAAAACAGCCCGATTGAAATCATTAACCGGGAATTCAAGATCCGCGCTTATTCAACAAGCAGCAACAAACCAGAACACCGATGGGAGGCCGTGAGGTTCTTCCTTAACGGTGATATTGACGGTGCGCCAGCGTTTGAACTGAGTCCTGTTTGTAAGGTGATCCGCAAAGGTTTCATCAGCGGATACCACTTCCGGCGCCTAAAGGTGTCAGGCGACGAGCGATATCACTCCGAAGCTGACAAGAACCGATATTCACACCCACATGACGCATTGCAGTACTTGGCACAAGGTGCCCAGGGTGAAATCGACTATGAACGCACAGACCAACTTTATCAGACCACAGCACAGACTAGGGCAGCAGACAGCAAGGCGGGTTATTAATGACTGAGCAGCGCAACGGGCCGAAGCCAAAGCAATACGGACATGAGTATGACGACAAGGACCGTATCGACGTTTTGGCAATTGAGCTGGAGCGTAAACTCGCTGAAGCCATCTATGACCGTGGCAGAACGGATCTGCGTATGGTTGAAGACCTGCGTATGTACTATGGCGAGTACGATCCTGAGACTGAGAAAAATCTGAAGGAAGCAGATAGGGCCAGGGTATTTATCAAGCTGACCCGCTCAAAGACAAATGCCGGCATAGCGCAGTTGGTTGATCTGCTGTTCCCCAATGACGATAAGAACTGGGGAATATCCCCCACACCCAACCCGACCTTGGTAGACATGATGGCCAATGGTGATAAGCCATTTAAGCTGGGTGACACAATGTATCAAGACGGCGAGGGTAACATTGTCACCGAAGCCGACGTAGCGAACCGCAAAGAGGAACTGGCAAAGACGGCTGCCGAAAAAATGGCAAAGCTGATTGATGACCAGTTGGTTGAAACTCAGTACAACGCAAAGTGTCGTCAGATGCTGCGTGATGCCGGGATCATCGGCACCGGCATTCTAAAGGGCCCAGTTGTCAGAAAAGACAGGCAGAAAGCCTTTATAAAAAAAGACGGCGAGCATGTGCTGGTTATTAAAGAAGAGTTCGTGCCGTGCGTTGAACTGGTGAGGCCATGGGACTTCTACCCTGACATGTCGGCGGCGAGTATCGAAGAAGCTGAGTTTGTGTTCGAGCGCCGCTATATGAGCAAGCGCCAAATCAGGAGCCTAAAAGGGCGTCGCGGATTCCCTGACGAGCAGATAAAGAAGGTGCTGGCCATGACCGGCAACCAGACTCAGCACAGGTCGACTTATCAGGATGATGTGAGGCAGTTGGCCGGGCTGTCTGACCAAATCAACGACACCAGGTATGAAACCTGGGAATACCATGGCCCTGTACCTAAATCCGTTCTGCAGCAGGTTGGCATCATTCCGATTGACGCTGATGACAACGGAATCCTGACAGGTTATAGCGAGGAAGAAATTGACGCCGTTGTGTTCTATTGCGGTGGCATTGTCCTCGGTGCCAGGTTGTCAATGATGGACCACGATAAGGGATTGCCTTATGTGGTGTTCAATTGGGAGGAAGATGATTCAAGCATCTTCGGCTTCGGGATCCCCAGGATCATTCACGATGAGCAGTCCAGCTATAACAGCATCTGGAGAATGATGCTCGATAACGGCGCCATATCTTCAGGTCCCCAGCTTGGCGTAAACAAGAACGCAGTAACCCCCCAGGACAACGATTGGAAAATCAGGCCTTGGAAAGTGTGGAATGTGGAAGGGCAGTTTTCTGACATTAAGGCGGCATTCAGTACCTTTGATGTGCCCAGTCACCTTCAGGATCTGAATCTAATTCTGCAAACCAACCGGGTAATGATTGATGAAGTATCTGGCGTGCCGATGCTACAGCATGGCGAGCAAGGTCAGTCAACTCAAACGCTCGGCGGTATGTCCATGCTGATGAATGCTGCCAACACTGTCAGACGGGCCCAGGTTAAGCAGTGGGACGACTGGGTGACCACGCCAATGATCCGCGACTTTTATCATTTCAACATGCTCCACAGTGACGATTCAGCTGTGAAGGGTGATTTTAAAGTTGATGCGCGCGGCACTTCTGCACTGCTAATCAAAGAGCAGGTAGGCGCAGCGCTGACCAACTTTATCAATGTCGCTGGCAGTTCGCCGGTGTTTGCTCCTGTGCTGCAGCTGAAAAGCAGCCAGATATTGCGCGAGTGGGCAAAGACCCAGCAACTACCGTCGAGCATTATACCTTCCGACGATGAACTGAAGGCTTGGCAGAAACAGCAGGAAGAAAGCCAAGGCGGTCAGCCACAAGACTCGGCAATGCTGGTAGAGCAGTTGCGGGTTGAGCAGGTGAAGTTTAAAGCTGAACAGGAATGGAAGCTGGCCGACTTCAATGCTCAGCAGAAGCATGCAGAGATGCAGATGCAAATGCAGATCAAGCAAATGGAACTGTCTGCTGATCTGCAAAAGCAAGAACGCGCTGAACGCATCGAGCTGTTCAAGCTGCAGCAGTCCGGGCAACTGAAAGAGAATGAGCTGATCGCCAAGCTGCAGGACTCCAGCGCCAAGCGGCAGTTGGAGTGGGACAAGGTGATGACTGAAATCTCAATGAAGAATCAGTTAGGCAATACCGGCAACTATGGCCTGGAGTAACGCATGAGCGATATCAGTTGGAACAGATTGAAGAAAGTGCTTCAACAAGACCGCGAAAATGCAATTCGGACCCTGCTGCAGATAGGGATCACCGAAGCTCAAGCCAATGTATGCAGAGGACAAGTTAACCAAATCGACAAGATCCTCAAAGAATACCCGCAACGACTGGAACTAAATGAAGACTGAGCCCGGCAATTAAGCCGGGCTTTTTGTTTGCCAATTTACACATCGACCCGCTCTTGCAGCGGGTTTTTTATTGACTGCATGAGGCACTCACTATGGACCCAAAGCAAGAGCAGGAAAAACTCGCTCAACAACAACAGAGCGAAATCCAGGATCAACAGGACAACCGTTCTGATGAAGAACTGGATGCTGTCAGCTTCTTTAACGAAATCTCAGCCGAGGACTCGAAAGACTCCACAGGTGAAGAAGGTAGTAAAGGGCTGGATCAGGAGGGTGGAAAAACCGACAAGCAGGCAAAGTCAGACGCACAGGATACTTCAGCGGCCACAGACCAAGGCCAGGTTGCAGCCGATGAAGAAGATCCATGGGCCTCTGTACCAGAGCATGTGCGTAGTCAGTTTTCTCAACTCCAAAACGACCACAGAGCCAATGCCGGCCGAGTGTCTGCACTCACCCGAAAAGCCAATGAGCTTGAGGCTGAGAATCGCAGGCTCAAGGAGTCGCAGCAAAGTGGTCAGGCGAAAGACAAGGGTGGCGAAGAACAAGCGCCTTCAGCGGAACAACTCTCTGGCATGTCAATGGCCGAGATAGAGCAGGAGTTCCCGGAAATTGCAGCCCTTATCAACGCCAAGCTTGAACAGGCAGTAAAGCCGCTTACCGAACAGCTCACGCCTTTGCAGGAACACAGGCAGCGACTGGAGCAACGTGATCACGAAGACTTTATTCAGTCTCAGTATCAGCAGTTGGCCCAAGCGCATCCTGACTACCAGCAAGCATCGGCGGATCCGCGGTTTGGTCAATGGTTATCGATGCAGTCGCCAGGCGTTCAACAGATGGCGAATAGCGATCTGGCCAGTGACAACATCACCTTACTCAACCAGTTCAAGGCTGATACCGGGTTTGGCAAGGCAACGCCTGAGGCACAGCCACAACAACCAAACGCAAACGGTAAAGGCAAAAACAGTCTTTCGGATTTTGCAGAGCTTGACCGCAAGGGCGCCAGCCGCGCGTCAGCAGAACCGGACGACGTTGATCCCGTCGCTTTTTTCAACCAAATCACATCTGAATAAGGAGACACGCCATGTCTAATAACTATGGTGATCTCGGCACGCGCGCAGGTGTCTACGCCGAGAAAAAACTGCTGGAGCATGCTGAGCCAATTCTGGTACTCAACAAGCTCGGCGATCACAAGCCGATGCCTAAGAACAGTTCCAATACTGTTAAGTGGCGCCGACCAATTCCGCTGCAACCAGCGACAACCCCACTGACTGAGGGTGTTCGTCCTGCCGGCACTAACTTCCGCTACGAAGACGTAACGGCCCAGCTTCAGCAGTTCGGTGACTGGATGCCACTGACTGACGTAGTTGAAGATCTGCACGAAAACGAAGTCGGTAAAGATATGGCCATGATGGCCGGCGAGCAGGCTGGTGAAACCGTGGAAATGGTTTGCTACGGCAAGCTGATTGCCGGTACCAACGTGATCTACGCCAACGGTGCAGCACGGAACGCTGTGAACGCGCCCCTGGGATTGTCGCATGTGCGCCTGGCGTCTCGTTCGCTTATGGCGCAACGTGCAAAGCGCCTGACTTCAATTCTGGGTCCAAGCGTGAATATCTCGACCAAGCCGATTGAAGCAGCATTTGTGGCTATTTGCCATACGGATATCGTGGGCTCAATCCGCAAGATCCCTGGCTTTACTCCGGTAGCCGAATACGGCAGCCGGCAGCCACTCTGCCAAGAAGAGATCGGCAGTGTTGAAGATATTCGCTTCATTTGCTCACCGCTGTTTAACCCATGGGCTGATGCCGGTGGTGCAGCTGGCGGTACAGCGCTGTCTACTTCAGGCACCAATGCCGATGTTTATCCGGTTCTGGTCATGGGCCAGCGCGCGTTTGGTCACATCGCATTGAAGGGCTCCAAGGAGTCAGGCGGTGCGATTAAGCCGATGGTGCGTAACCCAGGTACACCGCAACACGGTGACGAAATGGGGCAAAACGGTAGTGTGGCGTGGAAGACATACTACACCGCCAAAATCCTCAACGATGCCTGGATGATCCGTATCGAGGTCGCCGGTGAGGTTAATCCGGCATAAGTAAGGCCAAAGACTAAAAGGGCTCCTTTATGGGGCCCTTTTCTATTTCCATAGCGGAGAGCGTGAAGATGAATGTCAACAAGAAAACCAGCACCGACAACCTCATTAAATTTGCTGCTGAACACCTCGGTCAGGACCTGAGTCACCTCAAAGATGACCGGCCAAAACTTATCGAAGAACTCGAGCAGTTGAAGCCAGGCTTGTTTAATGGTGGCAATACCAACCAGAGCAAGCCAGGCAGCGAAGACAAAAAGTCAAAGGCCGATGCCAAGGCTTCTCATTACACCATCATCGTAGAAGACGATGGCGATGAGACCATGAATTACATCCAAGTTGGCTTTAATGGCCGCATGTATCAGATCGTCAAGGGCGAAGAAGTCAAGGTGCCTTGTGGGATTGTCGACGTACTGAACAACGCTATTGAAATCAACTACAAGCAGAAAGAAGTCAACGGGCAGAAGGTCACCATCGAAACCAAGAAAAAGCGCTGGCCGTTCCAAACTGTCGATACGCATTTCGACATTGAAGATCCGGATAAGCATTTCGGCATCGAAGGTGACAAGGGGATCCGGTAATGACATATCTGGAGCTGTGCCAAAAGGTCAGGGAAGAGTCCGGAGTGTCCGGTACTGGCCCTGGCTCGGTGACTGGGCAGGTCGGCGTCTTGAAAAAGATCTGTACTTGGGTGCAGGAAGCTGATCTTGAGGTCCAGCGAGCTCGGCGCGATTGGCGCTTTCTTTGGGCCAGGAACAGCTCCAGTTTGTCTGCTTCTCAGCAGGAATACACACTTGCAGAACTGAATATGAGTCAGTTCAGCTCCTTGCAGCAGGTAAAAGTTTCCGGGCAGCGTGTGAAGGTCGTTGATTGGGATGAATGGCTGGCTTACTACGATGGCGATATCAGCACTGGGCCCGGCGTCCAAGTGGTAACTGAAAGCCCATCTGGTTCGTTGTTGTTTTTTCCAGTGCCTGATTCAGCATTGCCAATACAAGTGGATTACTTCAAGTCTGCGGCTAGGCTCCTGGGGAACGATGATCAAAGCCAAATTCCAGACGACTATCAGGATGTGGTTGTGAAAGCGGCGCTCGTAAAGTATGCCAAGTTCGAAGAAGACCAGTTTCTGTATCAGTCGGCATCGGCTGATTATATGGTGGCATTTAAGGAGCTGTGCCGTGATCAGCTGCCAAAGGTGAACTTCTGATGTTTACACCTGCGCCAATATCCCTTCGTGGCGGCCTCAACATGGCCGACTCAGATAACGATGCTCCACCAGGCACTTGCCGTGAGCTGGTAAATTTCGAGGTCAATACTGCCGGCAGGTACCAAAGAGTATCTGGCTTTGAGCGCTATGATGGAAAGCCTTCACCTTCTGCGGTGAGGATTGTTGATCTTCCCGGGTTCCCTTTCCCAACTGATGAAGATGCGCTTGCAGCATGGGAAGCTGAAATTGAGGTTAGGCGCGGAACTATAGGCAGTGTGCCGGGTGATGGCCCTATCATTGGCGGGTTTGTTTTTGAAGGCATTGTCTACGCGATGCGCAATACTGCCGGGGGCGCTGCTGCCAAGCTGCATAGAGCTACGGCAACCGGATGGCAAGAAGTCACAACTCCGGCACTATCACCTGGCGGGCGGTTGTTTACGCGTCAAACCAACTTCAGCGGCGGCAGTGGCAGCATGGAGATCATTGGCGTAGATGGTAAAAACCCGGCATTCAGATTTGACGGTACCACTTTCACCCAAATCACAGGGCCAATAGCTCCTGACGCACCGATATTGGTTGAAGTGCTGCCAAGCCAGGTATTGCTCATGGCTTACCGAGGCGGGAGCCTGGTCGCGAGTGCGGTTGGTGACCCAACCAAGTGGACCCCTACGGACGGCGGGGTAGAGTTTGCCGTCGGGGATGAAATTACCGAGCTTCAGGTACAGGCTGACAGTACATGCGCAATTGGATGCCGAAATAGAACCTATATGCTCTATGGGACCAGCAAGGCTGACTTCCAACTAAAGAGCTTGTCCACTAAGGTCGGTATGCGCATGGGAACGGCGCAAACGCTGAGTGACACACTGTTTCTGGATGACCGCGGCCTGACAATGTTGGCCAGAGTGCAGCAATTTGGTGACTTCGCCCAGGCGGCGATTAGCCAAGGTGTTAAGCCACTACTGGACCAATACGCCGGCAGGGAAGTATCGAGCTTGGCGGTAAAGTCAAAAAACCAGTATCGGCTACTTTTCGGCGATGGCAGTTGCTTGTTTACCACTTTCTCACCGGATGGAGCGCCACAGTATACCCAGGTCAATTACGGCAAGCCGTTCTCATGCGGGTTTGGCGGTGAGGATCTGGAGGGGAAAGAAGCGGTATTCGCCGGCGGCCAAGACGGGTATGTGTACCAACTTGATCGCGGAACTTCATTCGATGGTGCCGAATACTCAAGCTACCTGTTAACCACATTTATTAACTTCGGCAGCCCTGAGGCCAGGAAGAAATGGCACAAGCTTGTAATCGAGTGCGACAGCGTGACAGAGGTAGTCATGTCGGCCGCGGCATTCTTTGACTTTATGAGCCCAGATATTCCTGACAGTGAAGTGATTATCGGATCTGGCAGTAAATGGGATTTGTCAGAGTGGGACAATGCGACTTGGGGCGGAAGCTCTACCAGCTGGGCTGATATGTATATCAGTGGGGTATCGCGGAACATAGCCATTTACCTGGAAACAACGTCAAAGCGGATCCCGCCATTCATCTTATCCAACCTATTTTTGCACAGTAAACCAGTCAGCCGCAGGCGCTAAGGAGCTATATGCCACCGCTTCCATACTGGCAAGACAACAGCCCTTTCATTCAAGGCACTACGATACGTGCCACCCCAATGAATACAAAGCTTGGCGGGATATCTGCGAACCTGCAGCAGATTACCGCGCAGATAAATGGCTTTGTGATAAAGCTGCCAAGTAACTTTGTGGGTGACACAGAGATCCCCTTGCAGCCATATACAGACAGTCTGCTCTATATCAACAAGCAGGGTGATATGGATTTGTTGCCGGCGACAGCACTTCTATTGCAAGCAGATCATGAAGTGGCCATTGTCAGCAACAGTTCAAACGCGATAGCTGTTTCAGGCTCAAACCACAGTCAGTGGATAAACTGCGAATACCTGGTGCCAGACAACCCTACAGAAGCACAGAGCAAAATACTGGTCACAGTAGGCCGCTCAATTAGAGCTATTGCCGGTGATCCCACTGTGGCACCCGGGTCAATTATCTTCTTCGCTAACAAGAGTGGCGCGGAACTATGGTTTCAAGGCAGTGAAACCGAAGGGGTTACCATCCTTTCCAGCGGCATCCTTAGGGCATACGGTGAAAACTCTGCTGTAGCCCTGATCAGCATAAGCGAAACAGTGTGGTTTTTGGTGGGTGATGTTTACCCGGCTGATGTTGTGGTGCCGTAATGGCGGAACGAATGACTCAGGCCCAGGCACTGCTGGCGGTATTGGCCGGTGGCATGCGAAAGGAAAGACGGTATTGGAAGCTTGAGTCGCTGACGAGCATGCTGTACCCAAACCGAGTGAATGAGCAGTTTCAGATGGGAACGCCTTCTATCGGTTTTGCCACCAATGATACCGCACTAGGGTTTGAGACTGAGATATTCAGCATATCTGCATCAATAGAAATTGAATTCAGGGAATTAGTCATTAATGCTGGCGTTTCAGAAACTTTCGCTCTGCTTCCATCGGTAGATATTTATTTCAAAGAAGTCGTTATAAGGAAGCACCTGGACGACATTGTTAATGCGCAAATTGAGATTGTATTTAAACGCAATCAAGCGATCTATGCGCGAAAAGACGAGCCATTACAAATGGCAATCAGCGTGGTGTTTGAGAGGAATCCAGCATAATGAAAGTACAAGCTAAAATTAAAGGTTCCGCAAGAGCCCGAGTTTTGCGGCGTGGGAAAGAGGTTTTTTCTTCCCATTTGACTGACAATGTACTGCTTGGGTACTTTTTCTCAGGATTTAAGTACATGAGATATGTATTGGTAGGAACTGGAACAACGGAGCCACAAACAACAGACTCAGGGTTAGAGAACTCAATTGCATCATCACAAATAACCACTATAACTGCATCTAGGACAATTGATGGCTCAAGCTTCATCTATAAGAAAACAATGACAGCAGTTTTCAACATAGGCAGCGTAGTTGGGAATATATCAGAGGCAGGTCTTTCGGAATCATCAAACAATACTCAGTGTCTGTCGAGAGTCCTGTTCAAGGATGATCTTGGTAATCCAGTTGTAATTCCAGTAACAGCTGAAGATCAACTAATTGTTGAATATGAACTTCAAACCAGTCTGCCTTGGCACACTACAGAAGTTATTGATGTTGATGGGGTTCAAACAACGTTTGATGTGTTTATTACGTCTAGGCTGTATCCACAAACGAGTACTAGCTATAACGCTAATGTTCCATCAAGGTATTTCAATTTGAATTATCAATACGGGGCTATATATAGTGAACAGTCAGCATTGGCATGTGTTTACCCTCAAGATATTAACACTTTAGGCTCCGGTGCTTTAACGGGTAATAATAGCGACTTTAAATCGAACCTTTTTTCACCAACCACAGAGTATGATGCCGTCGGCAGAAAAATATCCGAGATCTATTCTGCAAGTATGTCTGGTGCCGATGTTTTCCAGGACAATACTGTAGAAGGCATCATAATTTCCTCACTGACTTCCAATTCATCATCAGCTTACCAATTTCCTTATGGAATGATTCATGTCAAAGCTACGCCTCCAATTCCTAAAACCAGTTCCTATGCGTTAAATCTTGGTGTCAAGTTGGAGTTGATAGGATGATCCCTGATTGGCTCACATCAAGAGCTGAGTCGTTTCAAAGGGACTTTGGCGGGTTGGTGATCCCAAGTTATGAGAACCATTCAGTTTCATCACTGGCTCCAGGCCCCAAGGTTTTGCAGTATTCAGGTGGTAATGTCATATCGGCGGTTTGGATGGCAAGAGTGGACGGCACAGAGTTGATCCTATGTGTTGCTGAACAAGGCGAGTGGAGCCAGGATATTCACCTTGGTATTTTGTCGAAGAAGGTCAGCAATATTGACTTGGCATTTGACCAGACAGGTAATGCTGTTGTCTCACTTGGCTATGATGACGGCAATGTCGGAATTTTTTGGTATAACCCTGAGACTGAAGCCAACGAAGAAAGAGCTATTTGCCCGGGATCATTCCCAGTGGTAGGCATGGATAACCTGAGAAATACTGGCAGACAGGACACGGAACTCGCACTTTTCTACGTCGACAATGGAACATTGTATAGACGGAAACAGCAGGATAGATGGGAAGTAGCATATCCAGAACCAGTAACACAGCAGGGGTTGGAATTGCTTGATGCTGGAATGGTTATCAACAACAGATATCAGGTCAAATACAGGTATCTACTTCCGGACTATAGACCACCAACACCACAGCCTCCGACACAGCCAGAGCAGCCTGGCAGTTGGAGTTACTTTCTGAATGGCTATCAGAGTGTGATCGACTTCAGGGCAGACATGCTGCAGCTGAACACCGAATTTAGCATCGGTATCCAGCTTGATTCTGTCGAGTTGGACAAGCCTGATATAGCGCTTTGGTCGCATCAAATGGCCCAGGTCGAAGGGTATTATGGTGGAATGATGGCCGTGAGTTTCACAGGCCAAAGCCATAATGTTGTTCGCGTGCTGTATGGCGGCAGAGTATTTGAGTCTCTGGCACCATTTCAACTGCAACCAGGGCACTGGCTCAGCGAAGTCACGACAGAGCAAACTGGCACATATCTTACGGTCAGCGTGAAACCGAGCGGCCAAAGTGGATACATTTCTCACAGGGTTAAGGTGAGCCAGAATTATGAATCATCAGAATACTCATCGCTCAAAATTGGAGCCATGAGCGGAACGCGCGGCCGCATGATGAATTGCTTGCGTGGTTCAATAAGCGCTGTGACTGTGGTTACACCGACCTACGCGTCAGGCCTAAAGCTGGCTATGGACCATAAAAGTTATCCGGAAACAGGTTTGCCTGGCGAGCTGCAACCAATCCTCAATACTGATGGTTCTCCAAGTGGAATGGATAACGCCATCATAAGAGATTACCGGCCGCAGAACTGGGCTTTTAACCCTGATTAACCGATTGCAATAGAATGTAGTATCACTAAGATTTACCCATACTGCGGCTTGTTGCAGCTTCCTCCTTTTTAACTCCCCCAGCACAAACCTAAAAATCTGAGGTGCATTAATCATGCAACAAATTAAGCCTATCCAGACCGGGCAGGTGAGCGCTTTGCCTGTGCCTGAATCCAGTCAAAACAAACCCATTTATCCTGTTAGCGGTGGTTCAGCGCCGAAAGCCGGTGGTCTGCTTGGGAATACTCAGCCCCTAAACAAGCCAAATATTGAACCTGTTTCAGGCTCCTACACTGCCAGCAACACTATGCAGACTACGGCGGCAGGATCTCCACCAAGACCTACCGATGGGGGGAATCGGCCGGCCAACTACAACGTACCGATTAAGCCTGCACCTCAAACCGAGTTTACGCCCCGGGAATACCAGTCAAACGGCTTTGAAGGCGTCACCAGCGACAAGCAGTATCAATACGACCCAAGAGAAGAATCGCTTGTCCAGAATCAGATTACAGGCCTGCTGGATCCGAACAGCGACATAATGCGAAAAGCCATTGCGAATGCAAATGGGCTCGCAGCATCCAGAGGACTTCAATCTAGCTCAATCGGTTCAGAGCTGGCACTGTCCAGCATGATAGACAAGGCATTGCCGATAGCTCAGCAAGATGCCCAGACCTACAACCAAGCTCAGTCGCAGCAATGGCAAACCCAGGCGCAGCAAGATCAGCTCAACCAGAAAAACCAGCAAGATGCTGCCATGGCCGATAAACAGTACGACGCCAACAACCAGCTCCAGAATAATCAGATGGAATGGCAGACAGGTGAAAACAACGCCAATCGCGAATTCCAGCAACAACTTGAAGACCTGAAGTATCGCCAGCAGCTCGGGACGCTGGACAAGCAGCAGGAGCTGCAGCTCAAGCAGATGGAAACGAGTCACGTTCTGCAGGTTCAAAGGGATTCAATACTTCAGCAATACCAGGTTGAGCTCAATCAACTGCAAAACGACCAGCGTTGGAAAGAGCTAACCGCTCAACTTGGTACGCAGATGGAAATGCAAATGCGCGGCTTCGATCAGCAAACCAAGATGGAATATGGCAATGCTACTGGCCAGGCTGTGAATGCTGCGCTTCAGGCTATTGGTATGGCCATGACCAATCCGAATATGACCCAGGCCCAGCAGCAAGCCGCGGTTAAGAACATCATCGACTCGCTCAAGTCTCAGACAGCAATTATCGGCACCATCTATGGCATTGGCGGCAACAGTGGCCCTGCGCCAGACGTAGGAGTGCCACCGCCAACGACCAGTAACCCGGGTGGAACAGTTGGTGCCGGTACCGGAGGTGGTTCAGGAGGTTCGTTTGGTGGTGGAAGTAGCAGCACTGGTGGGCTTCTAGGGGGATCCGGCGGTGGATGGTCTGAGCCTGTCGGTACACCTGGATCCAATAACTGGATTAACAAACTCCAGAGGTAACCATGATTAGAACAGCGACTCACGCAGACATGAACGCCATTGTCTCAATCGGCAAAGCAACGCTTGAGAAGTCTCCAACTTACCCTGTCACCCTTGACGACAACAAAGCCAGGTACATGGTGAGACGCTGTATTTCAGACAGGAGTATGGAGATTTTTGTTGCAGTGGTCGACGGCGAGGTTGTCGGTTTCATCATGGGAATGATGGAGGAACACTGGTTCAGCAAAGACTGCTATGCAACAGACTTAACTTTCTGCGTTCTGCCAGAGCATGGAGATCAAGCGGTTTGGTTATTAAGGCGATTTATTCGCTGGGCCAAATCATTCCCAAAAGTCAAAAGTATTCTGCTTGGAGTGAGTAGCGGAATGGATGCCGATGGACGTATCGGTCAGCTCTATGAGCGCCATGGTTTTACCATAGTCGGTGGTTTCTACAGTCTAATCTTTTCACAGGAGGCAGCATGAGTGCAGTCGGCAAAGCTTTTAAGAAGTTGAGAAAGTTTGCCCATAAAATTACTGGAACACTTGATCCTGTATTCAAATGGGTTCACAAGAAAACAGCCAAGATTCGCAACAAAATTGAATCGAGTCCAATATTCAAAGTGGTGGCCGCGGCCGTCCTTATCTATTTCGGAGGTGCGGCCCTTATTGGGGCCATGAGTGCCGGCGGTACGGCTGCAGGTGGCATTGCTTCTGCCTGGGGCGGTGTGCAAGGTGCAGGATCCGCGCTTATGTCAGGAAACTTGGCCGGGGCAGGTTCTGCCATTGCCGGTGGGTGGACAGGTGCCGCTGGTGGCGCTGCTGCAGCTGCTGGTTCTGCTGCCGCGAGCGCTGCAGCAAATACCGCTGCTTCAACGGCGGCCACTGGTGCCGCAGGTGCTGGAACTGGAGCAGCAACGGCGACAAGTAATATCGGTGCCGGAATTTGGGGATCTGGTGCTGGAGGCGTCGCTGGAGGGGCTACTGGCGGTGCTGCTACTGGTGTGGCCGGTGGCGTTGCTGGTGGTGCTGCAGGAGGCGCGGCCGGCGGTGCAGGAGCTTTGGCAGCCGGTGAAACTGCCGTTATCAACGCGATGGGCGGCGCCGCTTCCACTGGTGTAACTGGTACTGCCGTGGCTGGTGGTGCAGGGGCGGCCGGTGCAGCAGGGGCTGCCGGGGGCGCGGCAACAGGCAGCGGGTTACTTGGTGGCTTATCGGCAGGTGAGGCCATGCTCTGGAGTACAGGTATCAACGCCGGTACACAGTTGATAGGTGGTGCTGTTCAAGGCCGGGCTGCAGAGAAGGAAGCGGAGGAAGCTCGGAAGCGGATGACTTACTGGGGTGTTGATGGTGAAGGCAATGCTGCTGATCTGAATATCGGTGGCTTGCTGAAGAATATTAACCTTTCGCCAATGGCCTCTATACCTCAAGCAGGTACGTATGAGCAGCAACCCTGGCAGCCGCAAACCCTTGATGACTTAACCGACAGGGTGGGATAAGCAATGGACCTCAAACAAATCAAAGAGCCAGAGGGCGAGGATCTTACCAAAGAGGAAGAAGCTCAGCTTTCTGAGGCGATGAAGATCTCCCAGGTCATTATCCACGGAGAAGGTGAAACCGGGGATAAGATTGCGGCCATGGTAAGAGAAGATCAGGACGTTGCCAGAGGGATTGGCAATGCCACTGCGACCGTGTTGATTGCTGTCGGCCGTCAGTTGCAATACAGCGACGACATCAAACTGATCCTTGCAATGGAAATACTGATGGAGCTCACAGCCTTGGCGGTTGACGCCGGAGCCTTGGCTGAGGATGAGGTTAATGATGAGTTCATTGATGCAGCGGCCAGCAACGCTTATTCAGCGTATATAAGCGCTAAGGAAGCAATGGGCGAGCTCGATGTGAACGAGCTCAAGCAATCAGTTGAGGAAGCCACCAAGGAAGGTGAGGCCCTGGGCATCGTGCCGAAACAACAAACTACAGGCCTATTGAATCGTAAGCCTAAAACACCAATGCCGGAGGTCTGATATGTCACTATTGATGGGGATCGGTAAAGGGTTGGAAGGAGCCGGGCAAGCGATAGGCGCTGGCTTGTCTCAGTATGCCCGGATGCTGCAAGCAGAGGACTTTGAGCGGATGCGCCAGGCCAGCATGGAAAAGCGATGGGCGATTGAGGATGCCAGGTATGCGCGGAGAGAGGCCAGGGATGAGCAACGCTATAAAGATACGGTTGAACGTCAAGAACGTATGGACGCAAGAGCTGATAGCAGGGAGCTTCGTGCTGAATCCCGCCAGACCGTGACCATGCTGAGTAAAAGCCTTGACCGGCTCGACAGCATGAAGGCTGACAAGGAAAGGCAGATCCGGGAAATGTTCACTGACCCAATGACGAAGCAGATCACTGACGCAGCAGGGTATCAAGCTGCAATGTCAGCGTTGAATACCAGTTATCTGAGTGACGCAAAGAACATGGTTACCAGGTCAGGTCTTACGGAATCTGAAGCCAACCAGTACGGATTTGGGATGTATCTGGATGGCAGCGAACAACCCGCCTTGTCACAAGCTACAGTATCCCCGCCGACACCTGAGCCGACCCCAGCACCACAGCCTTTCAATGTTTCAGGCTGGGCAAGCAAGGTAAGGGAAAAGAATCAGCCGAGCGTTCTTTTTGGCAACGGCGCTTATGGTGATGATGCCGGCACAATGCTGCAACGATCTGAGCAAATGACGAACCGAGTAAGGGGGCCTTTGAATCAGCATTACTCCAAGACTGAAGCAATGTCATTGCCAGAACAACCAGATTACAGCACCCCATTGATAGGCTCAGGCCTTCTGCAACAACTGAACAAATAAGCAGACCATCATCATTCTGAACCCGGCCTCAGCGCCGGGTTTTTTGTGTTCGGAGATTCCCCATGTCGTTACTCAACTTTGATCCAAACCAGTATCGTACCCAGTCGCCAACCCAGCAAAGCCAAACCAGTCAACAGCAAGGCCGGTTTGCCGATTCTGTCGATATGTTTCAGGCCGGTGCTGCTTCTGGTCTTGGTGGGATCTTCGATTTCTTTGGTGCTGACGGCATAGCCAAGTCACTGTATGGCATATCAGACGACCAATTCGGCCAGCTGTCTGACCGTGGGCGAGAAGCTATGAGCAAGCCCATGTTTGAATTCAATGAATTGGGAGAGGTCGCGCTTGGTGAAGGCATGACAGATCTGGATTCATGGATCCTCAATATGGCCAACATGGCCGGACAGTTGGCGCCAACCATGATACCTGGTGCCGGTATGGCTGGCGCCGCAACCAAAGCTTTAAGTCTGGGAGCCAAAGGGGCAAAGGCCGCACAGGTAGCAGGTATGGGCCTAACTGGCGGGTCTTCGGCTACCGGCCAGGCAATGAATCAGGCACGCCAAGAGGTGATGAACATACCGGATCAAGTGTTAGCCGATTCCGACATTTTTCAGAGGAAATTTATCGAGCTGGATCAGCAAAGCCCGGAACTTGATGATCTGGCCAAGTGGAATGCTGCTAAGTCAGAAGTTGCTGAACAGGTAGCAAAAGAGGTCAGAGCCGATCCTAAAACACTGCTGGCTAACTTTGCGGCCTCAGCCATAGGAGATCCGATCCTCGGTAAAGCGTTGACAGGGATAAGGTTGGCTAAGTCTGGAGCGTTCCGCTCGGCGCTGGCAGGAGCCTTTACCGAAGGCGCCACGGAAGCTGCGCAGGCTGGCACAAGCCAGTATGCCGTTGATAGTGCAGTCTCAAAGCTGGATAACAGGGATCCAACTGCAAATGTAAAACTTGCCGCACTGAATGAAGGGATTCTTGGGGCTGGTGTTGGTGGGGTCGCTGGCTTTGGTGGTGGGCTTCTGAATAGAAAACCAAAGCCGGAAGTTAAAAATGATGCAGCGGATCCAATAAGGGAGGATAGCCCAGGGCTAGCTAGCGCAATGGATTCACTCGCTGGCGAAAGTGTTGCGAGGCAGATTGATATGGCCGAAATAGCAGCCACACAGACGCCTGCATCACCTGCTATAGACTACGACCAACCTGCGGCAGCGCGTCAGGCTGGCATGGGTGGCACCATGGATGCTGGCCGCTTTGGAGACGAAGTTATCGCAAGAGATAATGCGATGAAAGGCCGAAGCTTTCCAACTGTGCCAGGCTCTGACTTTCAGCGCAGCCGCTTGAGCGATGCTATTGAACAAGCGCAAAGACTTGCCGATAACCGCCGTGAAGGCGAATGGCTGCCGCCGGAAACACAGGCGCGTCCAATCACAGGGCTACTGGTTAATCCATCTATCGACAGTGAAACTCTAAATGCCCAGCGCGCCAGGGAGGCAATGACCTCGCAGCCGACTAACCTGATTGGCAAGTCCTCGACCATCTTTGCCGATGACGGCAGGCCTTCACAGCAGCGCCGGGAGAGCATAGAGCAACAGCGGCGCAAAGCGGAACGCGAAAGCGCAGCCAGGCCACTGGCCATCGAGGACAAAGGGATTGTGTTTTCTGGTAACCAGTCGGGCGTGAACGTGATGAGCTCAGGCCGCCCATTTAAAACCGCAAAAGAGGCACTGGCCAGCAAGGGCGCCAGGATTGCCAAGCGTGAAGGCGCGACGGTTCAAGCGGTGAAATTTGGTGATGGATGGGGATGGGAAGATTCGCGTCAATCTCAACCGCAACAGACTGAACAGATACAGCAAGCGCCAGATCTTACACCACAGGCGTTACCCAAAGCCGCAGACATGACTGTAGATCAGCTTGACAATGAATGGGTAGCTTTCAAGCCAGAGACAGGAACCCTGAACATTCCCAGGGCAAAAATGCCGCAGATCAAGGCAGAACATCGCGGCGCCATGGTTAACTTTATGAATGCGCGCGGTGTTGAGCATGTCAGCGAAGAGGTGCCGGCCGATTCATTGAAGCCTACACAGGCCGAGTTTTCACCAGCCAAAGTCAAGAAGGCACTTGGCTATGATGGTGGTGATCGTTCTATTCTGATTTCCTCGGACAACTATGTGCTTGACGGCCATCACCAGTGGCTGACTAAGCAAGAGAAGGGCGAGCCGATCAAGGTGATCCGCCTCA
This sequence comes from Shewanella sp. Iso12, assembly GCF_012030025.1. Taxonomy (NCBI): domain Bacteria; kingdom Pseudomonadati; phylum Pseudomonadota; class Gammaproteobacteria; order Alteromonadales; family Shewanellaceae; genus Shewanella; species Shewanella sp. Iso12. Next base: position 285,445 of record NZ_JAAUHW010000004.1, read on the forward strand.
AGGCACCAATCGGCGAGCTGGTAGACCTTGCTCACGAGTTCCCAAGTTCACAAACAGAAGCGCAGCAGGCCGCAGATCAGGCAGCAACTAAGGAAGAAGCAGTAAGCCCTGAACCTGTTACGGCAACGCCAGCGACACCGGAAGCCACGGCCCAGCCAGCCCAGCTAGAGCTGCCGGTAACTGAGCCGATTCAATCAAAGGCGCCGGCCGATAGCGATACCCCGGCTATACTGCGAACCACAAAAGCCAAGTGGCGCCAGTCGGAGTTGAAGCGCCTGGGCATCAAGAAGGGTTCCCCTGGATACGCTGAGGCTTTGGCCAATGTCGATGACAACTACGAGGCTGAGATCGATAAGGCGCTGGCACAGTCTCCTTTCGAAGTTTACCAAGAGTTCAACAGCGATACCCCGGAGAGCATAAACCGTCGAGCCTATGAAGAATTGCGCAAAGAGTTTGCCGTCGATGATGCCGCGCCATCAAAGGATGAGGCTGCTAAGGCGCAAGGTGAATCTGAGAAAGCCGAACCAATAACCGACTTTGGCGAGAAGATTGGCGGCGCCAAAAAAGACACTTGGCAGGCTACGATAAAAGCCCTTGAAGATACCGGGACAACCGAGTCACAGCCTTTGTCAAAATCATGGCCTGAACCTGACTACCAAAAGCTGATCGGCGAAGGCGTTACACCTGAAGCAGCGGCGCTGGCGGCCATGCTTCGAGGCGTAACCGGAACCAAGCCAAGAGATAAGCGCCGGCTTGCCGGTTGGACTGCTTCAGTTAACAAGCTGAAGGAAATCGCTCTGTCTGCCATATCCGGAGAAAAGACGGCCGACCAAGCCATTGACTCAATGATAAATGAACGCCTGATCTCCAGTCGCGTCAATGCCTACGAGATCCGCCGCACCCTGCCTGTTATCGCCAAGTCGTCACCCGCAAACTTTAAGCGCGCCGCCAGATACATGATTGGCGGGGGCAATTTCTCTATGTTCAACGGAGTGCAGTTTGATAAGCCCAAAACCATGCACCTGGTAGAGTTTGACGGAAAATCAATCTACAGCACCGCAGATGAATCCCTCGAGGTAGTGCAGGGCAGGTTGGCTGAGTTGCTGGCTGCCGACGCCAAATCATCGGGCACGGCTGGCGACACCAAGAAGTATTCCAAGGTATCAGTCTACGTTGATCGCCATACCAAAGAATCGTTCCTTGGTTGGGAGTCGTCCACAGGAGTGCTGAGGATCAAGACTTTCCCCGGCACCAAAGAGGCGCGCGCCTACCTTGAAGCAAATCGCGATGAGGTTGAACAGCGTCTACAGCAGATGAAGAAGATCCCATCAGAGCGCCGCGCAGAAAACCGCAGCCGAGTAGGACCAAAGCGCTACTCTGCCAACGTGACCCCGGCGGTGTTTGCTGAAACCTTCGGATTCCGTGGCGTGGAGTTCGGCAACTGGGTAGAACAGGGCAAGCGTCAAAAAGATTTGAACGAGGCCTATGACGCACTGGCTGATTTGGCCGATGCCATTGATATCCCGCTCAAGGCCTTGTCACTCAATGGGCGCTTGGGTATGGCGTTTGGTGCCCGTGGCTCAGGTGGCGTTAATCCGGCCAAGGCTCACTACGAGCCAGGAAAACTGGTCATTAACTTGACCAAGAAGGCTGGTGCCGGTTCATTGGCCCACGAATGGATGCATGCGCTGGATAATTATTTCAACCGTGATCGCCGTGGCGGTGACTTCATCAGCGACAATGCCTACGGTCAGCACAACGACCCAGTGCGTGAGCCTGTAGTAAATGCGTTCAAGGGACTGATGAAAGCCATAGGCAAAGACTCGGGGATGCTCAAGCGAGCGCTGGGGCTAGACTCCACACGCTCAAAGGCTTATTGGTCAGAAAATACTGAAATGCTGGCACGAAGCTTTGAGCGCTTTATTATCGACGAGCTTGGCCGCAAGGGAATGAGCAACGACTATCTGGCGAACATCATAGACGAGGCCGAATGGAACAAGGTGCAAGGCGCACTGGCTGAGGTCGGACTGGAGGCAAAGCCGTACCCATACCCAACCAATGAAGAAGCGGCCGGCATTAATGCTGCGTTCCAAACCCTATTTGAAACCATTGACAGCAGGCCAACTGAAGGCGGCAATATTGAGCTGTTCAGCAAGAACTCCCGGGGCGTAAACCGTGGCAGTCGCAAGTTTAGTCAGGCCGATGCCCAGCGCGCCGTTGATGATGTAATGAAACGCCTTTCAGGTGCGGCAGGTATCAGGGTCAACTTATTCACCAGCCAAGAAGAATTTTTGGAACGATTCAACGTGCCAGCCATGGCTCAGCAAGGTCAGACTATTTACGGTGCGTATGATGATCGCCGCAATTCTGCCTATTTGATACTCGATAACTTCGCCAGTATTGATGACCTTCGTTCTACTCTTGTGCATGAAGTGCTGGCCCACGGTGGGCTGCATACAGTAATTGGCCAAGCCAAGTATCAGGAATTTGTCAAAAAACTCACCAGCACCCGGGCACGCTCCGAGCTTAAAGACCTGTGGGCCCGCATAGACAAGGACTATAAGGGCGCATCCGAATCTGTTAAGGCTGAAGAAGTCTTTGCCAACTTTGTCCAGAACCAGCCAGAGCGCGGCAGCCTTAAAGCTTGGTGGTTTGAGTTGAAGCGGTGGCTTCGCCGTCAGTTTGAGGGCTTGGGGATCCTTCGCACCAATAATGCGCGCAATGACATGGAAGACATGATGCACTCAATTGTGCGAGGGTTTGCGAAACGCAAAAAAAGAATAGACAGGGCTCAACGCGTACTTGATCGAAGAAGCAAGATGGGTGATAACTTGCGTTTTAGCAAAGACTATCAGGATGATTCAATGAGTAACAAGTTTGTTATCACAGAAGATCAAGCTAAAGAGCTTGGGTATGATGTTGATAATGTTCTTTATAGCGGTTCAAGCGCTGGTAGGTACATAAACCTAATTCAGCGTGGCAGTAAGGGGCCGGTATTTAACAATCTCTTTGATGGTATTTTTGCTTCTGGCCAAAAATATGTAGCTGAGAGTCATGGCGATCTTAATCGCTTTGTTTACAGAGGTGAAATAGCAGAATCATCTGACCTTGATACTGATAAGTCGAGGGATTTTCTCAAAAAGGTTGCACCAGAGTTAGATGATGAGGCATTTGAAGTTTTATACGAAGCAGTAGTTTTTGATGATGATTCATTTGTTTGGGATGATAGCGAACCAACAAAACAGATAGAGCACAGATTTGGCGAAGAAAAAGGTGAGCTATCTTGGTTTACGCAGAAGCTAAGAGGGCAGCTAGCTAGAAATCTTGGGTTCGATGTTGTTGAAATGGATGATGAGCATGGAACAAGCTATCTTCTTGTCGGTGATGGAGTTAAGCGCCTCGCAGAGCCTGATGAGGTAAGTGACTTAAAATTTAGCATGGAAACTGAAGGTGACACCCGCACCGCCAAAGAGAAGCTAGGCCTCGAGGAACAGGCAGAGGAAAGCGTTAGCGAGCGGATCAAGGCCAAGTATCGGGAGACTGCCGGCAACCTTAAAGACTCAAAGTTTTGGAACCGCCTGAAAGAGGGGGTCTTCGACGGGCTCCACGGCATCAAGCAGGCAGAAGAAGCCGCAGGCATTACCGACCCCAACAAGATGGGCTATGTATCTGCGCGCTTGGCTTCAGGCCTGGCTGATGTGCTGCATGGCGTATTCCACTACGGCGCCCCAGAGTGGCGCGATGGCATCATTCAGCGCAAGGAAGGCACCAAGGGCCTCTTGGAAGTGCTTGGCCAGTTGCCTGACGGCGAGCTCAACAATTGGCTTGCATGGATGGGCGCCAACCGCGCCAAACAACTTAAAGCAGAGGGCCGCGAGAACAACCTAAGCCAAGCCGATATTGACGAGCTGCTGGCACTGGCTGATGGTAAGGAAGCACTATTCGAGCAGGTCCGAAGTGAGTACAACGCCATTAACAGCGCTGTGCTCGATGTAGCCCAGGGCGCCGGGCTTATCAGCGCCGAGCAGCGTGCCGGGTTTGACGAGCAGTATTATGTGCCGTTCTTCCGCGAGCAGGATGTTGATCCTGAAATGCAGGATATTCACTCTATGGTAGTGGCGCCGTACAGCAAAAAAGGCATTGCAGGGCAAAACGCCAAAATTAAAGAGCTGAAGGGCGGCAAACAGTCCACCAAAGACCTGCTTGAAAACATCATTCTCCGCCAGTCAACCATGCTCGATGCCGCGCTCAAGAACAAGGCAATGATGGAAGTGACCGACAATCTTACCGGCACCGACTTTATGGCGAAGGTAGACAGCCCAGAGTTTGCCAAGCTGAGCCAGCGTGAGCTCAACAGCATTCAGAGGGTGAAGGTTATGCGCAATGGCCAAGCTGAAGCCTATGCTGTGAGTGATAGCGCCTTGCTGCGCTCGCTGATTGCGGTCAACTATGTTGGCAGCTCGAGCCTCTTCAACAAGATGGGGCGTAGCTTCAAACGCTTCCTGACAACAGGCGTTACTCTGTCACCTGATTTTATCTTCAAGAACTTTGTCCGTGATGCGGCACATGCCTGGATGATAAACAAGGACGGATTCACCCTTGGAACTGATTCTATCAAGGGCCTCAAAGATGCCTTTGCCGAAGATGAGGCCTACCGCGACCTTATTTTCTCCGGGGCAGCATTCCAGGGGGGCTATATTCACGGCGCAGATCCTGAAGCGGCCGCCCAACAGATACGTCGCGCACTGGCCAAGAAGGGTTTGGGGAAATCGGAAATTGACGGTTACATGTCTAGCCTGGTTACCAATGGCTCCCAGTTGCTTGAGAAGTATCGTGAGGTATCAGATAAGGTCGAGAATGCCAATCGCCTCAGCACCTTCAAAGCTGGTATGGATGCCGGCAAGAGCAAGCGCCAGGCTGCATTTGAGGCCAAGGACTTGATGGACTACAGCCTGAAAGGTAACTTTGCGCTGATCTCCACAATGATTGACTTCTTGCCGTTCTTCAACGCACGCCTGCAGGGTATGTATAAATTGGCCCGCGGAGCAGCTGCCGGTGAAGGTGACCGCGTGCTCAAGGTTCTGAGCGCTAATCTGGCAATGAAAGGCATGAAGGTGGCGGCATTCTCGCTGGCACTGGCTGCCATGAATGATGACGACGAGCGTTATCAGGAATTACCTGATTGGGACAAGGATGCAAACTGGCATTTCTGGTTTGGTGACGACCACATCCGGATCCCGAAACCGTTTGAGCTCGGCATTGTGTTCGGCACCATACCAGAGCGCCTGCTGCACTTTGGTACTGGCACTCAAGAAGGTGACGACACAACTAAAGCGGTTGGTAATGCGATATTCAACACCTTGGCATTGAACCCGATCCCTCAGTTCGCACTGCCAGCGGTTGAGGTGATGGTTAACCGCTCATTCTTTAAGGGGTCACCAATTGAAGGTATGGGTGATGAACAGCGGCAACCAGGTGATCGCTACAGTGTTCATACCAGTGACGTTGCCCGGGAACTTGGCCAACTGCTAAACATAAGCCCAAAGAAAATTGAACATCTGGTTAATGGGTACACCGGCACTCTTGGTGGGTATGTGTTGGGTATGGCAGATATTGTTTCAAGACAGATGATGGGCATTGAAAAACCTGAAACACCAATCAGCCGTTATCCGGTCATCAAAGCCTTCTATGGTGGCGATGCGCCCAAAAGCAGCACTTACTTCCAGCAGGAGTTTTACGATTCCCTGGACGCCGCTCAGCAAGCCTATGGCAGTTACAAACGGGCTATGGAAGAAGGTGATAACGAACGAGCCAAGCGATTGCTGGAAGACAATCGGGATAAGCTCAGTGTTCGTTTAGCGCTTGGGCGTATTCAACGGCAAGTTAGTGCGTTAAACCGATCTGCAACTCAAGTACACAACTCCAACCTGAGCGCAGCGGAAAAACGTGAAAAGCTTGATGATATAACCAGACAGAAGAACGCACTCTATCAGCGCGCGTATGTCGGGCTCAATCTGAGTGGTTTTTGATAGTGAATATTGGGTAGATTAAACAGCGGCATTGCACCGCGATACCCTGGAACACAGAAGGAAGCAAGAAGGGGTTACCAGTTGAATATGGCCCCTAGAAAAACTATTACAATGGATATGAGACCAAGGAAGGTCCAAGCGTTCTCCTGCCTAAATCGCCATGCAGGTGAACCCATCAACCCGCCAACGTATAAACCTCCACACATCAAAGGTAAGCCAAGCAGCCAGTTGAAGTGCTCGCCGGCTGCCCAGCCCAAGATTATCAGTATCAGCATAATGACAATATTCACATACCTATCCCTATCTTTTTCGGTTGGTGATCAGCTTAGTCAGTAAGCGATTTTCCTTCAGAAGATGCCTTGGCAGAAACCAGCAAAATCAATAACTAAACCGCATAAAAATCCATAATTATATTCTGAAAACCACATATAACATCCTGATTTTCATAGAATAAGAAAGGGATTTAAAATCCCTCGCTGGTAACAGCGTGACGGTTCAAGTCCGTCCTCGGGTACCATTCTAAATGGTGCAAAAAAGGCTCCCACGAGGAGCCTTTTTTGTGTCCCAACCCAGATGCTTTCTCTTGCTATATTTCCATAGCATTGCCATTCTGCCGTTTGCTATTTATCTCTGAGTCGTTCCAAAAACGATATAGCCAATGATTTCAAGCATGATGGGACATTTACGTTCCTCGGGTATACACTCGTTTTGTTTGAAATCGATTGGGAGCCAAGAGTTTTGCTGACAAGCCGCCACTATTTGCGCGAAGGACCGGATTATCGTTTCGACGAGCAGGTCAGTTTTCTCGATATCAAGCAACAGTTCGGCTTTGCCAATGTGCGGGTAGGCAAGTGGGTCAGCGCTGAAGAATCACGGCTGGCTGCCAATCTGATATTTGATTCTCTGGCGGACCTGGCTTTTATACTCAAGTTGCCGCCGGACGCCATTGGACTTAGACAAACCCTGAATCTGGACTTTGGTCTCGGCGGTCAGAAAGGTGTCCAGGCGCACTACGCCCCCCATGAAAGGATATTGGCGCTGGCGAAAAATGCCGGTGCCGGCGCCTTGGCCCATGAGTTTTGGCACGCCTTTGATCACTATATTGCCAAAGCAGCCTTTGGCATTCATTCAAGTGTCGACCAGCTAGCCTGCTGCAACGATTCCGGTTTGGCGTATAGTGTTGGCACTGCTATTGGTTTTGGCAGTGACCTCTATCTTAAAGATGTTGAGCTTAGACCCCATCCACTCAACCGTCATTTGGCATTCCTTTATCAAACCGTGCTTATAAGCCCGGATGGCCTTGAGCCGAGTGACTATGTGCGCCGGGCCATTGCCTTGGATAAACATTATGGCAGGTGCTATTTTTCGCTCCCTACGGAGTTGATGGCCCGGGCCTTTGAAGCCGCTATCGAGTCTTTTACCGATATACGGAACCAATACCTGGTGTCGGGTACGACTTTCTCACATCTCAATGATTCAGGGGCCTATCCTGATGAGGCTCATAGAAAAGCGATTCTCAACGCGCTGACAAATTACTTTGGCATGCTCGGTGAAGCGCTTATCCGCCAGAGTCATCGTGAAAGTAACAAGAAGCCAAACGGAAGTTAACTGGCTTATGATAAGCTCGATCGTGCGTCATTTAGCTAATGAGTGACGACAACCTAAGCCCGAAATTCTCAAGTAAAAGGAGATTAACCCTATGCCACAACTATTGATAACCGGTGCCAACCGCGGCATAGGATTGGCGTTGACCCAAGTCTATCTTGCCGCCGGTTGGGACGTATTGGCCTGTTGTCGCGATCCGGAAACGGCCGACGAACTGCTGGATCTGGTCAACGAATTTCAGGGGCTGGAGGTGTTTGCTCTGGATGTGACCGACTATGAGGCGGTGGCTGATCTGGCTGCAGAGCTTGAGGGACGGGGCCTGGATCTGCTGCTCAACAATGCAGGCTATTATGGCCCCAAAGGTTTGCAGTTAGGACAATTGCCTGTGGATGAATGGCGCACAGTGTTTGAAGTAAACAGCATAGCGCCTTGTAAGCTTGCTGAAGCTTTCCTGCCTCATCTTATCCAAGCAAAAGGCATCATAGCCAATATCTCATCCAAGGTCGGTAGTATGGCCGACAACCAGAGTGGTGGTGGTTATCTGTATCGTTCATCCAAGGCCGCGCTCAACTCGATCACCAAGAGTCTTGCCTTAGATTTGGCCAATGTCGGTGTCAAAGCGGTAGCCTTGCATCCCGGTTGGGTGCAAACCAGCATGGGCGGCCCCAATGCGCTTATTGATGTAGATACCTCGGCGGCCGGTATGAAACAACTGCTGGATAACCTCAGCCAGGCACAAAGTGGCGGATTTTATGATTACTGCGGCAACAGCATACCCTGGTAACCAGATTCTTTTTATCTATGGCGCTTATTTTGCGCTTGGCCGGTAATTTGCTGAAAGACAAGAGGAAAAAGGGCGAGAAGCTAAGTCTGAGTTTAAAATCATACTTTGGGTTGATAGCTTGCAATTCATCCGGCCCAAAAGTGTTAGTGCTGGGTGATTTGCTGGTCAAGCAATAGAATAAAGTAATTGATTTTATTATTATAACTGGTTCATTTGTTGATACGGGCCCCCGTTTTGTATCGGTTATGCTCTTGGCGGATCTTTTTGCTACTTTGGTGGGGGTAATGTAACGTTGTTGTTACATTTGCAATATCGGTTTCCGGCACAGTGCAACGCTGCAATTTAGATGCTGCTTAAAAAATGTCCTAGGTTAAAACGGCCCTCGAGGCAAAATCATAATAACCAAGGAAATCATTATGCAAAGGAAACATTTCATTGCGATTGCAGTTGCTGCAGCCCTGAGCAGCCCGCTCGTTCTGGCACAGGACTATCAAGCCCAGTTACATGCAGTCAATCCTGCCAAAGCCATCAAAGATCAGTACATAGTGGTGTTCAATACCCCGGCGGTTATCAACCTTAATGACCCGAATGGCGTCAGCGCCTACGCCAGCAGTATGGGCGCAAGGCTCGCCAACGAACACGGCATTGAAGTCAGACAAAACTTTGGCAACAGCCTCAACGGGGTATTGGTCAAGGCCAATGCGGCTCAGATCCAGAGTCTGCTTAAAGATCCCAACATCAAATATGTTGAGCAGGATCAAAGGGTGTCCATTGAACCCATGGTGGAAGCCGCTGGCGATCAAGGCGGAGCTACCTGGGGACTTGACCGGATAGATCAGCGGGATCTGCCGCTCAACAGTAACTACCATTACGACTATGACGGCTCCGGCGTCACCGCCTTTGTCATAGACACAGGTGTACGTAACACCCACAATGAGTTTGGCGGCCGTGCCAGCAGTGGCTATGACTTTATCGATAACGATAACGACAGCAGTGACTGTAACGGTCATGGTACTCATGTTGCCGGGACTATAGGCGGCAGCACTTACGGGGTTGCCAAGAATGTCAATATTGTCGGGGTCAGGGTACTTAACTGCTCGGGCTCAGGTACCAACTCCGGAGTGATTTCCGGGATCAACTGGGTGAAAAACAACGCCCAAGGGCCTTCGGTTGCCAACATGAGTTTGGGCGGCGGCGCCTCCCAGGCGCTGGATGATGCGGTAAATGCGGCCGTAGCGGCCGGGATAAGCTTTGTTGTGGCAGCAGGCAATGACAACAGTAATGCCTGTAACTATTCACCGGCGCGGGCCGCCAATGCGGTGACTGTGGGTTCTACCACCAGCACCGACAGTCGCTCAAGTTTCTCCAACTACGGCACCTGTCTGGACATCTATGCTCCGGGTTCGTCAATCACCTCTGCCTGGTACAACTCCAACAGCGCAACTAATACCATTAGTGGTACTTCCATGGCATCCCCCCATGTTGCCGGGGTGGCGGCACTTTATCTGGCGGAAAACCCAGCCTTGAGCCCGACTCAGCTGACTAACTTGCTGGTAAGCCGCGCCTCATCCGGCAAAGTGGGCGATGCCAAGACAGGTTCACCCAACAAGCTGCTCTATTCTCTGGCAGGCGATGACGGCGGTTGTGGCAATGATTGTCCATCGGATGATACTCCATTGGATAACGGCGTGGGGATCAGTGTCAGCGGTGTCCAGGGTTCATCCAACTATTTCTATATCGATGTCCCTGCGGGCGCTGCCGACTTGAACATAGATCTGGCCGGCGGCAGTGGTGATGCCGATCTCTATGTCAGCCAAGGCAGCAAACCCACGTTAAACAGCTACCAATGCCGCCCCTACAAGAGTGGCAACAATGAGAGCTGCAGCTTCAGCTCGCCGGCAGAAGGGCGCTGGTACGTGATGCTGCAGGGCTACAGTGCCTACAGCGGCGCCACATTAACGGCAACACACAACGCCGGCGGTGGTTGTGGCAGCGATTGTCTGGAAAATGGCGTGCCGAAGAGCAACTTGAGTGGCAGTGCGGGTTCAGAGCAGCATTTCACTATCCAGGTTCCGGCGGGTGTTAGCCTGAATATTGCTACCAGCGGCGGCAGTGGTGACGCCGATCTCTATGTTCGCGCCGGGGCTGCACCTTCTACGTCTGTGTATGATTGCCGTCCGTACAAGAATGGCAACATTGAAAGCTGCAGCTTTCAAGTCACCCAGGCGGCGACCTATCATGTGATGATCCGCGGATACTCCGCCTTCTCGGGCATGCAACTCTTGGCAAGCTTCTGACTATAAAAGGATAAAAAGCCGCCTTCAGGCGGCTTTTTTACTGACGCTATGGTACTCATTCACAAAAGAGAACATCCACTTAAAAGATCATCCACTTCAGAGACTGGGTTTGTATACCAGGATTAATCGCTCGGCAGTGAAGAAGGCCTCCCCAGAGTTCGCGGAAATGCAGCCGAGACACAGGGAATAACCTCAAAACGATAGCCATAAAGCTCGCCGGCGTCGGGCAAGATCTGCAACAGCTCGTAATCATTGAGTTCAACGCCGGTCGCATTGGCAGACATCTGGCAGCGACTGCGGCCATCGGCTTCCATGCCAAAAGCGAAGTCGGCCACAAGCTGCCTGACTTTGTGCCTATAGGCGGCGGTGAAACGGGCGTATACCAAAGCATCATCTTCCGCTTTTGTTGCGTTATTTAACGTTTCTTGCGCTTGTGATTTCTGTCCAGCAGGATCCTGGCTTTCAGTATTCAGCTTGTTTGTCTCTTGCTCAGCGCTTAAGACGTCTTTCCCTTGGGCGGTGTCCGGGACATGCAAAGGGGAGAGGTTCGCATTTGCTTTATCCTCATTTGGCTTAAACTGACCATTAAAGGAGAAGCTGACGCCCTTGTCATCGACTCTGAAGCGGCTTTCCATGAAACGCTCCATATCACCCAGCAGCATCAGATGATGCAGGATTAAAAACGATAACATGAGCCTGAGAAAGGTTGTGCTCACAGGATAGGCGTACTTGGGCTGCCACTTGAAGCCGATAAACCCCACCAGCTTGAGCAGCAGCAGTCCTACCAGGTAGATGGGCAGTAACATCTGCAGCAGTAACAGGGCGATACTGCTGGTGATCACCATCCAAACCGGAAGCTCCAGTAACAGGGCGAAGTTATGGGTATAGTTGAAATGCGCTGCCGAGACGCCGGTGACTTCATTGACTATGGCACCGCTACTGGCCAGCGAAAAGTTGGCTATGGTGGCATAAAATAGCAAAATGACCGCCTTGCCTGCCAAAGAGTGCCACAGTTTGTTGAATAACGGCCAGAACTCAATAACCAACGCGCTGACTGTGAGCAGGGTTGTCAACGAAGGGTGTTGTTCATAAAACGGCAGACTGAATAGCGCCAACAGGTAGAGCTTTTGGGCTGTGCTCAGCTTGGCGAGCCGTTGACTTATACCTGTGCGAAACCTCTGAAGAGAGGTTGAGATCTTATGATACGGCTGCAGGATTGCCTGCCGGATGAGTTCGGCTGTTCCCATTGAAACCCGATGAATTATTGATTTGAAATATGGGCTTATTGTCACCAAAAGATAACCTGCTGGCAACATGCTTATCTATTGATATACAAGGGCTGAGTCGGTAAATAGTGGCAGAAGACAATAGAGGAGCAAGCTGCCAGAGCCTGCGGCATCACAATGGATTATGCTCCAGGTGCAGTCCCGCTACAGGAGTCGCGTAGCTTTTGCCACCAATTCACGTGGCGTTTGAGTTCCTTGTCGAGCCGGATATTTAAGCTGTCTTTGTTAGCGGTTTCGGCAAAGAAGTACGCGACACGACTCTCCACAGCGGTTCCCTGATAGAGTTGCTGCAGCAAATCGCCCAAACGGCGTTGAATGTGGCGACTCTGGCTAAGTTGCCGTTGTATTTGCCCGATGAAGTTTTTTACCAGTATTCGCTGCAATATCTCCTGACGCTGATTGTTATGGCCCGGGCGGCATAGCAGGCCATCGAGCCGAGGCTCCAACCAATCGTTGAGGCTCGAAAGCCAAAGCAGGCTGACCGCCTGACTGCGCATATTGCGAGCAATAATCCGACTGCGCGCCAATTCAGCCAGTGCCGCATCCAGAGTCTGGGTGTCCAGTGCTTGCCAGGAAATTTGCCCGCCTTGTGCTTTCACTATGTCCGTTTTGAGTTTCACCAGGGCGGCCAGTGCTAATTCTGTTTCGATTAGACCGGCAAGCGGGGATTCGCTGGACAGAGACTCAGTGCCGATAAACAGCAGTTTATCCAGTGCCCTGTCTTGCAGAAGCATCCAATCGAACCAGTCCAGCGCATCTTGTTGCTTTTGCAATAGGGCTTCAGTCAGCAACTGTTTGGTCTGATTTTCTAGCCTGGTGTCTATAAGACAAATCGGCGCGGCTTGAATAAAGGCAAGCAGATACTTAAGCTGCTCGCTGGGCTCTGCGACTCTGCCAAGGCTGGAGTTATGTGCGGCAATTAACTCCCCGAGCCTGCAATGCATTAAGCCAAGGCTTTCCAGCAGTGGCAGTCTGGCTTCCAAAGCTTCAGGTCTATTTGCTGCATTCAGGTTTTGGTCGACTTCAGGTCGATAGTCCGGAGCGATAAAGTTTTGTGCTGTGACTCTCTCAAGCCTTGCGCTGTAATCTTGCCATAGCGATTCGGTATTATCCCGACATGCGGGTAGGGTGAGCAGTATAAGCACTGCAGCAAGGCTGCGATAGACTGTTGAAGGAAAAGGTGTCATGGCAAGCCTTATTGGGAAAAGGGATTGATCCGGGCGTAAGTAATGTTCTCATACAGTTACTCGACCATAAGTTTTATAGATTGTGATCCAAGAGGCCAAGTCCTGCCAAGCTGTCGTGACTAATACAACGTAGCGTTACGCAGAGTCCTGCAGAGTTGTGCTTGCTGCTATCAGTTGTTTTTGAGCGCCGTTTAACCTTGTATAAAGCGTCGTTGGCTTTTTCACCAAGATCTTTCTGCGCAAATTTGCTACAATGATTGCTCGCTTTTTATTGACCTTCCCCCGGAAATTTTTTGCCCGGGGATGATCTGCTTACCCAGACCGACTGCATAGCTACCGCCAATCTGCCGCGGCCGGGGAACTTTTCCCTCAGCAAAAGGCTTTTGAGTAAGACGGTACTCTACAGTCTGACCTTCTGTACTTGCTTGCGGCAAGAGGTTGATCAAGAAGGCGAAGCTACTGCTCGGGCTGCCACGGGCAAGGTCGGGCCCGTCAGGACCTTGGATTCATAGTCAGAAGCGACCCATCGGAGGTAAATGCATTATGACAATAGCTGACGTATTGACAGAGAAACACTCACCACTTTATCACACCGAAGACAAGACAGTTGTCTCCCACACCCAGCGGGATGAAGGCGACTGGATCCAACATACTCTGATGCTGGAAAATTGTGATGCGCCTTTTCGCTTCAAACGCCCTAAAAAATACCGTTCATTGAAAGGTTCCCGAGTGTCGGTCGACTATTACCCGCAAACAACCATAGTAGCCGGTTTTGAGATGGAGACCATGAAGGTGGTGCGGATCCGTCGCTGCTGAAAAAAAACTGCTGGAAGTTCTCTACAAATGTTAATATTTGGTGTGTTTCCGGTGGATGTTCGCTGAACCCGGGGCTATAACCCGGGTAGAACCCACCCAAACCATGCCTTGTAAGGATATTCCGGCCACATGAAGCTCGCTGCAACAGCCTACGTTAACTCCTTGCTCCAGCTGTCGTTGACCACCCTCTGCCGACTTTTTGTCATTTTGCCCCTGTTCCTGCCGACAACGGGCCAAAGCCAGGCCGCTGAAGATACGCACTCGGATACCGCTCAGCAACCCGCAAGAGAACTGGTTATTGCCAACTCCAATTCCTGGAAACCCTTTTCATATTTGAATGATGCCGGTGAACCGGCCGGGATCCTGGTGGATATCTGGCAGGAATATGCCAAGGCCAATAGGGTCGAAGTCCGCTTTATATTGACAGATTGGCAAGGTTCGCTGGATCTGGTTCGCAGTGGTCAGGCCGATATCCACGCCGGGCTGCTTTGGTCTCAGGACAGGGAACATTACCTGGATTATGCTCAGGGTTTGCTGGGGATCGAGAGTCAACTGTTTTTCAGTCAAGGGTTACTCGGTACCGAGCCGGACGGCTACCTGATCAACGGCGGTGAAGTCGGCGTTGTCCGTGGTGGCTATGAAGAGACGTTTGTGCGTCAGAAATACCCGAAGGCCAGCGTGCTGACTTATGCCAGCAACGATCTGATGTTAAAGGCCGCCTTTGCCGGCAGGTTAAAGGCATTTGTTGCCGATCTGCAGGTCGCCAACTTCTATCTCTATACCTCACACGAGCCGGCGCGTTTTATTCCAGTCCGCCATCTTTACAGTGCCCAAATTCGTCCGGCTGTCAAAGAGGGGCAGAGCGCCTTACTGGAAGAGATCCGCCAGGGGCTGGCCCGGATCCCAGATTCCGAATATCAAAGGATCCTCAATCGCTGGATGTATGTGGAAACTGTCTATCCACGCTATTTGCTGCAAGGCTTGCTTGGGATACTTCTGCTCGGGATCCTGGTGTACGTGTTTATGCTGCGCCGTACCGTGGCGGCGCGCACCGCCGAGC
This sequence comes from Shewanella sp. Iso12, assembly GCF_012030025.1. Taxonomy (NCBI): domain Bacteria; kingdom Pseudomonadati; phylum Pseudomonadota; class Gammaproteobacteria; order Alteromonadales; family Shewanellaceae; genus Shewanella; species Shewanella sp. Iso12. The sequence goes on from NZ_JAAUHW010000004.1 coordinate 300,509, forward strand.
TTGAGGCTGCCAATGCCGAGCTGGCTCACCTGGCGGCTACAGATGGGCTTACCGGTATCGCCAATCGGCGGGCATTTATGGATGCGCTCGAACAAGCCTGTGATGGCCGTGGTTATGACAGTCTGACCTTGTTACTGTTTGATATAGATGATTTCAAGCGGATTAATGACAGTTATGGTCATCATGTGGGTGATGAGGTCATTTGCCAATTGACGCAAATGGTAGTGGCCATCTTGCCGGAGGGAAGCGTATTTGGCCGCATAGGCGGTGAGGAGTTTTGTATTCTGCAGCTGGGCATGACAGAAGCCGAGGCCAAGACCCTGGCCACCCGGCTGCTTTTGTCGGTAGACAGAGAGCCATTTGCCACCAAGGCCGGCAAATTGCCCCTCAGTATCAGCATAGGTGCCGTGTATGCCAAACCCGGTGCCCGGGATGCCCAGTCTGTGCTGGCCGACGCCGACCGCTTGATGTATCAGGTCAAGGCGTCCGGGCGTAACGATCTCCTGTTTAGGCGGATCTGATAGTAATGGCATTCCAGGCTCGTATCCCGAGCCTTAGTTAGTAAACAACTCTCTTTAAGAGTCAGTCAAGTACCATAAGTAGTCTGTACTCATCCAAAGCGTATTGATCTGTCATGCCGCTGATATAATCCTGCAGCAAACGACACCTGTGGTAAAACTCAGGATACTGATTGGCTTCAATGGCTCTTTTATAGGTGGCCAGGTGCTTGCCAGGCAGCTTATGGAACAGCCGGGTTTCGATAAGAGCTGTTTTGGGCAGGCCTTGTACCAGTTTGCTAAACTCATCTTCGCTCAAGGCCAGCAGGGAGCGATAGTTATCCAGTAAGCCTGTGATGATCCTGTATCCCTGCAGCTCAAGTTTCTCCACTTCCCGATGGCAAAATACCTGCTTGATAGCAACTTGCTTGAGGGTTTCTGTAATGGCGTGTTCGTAGCCGCCATCTTCAAGCAGCGACTCGTTCAAGTTGCCGTGGTACACAGCCTCAATATTGTCGATAAAGCGCTTGGCGGCGTGATTGACCAAAGGGTGGATCAGTCGAACGCGGAGGAAGGTAAAAAATTGGCTCTGTTGGTTGATTGCCAGATGGCGGGCGCTGCTGTCTGCCGCCTCAATCGATTTGCTCATAAAGTCTTTGTGCCCGAGAGCGCCTTGCTTGACCGCAATTTGCCGTTGGTACTCGGCTATCAGACTCTGTTTTAGGGTATCCAGCTCTATGATGCCCTTTTCCACTGCGTCTTCAATGTCGGCCAGGCAATATGAGATGTCATCGGCGGCTTCCATGATGTAACTCACCGGGTGGCGACAACCGGGTGCCATCTCCATGGCTTGAGTCAGTTCGGCAACAAACCTGGACTCACTGGCGTAATAACCGACTTTTTTCATCAGATAGCTTTGCTCAGGATTGGCTTTATCTTTCACAAGCGTACCCGGACGGGTGTATTTCAAAATGCCGGCCAGTTGACTGTAGGTGAGATTGAGCCCGAGCAAGGTGTGGATCAAACGAATGCCTTGGGCATTGCCCTCAAAATGGGATAAGTCTTGGATCAACTCTGGATACCCGGAATCGAAACCCGAAGGCACCAGAGAAACAAGGTTGCGCTTGAACCAATCACTGATCGCGGCCTCACCGAAGTGACCAAAGGGTGGATTGCCCACATCGTGCATCAGGCAACTCATCTCCACCAGGGTTTCCAATTGCCGTTCCAGATATTGCAGGCCCCAGCGTTCGGCGTCTGGCCCCAAGAGCTTGAATATCTTCTGTGCAATAAAGCGGCCTACCTGCTGAACTTCCATCGAGTGTGTCAAACGGCTTCGCACCGCGGCATTGCGTTCAAGTGGAAACACCTGGGTCTTTTGCTGCAGACGGCGGATGGCGGCCGAGTTAATGATGCGGCCACGATCGCTTTCCAGCGCCAGCTGCAATTTTTCTGGATTGTCTACCCGAGTGTCTTCCGGTTTACCAAAGGGGCGCTGCGCAGTAATTTTGCGGCGAAAATCTATCTCAGAATGCATGTCAGACACCGAGAGAACCTCCAACAAGTGGTTGCCTAAGCAAGAAAATGACTTGGAATCCGTATGTTACTCCAATGTGCCACAGTTTATCCCATGGGGCCAATTTGTGACACTCAATGTAAATTTGCGATGAGTACGATAGCGTCTTCAGTCATCGCAGAGTACTATCCTGAAAAATCCTTTCTCAGAGATGTGTTAATGCTCAAGTCCTTAAGTGTGATGTTGCTGCTTATTTTGGCTGCAACGCTCGGTTTTCTGATGTTCCATGGCGATGATGCCATGCCGGACAGGCTCAAAGGGGAGTGGACCACAGGTTGTCTCAGTGACGGTAAACTGGGTAAAGAGTTTGTCATGCGCTTTGAGGAAAACCGCTACCACAGTGTCGCCAATCTTTATGACAACAACCAATGTACAGGGGCGCCGCTGAGCCAAATCAAGGGCAGTGCCTATATCGAGTCCATAGGCGGCAAAGTCACCACTTGTGAAGGCCAGGAAGCGGATGAGGCGATGCTGTATTGGGATGAACTCGGTGATGCCAAAGCTTTTGTCTATTACATCAATGAACAAGGTGAGCTGTTAACCGGCCGCCCCAACGAAGACAAGAGTGCTACGGCACACTGGTGTCTCGATAAGGACGCCAAGTTTCACCGCCGTTGATAGCAGATTTAGGGGGCGAGTATTTGGAAGCGCCCCCAATGATTTGAGCTTCATTGGCTTTACACCATTCTCGATAACAACCCTTTTCAGCCATCCACCATGCTATGCCGATGTTGGGCAATATCTAGCTCCCATTAACCAATTCATTCACTGCCGCACGGTTAGTGCGCCCTAGTGGGCCAAACTTGGGGCTGTACTGCTATATCAGAGGGTTCGGATCCATTCAACTTAGAGTGACGTTTTCCGCCTCTGCCAGAGTAAATCTCTGGCAGAGGCGGCTATCTTTGCTTAATCGTATGACGATAGCTGTAATAAGTCCGCATGATTCATCATAGGCACCATTACGCCTTTGATATTGACGCGAACCCGGCGTTGGTAGGCGTCTTCAAACTCATGATTATAGAGCTTGGTCTTTCTTACACAGTTACCTTGCCGTATGACGCGGGCACCCTTTTGGTAGTTGGCTATACCACCAGGATTACCTGTTACCCGGCCAACAGCTTTGCGCGCCTGTTTAGGGTTTTCGCCCTCTGTGTCGGTCCACAAATGTAGCATTTCGGAGTTGCGGGCTGATTTATCTTTGCGCACCGCTCTGTTGAAAACCAAATACCGTACCTGAAACAGTTCCATAGAGGCGCAGAGTTTCAGCCATTCATCGGAAAAGCTGTCAGCGATTGCCTTGGTGAGGGGATCTATATCAGCCACTTGAGTGCTGCGATGGGTGATAACATCCAGGTCGACATTGTTGCAAACAACCCCCAAGCGTTCTTGCCAGGCTCGTTCAAAGGTCATTCTGTCTACCAGTGTCATTTTGACCAAAGTGGCCTTGAGTTCGTTGTAGCAGCTATCGGAAAAATCGAGCTTCACTTGCGTCTTAACATCTTCCCATGGCTGCGCACTATCTTTCCAAAGGGAATAATGTTGTTTTTGGAACTTATTCAGTTGCTTGACTTCGATTTCTGTCAGCGGCTCGGGTAGCCAAAGTTGCAAATAATGCTCGTTTAGTTCGTCGTATTGATCGTCCACCAAACAGCGTATTCCCTGTTGCTTTAACAATTCCAGTACGTATTGATGGGCAGCATTAAACTTCAGATTCATATTGAATTACGTCCTATGTAATTTGGCCGCACACGCTAGCGAGTTTTTCGATGCAAATCAAGTGGTCATGCCTATTTGAACCTTCTGCAATGCCATGTAACCGGCCTTCCAAAAATCATAATTGAGCAGGGGTTATCGTTCTGCCTTCTCAACAAAAGCCGTATTTTATCTGACAATGGGAGCTATCAAGCGAACATGGAGTATTTAACCAGAGGCTTAAAACGGGCTGCAAACTGTAACAAAGCATGTCTCTTTAGCAACAATTGCTGAAAAGTCGCCGCGTCCATGATTTACTTGCGCACTATGCACCCGAAAAACCGATAAGAATTCAAATTTCCAACAAACGGGTGCCGGGAAGGAAAATAATATGAAAAAACTCACCCTTTGCCTGGCGGTGTCATTGGCGCTGACAGGGCTGTCTGCATGTCAAACCCAAGGCTCTCCCGAGGCGATGGCGTCCAAAGTCTCTGCTGCTGTAAAACAAGATCAGAACCAAGCGTTCAGTGCGTTCAGTCAAAGCTTTATCGATTCGCTATGGCAGGTTGCGCCGACCTGGGCACTCTATAACGGCTTTCATCAATACGATGGCAAACTCCTGGTACCGGATGCGAACAGCCGCACCGCGACGTTGAACTTTATTCAGCAACAGCGTGCCAAGATGGCGAGCTTTGATTTTGCGGCGCTGACAGCGGCTAACCTGATTGACTATCGTTTGATTGAAAATGTCCTCGGCAGCATGGAGTGGGAAATCAAGCGCTTCAAGTCCTGGCAGTGGGACCCATCCAGTTACAATGTGGCCGGTGGTTTTGCGCAAATCATCAATGAGGACTTTGCACCTTTGGATCAAAGGTTGCGCTCTGCATTGGGCCGATTGGAAAATGTGCCGGCCTATTACCTGGCGGCGCAGCAAAACATAGATAATCCTACTCTGGAGCACACAGAGTTGGCCATCATGCAAAATCAGGGTGCCTTTACCGTATTGTCCGATGAGCTGCTCGCCAAGGTGAACGCCTCCGGCCTGAACGCTGATGAAAAGGCGTTATTCAAGCAAAGAATGGATAAAGCCGTAGCGGCCATCGAAGGGCATATCCAATTTCTAAAACAGCTGGAGCAGCAGCTCAAGCGCGAAGGCAGCCGTAGTTTCCGGATAGGTGAAGCGCTTTATGAGGAGAAGTTTGCCTTCGATATTCAGGCTGGTATGAGCGCCAAGGCCCTCTATGAAAAAGCGCTGGCCGATAAGGCCAGGGTTCAGGGCGAAATGGCGAAAATTACCGATAAGCTCTGGAGCAAGTATTTCCAGGAGCCCAAGCCGCAAGACGAGAAGAAGGCTATCAGGCAGTTGATCGACAAGCTTTCGGCCCGGCATGTAAAGCGGGAAGATTTTGTGGCCGAGGTGAGGGCGCAGATCCCCGAGCTGGTGAAGTTTGTCAATCAACACGACTTGGTGACTCTGGATCCGAAAAAGCCTTTGGTGGTCAGGGAAACACCTGAATATATGCTGGGTTTTGCCGGAGCCTCCATCAGTGCTCCCGGTCCTTATGAGAAGGGCGGCAACACCTATTACAACGTGACTCCCCTCGATGACATGACCGACGAGCAGGCCGAAAGTTACTTGCGCGAATATAACCACTGGATATTGCAGGTACTGAACATACATGAGGCGATCCCCGGCCATTACACCCAGCTGGTGTATTCCAATGAGTCACCGAGCCTGGTCAAGAGCCTGTTTGGCAACGGTGCCATGGTGGAAGGTTGGGCCGTTTATGCCGAGCGTATGATGCTGGAACAGGGCTATGGCAACTTTGAGCCGGAAATGTGGCTGATGTACTACAAGTGGAACCTCAGGGTGATTTGCAACACCATTCTGGACTACAGCATTCAGGTCAAGGGGATGACTGAAGAGCAGGCCATCAAGCTGATGACGGAAGAAGCCTTCCAGCAGCAAGCCGAGGCGGAAGGTAAATGGCGCCGGGCAACACTGAGCCAGGTACAGTTGACCAGCTATTACGCCGGATATCGTGAAATTTACGACTTAAGGGAAGAGCTCAAACAGCAGCAAGGCAAGGCGTTTGATCTCAAGAGGTTCCACGAAAGCTTCCTCAGCTATGGCAGTGCCCCGGTCAAGTACATCAGCCAATTGATGCAAGACAAGTAGCAAAGGCCGGCGTAAGCCTTGTACTGCATGGCTTACGTCAGAAGAGAGGGCCTGATCGCCGCTTGCCCAATTGCCTATAGGGACAGTTTGACCATCTGTCCCTTTTTCATTATTCCTTCTGTGTGATCCTGCGCACTTTAGCCAGTACTAAAGGAGGATTTTGCTAGCTCGGTTAGGTTAACTATGTTAACGTAAATGGTAATGGTTCTTATTTGAGAATTGTGTTGACGGAAATGACGAAAATTTTATTAGTGGATGATGACCTGGAGTTCAGGGACTTGCTCAAAGAAGCACTGGAGGGCGAGGGGCACGATGTTGTTTGTGCCGCTGATGGTTTGGATGCGCTGATGAGACTCGACACTTTTACTCCGGATGTTATCTTGCTCGACTTAATGATGCCCAAACTCAATGGCTTTGAGATGTTGCTTGCCCGTAAGGACAACACTCCTGTCATAGTGATCTCGGCTATCGACAGTGAAGAAGAAAGGATCAAAGGTTATGAACTGGGGGCAGACGATTTTCTGAGCAAGCCATTCAGTGTCAAAGAACTGCTGGTGCGGATTCAGGCACTCATAAGAAGGATCAATATCAGTAAAGGGCAGGACACCGCCGATCTTACGCTCAACAAACATATTCAGTTTGACGAAACTGATTACACTGTGGCCATTGCCGATCAGCAGCTATCCTTGACCCAGACAGAATTTCGCCTGTTTAAGTACCTGTTTGAACGCAAGGGACAAGTGGTTACCAAGCAGGAGCTGCAGCGACGAGTGCTGAAAAAAGAACTGGGGCGGTTTGACCGTAATCTGGATATGCATATCTCCAATACCCGGCGTAAACTGGAGCAAACCCGTTTGCCAAGAAGCCTTATCAATACGGTGCGCGGCCAGGGATACAGCTTCAGTCTTTGGTAAAGTGCTTTAAACCCTACTGATTTCCCCTCGAATACCAGAGCCTGCTTCGGCCGCGTTTTCAAGCGCGGCCGATTTGGTTTATCCTATAGCCCACTTGCGTGAGCCTTCCCAGGCTCCACACCCTATAAAAGCAATGAAGGAAAACATCATGCGGATCAGCGCGAATTTTGATGGTGGCAATATTCAGGTCATCAGTCTTGATAACAAGGACGACATCAGACTGGCGATCCGCCCGGATCAGGGCGGAGAGTTCTACCAGTGGTTCAATTTCCGTTTTGAAGGCCAGGTAGGAAACAGCTACACCCTCAATATCATCAATGCCGGCAGCGCTTCCTATCCCAAAGGTTGGGAGAACTATCAGGCCGTTGCCAGCTATGATCGCCAGCACTGGTTCCGCCTGCCGACCAAGTATGATGACGGCAAATTGAGTATCAATGTGGAATTGGACGCTGATGCGATTCAGATAGCCTATTTTGCACCTTACAGTTATGAACGCCACCTGGACCTGCTCAGCGCAGTACAGGTGCATCCTGAAGTGAGCCTGGAGCACCTGGGTCTGACCCTGGATGGTCGCGATCTGACGCTGGTCAAGGTGGGTGACGGCGATAACAGCAAGCGTAATATCTGGATCACAGCCCGTCAGCACCCAGGGGAAACCATGGCCGAATGGCTGGTGGAAGGTTTGCTGTACCGTTTGCTGGACTCGGATGACCCTGTCTCCAAACAGTTGCTGGATAAGGCCAACTTCTATGTTGTACCCAACATGAATCCGGACGGCAGCGTCAGAGGCCATCTGCGTACCAATGCCGCCGGTGTAAACCTAAATCGTGAGTGGCAAACGCCAAGCCTTGAGAAGAGCCCCGAGGTGTACCATGTGGTACAAAAGATGAAAGAAACCGGCGTGGACCTCTTCTATGACGTCCACGGTGATGAAGGTCTGCCGTATGTGTTCCTGGCAGGCTGTGAAGGCATTCCTTGTTGGGATGAGCGCTTGACTCAGCTGCAGCAGGAATTTGCCTCGGCGCTCTTGCTGGTTAGCCCGGATTTCCAGAGCAAACATGGCTATGAAAAGGACGAACCAGGCAAGGCCAACCTGACCATAGGTTCCAACTGGGTCGGCGAAACCTTCAACTGCCTGTCAAATACTCTGGAAATGCCTTTTAAAGACAATGATAATCTGGCCGATCCGCTGGTGGGCTGGTCCCCCGAGCGTTGCCTGTACCTGGGTGAAGCCTCTTTGACCGCCATGCTGGCCGTCGTGGACAAACTCAGGTAAGGAGCAGTTATGGCACTGGTTGAATGCCCTTTATGCCACAAGCGGATCTCCAGTAAGGCACCCAGTTGCCCACACTGCAGTTCCAAACTGGGACCCAACACCGAGTCGCTGTCGAGGATCAGCCATATTCAGCAGTCGACCAAACTGATGAACCAGAGCTTTTTGGCCTTGACCCTGTTTATCGCCGGGGTGGTCATCTGGTTTTGGGGAGGAGAAGTCGCCGAAGGCAATCGAGCTATCGCCGGTGCCGTCTGCTTTACGCTCGGTTTTGTGGGTTACCTGATAACCCGGGTACGTATTATTTTGCACAAGCGGAAAAGTGTATGACAGATATCAACAAAGTGATTGAAGAGATGCCGGTTGAAGTCTATGAAAGACTGCGCAGCGCCGCCGAGATAGGTAAGTGGGAAGATGGTACTGTGCTGACCGAGGAGCAGCGGGAAAACACGCTGCAACTGGTGATGCTCTACCAAGCCAGGCGTTTGGATCAAACCGAGCACTTCACCATAGGCGCCGGTGGACAGATCAACGAGCTGTCCAAGGCGCAGCTGAAAAAGCAGTTTCGCGGTGAGAGTATTGCTGAATTCAAAGAATCTGATCTGTAATTAATTACTTGGATTCTATTTGTAAAAAAGCCCTGTATATACAGGGCTTTTTGCTATCAATTAAATTCAGTCTGCCGTGAGTTCGCCACAGAGGTTTTGCTGCATCTGCCGTCTTATCTCTTCTGTGCCCAGCCCTTGGGAGAGCAGGTAGTGCAACTTGGTCAAGGCGGCTTCCGTGGTCATATCGGCGCCACTGATAACGCCTGCCTTGGCCAGGGCGTTGCCTGTGGCATAACCGCCCATATTGACTTTTCCCTGCAGACACTGGGTCAGATTAATAAGCACTGTGCCCTTGTCGTTGGCCCGCTTGAGGGTTTCCAGCAAGGCGGGATCCTGCGGTGCATTGCCGACACCATAGGTCAGTAATATCAGGGCTTTTACCGGTTGCTGCAGTATGTTGTTGAATACCTCGGTGGAGATCCCGGGATACAGAGTGACCACACCTATGGGATGAGGAGTAATGGGCGCCACTTTCAAGGGCTTATCGCAGGGCGGCGCAATTTTTCCGGCCCGCAGGCGAATTTTGATCCCGGCTTCCAGCAATAAAGGGAAGTTCGGCGAGGCAAAGGCATCGAAGCCGTCGGCATGGGCCTTGGTAGTGCGGTTGCCGCGGAATAGCTTATTGTTGAAGAACAGGCAAACCTCGGCAACCGGATAATTGGCCGCGATATACAAGGCATTGAGCAGATTGGTCTGGCCGTCTGAGCGCAGCTGTGACAGCGGAATTTGCGAGCCGGTGACGATAACCGGCTTACCGAGATCCTGCAGCATGAAAGACAGTGCCGATGCGGTAAACGCCATGGTGTCTGTGCCGTGAAGAATGACAAAGCCATCGTACTTGTCATAGTTGGCCTGAATGTCGTCGGCTATCATCTGCCAGTGGCTGGGGGCCATATTGGAAGAGTCTATCAGCGGACAATATTCCTGGATCACGAACGTCGGCATCTCTTCATGGAAAAACTCCGGCATGGAGTTGACGCATTCTGTCAGGAAGCCGGCGACCGGGGCAAAGCCGTTACTGGTTTTTTGCATCCCTATGGTGCCGCCCGTGTATGCGACATAGATGGACTTTTTTTTGTTCATAATCTGGCTTTAGTTTTCACTGGGGCAAAAGAGAGGCCGGATTATAGCAAATCAAGCCCGGCAGCATAAGGCACAAAAAAGCCCGGCGAGCCGGGCTTTCAGGATTATCAGTAACTGCAGTTATCACAGTAGAGATAGACGCCGTTAGGGTCGTCAAAGGCGGCAAACTCTTCCAGTACCTTGCTCCATTGAGTCAGCAGTTTTTCCAGCACGCTGGACTGCTTGACGCTGTGGGGCAGATAAGCGGAGACACTGGCGAACATCTCCTGAATGAAGAGTTGCTCAGGTGTCAGCTCCTGCTCTATCACTCGGCTATCGAACTTATCCAGTCCGGCCATTTCGGCGGCCTTGGCGATGGCGCTATCGAGATCGCCCAGTTCATCCACCAGACCCAGCTCCAGAGCTTTCTTGCCGGACCAGACGCGGCCCTGGGCAATCTTATCCACCTGTTCGAGTGTCATATTGCGCTCGTTGGCGACCAGCGAGATAAAGTCTTTGTAGCCGCGTTCGATATGGCGCTGTATCACCGCCTTGACGCCATCGGAAAGTGGCCGGGTAACAGAGAGACCGGCCCAGTCGGAGGTGGCCACTCCATCAGTATTGACACCGATTGAAGACAGAGAGTCCTCGAAGGTGGTTATCATGCCGAAAATGCCGATGGATCCGGTCAGGGTAGTGGGGTTGGCATAGATATAATCGGCGCTGGCCGAAATCCAGTAACCACCGGAGGCCGCCATGCTGCTCATGCTGACTACCACAGGCTTACCGGCTTTCTTCAATGCCAGCACTTCCTGACGAATTTGCTCGGAAGCAAAGGCGCTGCCGCCGGGGCTGTCGACCCTGAGCACTACGGCCTTGATAGTGTCATCGAAGCGGGCCTTACGCAGCAGGGCAGAGGTACTTTCACCGCCGATATCACCGGCAGGTTGACTGCCGTTGAGAATATTACCCTTGGCCACTATGATGCCCACTCCTTCGGTGGGTACCAGCGCCGGCAGTGGTGCCATCAGCTTGGCATAGTCGTAGTAGCTGACCTGCTTGAAGCTATCTCCTTCCTTGCTTTTGCCTACCTGGTCCAACATCGCCAGGCGGAAGTCTTCAGCGCTGGCCAGTTTATCAACCCACTTGAGGTTAACCGCCATGGTTCCGGAATCGCCATCGGCTTGTTCCAGTTCTGCCAAATAAGCTGTGGCATTAAGGCCAAGGCTGGATTTGTCTATGCCGCGATTGGCGGCCACAGTGTCTGTGTAACTGCCCCAGATGTCGTTGAGCAGGACAGAGTTGGCTTCTTTCGCCGCTTCTGACATGTCATCACGGATAAAGGGCTCAACCGCTGACTTGAAAGTGCCGACACGGAAAATGTGCGCCTTGATTTTTAACTTATCCAGTGCCGACTTATAGTATTGGCGGTAGCGGCTCAGGCCATCTACCGCCACCATGCCCTCAGGGTTGAGGTAAACAGTATCGGCAAAACTCGCCAGGAAATACTGATTCTGATCATAATAGTTACCTATGGCGACCACAGGCTTTCCACTATCTTTGAATTCGTTGAGTGCCTGGCCTATGGCGCTGAGCTTACTCAGACCACCGTATTGCAACTCGGACAGATCCAATACCAGAGCCTTGATCCGCTTGTCATTGGTGGCGCTGTGAATGGTATAGAGCACATCACTCAATAAGATTTCGCCGTTGACATCGGGTCCTTTGCTTTGGCTTAACATCGCCTCGAACGGGTCAACCTGGCGCTTTTGATCCACTATGCCGCCGGCCAGGTTCAGTACCAGCGCCGAGCCATCCTCAACTTGGATTTCATCACTGCTGACCATGGCGATGACCACGGCTATCAAAGCGATGAAGAATAGCGGGAAGAACACTATGTTCAACACCAGCTTGCGAATGAAGTTGATCACATTCCAGATCAACATCAGGGTATTCTTGGTTGTCAGGGGTTTTGCGGACATAGCCACTCCATTTTTCCATGCATTCCGTTAATGCTAACTGAAAATAGCTGCAACGGGAAAATACATTTGTAAGTGATTTTATTCCTGAGCTTTCACTGCTTTAGCCGATGAGTCGCCGGCGGCCAATGCTTTATGTTGAGCTTGATGGCGGCTCAGGTTATGCTGATTTAAATCACTTGTTTAAAAAGGATGTTTTAATGTCGGGCTTTCCTCATTTATTAGAACCCTTGGATCTGGGGTTTACCCAGCTGAGAAACCGGGTACTCATGGGTTCCATGCATACCGGGTTGGAAGAAGAAAAGGGCGGTTTTGAGAAACTGGCACACTTCTACAAGGAGCGGGCGCTGGGTGGTGTGGGTTTGATTGTCACCGGCGGCATAGCGCCCAACTTTCGCGGCCGTTTGGCACCCAATGCCTGTCAGCTGAGCTTTCCCTGGCAAGTGGGCAAACACAAAATCGTTACCCGAGCTGTACATGAGGGCGGCGCCAAGATCTGTATGCAGATCCTTCATGCCGGCCGTTACGGCTATCATCCTTTTTCGCTGGCACCGAGCAAGGTCAAGTCACCCATTACCCCATTTACGCCGAGCGCCATGTCGTTGCGGCAAATCCGCTGCACCATAAAGGATTATGCCACTTCTGCCGAACTGGCCAAACGGGCCGGTTATGATGGCGTAGAGGTGATGGGCTCTGAAGGCTATCTCATCAATCAGTTCATCTGCGAGCGGGTCAATCAGCGCAGTGATGAGTACGGCGGCAGTTTTGCCAACCGTATTCGCCTGCCACTGGAAATTGTTCGCGCTATCCGCGCCAAGGTTGGTCCCGAGTTCATCATTATCTTTCGTCTGTCTATGTTGGATCTGGTCGACAAGGGCTCAAGCCTCGAGGAGGTCATTGAGCTCGGCAAAGCGCTGGAACAAGCCGGTGTCACTATCATCAATACCGGCATAGGTTGGCATGAAGCCAGGATCCCGACCATAGCCACCAGCGTACCCAGAGGCGCCTTTGCCTGGGTCACTGAACGTTTGAAAAAAGAACTCAGTGTTCCTTTGGTGGCTACCAACAGGATCAATACGCCTGAGATAGCCGAGCAGATCCTCGCCTCGGGGCAGGCGGATATGGTGTCTATGGCCAGGCCCTTCCTGGCCGATCCTGAGTTTGTCAACAAAGCCGCGACCAATCAAAGCGAAGCCATCAATACCTGCATCGGCTGTAATCAGGCTTGTCTCGATCATACCTTCTCGCTCAAGCGTGCTACTTGCCTTGTTAATCCAAGAGCCTGCTATGAGACAGAGATTAATTTCCCCAAAACTGAGTCCCCCAAACGCCTGGCGGTGATGGGCGCGGGCCCGGCTGGGATGGCATTTGCTGTCTACGCCGCTGAGCGGGGGCACAAGGTGACCTTGTTTGAAGCCCGAGATGAAGTCGGTGGCCAGTTTAACCTGGCGCGCAAGATCCCAGGTAAAGAGGAATTCAACGAAACCATACGCTACTTCAAGAATCGCCTCGCACATTTTAAGGTGGACTTGCGTTTGAATACGCCGCTCAACGCCTCGGTGCTCAGGGATGAACCTTTTGATGAGTTGGTGGTTGCCAGTGGTGTCTTGCCAAGAGAGCTCAACTTGCCCGGGTTTGATTCTCCCAAGGTGGTCAGCTATCAACAGGTGCTGCAGGGCGAGGTGGAAGTCGGCCAGCGGGTGGCACTTATCGGCGCCGGCGGCATAGGTTTTGACTTGGCGCATTTCCTCGGCGAGCAGGAGTCCAGTACGCTGGAGCCGGAACGTTGGTATCGTCAGTGGGGCATAGACACAAGTTACGCCGAGCGCGGCGGACTGGCCAAACAAGCACAGGCGTATGCTCCGGCCAGAGAGCTGTATTTGTTGCAACGCAAGAAGAGCAAGCTGGGTAAAGGCTTAGGTAAGACCACGGGCTGGATCCATCGCATGGTGCTTAAGCAGCACAAGGTGACAGAGCTCAGTGGGGTCAGCTATGAGCGCTTTGATGACCAGGGATTGCACATACTGATTGATGACAAGCCGCAGCTGCTGCCTGTGGATACTGTGGTGATCTGCGCAGGTCAGGAATCCAACCGTGTGCTGTTGCCGGAACTGGAAGAGTGCGGCTTGCCAATGCACCTCATTGGCGGCGTTGATGTCGCTGCCGAGTTGGATGCCAAACGCGCCATTCGTCAGGGTGCAGAATTGGCGATGAGGATCTAGTCTCTAACCGGGTTTAACTCCCCGCCACGGCGGGGATTTTTTTGCTTTACTTATAACCTTATTGTCGAAAAGTGGACATACAACAGCATCGGATTGGGGAGATATCAATGATGAAAACTACCATGGCGAGTAGCTGCGCGCTGGCGCTGTTGACCGGCTTGAGTTTAGTGGCAACCGCCGCTGGTGCAGATAATCCGGTTTCCGTTGAAACGCCTGCCTATGATAAGGCGCTGGCCCATGCACTCGGTGCCGATCAATATGGTATGAAACCTTATGTGATGGCGTTTTTAAAGGCGGGTCCCAATCGAAGTGGCAGCAAAGAACAGCGCGCCGAGCTTCAAAGAGCGCACATGAGCCATATTCAGCGTTTGGCGCAAGAGGGCAAACTCGTGTTAGCCGGGCCCTTTATTGATGGCGGCGAGTGGCGGGGGATTTATATCTTTGACGTTGCCAGTTTGGCTGAGGCTGAAGCCTTGACGGCCAGCGATCCTGCGGTTCAGGCCGGTGGCCTTATCATGGAACTTAAAGCCTGGTACGGTAGTGCGGCATTGCTGGAGGTCAATCGTATTCACGCCCGGATAGCCGAGTCACAGCCTTGAGTGACAAGCTCCCCTGGCACCACTAAATGAGCGTTTCAAAGTCGCTTGAGAATATCGTTCGGCACTGAGCTCAACCCGGGCGGCGGTAAAAAACCGCCCAAGCCGCGTTCGATACGCAAATGCTGCAAATCCAGCGCTCGGGTCAGGGGCACGAAGAGGGCGCCGGGATGAAGGATATATTCGCTCACCAGGTTGAAGCCGCCGCCACAGATAACCCTTTGATACTGCCAGCCAATATCTGAGGCCGGGTACAGCTGCAGCCGGGTTAATCCGGGTTTGCGCTCTTTGTTGTTGCAGTTGTTGAAGTCGCTCAGAGCACTCTTATCAAGGGATTTGCTATCAAGGGGGTTGTTATTAAAGCCTGCATCGGCGCTTGGGTGCGGCGGCGCAATAATATCTATCGCTTCTCCTGCCTTTGCGGCGTGTTCAAGCAGCATAGCCTGCTCGGCAAGGCTTCCCGAGTGGATCACCAGAGTCTGTTTAGTCTTTTCAAGACCCTTTGGGGTTGCATCTTGGGACTTGTCTTCGCCGAGTAACGGCAGCCAGAAGCGTTGGCCCGTTTGATTGGAGAGTGCCTGTTCCTGCTCAGGGGTCGGCCATTCACAAAACCAGATTTGCTGAAAACGGGGAATATGGGCAACGCGCTGGCGATAGACATTCCAGTTGAGCAATCTGGCGATATAGACAAGTTTGCCAGGCAAGGGGATATCCCCAAGCTCGCCCCAAATGCCCCCGGGGAAGGCGTCTATCAGCATGAGCCGACACGCTTGTTGCTTGTTGAGCGATGCCAGTAACTGCTTGAGCCAAGCGCTGAGTTCGGCTCGGCTCTGAAGCCTGGTCGGCAGACTGATGTGTTGAATGCCCTTTGGTAACAGCGTGTCGACCGCTAACGGCAGCGGACTTGTGATCACCAACGCTTGCTGCGCCTTGACAACGCCGAGCACTTTCAGTGCCCGGCTCAAGTGCCCGAGTCCGCCGCCGGGGGCGTAATAGATAAGCATCAGTAATTCGCCGTTTGAGCGATCTGTGTCTTGATGGCAGCCAAATAGCGCTCGGCTTCAGCCTCGGCGCTGCATTGACTCAGTACCGTTTGGTACAAGGCCTGGCTCTTGGCGGCGCGAATCGAAGCCGTATCGGTTTGCCAACGCACCAACGCATCCAAAAGCGATTCCGCCGAAGTTGGATGAAACAGATAACCTGAGTCCGTTTGGCCGCGGAGATTATTTGCTGCATTACTGTCAGTCAAACGGCCATCAAAGACATGCTTTTCGTGCTCATTCAGGCTGTCAAAGATAAGATCGGCCATACCGCCGCAGCGGGCGCCGAGCACAGGGATGTTAAGCGCCGCCGCCTCCAGCAGTACATTGGGGGTTCCCTCATAGAAAGAGGGAATAGCGATAAGGTCGCATACCAGATAACGGCTTACCAGCTGATACCTGTCAAGAAACGGCTCCAGGGTGTAACTGCCCTCGGACAGAGTCTGCAACAGCTCGGCTGCGCTTTCATCCAACTCGCCAATCAACAACAGATGGCAGTTGTGTACCAAGGGGCTGCGTTTGAAGGTCTCGATAAAAAAGGCCAAACCTTTTTTCTCTTTCAAATGGCCGAAAAGGCCAATCACTGGCTGACTGGGATTTTCCAGGTTATTGGAACGCCAGGCTTTGGCTTGCTCTTTATCCAGCGGCAATGGCTGCCAACGTTCGCTATCCAGGCCATTACTCATGTTGTGCACTCTGACTTGCGGCCACAGGGCTTTGACCCGTTTTGCCTTGTCGGCGCTGACGGCCAATACCAGCGCGCTGGCTTGCAGCGTATCCTGCAGCACTTGATAGCGACGATGATCGAGAATACTCAAGTCAAAGTCGTTGCCGCGCAGCAATGTGATGAGCGGTAGCCCAAGCCAGGCGGCAAAGACTCGCCCGGCATGCATGGAGAAGGGATAGCCATAGGCAACGACAGCATCATATTCACCCTCCAGCTTGTGCCATAGAAGATTGAGCGAGTGCGCCGGGTTTGTACCCATGGGGAAGCTGTGATCGCAACCCTGCTCGGCAAAATAGCCGGTCTCCTTTTCCAAGCCGCCGGCGCGTAAATGATAAAGGGTGATATGTACCCCGAGCCGCCGCAAATGGCGCACCAGTCTATCGCAGGATAGTGCCATGCCGCCTTTGGCCGGCGGGTAGTGTTGAGTCAGCCACAGTAGCCTGGGGTTAGCTGTCATAGATATCCCGATATTCGTAATCCGGCAACTGCTCATCATCTTCGTCGACAGGGAGCTCAAAAGCGGCAAAGTCCTCGGCATCAAACTCCTTGTTGTAACTGCCGTGTTTGGTGTGCAGTTGGTACCAGGCACTGCCGAGATACAGTTGTTTGAGGGCGAAACCGGCAAGCGGATCCTCGGGTTTAACGCCTTGTAGGCTCAATTGCTCATACTTGGTGCCTGAGCGCGGATCTTCATAGACTTCCTTGCCGACCTTCAAGGGTTTGGCGGCGCACTGAAAACACAGACCGGTTTTGGGATCCAGGTGATGTTCGCAGACACTGGCTTGGCACTCACTGCAACTGCCAACGGCAGGTTGGCCGCAAGGGCTGAGGGTGAAAAAACCGATTTTTAGCTGACACTGACTCATATTATCCCCTGGCTCGAATACTGGTCTGTTGATAGGACTTGGCGATGGTTCTGAGAATATTCTCGGCATCCATCAAACGTGACTCACCGATAAATTTAAAGGTGGAGTTGGATTTCACCTTGGTGATGCCGTTTTGAGTCTGTGCCTTGCTCGTTGGTGCCAGTTTGGTTTTACGCAGATGGTAGTGATCAGGATTCAAGGTCAGGCAGCTGCGAATGCTGCGCCGTCCCTTGTACTTGATCTTGGTTTTGACCTTGCCTCGGGCGTTGCGACGGGTGCGTTTACGACGACAGATAACATCATCCACCCGCAGTTGCAGCTCATTGCCGTCTTTGAGTTTGGCCCTGAATTGCAACAGTGGCACTTCAAAGTAGGCCAGTTGGGTGCTCTTCTCGGGCTTTTCGGTTCGGGCCGGCTTACGTTTATGTATGGAGTCGAGATCCAGTTTCAGCTGCACGCTGTTGGTCTCCATCGCCAGTACCTGCATCAACTTGATAAGGCCGGTGCGCACATTGTCGTTGACGTCCATATTGTTGCAGCTGTGAAGCAGTAATATAGACGCCAGAGTCAAACCCACCAGGGTATACACCACCAGGTGAGGCACGGGCAGGAATATGCTGACAATAGTGAAACCTATCAACCAATTGCGGCTGCGGCGAAACTGGCGTCTCAATGGGCTGCCCATACGATCCAATCGGGTCAGGCGCTTGAGAAACAGTAACCAGTGCTGGGTCGAATGGGTTGCATCCAACTTCTTGGTGCGGATAAATTCCTGCTCCGCCGGGGTTAACTGCTTGAACACTTTGCGCATTCGCCAGTAGTGAAGCGGGGCGTTAAAAGGGTTTATGGCTGTTTCCATATCGTTTCCTTGACATTAAACAGGTGCTATTAAACGAGTAGCTATTAAGCGCTAGCTTGCATTGGGCTTTGACTCAGCTGTATATACAAGTCGCTGAGCTGAGCGCAGATCTGTTGCCATTGGAACTGCTCTGTCACCCTTTGTTGGCCCTTGAGTCCCAAATCTTTGGCCTTGGCCGGTTGACTGAGCAGCTCAATACAGGCTCTGGCGAGCTCGGAGGGCCTGGAGGGAGGAACCAAGAGCCCATGCTCTTCATGGGTTACCAGCTCACGAATAACCGGCAGATCCGAGGCGATAACTGCGGTGCCGCAAGCCATGGATTCGAGCACTTTCAAAGGGCAACATCCCTGAAGCATGTTGCGCCTGCAGGGCGTGAGCGGCGCCAAAGACGCACTCGCGGCCTGAATTTTTTGCCTGAGACTGGCTTGGTCCAGCCCGAAATGCAGCGAAACACAATCTTCCAGTTCCATGGACTTGAGCCAGGCCTTTACCTGCCGGGCCTGGCGATTTTCGAGTGACAGGCAGAGATCCAGCTCGACCTCCAACTGCTGACGCACCAAGGCAAAAGCTTTGAGCAGCTCTCTAAGCCCCTGCCAGCGCTGGGCAGCACCAAAATAGATGAGCCTGGGTAGACCATCCTCTGCTTGCCTCAATGGCTCGGTAGGCGGCAACTCGGCGCCGTTTGGCAGATAGACTACTGGAGTAGAAGTGCGTTTTTCAAGGCTGACAGCCGTGAGTTTTGATGGGGTCACAATCAGATCGGCACCATCCAGGCAACGCTGCTCCCAGGCGCTGATTTTGGCCAGGGTTTTTCGCGGCAGCGACAGGTGAATAGGCAGCTCTATGCTGGGCAGGGCATTGACCTCATAGACAAGCTTGAGCGCTGGATTGTCCTTGCGATGATCCAGCAAAGGCACCCCCGCCCAGGGGTCGCGAAACTGCGCCAATGTCAGGGTATCGCGATTTTGCCTGAGCAGCGCCCCAAGCTGATTGGCATAGTCCAGCGCCTTGGCAAGCACGTTATTGCCCGAGCTTGGGTTTAGCTGGTGCCTGACGATACTGACCTCGCTGCTTACCTCGCCGGGATTGCTGCCGAGTGACAGGGTTTCCTGCTGCCAGGAAGGCATCTGGGGATCACCTTGTAGATAGAGCATACCAGGGGACTGGAAGGCAAACAGGGTTGACGCCATATAACGTATATGGGTCGAAGCGCCTTTGGGCAGAGGGTAGCGATCAAAAGCGCAATAAAGACTTTTGAATGAATAACTTGAGTCTGATTTCATAAGTCCGGCAGAGTACCGGAGTCAGGCTGGATTTACAACGAAAAAACGCTTGTTTGATTGTAGGAGATCTGCCATTGACGGTGTTTTTTGCGCTTGTGTCAGGCCAAGTGTTTAACCCGCAGCAGCGGCATGTCGGCGCCTTCGCTGGAGAGATCCAAGTCCAGATCTTCCGTGGGCACACAGCAGCAGGGCAGGCATTCATCCGCCTGTAACTCGGCCAATGGCGTGGTCAGGTAAGTGACCGCGCCACTGCGCACCCGGGTCTTGCAGGCGCCGCAAAACCCGCTGCGGCACTCGGAAAAAATGCTCACCTTACGGGCTTCGAGCGCTGCCAGGAGAGTCCTGTGCTCTGTGGTATACAGCAGCAGGGGCTCTCCGCGCAGCAGCACGATAGGGGCTTTGTTAAAGGTCAAAGTCGGAGAACTCATCGTCGTCGACAGCCGAGTCTATCTGGCCGACCAGGTAGGATGATACTTCCACTTCCTGAGGCGCGACCTGTACGGCATCGCTCTCCAGCCAGTTTTTCATCCAGGGCAGGGGATCGCTCTGCTCACTGTATGGTGCGCCCAGGTTAACCGCTTTCATTCTCTGATTGGTAATGAACTCCACATACTGGCAGAGAATGGTTTCGTTCAGGCCTATCATGGAACCATCCTTGAACAGGTACTTGGCCCAAGCCTTTTCCTGCTCGGCGGCGCGCAGGAACAGATCGTAAGCTTCCTGCTGGCACTCTTTGGCGATTTCACCCATCTCAGGGTCATCTTTGCCACCCTGCATCAGGTTGATAATGTGTTGGGTCGAGTTCAGGTGCAAAGCTTCATCGCGGGCGATCAGGCGAATGATCTTGGCGTTGCCTTCCATCAATTTGCGCTCGGCAAAGGCAAAGGAGCAGGCGAAGCTGACGTAAAAACGTATCGCTTCGAGCGCATTGACCGACATCATGCACAGATAGAGGGCTTTTTTGATGGTGCGGGTAGTGACTTCAAGCGTGCGACCGTTGACGTCGAACTTGCCTTCACCATGCAGGTGATACAGCTGGGTCAGTTCGATAAGGCGGTCATAATACTCGGCAATATCGCCGGCGCGCTTGAGGATCTCCTCATTGACCACTATGTCATCGAATACCACGGATGGGTCGTTGACAATATTGCGGATGATATGAGTGTAGGAACGGCTGTGGATGGTCTCGGAGAAAGACCAGGTTTCAATCCAGGTTTCCAGCTCAGGCAGGGACACCAGCGGCAGGAAAGCCACATTGGGGCTGCGGCCTTGAATCGAGTCCAACAGGGTTTGGTACTTGAGGTTGGAGAGGAAGATATGCTTTTCATGATCCGGCAGGGCGCCGAAATCGATTTTGTCGCGGCTGACGTCCACTTCTTCCGGGCGCCAGAAGAAAGACAACTGCTTTTCGATCAGTTTCTCGAATACTTCGTACTTCTGTTGATCGTAACGGGCCACGTTAACCGCCTGGCCGAGAAACATAGGTTCGCGGGTGGCATCGTTGGGGGTTTGACAAAAAATTGAATAAGCCATGATCTACTCTTTCCAAACAACGGGGCCACCTGGGCCCCGAACTTGTTACTTAATCCTGCTTAAATCTTGCAGGCGCCGCCGGCACAACCGTCGTCTTCCTTCTCGATGCTGGTAATGTCATCGAATTTGTCGGAAGCACCATCACGGGTGTTATGGTAGTAAAGGGTCTTGACCCCGAGTTTGTAGGCGGTCAACAGATCCTTGAGCAGCAGCTTCATCGGAACCTTGTTACTTTCAAACTTGGATGGGTCATAGTTGGTATTGGCCGAAATCGCCTGATCGACAAACTTCTGCATAATACCCACCAACTGCAGGTAACCGTCGTTGCCGGGCATCTGCCACAGCAGTTCGTACTTGTCCTTGAGTTCTTCATAATCGGGCACCACTTGCTTGAGCTGGCCATCTTTACTGGCCTTGACGCTGATAAGGCCGCGTGGAGGCTCAATACCATTGGTGGCGTTGGAGATCTGCGAAGAGGTCTCTGACGGCATCAGTGCCGACAGAGTCGAGTTACGCAGGCCATGCTGCTTGATATCGTGACGCAGAGCATCCCAATCCAGGTGCAGCGGCTCATCACAAATCTTGTCCAGATCCCGCTTGTAGGTATCTACCGGCATGATCCCCTGAGAATAAGTGGTCTCATGGAACAGCGGGCAGGCACCCAGCTCTTTGGCCAGATTCATCGAGGCCTTGAGCAGGTAGTACTGTATGGCTTCAAATGTTCTGTGGGTCAGGCCGTTGGCGCTGCCGTCAGAGTATTTCACGCCGTTCTTGGCCAGATAGTTGGCGAAGTTGATGACCCCGATACCCAGAGTGCGGCGGTTCATCGATGCCGTCTTGGCAGAAGGAATAGGGTAGTCCTGGTAGTCCAGCAGGTTATCCAGGGCGCGCACAGCCAAATCGGCAAGGCCTTCCAGTTCGCCCAAGTCTTTTATCGCACCCAGGTTCAGTGCTGACAGAGTACAAAGGGCGATTTCACCATTTGGGTCGTCAATATTGTTCAGTGGCTTGGTTGGCAGGGCAATCTCAAGACACAGGTTGGACTGACGCACAGGGGCCACTTCGGCGTTGAACGGACTGTGGGTGTTACAGTGATCCACGTTCTGCACATAGATACGGCCGGTGGAGGCACGCTCCTGCATCATCAGCGAGAAGAGCTCGACCGCTTTTAGGGTCTTCTTGCGAATGCTCTGGTCCTGCTCATATTTCACATACAGGCGCTCAAACTCGTCCTGATCGGCAAAGAAGGCGTCATATAAGCCGGGAACGTCCGATGGGCTGAACAGGGTGATGTTCTCACCTTTGATCATCCGCTGATACATCAGCTTGTTGATCTGTACGCCGTAGTCCAGGTGACGGATACGGTTGTCTTCAACACCACGGTTATTTTTCAGTACCAGCAGCGATTCAACTTCCAGGTGCCAGATAGGGTAGAACAGAGTTGCAGCACCGCCGCGAACACCGCCCTGGGAGCAGGATTTAACCGCAGTCTGGAAATACTTGTAGAAAGGCAAACAACCTGTGTGGAAGGCTTCACCACCACGAATAGGGCTTCCCAGAGCGCGAATGCGGCCGGCATTCACACCGATACCGGCTCTCTGACTGACATACTTGACGATGGAAGAGGCCGTGGCATTGATGGAATCCAGGCTGTCGTCACACTCGATCAACACGCAAGAGCTGAACTGACGGGTCGGCGTACGCACACCGGACATGATAGGGGTCGGCAAAGAGATCTTGAAGGTAGAGACCGCATCATAGAAGTCTTTGACATACTGCAGCCGGGTTTCCTTCGGATAACGGGCAAACAAGCAAGCGGCCACCAGAATATAGAGGAACTGGGCACTTTCGTAGACTTCATGAGTCACACGGTTTTGCACTAGATACTTGCCTTCCAGCTGTTTGACGGCGGCATAGGAGAAGTTCATATCGCGCCAATGGTCGATATAGCTATCGAGCACATCCAGCTCTTCACGGCTGTAGTCTTCCAGCACATGCTTGTCGTACTTGCCCATGGCGACCAACTTGCTGACATGATCGTACAGTTTTGGCGGCTCAAACTGACCAAAGGCCTTCTTACGCAAATGAAAAACAGCAAGGCGAGCGGCCAGGAACTGATAGTCCGGAGAGTCGGGAGAGATCAGGTCGGCGGCAGCCTTGATAATGGTTTCATGGATGGCCTCGGTGGGGATGCCATCGAAAAACTGCAGGTGAGAACGCAACTCCACCTCGGAAACCGAGACGTTGTTTAATCCTTTGGCTGCCCAGGTGATAACACGGTGGATCTTATCGAGATCTATCGTCTCGCGTGCGCCACTGCGTTTGGTAACTGTCATAGTGCTATTCATTGAAGATAGGCCTTGGTTGTAATATCTGTGAAATGACGCGACGGCGTCATTAAACCTTCCCTTGTAAAACAATCAACCGAACAGTTAACGACGGCGGCCCGAGAGGGCTCTGTTAACCGGGAGTTTCCAGTGCAAGACTAGTATGTCTGATTGCTACCGATACACAAGATATGGTGTTTTTCTATATCTTGGATAACAAGATAGTGAGGTATGGCACTTTTTGCAAGCCTGAGTTTTGGGTATATCTTGTGGATATCTTGAGGATATTGACTGGCCGATTCCGCAAAGCGGCATCATTGCTGGCGCACAGTCGTCATGGTCAAAATTCAAGCGATCTCACTCAAGGTGATCGACTGCTAAAATAAGCAGCGATCCGCGATCCCGCGCAGATCCGGTCGGTTAAAGCAGCATCCGGACTGCGACTTTCTTTAAGGTCTTGTCTACTCAGGAAAACAGTGCCAATTTAGTGCTTGTCTTACCTTGTTACCACAATGGCAGCGACATCACTGCCTGTGGATGATTTAACTGCCAATCGGCACCCCATTCCGCCGGTTTATCCTCGGCCGCCAGATATCCCCACATGGCGATGGCAGAGGGCATATTGACCGCCTGCGCCGCTGCGATGTCGCGCTCGGCATCGCCAAGATAGAGAATACGTTCGGTCGCGCAGTTAAGCTGCTGAGCAGCCAGCAACATAGGGGCTGGGTGGGGCTTACGATAGAGGGTTGTATCGGCACTGACCACAGCATCAAAGCGCTTAAGCAGCCCCATGCGCTCTAACAAGGGCCGGGTAAAACGCGCCGGTTTATTGGTGACAATCCCCAGCGGTAAGGCTCTTGATAGGGCACTGTCCAGCAAGGCTTCTATGCCTTCAAACAAACAGGCTTTTTGGCCGTTAACCGCATCATATTCCCTGAGCATCGCTTGCCGGAGATGCTCCTGTTCCTCGGCTGAGGCTTGGGGCACGGCGGCTTGCACCATGGCAAGCGAGCCGTGAGAGGCCAGAGTGCGAAGAAGTTTGCGCTTATCCTCTATCGATACCCCATGGGATGCAAGGGCCAAGGCCAGTGCTTCGGTCAGGTCCTCGGCGGTATCCACCAGAGTCCCGTCCAAGTCGAACAGAATCCCTTGAAACGGCAGCTTAGGCGTCATGGCATCAGTCCTGGCGTTGGCAGGCAATCATATAGTTGACTTCAACGCTCTTGGTGTAACTGAATACGCCACTCAAGGGGTTGTATTTGATGCCCAGCGCGTCACGGCACAATAGTTCGGTGTTTTCTGCCATGGCAATTAATTCGGATGGGCGGATAAACTTACTGTGGTCATGGGTACCTGCCGGCAGCATTTTCAGCACATACTCGGCACCGAGTATGGTTTGCACCCAGGACATGATGTTGCGGTTAATGGTGGAGAAGAACACCCAACCTCCGGGCTTGACCATATCGCAACAAGCCTGGATCACAGATTGCGGATCCGGTACATGCTCGAGCATCTCCATACAGGTAACAGTGTCGTAATGCCCCTGATGATTCTGGGCATGCACTTCGGCGGTTTCCTGCAGGTAGTCTATGCTGACGCCGGCTTCCAGTGCATGCAGCCTGGCGACTTCCAACGGCTCAAAGCCCATATCCAACCCGGTGACCTTGGCGCCGATGCGGGCCATGCTCTCGGACAGAATGCCACCGCCGCAGCCGACATCCAGTACCTGCTTGTCAAAGATACCGCCGGATTGAGCGTCTATATAATTAAGGCGCAGGGGGTTGAGTTCATGCAGTGGCTTGAATTCACCGGCAGGATCCCACCAACTGGCGGCCATACTTTCAAACTTGGCAATTTCCTGAGGGTCGACATTGGGTTGAGAAGACATATTCAGACCTGAAACAGCAATAATAAAGATGTGCCCATTATAACCATATAAGCCATAGGGAAGGGCAGCATAAATTGGCGCCTCAATGTGATCGATGGCACTAAAGGCCAAAAGCTGCACAAAATATCGGCAAGATTCGGTTTTTGATGATAAAAACAGCAACGGAACTCATGTCTATGACAGTGATATCTGCCCCCGCTCGCGACTTGTATCATGCCCTTGGCGTTTTTGGCTGCAAAGGCGGCTTTAAGGACTTCCGACATTAAATAACTGTGTTAGAATGCCAAATCACGTTTGTTGGGCTCGACAATGACACGGATTACAAGTTGTCAGCTAATTTAAGGGGATCGAGCAGTTTATGACTGATCTGGCTTTATCAATTTCGCCAATAAATATTGAAGACGAACTAAAGAACTCCTATCTGGATTACGCCATGAGCGTTATCGTCGGGCGGGCATTGCCAGACGTACGCGACGGCCTCAAGCCGGTGCATCGCCGCGTACTCTTTGCGATGAACGAGCTGAAAAATGATTGGAATAAACCCTATAAGAAGTCGGCACGTGTTGTCGGTGACGTGATAGGTAAGTATCACCCTCATGGTGATAGCGCCGTATACGACACCATAGTGCGGATGGCACAGCCTTTCTCACTGCGTTACACCTTGGTGGATGGCCAAGGTAACTTCGGTTCCATCGACGGCGATGCCGCGGCGGCCATGCGTTATACCGAAATTCGTATGGAAAAGCTGGCGCATCAACTGCTGGCTGACCTTGAGAAAGAAACCGTCGATTATGTCCCCAACTACGACGGCACAGAAATGATCCCGGCCGTGTTGCCGACCCGGATCCCCAACCTGCTGGTCAACGGCTCCTCCGGTATCGCCGTGGGTATGGCCACCAATATTCCGCCGCACAACCTGACCGAAGTGGTTAAAGGCTGTTTGGCACTTATCGAAGAACCTGAGCTGTCTATCGAACAGCTGATGGATTATATCCCGGGTCCGGATTTCCCGACTGCTGCCATTATCAATGGCAAGAAAGGCATAGAGGAAGCGTACCGTACCGGCCGCGGCAAGGCGATTATGCGCGCCCGTGCCGAGGTGGAAACCGAAGACAATGGCCGCGAGCGGATCATTGTTACCGAGATCCCATACCAGGTGAACAAGGCTCGTCTGATTGAAAAGATTGCCGAGCTGGTAAAAGACAAGAAAATTGAAGGCATCAGTGGCCTGCGCGATGAGTCTGATAAAGACGGTATGCGTATTGTCGTTGAGGTCAAGCGCGGCGAAGTGGCCGAGGTGGTGCTCAACAACCTCTATGCCCAGACCCAGATGCAAACCTCTTTTGGTATCAACATGGTGGCCCTGAACAATGGTCAGCCCAAGTTGTTTAACCTTAAGGAGATGCTGGAAGCCTTTATTCTGCACCGCCGTGAAGTGGTAACTCGCAGAACCGTGTTTGAACTGCGTAAGGCCCGCGAACGCGCTCATATCCTGGAAGCCCTGGCTATCGCCCTGGCCAACATCGACCCTGTGATTGCGCTGATCAAGGCCTCGCCAACACCGGCCGAAGCCAAGGTAAAACTGGTGGAAACCGGTTGGCAGCTCGGCAACGTGCAGGGCATGTTGGAAAAAGCCGGTGATGACGCAGCCCGTCCTGAGTGGCTGGAGCCGGAGTTTGGTATTCGCGATGGTCTCTACTATCTGACAGAGCAGCAAGCCCAGGCTATCCTCGAGCTGCGTCTGCACCGTCTGACCGGTCTTGAGCACGAGAAGATCCTCCAGGAATATGAAGAGCTGCTGGAGCTGATCGCCGGATTACTGCATATCCTCAGAAGCCCGGAGCGTCTGATGGAAGTGATCAAAGAAGAGCTGGAAGAAGTGCTCGAGCAGTATGGCGATGAGCGCCGCACCGAGATCAACGCTTCTGCCGTGGACATCAGCCTCGAAGACCTGATCTGCGAAGAAGACGTGGTAGTAACCCTGTCGCACTTGGGTTATGCCAAGTATCAGCCACTGAGCGATTACCAGGCGCAGCGCCGCGGTGGTAAGGGCAAGGCCGCCACCAAGGTCAAAGACGAAGACTTCGTTGAGAAGCTATTGGTTGCCAATACCCACGACACCATTTTGTGCTTCTCCGACTTTGGCAAACTCTACTGGCTCAAGGTCTATCAGTTGCCGCTGGCCAGTCGTCAGTCGCGCGGTAAGCCTATCGTTAACCTGCTGCCATTGTCTGAGGGCGAGCACATTACGGCGATTCTGCCGGTTCGTGAATACGAAGCCGACAAGTATGTCATCATGGCCACTTCCCACGGTACCGTGAAGAAGACATCGCTTATCGAATACAGCCGCCCCAGAGCCAACGGCATTATCGCCGTTAACCTGAAAGACGGTGACCAGTTGATTGGCGTTGACCTGACCGACGGCAGCAATGAAATCATGCTGTTCTCCAACGAAGGTAAGGTTGTACGCTTCAGCGAAGATCAGGTGCGCGCCATGGGCCGTACCGCTACCGGTGTTCGCGGTATCAAACTCGAAGACGGTCAGGAAGTGGTTTCACTGATAGTGCCAAAAGAAGATGGCGCCATTCTGACTGTGACAGAGAACGGTTTTGGTAAGCGTACCGAGCTGAGTGAATACCCAACCAAGAGCCGTGCTACCAAGGGCGTGGTTTCCATCAAGGTCAGTGAGCGTAACGGCGCCGTAGTCGGTGCAGTTCAGGTCGGCGACAATGATGAGATCATGCTGATCAGCGACAAGGGCACACTGGTGAGAACCCCAGCGGCCGGTGTTTCCATCATAGGCCGTAATACCCAGGGCGTGACCATTATCCGCACTGCCGGTGACGAGGCCGTGGTGGGTTTACAGCGTATCGATGAAATCCAGTCTGATGAAGACGAAGTGGAATTCGATGAAAACGGCGAACCCATAGTGGCCGAAGCTGCAGCCGAGGATACTGAAGGCCAAGCGCCCGAAGCACCTGAAGCACCTGAAGCCGAGCAGGAATAACAGCATCAAGCATATCTGAGCGTCCATCTGGACGCTCTTTTTTTCAAGGAGAACAATGAAGTGAGCACGATTTATAATTTCTGTGCCGGACCAGCCATGTTGCCGGCCGCGGTAATGCAAAAAGCCCAGCAGGAATTACTGGACTGGCAGGGACACGGTGTCTCCGTTATGGAGATCAGTCACCGCAGTCAGGCCTTTATCGATCTCACCAAGGCTGCCGAATCCAGATTGCGCTCACTGATGAATATTCCCGAAGATTACCATGTACTGTTTATGCATGGCGGTGGTCGCGGTCAGTTCTCGGCTGTCGTGAATAATTTTTTGGGCAATAACGGCAGAGCCCTGTATTTGGAGAGTGGTCAGTGGTCAAAGTCGGCCACGGCAGAGGCCAGAAAGCTGGCCGGAGATGACAGGATTGATAGCCAGAGCATTGTTGAAAAGGTAAATGGATTCAACAAAGTAACCTTGCCTAAGCTGGAAGGTGATAGTGGTAAGTATCGCTATGTGCACTATTGCCCCAACGAGACGGTAGATGGTATCGAAATTTTTGAAGAGTTGAAGTCTCCCTGGCCAATAGTCGCGGATATGTCATCCACTATCATGTCCCGTGAAATCGATGTCAGTCGCTACGGACTCATTTATGCCGGGGCACAGAAAAATATTGGTCCTTCAGGTTTGGCCATAGTGATAGTGCGTAAAGAGATGCTGGCTTTGCCGGCCATGCCACAGTCGTCCATCATGGATTATCGCTTGGCGGCCGAAAACGATTCTATGTTTAACACTCCTCCTACTTTTGCCTGGTATCTGGCGGCCGAAGTGTTTGAGTGGCTGCACCGGGTGGGCGGTATCGAGGCGATGGCAGAGCTTAACAAGGCCAAGGCCGAACTGCTTTACGCCTGTATCGATGAACTGGACTTTTACCGCAATGGGGTGGCGGCGCAAAACCGCTCGCGGATGAATGTAACTTTCCAATTGGCCGATGAGTCGCTCAATGGTGAGTTCCTGAAAGAGGCGGAGGCCGCAGGTTTGGTGGCTCTTAAAGGGCACAGAATTGTCGGCGGGATGCGCGCCAGTATCTATAACGCCATGCCTTTGGCCGGCGTTGAGGCCCTGGTTGCCTTTATGCAGGCGTTTGCGGCCAAGCACAGCAGCTGAACCCCGGCGAAAATCGCTTTATTGCAACAAGTTCCATAAAAAAGCGAATGCCTCGGCATTCGCTTTTTTCATCTAACTCTCCAATTTTAACCTTGCAACACCTTGGCGATAGACTTGGCAAGGTAATCGACATTGCTATCGCTTATCCCGGCGATACTGATCCGGCTTGAATCCACCATATAGATTCCGAACTCCTGCTTAAGTTGTTCAACCTGCTCTGGCGACACCCCAAGGAAGGAGAACATCCCTTTTTGGCGGGCGATAAAGCTGAAGTCCTGCTCGACGCCTATCGCCTTTAAACGCTCAACCAGGATGGCACGGTTACCGTTTATCCTGTCACGCATCACCTTGAGTTCATCCAGCCACTGCTGTTTGAGTTGATTGTCGCCGAGAATGGTTTCCACCAACGCCGCGCCATGGGCCGGCGGCATGGAGTAGAGGCAACGCACCACGTAAAGCAGTACCGACAAGGCTACATCGGCGGCAGCACTGCTGTTGGCTATGATGCTGCAGGCGCCGATACGTTCGCGATAAAGGCCAAAATTCTTTGAGCAGGAGGAGCAGAGCAACATGTCTTCCACGGCGGCCGCCATCTTGCGAACGCCGTAGGCATCTTCCTCGACACCGTCACCAAAGCCCTGGTAAGCCATATCAATTAGCGGGGTAAAACCGCGTTTGACGGCGACTTGTACCACTTGGTCCCATTGTTCGGTGCTGAGGTCCTGGCCCGATGGGTTGTGACAACAGGCATGCAGCAGCACAACATCGTTTTCCCCAAGGGTGTTTAGTTTGGCGAGCATTTCATCAAACTTCAGCGCCTTGGTGGCGTAGTCATAGTAAGGGTAACGCTCAACCTTGAGACCGGCCGCTTCAAAAAGTCCGGTGTGATTGGCCCAGGTCGGATCGCTGACCCAAATGGTTGCGCCTGGGCGACAACGTTTAATAAAGTCGGCTGCGACCCGCAGCGCGCCTGTACCGCCGGGAGTGGATACGCTGCGAATGCGTCCGGCGCTCAGGGTAGGGTGCTGCTCACCGAATGCCAGCTCGGCAATGAGCCGATTGAAATCACTGCTACCGGCAGGGCCGATATACACCTTGGTGGTTTCCGTGGCGGTGCGGCGCTGCTCGGCAGTTTTAACGCAGTCGAGGATGGGGGTATTTCCCAAGATGTCTTTATAGACACCAACGCCCAAATCAATTTTTTCACCGCGAGGGTCGTCGCGATATTGGCTGAGCAGCCCAAGAATGGGATCGGCTGGCATCGCCTTGAGTGTGCTGAACATAGGGTTCCCTGGATTGAATACTTGTTGAAGAGGATTAGCATAACGGCATTTAGGCTATTTGTTAACGGCTGGCGAGGCTGCAGCAAGCGATAGTCAGAGTGGTGCAACTGGCAAGCTGGGCTTCCAGGGTGTAAAGCTCAGTTGCAGGAAAGGAGAGTCGCATCTGTGAGTCACGTCTTCGAAAGTCAATCGGACAGCAAAGAGCTTATTTAGCGCTGCTTGAATAATTTTCCGCTGAAATCGGCTTTTTTCAGCAAAAAACGGTTGAATCCCTGTGGCGCTCAGGTAACTTTAATGCCACGAACACTTAATTCAGGCCTATCAGCACTCGCTGTATCTAATCTTTTGTCTTGATTTACCGGTTTTATCCCATAATCGGTGACAAGGTCTTTTAACCCGCTTTGGCGGTACGTGGCGTGACGCTGCAACTCCGTCAAACACAGATGCAAGAATCCAAAAAAGATGAAGCAATTGCGACTGGATCCCATAAGTAGAATGCATGGGGAGGTCAACATCCCCGGCTCCAAGAGTATCTCCAACCGGGCGCTGCTATTGGCAACCCTGGCCAAGGGCACCACAGAACTGACCAATCTGCTCGACTCAGATGATATTCGCCACATGTTGGCAGCGCTTAAACAGCTCGGCGTGCAATTTGAGCTTTCCGAAGACAAGAGCCGCTGCAGCGTGCAGGGCCTTGGCGGCGCTATCAACAGCAACAAGCTGCAAGAGCTGTTTCTCGGTAATGCCGGCACCGCGATGCGGCCATTGTGCGCCGCGCTGACCCTGGGGAACGGTGAGTTTGTTCTCACGGGTGAACCCAGAATGGAGGAGCGGCCGATAGGAGATTTGGTCGACAGCCTCAAGGCGTTGGGCGCGGATATTCAATATCTGAAGGATCCCGGCTTCCCGCCATTAAAAATCAAGGCAACGGGCCTCAGTGGCGGGGATGTGGAAATTGCCGGTAATCTCTCCAGCCAGTTTCTTACCGCGCTCCTGATGGTTGCGCCGCTGGCCGGTGCCGCTGTCAATATCAAGGTCAAGGGTGAACTGGTTTCCAAGCCCTATATTGATATTACTTTGGCTTTGATGGCGCAATTTGGTGTCAAGGTTATCAACCACGACTATCAGCGTTTTGAGATCCCATCCGGTCAAAGCTATCTGTCACCGGGCAAGGTAATGGTGGAAGGCGATGCTTCATCGGCGTCTTATTTCCTGGCCGCAGGCGCCATCGCCGGCGGCGAAGTGAAAGTCACCGGAGTTGGCCGTCTCAGCATTCAGGGGGATGTCAAGTTTGCCGATGCGCTGGCGGCCATGGGCGCCGAGATTGAATGGGGAGATGACTTTATTATTGCCAGGGGTAGCCAGCTCAAGGGCATAGATATGGACATGAACCATATACCCGACGCGGCAATGACCATAGCCACAGCTGCGGTATTTGCCAAAGGGCCGACCCGCCTCAGTAATATCTACAACTGGCGTATCAAGGAGACAGATCGTCTCAGCGCCATGGCGACAGAACTGCGTAAAATTGGTGCCGAGGTGGAGGAGGGTGAGGATTATATTCTGGTTAATCCACCGCTTGCGCCCAAGCATGCCGCCATCGATACCTATAACGACCACCGCATGGCCATGTGTTTTTCGCTACTGGCATTTGCCGATTGCGGCGTCACCATCAATGACCCGGATTGCACCTCAAAAACCTTCCCGGATTACTTCCAACGCTTTGCGGCCTTGGCCGGTAAAGCGGCTGAATTTCGGGCTGTTGACAGCAGCGGCCCGAAATTGACCTTGAATTCAGCATACGGAAAGCATGCAGTTGATATATAATATTGGCCGCTCATTTTCGGTGAACTCATACTGTGTCCTCATGGAAGATGACAATTACTGCGGAGGAATTTATGTCTGAACGGGCGCCTGTTGTCACAATTGACGGCCCAAGCGGTGCGGGAAAAGGCACTATAAGTCAGTTGCTTGCCAACAAACTTGGATGGAAACTGCTCGATAGCGGTGCCATATATCGAGTGCTGGCACTGGCCGCTATTCACCACGATGTGGAACTGGATAACGAAGAGGCCATCACCCTGTTGGCCGCGCACCTGGATGTACAGTTTCTGGCGGGAGCCGGAAATGAAGCCATAAAAGTGGTGCTGGAAGGCGAAGATGTCAGCCATGCCATTCGTACTCAGGAATGTTCTGACGCAGCCTCGAGAGTGGCGGCGTTTCCCCGGGTGAGAGAAGCCTTGCTCAGAAGGCAGCGTGCTTTCAGAGTTGCCCCTGGCCTTATAGCCGATGGCCGGGATATGGGAACCGTTGTTTTCCCGCATGCACCGGCAAAATTGTTTTTGACAGCCTCGGCTGAAGAAAGGGCCCAGCGGCGCTATAATCAGTTGCAGGACAAGGGCTTCGATGTTAATATCGAGCGTCTTTTAACCGAGATCCAGGAAAGAGATCACCGGGATATGAATCGCGCAGTTGCGCCTTTGGTGCCCGCAGAAGATGCCCTGGTGATAGACACTACAGGACTCGGGATTGAAACTGTGCTGGAGCTGGCGCTCAAGCACATAGTTGACAAGTTATCTGACGTCAGTCTTTGAGACTGGCGAGGTAGGCATTCGCCACAGGGAAGAGGCGAGTTATTTTACTGACTCCACGTTCAGGATAGATACGTGGTTTATTACTTAAAGTTAATTAACATGACTGAATCTTTTGCTGATCTGTTTGAACAATCCCTTCAACAACTGGAATTCCGCCCAGGTTCTATCGTTCGTGGTACTGTAGTTGCCATCGAAAACGGTATGGTACTGGTTGACGCCGGTCTGAAATCTGAGAGCCCAATCCCAGCTGAGCAATTCAAAAACGCTCAAGGTGAACTGGAAATCGCCGTTGGCGACCAAGTTGACGTTGCGCTGGATAGCGTTGAAGACGGTTTCGGTGAGACTCAACTGTCTCGCGAGAAGGCCAAGCGCCACGAAGCCTGGATCGTTCTGGAAAAAGCTTACGAAGATGCTGAAACTGTAATCGGTGTCATCAATGGCAAGGTTAAAGGCGGTTTCACCGTTGAGCTGAACGGTATCCGTGCGTTCCTGCCTGGTTCTCTGGTTGACGTTCGCCCAGTACGCGATACTGCTCACCTGGAAAACAAAGAACTGGAATTCAAAGTTATCAAGCTGGACCAGAAGCGCAACAACGTTGTTGTTTCTCGTCGTGCTGTTATCGAATCTGAAAGCAGCGCTGAGCGTGATGCTCTGCTGGAAAACCTGCAAGAAGGTCAAGCAGTTAAAGGTATCGTTAAGAACCTGACCGACTACGGTGCATTCGTAGATCTGGGCGGTGTTGACGGCCTGCTGCACATCACCGACATGGCTTGGAAGCGTGTTAAGCACCCATCCGAGATCGTGAATGTTGGTGACGAAATCAACGTCAAAGTACTGAAGTACGATCGCGAGCGCACTCGTGTATCTCTGGGTCTGAAGCAACTGGGTGAAGACCCATGGCTGGAAATCAGCAAGCGCTACCCAGAAAACACTCGTCTGACTGGTCGCGTAACCAACCTGACTGACTACGGCTGCTTCGTTGAAATCGAAGAAGGCGTTGAAGGTCTGGTACACGTTTCTGAAATGGATTGGACCAACAAGAACATCCACCCATCCAAGGTTGTTAACCTGGGTGACGAAGTTGAAGTTCTGGTTCTGGACATCGATGAAGAGCGTCGTCGTATTTCTCTGGGTCTCAAGCAGTGCAAGACCAACCCATGGGAAGACTTCGCTAACCGTTATGCCAAGGGCGACAAAGTTACCGGTAAGATCAAGTCTATCACTGACTTCGGTATCTTCATCGGTCTGGACGGCGGTATCGACGGTCTGGTTCACCTGTCTGACATCTCTTGGAACGGTAGCGGCGAAGACGCTGTTGGCGAGTACAAGAAAGGCGACGAAATCACTGCAGTGGTTCTGTCTGTTGATCCAGAGCGTGAGCGTATCAGCCTGGGTGTTAAGCAGACTGAAGACGATCCATTCAACGCTTACCTGGCCGACAAGAAGAAAGGTACTATCGTAGTTGGTACTGTTACTGCTGTTGACGCCAAAGGTGTTACTGTTGAGCTGGCTGACACTGTTGAAGGTTACATCCGTGTATCTGACATTAGCCGTGACCGTGTTGAAGATGCATCAAGCGTCTACAATGTAGGTGACAGCGTTGAAGCCAAGTTCATGGGCGTAGATCGCAAGAACCGTGCAATCAGCCTGTCTGTACGTGCTAAAGACGAAGCTGAAGAAAAAGAAGTGATGGCTAACCTGAACAAGCAGGACGACGCTATCATGACTAATGCAATGGCTGAAGCGTTTAAGGCAGCTCGTAAGTAAGTGCCTGTAGTACAGGGGGCTAGCCCCCTGTTAGGTGACTGTGTTTGGCTTGATAATAGGGGTAGCTAGGATGACTAAATCCGAACTGATCGAAAAACTCGCCACTGGGCAGTCGCAACTGTCGGCGAAAGAAGTAGAAGGCGCCATCAAAGAGATGTTGGAGCAAATGGCGAAGACATTGGAAAGCGGTGATCGCATAGAGATCCGTGGCTTTGGCAGCTTTTCACTTCACTATCGTGCACCTCGCACTGGTCGTAATCCCAAGACGGGAACATCAGTCGAGTTGGATGGCAAGTACGTCCCGCACTTTAAGCCAGGCAAAGAACTGCGCGAACGCGTTGACGCTTATAACCGTTAATCGCTGTTGTATTAAAAGCCTCCGAAAGGGGGCTTTTTTATGTCTGGATCTTGGCTAAAGCTGGTCAGCTCAGTCAAATTACTGGATAATCAGAACATTGAAACGCGTTTATGGAGTGCAACGTGAAGTCATTTGTCGCAACCGTACTGGTGGCAATGCTGTTTGTAGTGGCACTGGTATTTGGCTCCCGCAATGAGCAGCTGGTCACCATCAGTTATTTTGTGGCACAGGGAGAGTTCCGCTTGCCTGTAGTGTTGGCCGTGGTATTTCTGGCGGGGTTTATCCTAAGTTGGATCATCGCCTTCTACTACATCATGAAGCTGAAGCTGTCATTGCGTAATGCCCGCAAAAAGATCCAGACCTTAACTCAGCAGCAGGGGCAAGACGCCTAGTATGCTCGAACTTCTCTTTCTGTTGCTGCCTATTGCTGCGGCTTACGGTTGGTACATGGGCCGCCGCAGTTTGAGGCAGAAACAGAATTCAGCGCAAAAGAAACTGAGCCGTGACTACTTCACCGGGCTCAATTTTCTGCTCTCCAATGAGTCGGACAAGGCGGTCGATCTCTTTATCAGCATGTTGGATGTCGATGATGAAACCATAGACACTCATCTGTCGCTGGGTTCCTTGTTTCGCAAGCGTGGTGAGGTAGACAGATCCATTCGTATTCACCAAAACCTGATAGCAAGGCCCAATCTCGCCACAGAGCAAAGAGACATGGCGATGATGGAACTGGGCAAGGACTATATGGCCGCCGGGTTCTACGATAGAGCCGAGGAGATATTCCTTAATCTCGTCAGTCAGGACGATCACAGCGAAGAAGCTGAAACCCAACTGATCTCCATTTACCAAATCACCAAAGAGTGGCAGAAAGCGATTGATATCACCAAGCGCTTGCCACGTAAACGACAGCAGGGTCTGAAACCCGTTATCGCTCATTTCTATTGTCAACTGGCCGAGGAAGCCGGCGATGAAGCGGGAAAACTCAAGGGCTTTCAAGCGGCACTCAAGCAAGATTCTCAATGTGGCCGCGCCTTGTTGTCATTGGCCAAGACCTACCTGGATGCCGGGCAATTGCCTCAGGCCAAGCAGATGCTCAACCAACTGATTGACGCTGATGCCGAGCTTTTTGCCGATGCACTCGCTTGTGCCCGCCAGCTCTATCAAGAGCTCAAAGATATCGATGGTTATCGCGAGCTATTGGCTCACGCGATAGATAAGGGCGCCGGTGCCTCGGTTGTGGTGGCATTGGCGCAACGCATGATTGAAGACGGCAACATCAAAGGCGCCGAAGACATGGTGATGGAAGCTCTCTATCGCCACCCCACCATGCGGGGGTTCCAGCACCTGATGCAGATGCATATCAAGCAGGCAGAGCAGGGGCAGGCGCGAGATAGCCTGGCGATGCTGGAAAAACTGGTAGAACAACAAATAAGATTCCGTCCAAGTTACCGCTGTCGGGAGTGTGGTTTCCCGGCACACACCCTATATTGGCACTGCCCATCCTGCAAGAGCTGGGGCAGTATTAAGCGGGTGCGTGGCTTGGACGGTGAATAACCCTCAGATAACGGAGTAAAAATGACAGAGACACCTATTGTGGTCGCCTTGGACTTTGATAACAAATTCAAAGCATTGCAACTTATTGATAAGTTGGATCCGTCTATGTGCCGCCTTAAGGTAGGCAAAGAGATGTTTACCCTGTTCGGGCCTCAACTGGTGAAAGAGATCCATGACCGTGGGTTTGATCTGTTTCTTGACCTGAAGTTTCACGACATTCCCAACACAGTGGCCAAGGCGGTCACTGCTGCCGCCGAAATGGGCGTCTGGATGGTGAATGTCCACGCCAGTGGCGGCCTCGCCATGATGGAAGCCGCCCGCCGAGCATTGCTGCCTTACGGGGATAACGCCCCCTTGCTGATTGCCGTTACTGTGCTGACTTCAATGAGCGACGATGAGCTCAAGCTTATTGGTGTTGCAGGCAGTGCTGAAGATCAGGTTCGCAGGCTGGCGCGCCTGACGCAAAAAGCCGGCCTCGATGGCGTGGTCTGCTCGGCCCGTGAGTCCAGTATGCTCAAGGCTGAACTTGGCGCCGATTTCAAACTGGTGACCCCGGGCATTCGTCCGGCGGGCAGTGATGCCGGCGATCAAAAACGCATCATGACCCCGGCTGAAGCGATGGCGGCGGGCTCAGATTATCTGGTCATAGGCCGACCCATTACTCAAGCGGCCGATCCTTTGGCGACACTGCAGGCGATACATCAATCGCTGGCATAAACTTGTGACATACCGGCGACTCGCAGTATGGACCGGAATAACGAATGATCAGTGGATAGGAGAGAAGCTCAATGTTCGATTATCAGGGTAAGTATGTAGTGGTCGTCGGGGGTACCAGCGGCATTAACCTCTGTATCGCCAAGGCGTTCGCAGTTGCTGGTGCCCATGTGGCGGTTGCCAGCCGTAACCCGGAAAAAGCGGCAGCCGCAGTGGCGTTATTGAATGAAGCCAATCCACAAGGTCAACATCTGGGCCTGAGCTTCGATGTCAGGGATTTGCCGGCACTCGAGCAAGGCTTTGCCGTCTTGGCCCAGAGTTTCCCGCATATCGATGTGCTTGTCAGTGGCGCCGCCGGCAATTTCCCCGCCAGCGCCGCCAAGCTCAGTGCCAACGGTTTTAAATCTGTCATGGATATCGATTTGCTGGGCAGTTTTCAGGTGTTGAAGCAAGCCTATCCCATGCTTAAGCGCCCTGGCGCCAGCATTATTCAAATTTCGGCGCCGCAGGCGTATATTGCCATGCCGATGCAGATCCACGTTTGCGCCGCCAAGGCGGGCGTCGATATGTTGACCCGCACCCTGGCTTTGGAATGGGGGCCAGAGGGTATTCGGATAAACTCCCTGGTACCCGGGCCGATTGCCGGTACCGAAGGGTTCAATCGCCTGGCGCCGTCGGCGCAGTTGCAGCAACAGGTGGCCGAGAGTGTGCCGTTAAAACGCAACGGTGAGGGGGAAGACTTGGCCAATGCTGCACTCTTTATGGCATCGCCAATGGCTTCGTATATTACCGGAACCATATTACCGGTTGACGGCGGTTGGTCGCTTGGCGGTGCCAGTGCGGCCATGAGTCAGCTCGGGGCACTGGCAGCAAAGCAAGAATCAAGTAAGTAGCAAGAGAGAGATTATAAAATGGCAAACGCATTACAGGAACAGTTGCTCAAGGCGGGTCTCGCCAGCAAGCAAAAAGTTCGCGATGTCAAAACCCAAAAGAAACGTAACCGCAAGTCCAATATTGATGACGGCTCTGCTGAGCTGAAGGCGCAGATCGCTAAGCAGAAAAAGCAGCAGGCAGAAAAGGACAAGGCACTCAATGAACAACGCTTTGCCGAGGCCACAGAGAAAGGTCTGGTCCGTGGCCTGGTCACCGAAGTTAAGCAAAATGCGGTGGCGCTGCCGAAAGATGGCGAGATCAAGTTCAACTATACCCTGGAGAACAAGATATACCCCTTGTATATCAATGAAAAACTTCAGAGTCAGTTACTCGGTGGCCGCTTGGGGATAGTGCGAATTGAGCAAAGCAGCTATCTGGTGCCTCATAAACTCGCCGAGCGGGTTAATCTGTTGGTGCCGGCTTGGTGTGGCTATTTGTGGCAGGCCGAGAACAACGCCGCGCAAGTAACGGAAGAAGACGACCCTTACGCAGATTATGTCATTCCGGACGATCTTATGTGGTAAGGCGCTTATACCTACCGATTCGGTATAACGCTTGAAAGCCAAAGGCCTCCATAGGGAGGCCTTTGTTGTTTGTGCAGGTTTACCCGTCAGTCACGATACGTTTCACCATAGAAGCTCGCCAGCAGCAAAGCTTTCAGTTCACCTATCAAGGGATACCTGGGATTGGCGCCTGTACACTGATCATCAAAAGCATCTTCAGCCAGTTCATCGAGCTTATCCAGGAAATCGGCTTCTTTGACACCGGCTTCCTGAATCGAGGCCGGGATCCCCAAAGCCAGCTTCAACTGCTCGATTTTGGCTATCAAACGCTCGACTTTTTCGGCGTCACTCAGCCCAGCGTCTGTCAGCTTGAGGTGATCGGCAATGGCGGCATAGCGGCAGAGCGCCTTGGGTCTGTCATACTGGCTGAAGGCGGCTTGCTTGGTAGGCAGGTCGGTGGCGTTGAAACGGATGACATTGCTTATGAGCAGAGCATTGGCCAAACCGTGGGGCAGATGGAATTCGGCACCCAATTTATGGGCCATAGAGTGACATATTCCCAAGAAAGCGTTGGCAAAGGCGATACCGGCAATAGTGGCGCCGTTGTGCACTTTTTCGCGGGCAATCGGCGCTGCAGCGCCTTCTTCATAGGCTTTGGGCAAGTGCTCAACCAGAAGACTCAAGGCCTGCAATGCCTGGCCGTCACTGTACTCGTTGGCCATCACGCTGACATAGGCCTCCAAGGCATGGGTAATGGCATCGATACCACCAAAGGCTGTCAGGGATTTGGGCATATCCATCACCAGGTTGGGATCCACAATCGCCATATTGGGGGTCAGCTCATAATCGGCGATGGGATATTTGGCACCTGTCTTCTCATCGGTCACCACGGCAAATGGCGTGACTTCAGAGCCGGTTCCTGAAGTGGTGGGGATAGCCACCATCTTGGCCTTGCGTCCAAGTTTGGGGAACTTGTAGATACGCTTGCGAATATCCATGAAGCGCAGCGCCAGATCGGCAAAGTCCACCTGAGGATGTTCATACATCACCCAGATGATCTTGGCGGCGTCCATGGGTGAGCCGCCACCAAGGGCTATGATCACATCCGGTTGGAAGCTCTCGGCCACCTTGGTTCCGGCGCGAACCACAGCCAGGGTAGGATCGGCCTCCACTTCATAAAACACCTCGGTATCCAGCCCCAAGCCTTTGAGGATTTTGATGGTTTCATCGCAGTAGCCGTTATTGAACAGAAACTTGTCTGTCACTATCAAGGCGCGGCGTTTGTCGGCCAACTCTTCCAGTGCTATGGGTAGGCTGCCGCGGCGGAAATAGATGGAAGATGGAAGCTTGTGCCACAACATATTCTCGGCCCTCTTGGCGACGGTTTTCTTGTTGATAAGGTGACTCGGACCCACATTCTCCGAAATGGAGTTGCCGCCCCAGGAGCCACAGCCCAGGGTGAGGGAGGGCGCCAGTTTGAAGTTATAGAGATCGCCGATCCCGCCTTGAGATGCCGGGGTGTTGATCAGAATTCGAGCGGTTTTCATTCGCTCACCGAAACGCTTGACCCGCTGCACCTGGGTATCCTGGTCGGTATAGAGCCCAGAGGTATGGCCGATACCACCGAGTTTCACCAAGGCATCGGCCTTATCCAGCGCCTCGTCAAAGTCTTTGGCGCGGTACATACCAAGCAGCGGCGAAAGCTTTTCATGGGCGAAGGCTTCGGCTTCAGTTATTTCATCCACCTCACCGATCAGTACCTTGGTCCAGTTCGGTACACTGAAGCCGGCCATTTCGGCAATGCGCGCGGCACTCTGGCCAACAATGGCGGCGTTGAGGGCGCCGTCTTTGAGAATAACCTGTTTCACCGCAAGGCATTCTTCGTCACTGAGCAGATAGCCGCCGTGATGGGCGAAGCGCTCCCGCACCGCCTGATAGATGCTGTCGAGCACTACTACCGCTTGTTCGGAGGCGCACACCACACCGTTATCG
The DNA here is from genome assembly GCF_012030025.1 of Shewanella sp. Iso12. Lineage (NCBI taxonomy): Bacteria > Pseudomonadati > Pseudomonadota > Gammaproteobacteria > Alteromonadales > Shewanellaceae > Shewanella > Shewanella sp. Iso12. Next base: position 341,490 of record NZ_JAAUHW010000004.1, read on the forward strand.
AAGGTTTTTGACATCAGGATGGAGGCCACAGCCCGTTTGATATCCGCGGTTTCATCGATAACCACAGGTGTGTTACCTGCGCCGACACCGATAGCCGGTTTCCCGGAAGAGTAGGCGGCCTTCACCATACCCGGGCCGCCGGTGGCCAGTATGAGATTTATCTTTTCGTGGGTCATTAGATGATTGGATAGTGCGACACTGGGTTCATCTATCCAACCTATAATGTCCTCGGGAGCCCCGGCCTTGATGGCGGCATCCAGTACTATTCGGGCGGCCGCGACTGTTGATGCCTTGGCCCTGGGATGTGGGGAGAACACTATGGCATTACGGGTTTTCAGGCTGATAAGCGCCTTGAAGATAGCAGTGGAGGTAGGGTTGGTTGTCGGTACTATGCCGCAGATGATCCCCACGGGCTCGGCGATAGTGATGGTGCCGAAGGTATCGTCTTCTTCCAGAATGCCGCAGGTCTTTTCATCTTTGTACTTGTTGTAGATATACTCGGAAGCAAAGTGGTTTTTAATCACTTTGTCCTCCAGCACTCCCATGGAGGTTTCGGCGGCGGCCTGTTTCGCCAGCACAATTCTGGCATCGGCGGCAGCCAGCGCTGCAGCGCGAAATATTTTGTCGACTTGCTGCTGACTGAAGCCGGCGAATTTCGTCTGAGCCTGGCTGACTCTTTCCAGTAGCAGATCCAGTTCCTCGGTATTGGTGACTTTCATAATCAGTTTCCCGTAAAAAAATTTAACAAAGACTCATCTTGGTTAAACTCTCTCACATGAAATAAAATTACAATCAAACGGCGTTGTTATCTGTGATCTTGGCCACAGGCATGGCGTTTTATGTAATTCAACAACGTTGGATCTCATCCAGGAGCGAAAAATAACTTTGCATTAGTGTCGACTATACTGCAGCTTTGGCTGCACTGATATTACGAAAATTTATTCGAAGTTGTGACCGAGAATAGAAAATCTCATTTCTGGGGTTTGTTAACTTAGGGTAGAGTATGCACCGTCTCAAGCTACTGTTTCCCGGTGAGTTCCCTACACTGGAAGGATACGAAATTGGATTTGACCCTGTACGTTAAATTTTTCCTCGGACTGGTGGCTATCATCAACCCGATGGGCCTGTTGCCGGTATTTGTCAGCCTCACCAGTCACCAGACTGAGGCTGAGCGTAATCATACTGCCAAAATATCCAACTTTGCCGTGGTGGTGATCCTCCTGGTTACCACAGTGGCGGGTCAGTATATATTGAATATGTTCAGTATTTCGCTGTCGGCATTCCGAATTGCCGGCGGTACACTGATTGCCATCATCGCCATGTCCATGTTGCAGGGAAAGCTGGGCGAGGTGAAACGCAATCAGGAAGAGGACAGGGAAGCCTCGGCGATGGAATCGGTTGCCGTGGTGCCGCTGGCTTTGCCGCTAATGGCCGGCCCGGGGGCTATCAGCTCAGTCATCGTCTTTGCCGCGGAGCATAAAGGCCTGGCCAATCTGCTGGCCATGTCGGTGACTGTGGCCCTGTTTGGTCTGCTCAGCTTTGCATTGTTCAGAATGGCTTCGGTTATCAATAAGCTCCTCGGCAAGACAGGGATTAACGTGATCACCCGTCTGATGGGACTCTTGATGCTATCCATCGGCATAGAGGTGATAGCTGCCGGCTTCAAGGGATTGTTTCCCAACTTACTGGGATAAAATAAAGCGCCTTCGGGCGCTTTATTGTTAGTTGGTTGCGACGATTGTTCATCAGTAATTCTGGCTCAAGTCTATGATGGCACCGCCTTTGGGGCTGAACAGTTGTTGATGCAGCCTGGCGGCAAACTCATCTGTCATTCCCGAGATATAGTCTGCTATCACTCTGTGGCTGTTTTCCCCCCTGCAGTTGGCCTGCTGCCAGCGTGATTGGGTATTGTGGGGCAGGAGCCTCAGAGGATCCGAGGCAAAGGCTTCAAACAGCTCCATCACTATCTGTTGGCCCTTGTACTCCAGCATCTGGATCTCGGGCTTACGCACCACATATTTGAGGACAAACTGTTTCAGCAGCTCCAGCAGCTCGGCAAAGGCCGGTTCCAACTTGGCATTGAATCTGAGCAAGGGTTCGGCAAAGTCCGGGTTCTCGTCGATTTTGATGGCGGTGACCAGCGCATTGACCAGGGTCCCTATGGCATCCTTGCGCAAGTGATGTTTGCGGGAAAACAGCTTGAGCTCAATATTCCCGAGCTGGCTTTGGATCCACTCATCTTCAATGGCCTGTAGCGGAGCACGCATATCCTCTTGCCAATTCGAGCCGGTGACTATCCCCATTACTATGGCATCTTCGAGATCGTGCACCGCATAGGCGATATCATCGGCCAGCTCCATAATGGTGCAGTCGAACGACTTGAAGTGAGTGCGTCGGTGCAGTCCTTCCCCAGGGCTGTAATGACTGAGAAAGCTCTGCTTGTCTTTACTGTCCAGCGGCTCAAGTACCCAATCGAGGATAGCTTCATCATCATCGAAAACCCCTTTCACCGGCGGCCATTGGCTCGGCCTTAACTGACGATAGTGACTCAGTTCCGGCTGAGGTCTATCCACTTTCAGTGTGCGTACCGGCGCCGGGTATTTGAGTACACCGAGCAGGGTGCGCCGGGTCAGGTTCATGCCAAAGTGTTCGGTATAGGGTTCGAGCCGGGTAAGGATTCTGAAGGTTTGACCATTGCCTTCAAAGCCGCCGTGCTCACGCATCATGTAGTTGAGCGCCACCTCGCCGCCATGGCCGTAGGGTGGGTGACCTATATCATGGGCCAGGCACAGGGCTTCGAGCAGGCTCATGGAGTCGAGCAAAAAGGCCATTTCGGGATAGTGCTGCTTCAACTGGGCGGCAATGCCAGTGCCTATTTGCGAGACTTCCAGTGAGTGGGTCAGGCGGGTGCGGTAAAAGTCGTTCATGCCCACCCCAAGCACCTGAGTCTTGGCCTGTAAGCGCCGAAAGGCGGCAGAGTGCAGAATTCTGGCTCTGTCTCTCTGATAGGGACTGCGATTATCGTCTCGGCGCTGACTGTTATTGGGCTCGCGCCTGGCTTGCCAGTGGGCTTGGCTCATAATCTCTCCTGCTAGAGCAGTTGATTGATTTCATCCAGATCCAGGGTGAAACTGGGAATAAAATACTCGCGAAAATACGCCACTGCCGGGTCGGGGTTGGCATCCAGCATGGTTTCGAGTCGCTTGCGAGCACTGTTGAACTCGTTGTTTCCGGCGCGTTTTTCTTCGAGACACTTGAGATAAGCGCACAGCGTATCGGCGGACTTAACCAACTTGCGATGGCTGAGTTCGGCGCTATCACTGATAAACAGCGAGCGGTAATCGTCACGAAACTCTTCGGGCACCATCTCCAGCAGCCTGGCTTCGGCTATGGCTTCAATCTTCTTGTATTCGGCCTCTATCTCGGCATTGAAGTATTTGACCGGGGTGGGCAGATCGCCGGTAAGTATTTCGCCGGCATCGTGAAAGATGGCCAGGGTCGCGGCGCGATCGGGCGAATATTGGCCATTGAACTTACGGTTACTGATGATGGCCAGCGCATGGGCTACCATGGCAACCTGCAATGAATGTTCCTGCACATTCTCGGGGCGGACGTTATACATCAAAGGCCAACGCTGAATTAACTTCATCCTGGCCAGGTGGGCAAAAAGGTGACTCATACAACTTCCTTTGATAGCTAAGTTTTTTGCTCGTTTCCCTTACTTTACCTCAGTGTTTAAAGGCTGTCAGTGCCGGGCGGGGATAAAAAAGCCGCCTCGATGGGCGGCTGGCATTGTGTTATTGGCGGTAGTACTCGAGGAAGTCACCGAAGGCGAGCAGGGCCCGTTGTAAGTCTTCCTTATGAGGCAGGAACACCACTCGCAGGTGATCCGGCTCCGGCCAGTTAAAGGCGGTGCCCTGTACCAAGAGAATTTTCTTCTCTTTCAGTAGATCCAACACCAGGCGCTCATCGTCCCTGAGACCGAAACGCTTGCTGTCGATGCGGGGGAATGCATACATGGCGCCCTTGGGTTTCACCACGCTCACACCGGGAATTTGATTGAGCAGCTCATAACAGATATCCCGCTGCTGAGTCAGGCGGCCATCGATGGCGGTAAGCTCATTGATACTCTGATAACCCCCCAATGCGGTTTGAATCGCATGCTGATTGGGCACGTTGGCGCAAAGGCGCATAGAGGAGAGCATTTCCAGCCCTTCAATATAGCTGCGCGCCGCCTTGAGGTTGCCGGATAGCATCATCCAACCGACCCGGAAACCGGCAACTCTATAGGCTTTGGAAAGGCCATTAAACGTCACGGTGAGAATATCGTCCGACAGGCCGCAGGCCGGGATATGCACAGCGCCATCGTAAAGAATTTTGTCATAGATCTCATCGGCAAACAGTATGATGGAGTGCTGCCGGCACAGCTCAACAATCTCCAGCAACAGCTCGCGACTGTATACGGCCCCGGTTGGATTGTTGGGGTTGATAATCACAATTCCGCGGGTTCTTGGGCCAATCTTGCTCTTGATATCCTCAAGATCGGGAAACCAGTCGGCCGCTTCATCGCAGCGATAATGGCGCGCCTTGCCGCCGGCCAGGTTAACCGCCGCGGTCCACAGTGGATAGTCAGGGGAGGGAACCAACACCTCATCATCGGTATTGAGTAGCCCCTGCATGGCCATCACAATCAATTCGGAAACACCATTACCTATATAGATATCTTCGATATCGACACCGAAAATCCCCTGGGACTGGTAATGCTGCACTATCGCCTTGCGGGCAGAGAACAAACCTTTGGACTCACAATACCCTTGGGCCGATGGCAGGTTGAGGATAACGTCACGAACTATCTCTTCCGGGGCTTCAAAGCCAAAGGGGGCCGGGTTACCTATATTGAGCTTAAGAATACGATGGCCTTCATCCTCCAACCGACGCGCTTCTTTATGTACCGGCCCTCGAATATCGTAACAAACACTGTCGAGCTTATTGGATTTGATGATTGGCCGCATTACTACCTCGAAACTGGCTGATATGAAAGAGTTTAACCTTCGGCACAATACCTAATTTCAAGCGGCTTATAAAGGGGAATAAGGCCCTATTTCTATTTTTCATCAGAACTTTCATCTTTTAAATACAAAAAAACACCTCACAAAAAAGATGATGAAACTGAATTACACTTCAACATTGGAGTTAAAAACTATTTAAAGGTGTAAACACTAGCAGTTGTCACAATACAGTTTCGGCAATATTTGAAATAAAAAGGCAGTTTAACTGAATGCTTATATGCAAATGCATGCAAAAAAGCATAAAAATGACATGTAAAACCCTTTGAATCATATGATGTTTTTTTTGGAATCGCCCGCAAGGTCAAAATTTGCTCTGACTGACTCAATTTATGGTTGACTCATATCCAGTTGCGCATTATTTTCTGCGCGATGTTTTTAGCAAGGCTCCAACAAAAGCGACCAGTTGTTACTGTCCGTCTGGCGGAAAGCCGTAAATAAAGCAGTTGTTTTGGTGGTGTCTTCAACGCCCCACATGACTTTATAGGGCCGCAAGGCCATCTTTTTGAGGACCTAAGTGCATGTCTGAGCCGACAGCGTTAAGTCTTGTTCCCCCCATAGTTGTATTGGTGCTGGCCATTTGGCTGCGTCGTCCCATCCTGGCCTTAATCATAGGTGCCGTCAGCGGGCTATTGCTTCTTGACCCCAGTCAGGTGCTGAACAGCTTTGCCGATATCTCTCTCAAGGTGATGGCCGATGAGACCATAGGTTGGTTAATCCTGGTGTGTGGCAGTTTCGGTGCCCTGATAGCCTTATTGGTGCGCACAGGTGGCGCCTTGGCCTTTGGCCGTAAAGCGCTCAAACTCGCCAAAGGGCCACGCTCATCTCTGCTGATGACCTTTGTGCTAGGCCTGGTGATCTTTATTGATGATTACCTGAATGCACTCACAGTCGGCGAAACCATGAAACGGGTTACAGACAGGTTCAAGATTTCCCGAGAGATGCTGGCCTATGTGGTTGACTCCACCGCAGCGCCGGTATGTGTGTTGGTGCCGCTATCCACCTGGGCGGTGTTTTTCGGCGGACTTCTGGTCAACAACGGTGTGGCCACCGAAGGCGAGGGGATCCAAATTTATATGCAGGCGATCCCTTATATGTTTTACGCCTGGTTGGCGGTTGCCATGGTGCTGCTGGTCATCCTTGGCATAGTACCGGCCATAGGACCAATGAAAAAGGCGCAGCTCGCGGCGGCGGCCGGCAATCCGGCCAAAGAGCAGATAGATCTGGATGAAGTTCAGACTTCAGATGAATATGCCGTGCGCGCCATGGAGGAGGAGTTTGAGCAGGCCGACAAGCAAGGTAAGCTGCATAACTTCCTGGTGCCAATTTTGCTGTTGGTTGGTTTTACCGTTTACTTTGATATCGATGTCTGGAAAGGCTTGTTGGCAACACTGGTGATTACCCTGCCATATTACGCGGTGCAGCGTTTGATGCCCTTGTCCGAGATGATGGATCAGATGATAGATGGCTTCAAGAGCATGCTGCCGGCCATAGGCACGGTTATCGCCGCCTTTGTGTTTAAGGATGTTTGCGACCAACTGTTGCTGCCTCAATATGTGATTGAGTCCCTGAGTCCCTTTATGACGCCAAAACTCTTGCCTGCAGTGGTGTTTGTGGCCATGGCAATTCTGGCCTTTGCCACCGGGTCCAGCTGGGGGATTTTTGCGGTGACCATTCCTATTGTAATGCCGCTGGCTCAATCTGTGGGGGCTGATATACCGCTGGTGATAGGTGCCTTGCTGTCGGCTTCATCTTTTGGTAGCCAGGCTTGCTTCTACTCGGACTCCACCGTTCTGGCGGCGCAAGGGTCGGGCTGTAACCTGGTAAGCCATGCGGTGACCCAGTTACCCTATGCCTTGATAGCAGCAGTACTTACCTTTATTGGCTTTATCATAGTCGCATGATTAGTCGCATGATTAGTTGAATGACGGCTGTTTCAAAGCCTGAGCCTACCAACAAAAATCCCCAAGGTTATCCGCGGGGATTTTTTTCAACGGTTGCCGCAAGAAGCCATCAATAAAAGCAGATGCAAAAGGTTCAATAGCTCGACATATCAAACGCTTCTCGGCAGTATTGTGAATAACGATACAGGGAATTTGCCTTCTATGGTGTTTGTAAGTGAGTACCACAAGGCTTAAGGACAGAGCTGCATGCATATATTCTTTGCTATTACTGCGCTGCTGTTATTACTCATAACACCTCTAAGCAGTAACAAAAGCCGTTGGTTTACCCCATCACCTCGCCAGGCTATGGCTTTTATCAGCGTTCTTTGGCTAATTGTCTGGGGCTGCTCTGCAATTTTCAAAACTATACTTCCCGATGCTTCAGGCTCAGGTGTGATAAGTGCTATTGCAGGCTTGGTACTGGTTATTTTGCTTATTTTTGCCGGTATCTTAATGATCACCCGGATGGATGGAAAACACAGTGCCAAACGAAGTGCGGCACTTAAGGTTTTTCGCGCCAAACAGCGGCAAGATTATGGTCAAACCCCTTTGATTGAACATTTTAATGTTACTCAAAACCAGGATACGGCAGGTCAGCTCATCTCCTTAAACGCGGAGATCGTTTTTAAACGCGATCCCTTAATTGAAGACCACAACATTAAGATAATTGTCTTTGTGGATACCAATAGCCAGACTCAAGGGGCTTCCCTTTATGAAAATGGACTCTTCTCATCCCGCATGGCACTCCAGTGCCAGTCGGAAAGTTCACTCGTCTACCAAGTGGAGATAGCGGCTGCAGAGATAAGGAACGAGCTGAACCGAATAAGAGGCAGGTTGAAAGACTGTTCAAATGAAGAGTTAACGGGGAAGGATGAGAGTGATATCAAACTCGACTACTCTGTGTATGTAATCGGTCCTGATTATATTACGGAGCTAGCTGAGAAACCCGGTATATGCTTTACCTCTTTGTCTGATGAGGCGCTCGCTTTGCGGGACTATTATCCGGGAGGCTCCCCCTATGAAGCAGCTTACCCTGCCTTATCGAATGAGAAGTTAATGCTCAATACCCGTTTACGACTGACAAACCAATAACAAGATGTGTTTTTTACGGTACAAAAAAGCCAGCAACGATGCTGGCTTTTACAAAGGAGGGCGATTTAATTAAACGCGCTTCTTGAATTCACCGGTGCGGGTATCGATTTCAATCTTGTCGCCTTCTTTAACGAAGTCGGCAACCATCACCTTAAGATCTGTACCTACGATAGAAGCAGGCTTCATTACCTTACCTGAGGTATCACCACGGGCGGCAGGTTCGGTGTAACCTACTTCGCGAATGATAGTGGTAGGCAGTTCTACAGAGATGGCTTTACCTTCGTAGAAAGTAACCTGACAGATCTCTTCCATTCCATCAACTATGTAGTTGATGGCATCACCCATGTTTTCGGCTTCAACGTCATACTGGTTGAAGTCTGCGTCCATAAAGACATACATAGGATCAGCAAAGTAAGAGTAGGTGCACTCCAGGCGCTCGAGCTGAATATCTTCCAGCTTGTCGTCAGCCTTGAATACAGTTTCAGTGCCGGAACCTTGCAGCAGGTTCTTCAGCTTCATCTTTACCACAGCAGCGTTACGGCCGGATTTGTTGAACTCGGTCTTGAGTACAACCATAGGGTTGCCGTCAACCATGATAACGTTACCTGCGCGGACTTCCTGAGCAGTCTTCATTACGTATGTTCCTATATAAGCGGTTTTTCAATTCAGCGCAGAATCTTAGCGGGTTTTGGCCATTAGCACTAGCCTGTTTGCCAGATCTGCTTCATTTATTGCTTCAGCCGGCCATTTTTTTGCGTGTTGCATCAATGTCGGCATGGCAGAATTCAGTGCCAGCCAGCTTTGGCTGGCTTGGGCTCCCTGGTCGCAGTTGAACGCGGTATTCAGCGTTCGCCAGGTTTGGGCGACAAGGGGAGGCAGATTATGGCAGTATCGTGCCATAAAAGCATCCAATTTTACCAGATGTGCTTGTTCTTCCTGCTGATAGATATGCCAGATAAAAGGTTTGCCAGCCCACTGAGCTCTTAAAAAAGAGTCTTCCCCGCGAACTATGTTGAAATCGCAACTCCACAACAGCCGATCATAGCCATCTTGATCTGTCATCGGCAGGACTTGCACCTTGAGTGCGCCGCGACTGAAACTCTGGCCTGCTTGCCAACTGACAGGATCTTGCCAGTCGACTTTGGGTCCTGAATCCTGGTTAAATTGCTCAAGCAAAGGCGCGATACAACCTAAGCTGCGCCCCTTGGGGACTAACAGTTGTACCCGCCGCTCACTTTGCTGCCAAAGTTCCAGCAACGCCGGCAAGGCTTGGGTCTCGTAGCTGAACAGGCTAATGAGGTAATCATCAGTGCCAATATCACTAAGCCCCATCTTTGCCAAGTGTGCCATGGCGTGTTCAGGCTTTGCTTGCCAGGCATCACGCTCGCTAAACAGCGACTGCTCGCAGATGAGTCCGCCTGACTTTGGGGTAAAGCCCGGAAAGAAAAAGGTCTTCTTGACCCCTTTGAGCGCCGGCGAACTGAGACCGTGGCAATCATCTATCCAACTCTCGGCGCTGAGATAATCCAGATTTATCCATTTCGGTGCCTTGGCAAGCTCAGGCAGGCTTGTCAGCACTTCCGAGGGCAAGTCGCAAGCAAAGGCTTCTATCAATACTTCGCCCGGTTGCCAGGCTCGGGGTAGGGGAGACAGCCAATGGATGACTTCAACACCACCAAAGTGTTGACTGACAAGGGCCGGGTTTAACTCGGGTAAAATGTGCGTAAAGCTGTTGAGGTCATCGACCCACAAACGTACCTTAATGCCATATTCGCCGGCCAGCTGCCGCGCCAGGCGCCAGGTAACGCCTATGTCGCCATAGTTGTCCACCACAGTACAGAAGATATCCCAATGACGCAGATTATCGGCTTGCATCTTGTTTCTGTTTCCTGAGTAATAGCCAATAAAAAGGCGGCCATATAGGCCGCCGGAGAGTTACCGGGGAGCGAATATCAGTCTTCCAGCTCGGCCAGACACATCTCTTCGTAAATCTGTTTAACCCAGGCGTCGACACGCTCTTCGGTCAATTCGGGCTGGCGGTCTTCATCTATACCCAGACCAACAAAATGCTTGTCGTCAACCAGCCCTTTAGAGGCTTCGAAGTTGTAGCTGTCAGTCGGCCAATGGCCAATGACTATTGCGCCGCGCTCTTCAACGATATCTCGGACCATACCCATGGCATCGAGGAAGTACTCGGCATAGTCTTCCTGATCGCCGCAACCGAAAATGGCCACCAGCTTATCGGTAAAATCAATCTGCTCCAGCTCAGGGAAGAAGTCATCCCAGTCACATTGAGCTTCACCATAGTACCAGGTTGGGATCCCGAAGATCAGCAGGTCGTATTCGGCGATCTGCTCTTTGGTGCTCTTGGCGATATCCTTCACCTCAACCATCTTCTTGCCCAGTTTCTTCTGGATCATCTTGGCTACAGCTTCGGTGTTACCTGTATCGCTACCGAAAAAAAGACCTACAGTTGCCATTGTCTTTCCTTTAATGTCTAGTTCGCTATTTACTTCGATCTTTCCTGACAGGGGCTAACCTAGCTGCTCCTGAAGGATCAATTCTATTAACTGGCTGCGGCTGATGTTACTGGCCAAAGCCTTCTCATTCAAGGCGTCATATAAATCTTGTGACACTTTTAACTCTATTCGTTTCAGACCCTTCGCCCGATCCCGCATGATCTGGTTACGTTTATTCACCTTGAGCTGCTGCTCGCGGGGCAGAGGATTGCTTCTGGGCCGTCCGCGGCGCTTTTCAGTGGCAAAAAGGTCTATGGTTGTTCTATCTGTTGCTTCTTTTGCCATTTGAAATCTGATGTTTAACCTATACCTGAGCCTTCCCAGGTCATTTGAATTATCCCCTTGGCGACAAAGCCTGCACAGCCAAGGAAGAGTACCAACCAAACAATGAAGCGACCAAACTTGGGTACGTTACCCTGATTGAGTACATCCCTGATGGCCATACCGATAAAAAAGAAAATTGCTGCGAAAAACAGATCCAGTCCAACGGCTTCTATCTGTTGCATATACTGGTTCAACACGCTGCAGCCTCCCGGTGTTCCCTAGCCAAAAAGAGGCGCGAATATAGCATATTGGTTCAGGGGCTGCTACCGCATTTACCCTCAGCAAGGGCTTGGATATTAATCGTTACTGTCAATGAAGTCGGACACTATACGGTTGAATATCGCCGGTTTCTGGGCGTGTAGCCAATGCCCACATCCCTCCAGGGTCTTGGCTTTGACCTTAGGAAACTGAGCCACAATCTCTTCTTTGTAAGCGGCGGTCACATAGTTTGACTCGCTGCCCCGGATCATCAAGGTGGGCCCTTGATAGCTAAGTTGGCCACCGCAGCGCTCAGGGCCATTATGCCAACCTATGATAGCCGGATAACTTTCAATCAGCCCCGGCAGATTCATCTTCCACTCAAAGCCGGATTCGCTGCGACGCAGGCTCTTGAGCAAAAACTGCGCCGTCGCCTCATCGATCTCATGATTCAAAAGATGTGCCAGCGCCTGACGTCTGTCTTTAATATCCAAAGGCATGCTGTTTAGGCCGGCAAACACTTTTTCATGTCTCGGCGTGTAGGCCACAGGCGCAATATCGGCGGCGGTCAGGGATTGTACCCGCTGCGGATAAGCCAGCGCGGTTGCCATGGCAATCTTACCGCCCATGGAATGGCCCACCAGATGCACCTTGCCTATAGCCAGTTCATCAAGCAGGGACACAAGCGCTTTTGCAAGCCCAGGATAGTCCATTTGCGGCCAATGTTCGCTCTGACCATGATTGGGGCAGTCTATCCTTATTACCCGATGATTTTGCTCAAGCAGAGCCCCGAGTGATTTGAGATTATCCAAATCACCGAATAAGCCATGGATCAGCAACGCCGGACTACCGCTTCCGGTCGAAACAAAGTGCATACAGTCCCCTCACAGTGAGTTTGTTGCCAGTATTTCAGCAGGGGGCAAATTCTGCGACAAAGGTCAGTATTTGACAAGGATGGATGCGGATTTAACACTGGCTTTGACTGCTTTTTCAACAAATTGGCTGTGCAAGTCATAGGTTTGTAACTCTATTCTCGCATTTTGATGGATTGAGCCTTCCACCGCTGGCGAGTTATGGCATACTTTGAGCCAAATCGCAGCCGTGCCCCAGATGTGCTTTGATGGCAATGTCATGGCGGCTGCATAGAACAAGTTGAAACTAAAGGAATCGGGCCATGAAATATATTGAGGTGGATGAGGAACTGTATCGCTTTATTGCCGGGAAAACCGAAAGGATAGGCGAAAGCGCATCGGATATTCTTCGTCGACTGCTGGGCTTGGATGTGACAGCCGTTGAACCCAAGGCACCGGTTGAACTCAGCCAGCCAAGCATGGAGCAGGGTTATCGTCCCAATACATTACCCGAGGCCGAGTCAACCCTGGACTTTGACAACCTGTTTAGCAGTGCGGCTATCGAAGCCCAAAAGGGGGCTGTTGGACGTTTTCTGTTTGCCCTCGAATGTCTCTATAACCAGGATCAGCAAGGATTTGAGCAGGTACTGCAGGTTCAGGGGCGTGATCGCCTCTATTTTGCTACCTCGAAGGAAGCCTTGCTTAAGGCCAGTAAATCGGCCAACCCCAAAGAAGTCGGCAGCAGTGGTTTTTGGGTAACCACCAATAACAACACTGCCAAGAAGCACACCATTTTGTCTGAAGTGTTGGAAAAGATGGGCTGCGACGGCGACAAGGCCAAAGCGATTGCCGATAAGGCACTGCCACTTAAGGCATAAATCTGTATTCCAACATCCGCCATCAAGGAGCACTATTTTGGCTATTCATGAGCGGGCCGGTAACAAGGCCATGCAGAAGGATCTGGTTAATATTCCGCGGCTGATGAGCCATTATTACCGAATTGTCCCCAACTGTGATGACCCGGCCCAGAAAGTGAGCTTTGGCACCTCGGGGCACAGGGGCAGTTCCTTAAGCGGCAGCTTCAATCAAAACCATATCTGGGCCATTACCCAGGCAGTGGTAGATTACCGCCAATCCCAAGGGATTGAGGGTTCACTCTATCTTGGCATGGACACCCATGCCTTATCTGAAGCGGCTTATATTTCGGCCATCGAAGTATTGCTGGCCAACAATGTGAAGTTGGTGGTGCAAGAGAGCCAGGGTTTTACGCCTACGCCTGTCATTTCCCATGCCATAGTTAGCGCAAACCGAAATGCCGCCGAGCTCAGCGATGGCATTATTATTACCCCGTCTCACAATCCACCTCAGGATGGTGGAATTAAGTACAATCCGCCCCATGGTGGGCCGGCAGAAGGTGAGATTACTGCCTGGATTGAGCAGCGAGCCAATGACTATCTCAAGGCGCAGCTGGAAGGGGTCAGGAAACTCAACTACGGCGTAGCCGCCAGTATCGGACTCATCAAAGAAACCGATCTTATAGAGCCCTATGTTGCCGATCTCGCCTCTGTAGTAAATATGCAAGCCATCAAAGATGCCGGCGTTCGCATAGGTGTCGACCCTCTGGGCGGCTCAGGCATCCATTACTGGCCACATATTGCCCGCCGTTATGGCGTGAATATAACCGTGGTCAACGACCGGGTCGATCCCAGCTTCGGCTTTATGCCACTGGATAAAGACGGCAAAATCCGCATGGACTGCTCATCGCCTTTTGCCATGGCAGGCCTGCTTAAGCACATGGATGAGTTCGATATCTGCCTTGGGAATGATCCCGACTACGACAGACACGGGATAGTCTGCCCAGAAACAGGGTTGATGGACCCCAACCACTTTTTGGCGGTGGCGATAGATTACCTGCTGGAGCACAGACCCGATTGGCCGCAGACGCTGCAAATCGGCAAGACCTTGGTTTCCAGTGGCATGATAGACAAGATAGTTGCCTCACACGGTCGCAAGCTTTGTGAAGTGCCGGTTGGTTTCAAGTGGTTTGTCAGTGGTTTGAGTGAAGCCAGCCTGGCCTTTGGTGGCGAAGAAAGTGCCGGTGCCTCCTTCCTTCGACGTGACGGCACAACCTGGTGCACGGACAAAGACGGTTTTATTCTCGGGCTGCTGGCCGCTGAAATCCTCGCCGTAACCGGCAAAAACCCAGCCGAGCGTTATGCAGAACTGGCTGCGATACACGGTCATTGCTTCTACAAACGGATAGACAGCCCCATCAATGCCAAGCAAAAGGCGCGTTTTGCCACCCTCAATGCAGATACCCTGGGGGCAGAGAGTTTGGCCGGAGACAAGATTAAGGCGGTACTGACCAAGGCCCCCGGCAATGATGGTGCTATTGGCGGTATTAAGGTGCTAACCGACAACGGCTGGTTTGCCGCCAGACCATCAGGTACTGAGGCACTCTATAAAATTTACGCCGAAAGCTTTGTCAGCGAGCAGCATCTGCAGCAGATACTGGAACAGGCGAGAGCTCTGATAACCAGCGCCCTAAAAGGTAAGCCGAACTGAGCTTAAGAGATTGCCAGTTCAGTAAAAAAGCGCAGCCGTGAACACAGTTGCGCTTTTTTATTTCCGGGGATCAATATTCAAGATGGCAACTGGGCAGGTTATTCTTCTGGATATAGTCCTGATGATATTCTTCCGCACGATGAAACTGTTTCACTGGAACAATTTCCGTCACTATGTGCCGCTGACCCCACTTACCACTACGAGCCAACGCCAGTTTTGAGGCCTCAGCCTGCTCCTTCTGCTCTTTGCTATGAAAAAAAATCACGCTCCGATACTGGGTGCCGATATCACCACCTTGGCGATTGAGACTGGTGGGGTTGTGATTGCTCCAGAAAACTTGCAGCAGCTCGGTAAATGAAACCTGGGCTTCATCGAACTCCACCTGAACCACTTCGGCATGGCCGCTGTTTCCCTGTTTTACCTCTTCATAGCGGTTGATTCTATCATCACCGCCCATATAACCACTGGTGGCGTTTAATACCCCGGGCACTTGACGAAAGAAATACTCCACCCCCCAAAAACAACCGCCACCGAATGTTGCTACCGCCATTGAGTTTACCTCTAGATGTCCAGATGGCCAAAATTATGCGTGATAAGTTTTTCCGGCGCAAGTGGTGTATTTGTCGGAGTGGCTTTTTTGCTCCTTAGTTAGATAAGAACTATCTGAAACCAGTTCGCGAGCCTGGCATTGGATAGCTTTAGTCACATCGCCAACTTAATAAGCTGTGGTACTATGAAACCTTGCTCTCTGGCGCTGGTCTCAACAAGCAAACGCATTGCAACAAGTTCCCAGGAGACAGCGTTAATGGAAACAACAGCCAAATCGGCAATAAGAAGGAGTATTTCGTGTTACAAGCCCTGAAGGATAATCCTGACTTCCTGTCATTGACTCTGAATAACCCCAATTCATTGGAGAGTATTAGTGGCACGCTTGGCGACCACACCCGGATAGCGATTTGGGACACAGGAGTCTTGCTGTTTGAACCTCTGGACAACCAGAGTGATAAAGATATCGTGCTGTCATCCGGGGTACACGGCAATGAAACTGCACCTATCGAACTGTGTAATGGCATTATCAAGTCGCTGTTAAAGCAAGAAATACGGGTAGGGCAGCGAGTACTGTTCATGTTCGGTAACCCGGCGGCAATTAACCGTGGCACCCGTATTGTCGATGAAAACCTCAACCGGCTGTTCAGTGGCGAACATTCCAATCCCCCCGGGCTGGTGAACCCGGAGCGGATCCGCGCCAAGAAACTGGAAACTTATGTCACACGTTTCTTCGAAGACGCACCACAAGGGGCAAGACAGAGGATCCATTACGATCTGCACACCGCCATTCGCGGCTCCAAGCATGAAAAGTTTGCCATCTATCCCTATCGACCGGGTAAGGCTTACAGCCGTGAACAATTGATGTTCCTGGAGGCGGCCGGAGTCGATACCGTGTTGCTGCATCACGAACCCACAACCACTTTCAGCTATTTCTCGTCAAATCAGTTTGGCGCCGACGCCTTTACCATTGAACTTGGCAAGGTTTACCCCATGGGACAAAACGATATGACACGTTTTATCGCCACCCGGGAGATGCTGAGCCGTTTGATCTGCAAGCAATCGCTCGAACTCGAGGAGCAGGCGCTTGAGCGGGTCAATATCTATCAGGTCTGTAGGGTCATCAATAAGCAGGCCGACGACTTTGAATTTACCTTCGCCAGCGATGTGGAAAACTTCACTGCTTTCCCCAAGGGTTATGTGCTGGCGCGGGAAGCGGGCCGGGATATTCGAGTAGAGCAGGACTCGGAAGCCGTGGTGTTTCCCAACGCCAAGGTGCCCATTGGCCAACGTACAGTGATCTGCCTGGTTCAGGCCACAGAGGTGCCATTGGCCTGAATTGTAAACCAATATATACGCGCCGATCCCATGCTAGTTGGCAAAGCACCCAAGGCGGGAGTTGCTTGCTAGTTTACGTTAACGTAATGTTCGGGGCGCGTACTGAAAAAATCGGTAGGGCCGGTTTCGAGCCGGACAAACCCAGAGATAACAAGAGCACACTATGAGCAACGCAACAAATATGAATGAGACGGTGCATCGGGTGAGTTTTTTGAACAAGGACTCGCTGCATATCCCTGTACTCAAAATACTTCAGGCCGACGGCACCACCTATGAAGAGGCAGTATTGCCCGTCATAGATGAAGCCCTGTCACGCAAGATATTCGATACCTGTGTCTTTACCCGTGTCCTGGACGAACGTATGTTGGGCGCCCAGCGTCAGGGAAGGATCAGTTTTTACATGACCTGTATCGGTGAAGAAGCCGCCGTTATCGGCAGTGCCGCCGCGCTGGATGACAAGGATGTGATCCTTGCCCAGTACCGCGAACATGCCGCATTGCGTTATCGCGGCTTTACCACTGAGCAGTTTATGAACCAGATGTTCAGCAATGAGAAAGATCTGGGCAAAGGCCGGCAGATGCCTATTCACTACGGCAGCCGTGAACTCAACTATCAAACCATCTCTTCACCGCTGGCGACTCAGATCCCGCAGGCATCCGGCGTAGGTTACTCGCTGAAGATGCAGGGCAAGCGTAATGTCGCTATCTGTTACTTCGGTGAAGGTGCCGCCTCTGAAGGTGATTTCCATGCCGGTCTTAATATGGCCGCAGTTCACAAAGCGCCGGTCATCTTCTTCTGTCGCAACAACGGCTACGCCATCTCAACCCCTACGGAAGAGCAGTACGCCGGTAACGGCATAGCCAGCCGCGGCGTTGGTTATGGCATGCACACCATCAGAGTCGACGGTAACGATATGCTGGCGGTTCTGGCCGCAACGCAGCAAGCCAGAGCCTACGCGCTTGAAAACAACGCGCCTGTGCTGATTGAAGCCATGACCTACCGCCTGGGTGCCCACTCATCTTCCGACGACCCATCCGGTTATCGCTCCAAAGAGGAAGAAGCCAAGTGGCAACAGCACGACCCTGTGAAACGCTTCAAGTTGTGGCTTATCAACAAAGGCTGGCTCAAGGAAAGCGACGAGACCGAGCTGTATGAGAAGTATCGCGAGGAAGTGCTGGCCGCGGTAAAAGTGGCCGAAAAGGTTCCGGCACCAGCCATAGACGCCATCATAGAAGACGTTTTTGATCAGCCGACAGCGGCGCTCAAGCAGCAATTAACCGAGCTTAAGGCCCACGTTGCCAAGTATCCGAAAGCCTATCCTAAAACAGCAGGGAGATCATAAGCGTGGCACAGATGAATATGTTACAGGCCATCAATAATGCCCTGACCATAGCGATGGAAGCCGACGAAAAAATGCTGGTTTTCGGTGAAGACGTAGGCCATTTCGGCGGTGTGTTCCGGGCAACTTCCGGTTTGCAGGAAAAGTTTGGCCGTGAGCGCTGCTTCAATACTCCACTCACCGAGCAGGGGATTGCCGGCTTTGCCAACGGCCTGGCTTCCAACGGTATGACGCCGGTAGCGGAAATCCAGTTTGCCGACTACATCTTCCCGGCGTTCGATCAAATCGTCAACGAAGCGGCCAAGTTCAGATACCGCAGCGGCAACGAGTTTGATGTCGGCGGCCTGACTTTCAGAACCCCTTATGGCGGCGGCATTGCCGGCGGTCATTATCACTCCCAGTCACCGGAAGCCTACTTTACCCAAACACCCGGTCTTAAGGTGGTGGTTCCCCGTAACCCATACCAAGCCAAGGGTCTGCTGCTGGCCGCCATTCGCGATAACAACCCAGTGGTCTTCTTCGAGCCCAAGCGCCTGTATCGCGCGTCTGTCGGCGATGTGCCGGAAGGCGATTATCAACTGGAGCTGGGTAAAGCCGAAGTGGTTCGTGAAGGTAAAGATATTACTCTGCTTGCCTGGGGTGCGCAGATGGAAATCATCGAGAAAGCAGCCGATATGGCCAAAGAGGAAGGTATTGACTGTGAAGTCATCGACCTTCGTACTCTCGCCCCTTGGGATGTGGAAACCGTGGCCGAGTCGGTGAAAAAGACCGGCAGATTGCTTATCAACCACGAAGCGCCGCTGACCGGTGGTTTTGCCGGTGAAATTGCCGCTACCATCCAACAGGAATGTTTCCTGTACCTGGAGTCGCCCATCAGCCGGGTTTGTGGTCTGGATACGCCATATCCATTGATCCACGAAAAAGAATATATGCCGGATGCGCTTAAAACCTTTGAAGCCATCAAGGCCTCGGTGAATTTCTAGGAGAGCCAGGATGATTAAAGATTTTATTTTGCCCGACATAGGCGAAGGTGTTGTCGAGTGTGAACTGGTGGAATGGTTGGTGGCTGAGGGCGATACCGTCGCCGAAGACCAACCCGTTTGTGATGTGATGACAGACAAGGCACTGGTGCAAATTCCTGCGCCTTTCCCCGGTGTTATCAGTAAGCTTTATTACGCCAAGGGTGAAATTGCCAAGGTGCATGAGCCTTTGTATGCCGTGGAAGTGGACGCTGTAGACAGTGAAGTGCCAGCAGCCAATGTGGCCGGCGCCGATATCGCTGCATCTCCTAGCATTAACGCTGCGGCTGGCGGTAGCAGTCAGGTGGAAGACTTTATGCTGCCGGATATTGGCGAGGGCATAGTCGAGTGCGAACTGGTGGAGTGGCTGGTCGCAGAAGGCGACACTGTGGTTGAAGATCAACCCATCTGCGATGTAATGACAGATAAGGCACTGGTGCAAATCCCGGCGATGAAGGCCGGTAAAATCGTCAAGCTGCACTACCGTAAGGGGCAGTTGGCCCAAGTGCATCAGCCTCTGTTTGCCATTGAAGTTGCCGCAGAATCAGGCAGTGCACCTGTGGCTCAAACCGCTGCAGCAAGTGCACCATCAGGCTCAGCATCTACCGTCTCTCAAGCCCAGACTCAAGCCCAGAGCGGCTCGCAAACGGCTGGCTGCAGTATGGTGCCCCAGGGTAAGGCACTGGCGAGCCCAGCGGTAAGACGTATGGCTCGCAGCCTGGATGTCGATATCGCCAAAGTGCCCGGCAGCGGCAAAAACGGCCGGGTCTACAAAGAGGATATTGAGCGTTTCCTTAAGGGGGCTACGCCTCAGGCACAAGCCCAACCCCAAACTTTGCCACAGGGCCAAGTGCAAACCGGCGCAGCGGCAACCGCAAACGACAGGGTAGAGCCTATCAAGGGTGTTCGCGCTGTGATGGCGCGGATGATGACGGAGTCAGTTTCCAGCATTCCGCACTTTACTTACTGCGAAGAGCTGGACTTGACCGAGCTTATCGCCCTTCGTGAAGCGATGAAGGCCAAGTACTCCAATGACGAGCTTAAGCTGACCATGATGCCTTTCTTTATGAAGGCCATGTCGCTGGCGCTGACCGAGTTTCCGGTGATCAACAGCCGAGTGAACGCCGATTGCACCGAGCTCACCTATCTTGGCCGTCATAACATAGGTATGGCCGTTGACTCCAAGGTTGGCTTGTTGGTGCCCAACGTCAAGGATGTGCAGGATAAGTCGATTCTGGATGTCGCCGCCGAAGTTACCCGTCTGACCCAGGCAGCGCGCTCGGGTAGAGTCGCACCGACCGATCTTAAAGATGGCAGCATCTCTATCTCCAACATAGGCGCTCTGGGCGGCACTGTGGCGACACCTATCATCAATAAACCCGAAGTGGCGATTGTGGCCTTGGGTAAGGTGCAAACCCTGCCGCGTTTCAATGCCAAGGGTGAGGTCGAAGCCCGTAAACTGATGCAGGTCAGTTGGTCCGGTGACCACAGAGTGATAGATGGCGGCACTATTGCCCGCTTCTGTAATCTGTGGAAACAGTATCTCGAGCAGCCGCAGGAAATGCTGCTGGCGATGAGATAATCATAAAGGCCCTGCAATGCGGGGCCTTGTTTTAGGTGTGCTTCGGGAGCAGCACTATTCTTGCCTTCTTAAGGCAATGGCTTTATTTGATCCCAAGCACAAAGTGGTTACGATTTGATGGCAGATTTCGTATAATCGCCAACAGTATTAGTCGCATTGGGTCTGTTATGAGTCAGGTAGCACCAAGCATAGAACACATTCAATATCCTTTCCCGCCAAAACCGGTTCCCTTGTCTGAACAGGAAAAAAGCGAATACAAAGCCAGGATCAAGCAACTGCTCAAGGAGCAGAATGCGGTGCTGGTTGCCCACTACTATACGGATCCTGAAATTCAGGCACTGGCCGAGGAAACCGGTGGCTGCGTTTCCGACTCGTTGGAAATGGCGCGTTTTGGTCGCGATCATCCTGCCAAGAAGCTCATCGTTGCCGGGGTTAAGTTTATGGGGGAAACCGCCAAGATCCTTAGCCCGGAAAAAACCATTCTGATGCCGACTCTGGAAGCCACCTGTTCTCTGGATGTTGGCTGTCCTATTGAGCAGTTCAGTGCCTTCTGTGATGCGCACCCGGATCACACTGTTGTGGTCTATGCCAACACGTCGGCTGCGGTCAAAGCCCGGGCCGATTGGGTGGTGACTTCCAGCATAGCGCTGGAAATCGTTGAACACCTGGATAGTGAAGGCAAAAAAATCATCTGGGGGCCAGACCGTCACTTGGGCAGCTATATTGCCAAGCAAACCGGTGCAGAAATGTTGATGTGGCAGGGCGAGTGTATCGTTCACGATGAATTCAAGGCCAGGGCCTTGCGTCAATTAAAGGCGCAGCACCCGAACGCCGCCATTCTGGTCCACCCTGAATCTCCGGCGAGTGTGGTGGAAATGGCCGATGCGGTAGGTTCAACCAGCCAGTTGATCAAAG
The DNA here is from genome assembly GCF_012030025.1 of Shewanella sp. Iso12. Classification (NCBI taxonomy): domain Bacteria; kingdom Pseudomonadati; phylum Pseudomonadota; class Gammaproteobacteria; order Alteromonadales; family Shewanellaceae; genus Shewanella; species Shewanella sp. Iso12. The sequence continues at coordinate 362,787 of NZ_JAAUHW010000004.1, forward strand.
CTGCCCAGACCATGGACAATGATACCTTTATCGTGGCCACCGACAGAGGCATCTTCTACAAGATGCAACAGGCAGCACCGGGCAAGACCCTGATTGAAGCCCCAACCGGCGGTGAAGGCGCCACTTGCCGCAGCTGTGCTCACTGCCCCTGGATGGCAATGAATGGCCTCAAGGCGATAGCCAGTGCGTTGGAAAGCCAGGACAACAGCCAGCATGAGATCTTTGTCGATGAAGCGCTGCGTCAAGGGGCTCTGGTGCCTCTGACCCGGATGCTGGATTTTGCCAAGACCCTCAACATGCAAGTCAAAGGCAACGCCTGATAAACCCGCAAGAGTTTGAACCAAGTCAAAGAGCCTGCAAATGCAGGCTCTTTTTCCATTTACACTCGGTTTCATCGACTATACTTGCCGACGTATGCTAAAAATTGTATTTCATAGCAATAAATTAGTAAGTTAGCTGCTTAAAGGATGCATCAATGAAATGGCAATGGATTGAAAATCTTCCTCTGAAACACAAATTTCTCTTGGTTATCCTGCCGCCTTTTATTGCGGCAACCCTGTTTGGTATTTTGTTGTTCAGCGATCGGCTGTCGCTCGCCAATGGCCTGGAAGAAGTGCTGGATCTCAGTGAACTGGCGGTGGTTAACTCGGCGCTGGTGCATGAGCTGCAAAAAGAGCGCGGCATGAGCGCCGGTTATCTCGGCTCCAAGGGCAAGAGCTTTGCCGACAAACTGCCGGGCCAGCGGCAACTCACAGATAATCAACTCCAACAATTCAATGATTTCTTGAATAATCATCAGCTTCCCACCGATTTTGCCGCTGATTTAACCGAGGCAAGGAACAGCATTGCCCGCTTGAGAGAAATTCGCAGCCAGGTTGATAGACAAGGGATAAGCGTTGCTGAAGAAGTGGCGTTTTACACTCAGCTGAATAAATTATTGTTGTCGATTGTCGATCTCAGTGTACAGAAGGGCGGCGATCAACAAATTGCCATGCAAGCTGCAGCATTCTCGGCCTTTTTGCAGATGAAGGAACGCGCCGGTATCGAGCGAGCCGTACTGAGTTCAACCTTCGGCCAGAGTGAGTTTAAACCCGGTGTCTATCGCAAATTTATCACTCTGGTTTCCGAGCAGGACGCTTATCAGGAAAGGTTTGTGGCCTTGGCTGATGAAACCGCACTCAAGAATTTAAAGGTATTGCAAGCCCAAGCCGCAGTGGCTGAAGTGGCTCGCTTGAGGGAATTGGCCTTTGGTCAGAAAGCCGAAGATCTCAAGTCTCAATCTCCCGAAACCTGGTTTACCCAATCCACTGCCCGTATCGATCTTCTGCATAAGTTTGAGCAACAGCTGTCAGACAAACTGCTGGCAGAGACTCTGAGTAAACAGCAAAGCGCAGCCAATCAGACCTGGCTTCTACTCGGGATCATGGTGATAGGTCTGATCATTGTCAGTTTGGTCTCCAGCATCATACTCAAGTATCTGCACGGCAGCTTGAGGGAGTTACATCAGGGCGTAACCCGAGCCCGGGCTCACTATGACTTAAGCGTGCGTTTGCCCCATACGGGCAAAGATGAATTTGGCGAGCTGGCCGAGTCTTTCAACAGTATGATGGCCGACTTTGAACAAGTAATACTGCGCGTCCGCTCCAGCAGCAAGACCCTGCTTGGAGTGGTGCAACAGATGGAACAACACTCGACCCAGATGCAAGCCGATGTATCTGTTGGCTACAGTGAGACAGAACAAGTGGCTTCGGCGATGACAGAAATGAGCTCAACCGTACAGGAAATTGCCTCCAATGCGGTACGGGCCTCGGAAGCGTCCAATCAAGCCAGCACTGAGGCCAGGGAAGGGAGCCTGGAAGTGGGGCGCACGGCATCGGCCATCAATGAACTGGCTGAAGAAATCAGTTATGCCGCCGATGCAATATCCAAACTGGATAAAGATATTCACGGCATTGTCAGTGTGCTGGAGGTCATTAGTGGCATAGCCGAGCAGACCAATCTCCTGGCTCTGAATGCCGCCATCGAAGCTGCCCGGGCCGGCGAAATGGGCCGCGGCTTTGCCGTGGTGGCCGATGAGGTGCGCAATCTGGCGCAGCGGGCACAATCTTCCACCGAAGATATTCGTAATATGACAGTAAGGCTCAAACAGGGCGCCGAAGTGGCGGTAGCCGCCATCACCAAAGGCAAGACGCAGGCGGGTACCAGTGTCGATGAGGCCAATCGCGCCGGTGAGGAACTCAGACGCATAGTTGAGCACGTGGAGGTTATCGATAGCATGAATGAACAGATAGCTGCCGCGACCCATGAGCAGTCGGCCGTCTCAGAAGAGGTGAATCGCAACGCTATGAAGATCAGCGATATTTACCGCAATACTCAGGATATCGCCAATGAGCTTGGCAAACTCAATGAGCTGTTGATTAAAGACGCCAATAAGATGAGTGATGAAGTGAGCAAATTCCGCCTCAATGAGCATTGATTGCAGCATTTTTCACCCGCTTTGTTCAGCAAACGCGCAAACGGATATTATGGCGGATTTTTGCTTGACCGGCATTCGCCTTTTGCGTAAAGTACCGCTCCATCAAGGGGATAGAGATATCTCTTGCTGAATGTGTTGATACGCACAGTAAATAGTATCGATGCGGTGAGGTGTCCGAGTGGCTGAAGGAGCACGCCTGGAAAGTGTGTATACGGCAACGTATCGAGGGTTCGAATCCCTCCTTCACCGCCAGATTTAGACGACGGGGTTCAGTTTAGGCTGAACCCCGTTTTCGTTTGTAAAGCCCAGGGGATGATAGGGAAGTCATCTCAGACTGTTCTGTCCTTCAAGGCTAAAAACCAAGCGAACGGATGATAATGCGCGATAAAGCATTGACCTGGCCTTTGGAGTTCTCTATAGTAGCGCCCCGTTGAGACGCAATGTCCAACGTATGGTGAGGTGTCCGAGTGGCTGAAGGAGCACGCCTGGAAAGTGTGTATACGGCAACGTATCGAGGGTTCGAATCCCTCCTTCACCGCCAGATTCTGATAACGGGATCCAGTATTAACTGGGTCCCGTTTTTCATTTCCGAACCTAACCGACATCACAAACGGGCTGAAGTCATCCGTAGCGCACTTCGTTGTCATATCCATGACAAATTTCCTTTCTGAGTGAATATCCTTCAAGTAATAAATTAAATGACTCAGAATCTGCCAAGGAGACTGTAACCCGGGCGAGGACAATGGTATAAATGGAGCCGATTTGTCCCTACATGTCCAATTACAGGAAAGCTGTCATGATTTTTTCTCAGATTACCGCCGCGCCGGCCGATCCCATTCTTGGTTTAACCGAGGCTTTTAAAGCCGATCCCCGCACGGATAAAGTCAACCTGGGTGTTGGCATCTATAAGGATGAGGCTGGCCAGACCCCGGTACTCAAGTCGGTCAAGTTGGCAGAGGCCAAGTTGCTCGAAGAGGAAAAGACCAAGAGCTATCTCGGTATCGAAGGGGTTGCCCTGTATAACCAGGCGGTTCAACAACTGCTATTCGGTAAAGACAACGTCATAATCGCCGATGGCCGGGCAGTAACGGCTCAGGCGCCGGGAGGTACCGGCTCACTGCGGGTCGCTGCCGAGTTTGTCCTGAGCAACACAGACAGCAAAACCATTTGGATCAGCAACCCAACCTGGGCCAATCATAAGAACATTTTCGAAACCGCCGGGCTTGAGATCAAAGAGTACAGCTATTATCAGGCAGAAACCCATGCTCTCGACTTCGATGCCATGATGACAGATCTGCAACAGGCGAGTGAGGGTGATCTTGTGCTGCTGCACGGCTGCTGCCACAATCCGACCGGTATCGATCTGAATATCAATCAATGGCAGCAAGTTGCCAAACTGTGTGCCGAAAAGGGCTTGGTTCCCCTGTTTGACTTTGCCTATCAGGGCTTTGGCACTGGAATTGAAGAAGATGCCCAAGGGCTCAGAGCCGTTGCCGCCTTGGTGCCGGAGCTGCTGGTTGCCAACTCTTTCTCGAAAAACTTCGGGCTCTATAATGAGCGTATCGGCGCCGTGACTCTGGTGGCCAAAGACAGTGAATCTGCTGCCCGGGCTTTCAGTCAGGTTAAGCGCGCCATTCGCGCCAACTACTCAAACCCGCCGGCTCATGGTGCCATGATTGTCAGCACTATTCTCAACGACGTTGAACTTAATGCCCTGTGGCAGCAAGAGCTGACTGAAATGCGCCAGCGCATAGCCAGCATGAGAACCCTGTTCGTTGAGAGCCTCAAGGCCGAAGGCGTCGATCGCGACTTCAGCTTCATCTCTCGTCAAAACGGTATGTTCAGCTTCTCGGGCCTCAACAAGGAACAAGTTGCCAGGCTTAAAGATGAGTTCGGCGTCTACATTGTCGGCTCCGGCCGTATCAGTGTTGCCGGGATGACCAAGACCAATATGCCGGTTATCTGCAAGGCGATAGCCAAGGTGCTCTAAGCCTGTTGGATTTTGCCAAACTTAAAAAGGACAGCTGCGGCTGTCCTTTTTACTTATCCGGCCACAAAAACCTGTCTTAAAAAATGCTGCTCAGGCAATGAGTTTCTTCGGTTGCAGAGCTTGCACCAGCGCGCTGACCAGGGCGTCTCTGTCGTGGCAGCCACTCTGGATTGGGTCGGCAAGCGGCGAGCGATAAATCAATCCTTCCTGCGCAGGCTGACCATGACACAGCACAGCATCAATACGCCCGGTGCCTATGAGTTGCTGACACCAATCCAGTTTGGCATTGAGACTGAGTTCGCCCGCCACAGAAGCCTCGGGCTTCAGATTATCGATAAATACCACTTTAGCGGCGCTGTTTTTAATGGCGGCGGCCAACTCGGGCAACAGCAAAGGCGGCATCAAGCTGGTGAGAAAGCTTCCCGGGCTTAAAATTATCAGTTCGGCAGCTGTCAAGGCCGCCACCGCTTCCTCTGTGGCCCGAACCATAGGTTCAAGATTCATTGCCACGGGCCGCTCTGCCATGCTGTCGACTTCCAGTTCACCAAACACCTTACTGCCGGAGACATCGAGTGCCAAAAGGTGTGTGGGTTGTTCCGACATGGGGTACAGACGGGTCTCGATTTTGAGCAGGCCGCGGATAAGATTGATAGCCTCAAGCGGCCGGACGCAGAGCTGATCCAACGCAGTCAGGATAAGATTGCCCAGGTTATGGCCGCTGAGCTCGTCCTGGCCATCAAATCTGTATTCGAACAACAAGGAGCCAACAGAAGGTTTATGGGCCAGCTGGCTGAGACAGTTGCGCAGATCGCCCCAGGCGATACAGTCATTGCTGTTTCTTAACCTGCCAGTGCTACCGCCATTGTCTGTTGTCGCCACTATGCCGGTGAGGTGGTTACCCAGAAACGCCAAGGCTGACAGGACTCTTCCCAAACCATGGCCACCGCCAATGGCAACAACTTGCCGATATTGACTGAACAACTGCGCTTGCATAGCGGATCCTTGCTGCGGTTTCAAACCCTTACATTCTACATTAGTGGGGGAAAGCTGCCAGCGGCTGATTTTGTGAAAAGAGATATCTGACATATAATGCGCGGACATTTTCCCCGTAACCTTTGGGCAACAGGCAAAAGGAAAGACTGATTGAAAACCGGAAAACTTGGCTCATTTACCCTGGCACTGGCTTTGGTGATCCTGTCGGTATTGGCACTGAGAGTGTATTTGATACCCAGCTTGAAAACCGCCGAGCAGACTTCAGCGCCACTGATAAAGAACCAATTGGGCGTCAGCTTGATCCCCGATTTCAGCAGTATCAGTGTTGTCAGCGACAAGAAACAGGCGTTTTTTGACTTCCTGCGTCCGGCGGTGCAAAAACAAAACCGGATTATCGCCGAGGAACGTAAATTCCTCGAGCAGGTGCAAAAACATCTGCAAAACCAGCATCAGCTCAATGATGCCGAGCAATATCGTATTCAACGCTTGGCGGAAAAGTATCAATATGCCATGCGCGCTATCGATAGCGACAGCATCAATAAATTGCTGCGTCGGGTCGATGTGATCCCCGAATCTATGGTACTTATCCAGGCGGCCAATGAGACCGGCTGGGGCAGCTCACGCTTTGCCCGCGAAGGACTCAATTTCTTTGGCCAATGGTGTTTCAAGAAAGGCTGCGGCTTGGTGCCGCAGTCACGCACCGAGGGTATGTCCCATGAGGTTGCGGTATTTAAATCGGTCGATGATTCCGTGGCTTCCTATATGCGCAATCTTAATTCCAATGCAGCCTATTCTCTGTTTCGCTCCATTCGCGCCGATCTCCGTAGCCAGCAAGAACCGCTGACCGCTGAAAAGCTGGTCTATGGTTTGGTCAACTACTCGGAGCGTCAGGAAGCCTACATAGACGAATTGCTCGATATGCTGCGTCACAACGAAGAATATTTGGTGGATAACCATGTCGAAAAAACTGCTGTTTAGTGCACTCTTGTTGCTGTCACCCTCTTTGATGGCGAGCCAGGTATCTTTGAACTACGCCGACTTTTACGCACGGATGAAAGTGATGAATAAGGGGAATTATCAACTCATAGATCTGGCGTTTACAGTGCCTGAAACCCAGAGCTGTCAGGTGAAAGCCGGCAGTATAAGTACAGAGACTGAGCGCTTTCCGCTGACCTTCGATGCCGGCCAACGGCTATTCATTCCCTTTGATGAAAAACTCAAGAATGCCAGGGCCTTGATTAATCTTGAGATTGCAGGTGAAGGGCAAGGCTGTGGCATTGGGATGCAGCTCAGAGTGCGTAATCCCAAGCAAGAATACAGCGGCGACGAGCTGAGAAACATCAGCAGTCAAATGAATGAAGCGCTGAAGCAGATGCAAGGCTTTCCCATGAAGTACTTCGCCAAGCCTATCTCGGGTTTGAGCATAGAGTTTAGCGGCAGTGAAAATGGTGCTTGGTTCGATGGCCGCCACCAGGCGCTGGATAAGCGCTATGAACTCAGTAACGAGGAAATCGCGTTACTTGAGACTCTGAAGTTTGACGCTACCCCCAAAGTGATCAGCCCTTGGGTCGCGCCAGGCAAATGACAAACGAGTAACCGCTAAACCCGCTGGGTTTAAGCAGAGCCTCGCATTGCGGGGCTTTTTTATGTCGTATGAAGCACAGGTTCAACATGAAACCGATATATCGCCTCTCCTGCAACATATAGAATAATGCGGTTAGCATTTTGAGATCGGAAGTAAAATGATTGAATTAAAGCAGGCTATCGCGACTGAGATTGGGCAATTCGTGGCAATGGAACAGTTGCAAAATACGGCCGACTTTATCATGCCTTATCCGGCGGAAAAGCATCTGGCCGAAATGACGAAGGATACTGTCCACTATCTTTCGATTTATCAAAATGAGTTACTCGCGGGTTTTATGATTTTGGTCGAGGATAAGCCGAAGGAGATAGAGTTCAGAAGAATTGTTGTCGCCCATAAGGGTCAAGGTTTAGGTCAAAGGGCGATGCAATTGATGGAAGAGTATTGCCTTAATGAGTTAAACGCTTCACGTATCTGGCTCGATGTATTTGCTACTAATCAGGTTGGCCGCCATATCTATCAAAAGCTGGGCTATTGTGAATTCGATGCTACTGAAATCGATACTACAGAGGTCAATGGCAAGCGTTTGCTGTTTATGCAAAAGTGGCTTTAGTTTTGATAGTGGCTTTAGTTTTGATGAAGTAAACGGCAGTAAACAGAGCATTTCCGAACAAGCACCAAGTGCTTGTTCGGAATAGTTGTATCAAGGCTGATAGATGCCAACCACTTCGATACGTTGGCTTTGATCAGCATGTTTGGCAGCACTGTCGAGCTTGATATGACCGCTGTTGCTGACATCCATAAAGTCAAAGGCGGGTAAATCGGCTTCGGCAACTTCCCCGCTGGCAGGAGCATCCGGATTGCGCTCCAGTGCCATAAAGTCAAACACTGTGCGGTCAACACCCTGGGACGGCGCAGTATTTTGCATCGCAGTAAAGATGGTTTCGATACGCCCGGGGAACTGTTTGTCCCACAGCTTGAGCATATTTTTGACCTCGGCGCGCTTGAGGTTTTCCTGGGAGCCGCAAAGGTTACATGGAATGATAGGGAAGGCTTTCAGCTTGGCGTATTCGGCAATGTCTTTTTCACGGCAATAGGCGAGGGGACGGATCACCATATTGGCCCCGTCATCCGATAGCAGCTTGGGTGGCATGGCCTTCATCTTGCCACCATAGAACATGTTGAGGAACAGGGTTTCTATGATGTCGTCTCTGTGGTGGCCGAGTGCTATCTTGGTGGCTCCTATTCGCTGGGCAAACCCATAAAGGGTACCGCGGCGCAGCCTGGAACAAAGCGAGCAGGTGGTCTTGCCTTCGGGGATCTTATCTTTGACTATCGAATAAGTGTCTTTTTCAAGAATATGGTAGGCCACGCCTAAACTATCCAGATAGGCCGGCAGCACCTCTTCCGGGAAACCGGGCTGTTTCTGATCCAGATTGACGGCGACAATTTCAAACTGCACAGGTGCACGCTGCTGCAGATTCAACAAAATGTCCAGCATGGCATAGCTGTCTTTGCCGCCGGAGAGGCAGCACATCACGCGATCGCCTTCTTCAATCATATTGTAATCGGCAATGGCGCTGCCTACTTCGCGGCGTAAACGCTTTTGCAGTTTGTTGAGACGAGTGATTTGTTTCTTATCCAGCTCTTGCATAACTTCAGACATAAAAAATAAGCGCCCAGTAACACTATGGTTCAGGGCGCGTATTATTCCAGCTAAAGCCGGTCGGGTAAAGGGGCGACTCAGGCCAGAGGCGACTTATAACCGTCGGGTTTGACCGCCAGCAGATCGCAGTTGACCGAATCTATCACATGTTCTGCTGTGTTGCCGATAAGCGCGGCAGAGAATCCGGTACGACCCACAGTACCGAGAACGACCAGCTCGGCGTCCAATTGCTCTGCCAGCTCAGGGATAACATCCTCAGGCAGACCTTCTTTCACGTGACAGTGGGCGGTATCAACCCCGTAGCTGTTGGCCAGATAATTGACCCGTTGCTCGTGCTGCATGCGAATGGTTTCGTTGTAAGTGTGGGCATCAAAGTCCGGCAGTTCAATCGCCAGGTTGACCGGAGTTCCCGGATAACCGTTAACCAGGTGCACCTCGGCATCGAACTTGGCTGCAAGCTCTTGAGCATGTTCAATGATCTTGCCGTTCAGGGATTGATGTTCTTCATCTTCAGAAGCAACGTTAACTGCGCAGAGAATTTTACCTTTTACCGGCCAGTCATGCTGTTTTACCAGCAACACAGGCACGGGAGCCTTACGCAACAAGTGCCAGTCGGTGGGGGTGAAAATAACCGCTTTGAGTTTGTCGTGCTCATGGGTGCCTTTGACTATCAGGTCATATTCTCCCTGAATGGCAAAGTTGATGATGCTCTCAAACGGGCGGTTGTGCCACAGTACTTCACTGTCTATCTCGAGTCCGGCTTGCTGGTGCGGTTTGAGCAGATCAGCGATCCAGGCTTTACGTTGGTTAATCACCCCTTGACGCATGGCCTCACGTTCCTGATTGGAAAGAATTGAGGTCATTTCATAGGAGAAATCAAAGATAGACAGAAAGACAGTGATCTTGGCCTTGCTGCGGGTGGCGAGTTCCACCGCGCGGGCAAGAGCAGGTTGCTGTTCTGATGTAGGGTCGACTACGACCAATAGCTTTTGATAGTCCCTCATGGCTTTTTCCTTATTCCGCAGGATATACCTATATCATGCGATATTGGCTGTGATTTGTATTGCTTGAGATCAATATATTGAATCGCTTGCTATCTTGCTATCCGGGCAGCTCCAGCCAACCTGTCGAGCTCTTCCAGATCCAGTATAGTGATATATTTGCCTTTCACTTCAATTAGTCCGGCCTTTTGGAACCGTCCCAGCAAACGACTGATAGTTTCTACCGTCAGGCCAAGATAGTTGCCTATATCACCACGGGTCATGGTGAGGCGAAATTCCCTAGGGGAGAAGCCACGGCTGCCAAAACGAGCGGCCAGGTTACTGATGAAAGCGGCCAAGCGTTCCTCGGCATTCTTTTTGCTTAGCAGCAGGATCATCCCTTGGTCACTCATGATTTCATTACTCATCAAGCGCATGATCTGTTGTCTGAGTTTGGGCATGGTACCTGAGAGCTCATCCAGAGTATTGAAGGGGATTTCACAGACCATAGAGGTTTCCAGGGCCTGGGCAAAACTCTGGTGTGACTGGGCATGGATACCGTCAAAGCCTATGACATCACCGGCCAGATGGAAGCCGGTGATCTGCTCATCACCCTGTTCTGTGATGGTATAGCTTTTAATCGTTCCGGAGCGAATAGCATATAGAGACTTTAGCGGATCTCCGGACTTGAACAGCTGTTCACCTTTCTGAATGGGTTTCTTGCGTTCGATAATGTTGTCAAGCTGATCCAACTCATTAGTGTTGAGCGTAAAGGGAATACACAAGGTCCCCATGCTGCAATCATGACAATGAATGGTACAGCCCCCGGCAGCAGGGCGACGATGCTTGTTGTTGTCTATTGTCATAGTCTTTCTCAAGTAAAGCGACTCTTCCCATGTTAAACCAATTCACTGACCCCGGCTAGTCGAGCTGAGCCAAGGCGATATAGAGTGTTTGGATCCCGAATCCAACCAAGAGTAAACCGGCAATTAAACGCACGGCGCGCTTTTGAGCCCAGTCGGCCAGCGCCTTGGCGGCAACCCCGGCGCTGAGCAGGGCAGGTAATGTTCCCAAACCGAAACAAAGCATAATAAGCGCGCCCTCGCTGGCGCTGCCGCTGGCCACGGCCCAGGTAAGAGTGCTGTATACCAGCCCACAAGGCAACCAGCCCCAGACCATACCAGCCAATAAAGCCTGCCCGGGGTGAGTCACGGGTAACACTTTTTGGGACAATGGTTTAAGTAAATGCCACAATCCCTGACCCAGGCGCTCAATCTGCACCAGCCCTACCCAGATGCGGGCAATATAGAGCCCCATGGCGATCATCATCACACCGGCAATGAGCCTGAGCACCAAGAGGTAAATATCGATATCAAACAGCATGCCAAGCCCAGCGGCAGAACCACCCACCAAAGCGCCGGCCAGGCTATAACTGAGAATACGGCCAAGATTATAGGGAAGCAGAAACGAGAGTTGTTGCGCCAGCGGATTCTGGCCTCGACGGGCAGCGGGAAGCTGGCTGGAAAAGGCGCCCACCAAACCACCGCACATACCAAAGCAGTGTCCGGCTCCCATTAGGCCCACTAAAAAGGCACCAGTGAGGTTATATTCCATTGCCTCTATCCTGAGGCGCTTGAGTGACTTGAGCTTCAGCCGTTTGAGATTGCTCCTGTTGCGCCTTGTTGTCCACAGGTTCCTCATCAAACAGAATCGACACACTGTGGCGCTCGAGATCGTCAAATTGATCCGATTTTACCGCCCAGAAGAAGACACCAACAGCAATCAGCACAAACAGCATGGCGATGGGGATTAGTACGTAGATAATACTCATAAGCGAACCCTGAGAAGTCTGAGGCTGTTGCTGACAACGATCAGCGAACTGGCCGACATGCCGATGGCGGCGATATATGGTGCGACATGGCCTGTAACGGCCAGAGGCAGTATAAGAAGGTTATATCCCAAAGCCCAGGCAAGATTTTGGCGAATGATACGATTGGCTTTACGGGCAACCGCTATGGCTTGAGTAAAACGCCATAGATGATCGCCAAGCAAAATCAGATCGGCGCTGTTTTTCGCCAGCGCAGTGCCACTGCCCATGGCGATAGAGAGATCGGCGCCGGCAAGCACAGGGGCATCATTGATGCCGTCGCCGAACATGGCCACCTTATGTTGCTGTTGCAAACGGCGTACATAATCGAGTTTATCTGCCGGGCTCATGTCTGCGTGCACTTCCGCTATGCCCACTTGCCGGGCCAGGGATTCCACATGGGGCCGGGTATCACCGCTGGCAATCGCCAGACGGATATTGTTTGCCTTGAGTGCCTCGACCGTATCCTTGGCGTCTTCCCTCAGCCTGTCCTGCAAAATAAAACTGGCCACCAAGCCTTGCTCATCGGCAAGGAACACTTGTTGCTGTTCACTGGGGGCGAGCTCGATTCCAACAAACTCGGCGTTGCCTATCTTAAAATCGCGACCGTTGATCTTGCCGCTGATGCCGCGAGCCACCTGATGATGCACCTCGTTGGCTTCAAGAGCGCCGGCATAAGGGCTAAAGGCCAGGGCTATCGGGTGCAGTGAACCGGCTTCAAGCGCTGCCGCCACTTGTTGCACCTGCAACTCGCTATACTCAGGCTCACGGCCTATGGTGATGCGGGTTTCCAGCAAGGTCAGATTGCCGCAGGTAAGGGTACCTGTCTTATCAAAGACCACGGCATCAATTTGCGGCAACTTTTCAAACACTCCCGCTTTACGGGTAATCACCCCCAGGCGGGTGAACAGCGCAGTGGCGCAGGTCACAGCCGTCGGGGTTGCCAAGGCCAGCGCACAGGGGCAGGTAGCCACCAACACAGATAGAGTGACCCAGAAGGCGTCTTCGGGCGAGAACTGGTGCCATACCAGATAAGTGATGGCTGCGATGCTGAGTATGGTGCCGGAGAAATAGCGCGACAGCTTGTCGGCCGTCATGGCGACGGCTGGCTTATTATTGGAGGCCAGTTCTTGCAAACGGATGATCTCTGCCACCAGTTGGTCCTGGCCTATGGCGTTCACCCGTACTTTAAGCGGTTGATCCTGGTTGATGGTACCGGCATAAACCTGAGCTCCCGGTAGTTTGCTCTGTGGCATCTGCTCACCGGTGAGCATGGCCTCGTTGACGGCGGAATGGCCTTGCTCTACCAAGCCGTCGGCGGGGATCACTTCCCCTGGGCGCACAAGCACCAGATCGCCTATTTGCAAGCGCTTGGCGGGGATCTCTTCGCTGCTGCCATCATCTCCGATACGCTGGGCGGTCAAGGGCACCAACTTATGCAGGTTACTCGAACTGACTGAGGCTTTTTGCCGCGCAGCCTGCTCAAAATAGCGCCCAAGCAGCAGGAAGAAGGTGAACATGGACACAGACTCGAAATAGACTTCGCCTGTGCCTTGTACTGTCGCGATACAACTGGCGATATAGGCGCCGCAGATGGCAATGGAGACAGACACGTCCATATTGAGCCTGCCGGCGAGCAGGGCCCGCAGGGCACTGAAATAGAAAGGCTGCGCCGAGTAGAACACCACAGGTGCGGCAAACATCATGCTCACCCAGCGGAAATAGTCGCGATATTCCACCTCAAGCCCGGTAAAGTAACCGGCGTACAGCGCCAGGGCGAACATCATCACCTGCATGGTGGCAAAGCCCGCCAAGCCAAGCCTCAGCAGAAACTTACGGCTGTTCTTTTTACTCTGAACTTCCTGATCATCCAGCTGGTAAGGTGCCGCCTGATAGCCGATGCGGCCGATTTGATTGAGTATTTCAGACAGTTTGATGTCGGCCGGGCGCCAACTGATGAGGGCTCGTTGAGTGGTTGAGTTGACCTGCACCGAGACTATGCCGGGCAACTGCTTGACTTTGTGCTCGATGAGCCAGGCGCAGGCGGCACAGGTAATGCCGTCAATCGATAGCGAGACCGAGGTTTGATTGCCCTGATCGTGCACAAAGTCCTGTTGCACTTCGGGAAGGTCGTAGGCACTGAAGGTCTTGAGCTCATCCGGGACCAGGGCGTTTTGCCTGCTGCCGGGTTCGGAGCGAAATTTATAGTAATTGGTCAGCCCGGCATCCATGATGGCCTGAGCCACCGCCTGACATCCAAGGCAACACATAGGCTGAGCCTGACCATCAATCACTGTACTGAACTGCATGCCCGTGGTGACGGGCTCCCCACAATGAAAACAGACTGTATGTGTCATGACAGCACTCAATTGAGCCAGTAGGTTTTATCCGCTTCTATCTGCAGTCTTTGCTGCAAACGCCATTTACGGTCAAATCCTTCGACTCGTACAACCCAGGCGCCATCTAGCGACTCATTGGGAATATAGCGATATACCTTGGAGGCATCGGCAGTCAGCATTTGGGTAAAATCCTTTTCTGCCAGAGTAGGGTGGTAAAACTCCAGGTTCAGTGCCGCCAGATACTCTGGGCCGCCGTGCTGGGTTATCAGGAGTTCGCCATTGTGCCATTCAAGGGAAAACTGCATTCCCAATTGACGGGCATATTGAATTTTATGGATGTCCTGGTTAATTGCCTTGCCGTTTTTGTAGTAGTCATCGGCAACCAGGGAGTCGGAGTTGGTGAGGGCAATACGCAGAGTGGCAAAACTGGCTATAACGGCGCACATGGGCAAAACGATAAGAAACCAAGGCCAGAACTGCTTATACCAGGCTTGTGGAGCGCTCATACTGTTTACCTACTATTCTATTTGGGCGGCTATTCTATCGCGAAAGCGGTTTTTTAAAAACAAAGGCCCCGAAATTATCGAGGCCTTTGAAAAGTCAAACGAACTTACTTCTCAGCCTGATGTGACAAGCTATATACGTAAGCTGCAATAACGTGAACTTTCTCTTCGCCGAGAACGTCTTTCCACGCCGGCATAACACCGCTGCGGCCGTTCTTGATGGATTCCATAATCACGCCACGGCTGCCGCCGTAAAGCCAGACATTGTCGGTCAGGTTAGGGGCGCCCATCAGCTTGTTACCTTTGGCATCCATACCGTGACAGGCAAAACAGCCCTTCATAAATGAACCTTGGCCCTTGGCGGCCAACGCGGCATCATGTTCACGACCGGACAGGCTCACTACGTATTCAGCCAGACCAGCAATTTCGCTGTCATCGATAGGCAGACCACCTTTAGGCGGCATCATACCGTGACGACCGTTCATTATGGTGGTCTTGATAGTTTCCAGCTCGCCGCCGTACAACCAGTCACCGTCGGTCAGGTTGGGGAAGCCTTTGCCACCGCGACCTGCCGAGCCGTGACACTGGGCACAGTTCTGCAGGAACAGACGGCCACCGACTTTCAAGGCCTCTTCATTCTTGACCAGCTCAGCCAGTGGCGTTGCTTTGTAAGCTTCGAAGATAGGGCCGTACTTTTCATCGGCCAGCTTCACTTCCTGATCGTACTGAACCCAACGGCCTTCTTCTGTTGCGTCAGCAATCGCCTTGGCGGAGTCGGCCTTGATGCCTTTTTCAGTACCTATGCTCTGGTTGGAACTGCTCCAGCCAAGCAGGCCTTTGTAGTTACCCAAGCCAGGGTAAAGTACCAGGTAGAGCAGACCAAAGACGATGGTGATATAAAAGAGATAGCTCCACCACTTAGGCAGTGGGTTGTTGATCTCTTGAATACCATCATAGCTGTGGTCCATCAGGTCGCCTTCTTTAATCTCCGGCGTGGTGTTTTTGGAGCAGAGCCGTAGCAGAATAAAACATCCTGCGATCACCAGTAAGCTGAGTACGGTGATCCAGATACTCCAGAAGTTACTCATTAACATTATTTGTGTTCTCCTGAGTCCTTCGCATTCTGGTGTTGTTCCTCATCGGAAAACACCAGATTAGCTGCTTCGTCGAATTGCTTTTGACGACGCGAGCTATATGCCCAAGCAAATATCCCGACAAAAACCAGGATCAAAACCAGCGTAATAATCCCTTGCATTGTGCCGTAGTCCATATTTGCCTCCTTATTTCAGTGCGTGTCCCAGCGACTGCAGATAGGCTATCAGCGCCTGCAGTTCAGTCTTGCCTTCAACGGCTTTTTGGGCGCCTTCGATATCTTTATCTTCGTATGGCACACCAAAACCACGCATCACTTCCATTTTCTTGGCTGTGTATTCACCTGTAAGGGTGTTTTCAGCAAGCCAAGGGAAGGCAGGCATGTTGGACTGAGGAACAACGGCACGGGGATCGATCAGGTGAACTTCATGCCATTTGTCACTGTAACGACCACCCACACGGGCCAAGTCGGGACCAGTACGCTTAGAACCCCACAGGAAGGGGTGATCCCAAACAGACTCACCGGCAACCGAGTAGTGACCGTAACGTTCGGTTTCGGCACGCAGCGGACGGATCATCTGGCTGTGACAGTTGTTACATCCTTCACGGATATAGATATCACGGCCTTCCAGCTGCAGGGCTGTGTAAGGCTTGAGACCGGCAACCGGCTCAGTGGTATCTTTTTGGAAGATAAGCGGCGTGATCTGCACCAGGCCACCAATACTGATGGCAATCACAGTGAAGATACCCAGCAGGCCGACGTTCTTCTCAACTATTTCATGATTGAATTTCATCGTTACTGCTCCTTATGCGGCTTTGGCTTCTGCGATGGCAGGCAGAGAGTCTTTAGGGGCATAAACAGTGCGCAGCACGTTGTAAGCCATGATCAGCATACCCGTTACGAAGAAACAACCACCCAGGAAGCGGACGAAGTAGAACGGATAAGAGGCTTCCAGACTTTCAACAAAGCTGTAAGTCAGGGTGCCGTCTGCGTTCACTGCGCGCCACATCAGACCTTGCATTACACCGGAGATCCACATGGCAACGATATAAAGTACGGTACCGATAGTCGCCAGCCAGAAGTGCAGGTTCACCAGCTTGGTGGAGTACATGCGGCCATGACCAAACAGCACAGGGATCAGGTGGTACAGAGAACCGATAGACACCATGGCAACCCAGCCAAGTGCACCAGAGTGAACGTGACCAATGGTCCAGTCGGTGTAGTGAGACAGAGCATTTACTGTCTTGATGGCCATCATAGGACCTTCGAAGGTAGACATACCGTAGAAGGACAGAGACACCACCAAGAAGCGCAGAACCGGATCGGTACGCAGTTTATGCCAGGCACCGGACAGGGTCATGATACCGTTGATCATACCGCCCCATGAAGGAGCGAACAGGATCAGTGACATCACCATACCCAGAGACTGAGTCCAGTCGGGCAGGGCAGTGTAATGCAGATGGTGAGGACCAGCCCAGATATACAGGGCAATCAGTGCCCAGAAGTGGACAATCGACAAACGATAAGAGTAAACGGGACGCCCGGCTTGCTTGGGAACGAAGTAATACATCATTCCGAGGAAACCGGCAGTCAGCAGGAAGCCTACCGCGTTATGACCGTACCACCATTGCACCATGGCATCGACAGCACCGCTATACAGTGAATAAGACTTCCACAGGCTGACAGGAACAGCCATGGAGTTCACTATGTGCAGTACAGCGACTGTGATAATGAAGGCGCCAAAGAACCAGTTGGCCACATAGATGTGGGAAGTGGTTCGTTTGATAATGGTACCGAAGAACACGGTCGCATAAGCGATCCAGACTACGGCGATGGCGATATCAATAGGCCATTCCAGTTCGGCGTATTCTTTACTGCTGGTGATACCCAGCGGCAAAGTGATTACGGCCGAGAGAATGATGGCTTGCCATCCCCAGAAGGTGAATGCAGCCAGTTTAGGTGCAAACAGACGGGTCTGACAGGTGCGTTGAACGACATAATAGGATGTGGCAAAAAGGGCTGATGTGCCGAACGCAAAGATCACAGCATTGGTATGTAACGGTCTTAAACGACTGAAAGTTAACCAAGGAGTCTCAAAGTTCAGCTGTGGCCAGATTAACTGAGCCGCGATAAGTACACCTAATGACATACCAATAATGCCCCACAAAACTGTGGTTAAGGCAAATTGGCGGACAACGGTGTAATTGTAATCAGCGCCTGTTGGCTGGGAATGGTTCATCATATTGCTTCCACTGCTTATTACTTTTACTTGTTGTTCAGTAAAGGACTGGCCTTTACCTGTTATAAAATGACTCGAGTGAAGGCGTCCCCTATGAGAGTCACACTCTTGTGTCAATGGCTTAGCCTGCATATTTGTGACAAAACGTCAGGCGATGCAATGATACTTGAGCTACGTCAAAAAAGATACCAATCTGCCGGACACATTGTTGATCCAGATCAAACTTGACCATAGAATGTTAACACCTTGCAGCATAAGGTGAAATTTTATGCATAGTGCGACTCTCCCCAAGCTATTTGGCGCCGTTTTCAGCCTACTTTTGCTCCTGGGTTGTGACCAAGCTCAAACTCCCCGGACGACCCAAACTGGCGCAGATCTCGATTTATGTGATTTTTCCGTTACCGATTGTGTTAAAAAATTGGGTGAGCAGCAGATCTCCCTGATGCTAAACCCAAGCTTTGCCCCCAGCGAAAAGCCTATTCACTGGCAGCTTGGCTTTAATCGCCCGGTATCCAATCTCAAACTTCGTGTCGAGGGCCGGGATATGTTTATGGGGGTCATTCCTATGACGCCGTCTGCCACCGAAGGGGAAACATTCGAGGGCCAACTGATTTTTGGCTCCTGCAGCAGTGGTTATATGGTATGGCGGGTGTTTGTCAGTTGGCAGCAGGGCACAGAGCAGTACTCAACTTGGTTCGACTTTCTCGCCGACAGCCATAAGCAGAAATAGCCATAAGTTGGAATCGGACATTTTGCCTGAAAACCACTGCAAGACTAAAAATCTCGTATATCGCGGGCCGGCTCAAATGGCTCGCATCTCAATTTTCGCGATGCAGAACCATTCCCCGGTGTGCAAACAGCTTAAGGCTCGGCGTCATCGCGCCAATTGTTTTTTATTTTGATAAAGATATCTATGTTATCAATAAACAGCCTTAGAAAGTCCGGGTCAAAATGGCTGCCGCTGCAGGACTGCATCTCGCTCAGTACCTCATCGAGCGGCCAGGCCGGCTTATAGCAGCGGGCGTGTGACAGGGCATCGAACACATCGGCAATGGCAACGATTCTGGCGAAGGGATGTATCTCTTTACCCGAGAGGCCCCTGGGATAGCCACTGCCATCGTACTTCTCATGGTGTTGCAGGGCAATTGTGCCGGCGGCCTTTAAAATGGGCCGCTCTGAATTAGCCAGGATTTGATGGCCGATTATCGGGTGTTGCCGCATCACATCCCACTCAATATCGTCCAGTTTCCCCGGTTTGAGCAGCACATTGTCGGGAATGGCTATTTTCCCTATGTCGTGCATGGGCGCAGCGCGCTTGAGCAGATCGGCCTGTGTTTCCGGCAGGCCGGCAAGCAGCGCCAGTTCATGGCAATACTCGGCCATACGCTTAACATGATTGGCCGCTTCCTTGGAGCGGCTCTCCACCACATCACCGAGACGTAAAATAAGCTCCGACTGAGTATCTTCCACTTCCTGATTCAGCAGCAGGTTTTCGAACGCCACCCCGACATTGATGGCAAAAATGTCGATAAGCTGTTTATCCAGATCGGTCAACTGGCTCACCGAATCCATATAAAGCAGGTTGACCCAGTTATTTTTGGCCGGAAAGTAGCCCACAAAGCAATCATCCCGATAAAGACAACGCTGCTCTTTCAAGGCTTCTTCCATCAGCGACTGAATATGAGAAGGCAAGGGTTTCTCATGGTGGTTGGTAAACTCACCTGTGGCGGCCAATATCTGAATTTTGTTGCCGTTACCCGGCTCTGTTACCGCATCCATGGCATTGCAGCCGAGTATGGTGGTGGCGTCTTTGAGCTCAAGCAAGTTGGCCACCTGAGTCAGCAAACCATCAGCAAATTTGTGCAGGGTACGCAATTCAAACAGGCCGGAAGTGGCCTCCAAAACCCGTTCCAGCCCCTGGCGATGATTGAGCTGCATCTGCCGCGCCTGCTCAATTTCGGTAATGTCCCTGAAGGAGCGCAGGGCAGAGTAGACACTGGTTGTCAGCTTACGGGAGTCCAGCTCGGCCTTGGCTTTATAGTCATTGATGTCATAGTTAACGATCACATCCTCTTCCGGCGCCTGCCCGGGTTGGCCGGTACGCAGAATCAGCCTGATGGCTTTATTTTGTTGGTTTTCACGGATCCACCGCACCAACTCAAGCCCGGCATGATCGCTTTCCATCACCACATCAATAAAGGCGACGGCGACATCTTCTTCACCTTGCAGTAGCTCTTTGGCTTGTTCGCCGCTATAAGCGTTGATAAAGCTCAATCCGCGGCCGTCGAGTTTGAAGCGGGAGAGGGCAAGTTTAGTGACTGTATGCACATCAGGCTCATCATCCACCACCAGAACTTTCCAGGGGGGCAGGGTATCTGTCGTTGTTGAAGCTTTCTTTGAGCCAAATAGCGGGCCTTTCTTGGCCATGTCGATCAGCATCTGTTGGACTCCAATCAATTGAATAGTTTTGATTTACCTTTCAAAAGTGTAGTCCAAGCATCGAGAAGGGCTAGCAATAGCTCACAAATTTGACAACGGCCGGTATAGGGGGATTTTCAGCAGCGCCAGGATCCACTATATTGAGAATTATTCTCATTAAGTGGGTGGCAGAATGGAAACCAAAAGCAAAACAATATCGTATAAAACCGATCAGGAAGTCTGCATGGCGATACCCGTCGGCAAACTGGCTGAGTTGATCCATAAGGGCGAATTATGTGCGGCGGATTTTCGTTGTCTCGACAGCCAATCCAAAAAGCAGGTTTGGCAATTGTGCCTTTGGTGCTGTAAGCAAAGAGTTCATTGCGATCGTCAGTGCAGCCAATGTGAGACTGGGATTAGTGCCGATAAATAACATTATCGGCATCAGTCAAAAAAGAGTAAAATCTATAGTAATCATTGCTATAGAATAGGTTTTACCTTGGAAGACAATCAAGCGTTATCTGCCATGCCGCTGTTTGACAGCGCAGACTTGCTTTTGCAGGGTAACCCTGTGGTCAACAGCTATATTACCCAATTAAGCCTGGGTAAAGTGGCCGATGCAGGCCTCTTGCTTGAGCATGCAACAGACTGGCTTTACGAACAAAGAGACAGTGAAAACAACTACAAGGCGTACCGCAGCGAGTTGACGACCTTTTTTCACTGGTGTTTCGATGTCGCAGGCATATCTGCTGCCAATGTGGGCCGACGGGAAATGGGACGTTACGTGGCTTATTGCCAGGCGCCACCAACAGAGTTAGTGGGTTATTTCAACGTCCCGCAATTCAAGACGGATAAGTTCAATCAGAGTCGGGAACCCAATCCCAACTGGCGGCCGTTTATTGGTCGCAAGGCGCTCGGCAAACCCTTGCCATACAGCCTGAGCGATAATGCCTTGAAGACAAAAATAGCCATACTTTCATCATTTTATACTTATCTTATGAGCGAAGAGTATTGTGAGCGCAACCCGGCGCAGCTCTGGCTCAATCACAGTCGCTTTGCCAATAAGAGTAAGTTCAGGTTGGATCCTGCCGAAGAACAACTCAAGGTGTTCAGTGAGCTGCAATGGTCTTATCTTGTGGCTTGCGTACAGCGCCTGGCTGAAGCCGAGCCGGCACAACATCAACGCAGTCTGTTCTTGATTAACCTGATGTACGGCTGTTATCTGCGGATCTCGGAAATTGCCGCTCGTGCCGGTTATGCGCCAACCATGAGTCAATTCAAGCGCCATAATCACAGCGGCATCTGGTATTTTCATATTCCCAGGAGTAAAGGCGGCAAGGCCAGAAACGTGGCGGTATCCAAAGTGTTGCTGCAATCACTGCAAAGTTACCGGCGCCATTTGGGATTGAGTGACTATCCGCAATCCAATGAAACCACGCCGCTGTTTATACGGCATCGCGCCGCCGGCCGAGGTCGGGAAAGTGGCGTGCTCAATGCCAACCTCGGCATACGTCAACTGCGGGATGAAATTCAGTTTCTGATAAACTGCGCCGCCAATGATGCCGAGAAAGATGGCTTTATCCAGGAAGCCAATGAAATGCGACAGCTTACTGCGCACAGTATTCGCCATACAGGTATCACTCATGACATCAATCTCAATGGTCGGCCTTTATCCCATGTGCAGGCGGACGCCGGTCATGAAAGCATAGACACTACATCGCAGTATCTGCACACCAGCCAGGAAGAAAGGCACCAGAGTGCATCCGCCAAGACATTGGATAGACTGCAAGGAATTGAGAGCTAATCCAAGAAAACTATTAGTAGAGGTTTAAGGTGAATCACGGAGGAAGTTGCCTTAAACCTGGGATTACCGGTAATAACTCTCCAGATTTCAAATAGCCGCACATATAAATGCGCACAATGTATATTATGTTAAATTAATTGTACGGGTAACTTATTACACACACTACATATCCTCTATAAGCTTCTTTTAACTTATTTACGGGCTGCAAAAACTTTAGCCGTAAGTTATGTTCTGACGCTCGACATCAGCAGCCTTTTCTCGACAAAGAAATCCATTAGTGCTCTCACCTTGCCCGGCATATGCTCACGAGACGGAACGTATAAGTAAACGCCGGGAAAAGACTGACACCATTCCTGTAGAACACGTTGCAACTTGCCTTCTTGCAAATACGGACGCACGACAATTTCAAAATGCTGGATTATACCGACCCCCTGGAGTGCCGCACGCACCATGCTGTCATCATCGTTGGTGATAAAGCTCCCTTGAGGTTCCAGCGCAAATTCTTGCCCCGCGATCTCTGGTGGCGCAAACTCCCAGCTGAAAATGGTTCCACTGCTGGTTTGCCGGAAACGCAGACAGTTGTGCTTCGCCAACTCGGCAGGCGTTTCCGGTATGCCATGTTTCTCGAAATAAGCCGGTGTCGCCACCACTGCCATTTCCATTGGTGGCGTGATGGGTACCGCGGTCACGTGTTCGGCCAAGCTCTGGCCCAGCCGAATACCTGCATCGCAGCCGTCAGCGATGATGTTGGCTAGGCCATCATCCATGATTAGCTCCAGCTGCAACTTGGGATGACGCTCCAGGAATTCGCCCACGTGAGGCTCGATTAGGGTCTTGGCCGCAAAACGGGATGTGTTTACACGTAAAAGTCCTGAGGGTTCAGAGCGGGTCTCTCCTACCGTTTTTACCACATCGTCAATCGATTGCAGCGCACCTTGCAAGACTTCAAAAAGCCGCCTACCATCTTCCGTCAGCGACATGTCCCGCGTAGTGCGATACAGCAGCTTGACGTTCAATTTTTGTTCCAATGTTTTGAGGTTTTGCGATAATGCAGCCCGAGAAACCCCCATTTCAGCGGCCGCCTTGGTGAAACTGAGATGATGGGCAATATGGGTGAACCATGCCAGTGACGGCAGCAACGAAGGATCCATCGGCACTCCTATTGTAAACCAGTACTTACTACTGTGTTCCTAATTTATGTCTTTTTCAATGACAATCTTGGTTCTATAGTTTTATCTCCAACTGAGCACTCCAACCGTGAAAAATGGAAGATGACAATGAACACAGTTATGATCAAGACCCAGTACTGGGACATCGCAGCCAACATCTATTTCCCTCCTGGATTTGATGACAATAAGCAGTACCCTGCCATTATCAGCGCCCATCCTATCGGGAGCTGCAAGGAGCAGACTGCGGCAACGTTTATGGAGAAGCCCTCTCAAAAGAAGGATTTGTTGTCATTGCCTTCGACCGCAGTACGCAGGGACAGAGCGGCGGTGAGCCCCGCTATACCGAAGATCCTTCGATGGCTGTAGAGGACTTCAGCCGCGTAACTGACTATCTAGTGACTCTGCCTTTTAACGAAAGAGCGGCTCGGCCGATCCTCTCAATTTTACCGAAAGTAAGGGGTTATTGTGCCCCTTCCGTCTAGAGATATATGCTGTTTTACTTCCTTTCCGGGATCACACCTGGATTACATCCCCGGTCTCATTTCCTCAGATTTATGTGAAGTAACACATAAACTGCTCATAGGTTTGAATAGAGTTAATCATTGATATCAGTAACTTGTATTTAAGTTGGCACTAATTGTAAATGGGAATAAATATCATTTAATAGATCTAATACTTGTGCTATGTTGCGATTCTTTATCAAACCAATTCTTCGGACATCGCAACTCATGTGGTACCTCCTGTTGATCCTGACGATGACCCTGGGTTCATTGCTTATCTATTTAGGCAGTAAACATCAGGCATTGCTTGCCAACCCTTTGCCCTGGCAGGCCAAGCTGCTGGGCACTTTATTACTGCTGCTGACTCTGCTCGGCTGGGGTTTACTGTTGACGGCCTCGGCCGCGTTGTTTTTTTGGCTCATGCTGCTTTCCATGCTGCTGGGCTCCCTGCCCTTTATTTCCCTGCTCAAGGGAGACAACAGATGACAACAATTAAGAAAGATAAAATCCGCCCTGACTGGCTGGGGAAAACCCTTGCCGGCGCCTTGCTGGGCTTTGCCCTGGCAATCGCACTCAGTGGCATCTTTGCCTGGGTGGGGCCTGGTGGCATAGATGCCAAAGATAAGGTGCAATTCAATATGTGGCTGATAGCGCCACTCTGGCTTTCATTCTTCAGTTTCAGCTATTTGTTCTACAGTGCCCGCCGCGCCATTTTCTGGCTAATGGCGGCCAACGTGCTTGCATGGCTGCTGCTATGGTGGGTTAAGTAAATGCAGATCCGCAGCGATATTCTCAGAATTTATCAAACACTTCATACCTGGGTGGGCATACTCGCCGGGATTTTACTGTTTATCGGTTTTTATGCCGGCGCCCTGACCATGTTCAAGGAAGAGATTGCCGCCTGGTCATCACCGCCGCAAACCATTTTGCCACAGGTGAAACTGGAACAGATGGACAAACTACTCAGTGAAGCCAGAGCGCAACACCCTGAGTTAAGTAAGGGCTTCAGCCTTCATCTTGCCAGCGACAAGCATTCGCCTTTGAGTTGGTACGCCTCCGGCAGTGAGCGGCAATGGGGTCTGGGCGATGAGCTTTGGCATGCCAGTTTAAACAATCAAGGTGAGCTCATCTCCCATAAGGAACCCAAGAGCCAACTGGCACGCTTGATAGATGAGCTGCACCGCACCGGAGGTATTCCCGGTGATATGGGACACGAGCAGCTCGGTGCTTATTTTATGGGGGTTGCCGGCATTCTCTATTTTATGGCGTTGGTTTCCGGGGTGATCTTCCTGCTGCCAACACTGGTGAAAACGCTGTTTGCCTTAAGGCGCAAGAAAGGCCCCAATCGTTTTTGGCTCGACAGCCACAACCTGCTTGGCATCACCGCCCTGCCATTTCATATCATTATCAGTTTGACCGTGGTGGTGTTTGTCTTTCACGATCAATTGTACGGCGCCTTGGGGCAGTTTGTTTATGGCGATAAGCCGATGTTCAACCGCGAAGCGCCCAAGGGCGAAGTGCGCTCACTGAGCACCCTGCCCCCGGTAACTGAACTGGTTGCTCGGGCCGAAAGCTTCGCGCCCGGTTATCAGGCACTCAGTTTGACCTATATGGGCATGGATACTCCGGCTCCCATGGTCCGGATGGCCATGTATAACGAAGAAGCGTTGATGCGCGGCCCGATAGGAGACTTCCTTTATATGAACCCCTACACCCTTGAGGTGGGCAACAGCACCTTTACTCCGGGGGAAGAAGGCGTTTGGGGCAGGATGGTTTCGGTATTCTTTGGACTTCACTTTGGCTCCTACGGCGGCTATCCCGGTCGCTGGCTCTATTTTTTCCTCGGAATGAGTGGTGCCATGCTGTTTTACAGCGGTAATCTGCTATGGCTGGAAAAGCGCCGCAGCAAACAGCGCAAGGGGGAGCCCATTCCAGAGCAACCGAGAAGAGTCAGGATCCTTGGAGCCGCTACTGTAGGAATTTGCTTGGGTTCAATGTTAGGCGTTGCGCTGGCCATGTTGCTGGGTAAATGGGGATATGCTCATGTAGAAAATATCAATCATCTCTATCTGTGGAGCTACTACGCCAGTTTCCTTATTGCCCTGGCTTATGCTTTCTGGCGTGGTGCTGCCAGAGCCGCGGTAACACTGCAAGCGCTATCGGCGCTAGTCTGTCTGGCAATGCCGCTGACATCCATCCTGGCGTTGCTGGCACCCGGTCTTGGAATTTGGGCACCGGAGACCCCAGGCACCTGGGCGGTGGATCTCACCGCATTCGCTTTTGCCGCCATCTTTGCTTTTGGCGCGCTCAAAACCTTTAAACGAGCGACCCAGGGGCCGGCTGACAGTATCTGGGCCATACCGCAAAAACAGCCTATTGCTGCGCTGCAAACCAGCGTTCAGTCTTAAGCTGTTAGTTTGAATCATTCCACAAAGCCCCGTTCGCGGGGCTTTGCTTTGCAAGTCATGCCATCGAGCTCACAAGTTGCACAACAGAATCGCCATTGCCCGGCGCCATTATTGCTTAATCTGCCAACGGCTTTTATAGTAGCCGCTGATTTTTATGGAAGAAAACCAAGGAGCTGGAATGTCCACCAATACGTTGTCTCTCCATCAGATCTGGTGGCTTACACTCACCTCGCCACAGATCAGTTTCCAAACCCAGGCCAGAGGTTATCTTAACCCTACTTCCCTGCATGCCGGGCTCGAAGAACCCAATACACTGGAAGAAGACTGGGGTATTACCGATAGATTATCCCTTCATCAGCAGATTGCCAGTCTGGTTAACGACGGCACCCATGGTCATTATCTGGTCAGTGATTATAGTCAATATGCCTGTGGTACCAGCTTGAACTGGCGATATCTTATTGATTTCGAACAATCCCCGCGTAGGCAGGCCGAAATGCGCTATGTCGCCGCGACTTATTCCATCCTCGGCTTCGGCGGCACCCGTGCCTATGATTTCGGGCGCGCCTCTTATCTCACCCGGGAAGGATTGCGCTTGGGTTGGGTCAGCCAGGAAGAGTTCGATTTTCTCCACAGCTTTATCGCAGCCAAGAGCCGCTATTTTTACCGCTCTTGGGAGCAATATACCCAAGCTTGGTTTGCCGGGCGTGCGATATGGATGTTTTTAATCAATGAGCCGGACACAGAAGAGGCCGCAGAGGCATTACTCAATGGCTGGATAGCCAGACGACAACGGATAGACTATCGCCGTGCTATCAGTGACAAGGATAACCCCATTCATCAATGCGACTGGGACATGGAATTGCCGCAACTTAGCGCCCCGCAAAGCCTGCTCGATCTTCTCAACCAAACACAGGATTAGTCGCCATGGATATCTGGCAAATACTCGGTATCACCGCCACCCAAGATGAAACAGCCATCAAGCAGGCTTACCGCACCCAGCTCCGCGACTGTCACCCGGAGGATAACCCGGAAGGCTTCAGAGCACTGCGCAGCGCCTACGAGCAAGCCCTGGCTGCGGCCCGCCCGGCAACCCAGGCCAAACCGCTGGAGCTGAACACGTCCTCGCCCACAGCGGCCAAAGCACAACCATTGCCGCAACAAGAGTCTAAGCCGCGATACCGGGCCCAGCCGCCGGAAACCCAGCAAACAGCTGCCAAAGCCCAGGTTGAAACCCCGGAGAGTCTGTTCCAGCAGCTGATGAGCATGTTGGGCAATGAGCGCCTGCGCTTTGACAATGAACACTGGTATCAGTGGGCCGAGCGTGTCGGCCAAAGCTCTCTTTCCTGCCAAGCCCAGCTGTCGCAGTGGGTTCAGGCGGAGATACTCAATTGGCGCTGGCTGCCAGGACAAATTATCAGTCATTTGTGGCATGCACTGGAGTGGAGCTCACTTGAGCGGGGCGATAAGGCGCAGCAACAAAGAGCGGCTTTTTTCGATTGGTGGATTTCGCGGCCGAGCCCTGCGCCGCTGGACTGGTTGGCGACGCAGGATAATGCGACTCAAATCGCCATCCAAAGCTATTACCAACCATTGCAAAATGCACTGCTTGACTGTGATTTCCCACAGATCCGCATGTTGTTCTTTAGCGGTCATGTCTGCGGCGTGCTGCACCCTGCGCTTGCGATTGTCCAACTCAGGGTTATCAGGGCGTTAAACCTGAATTGGCCCGTGGAACAGTTGCTTGAGTTATGTGACTTTGTGTTGCAGCAAGGCGAACTCTGGGGCGAAGATTTGGTGCTGCTGGCCGAGATCAGCCGCCGCTGCGGTAAGGAATCCTTAGCACTCAAACTCGCCGATGAGCTCAAGCAAGCCGAGCTGCCTCAGCTATTGGCCGAACATCTGGAAAAATGGTATCTGCCGAGCACGCCGCGTTTGGCACTTTGGTTTAAGGCATTGGCCTGTCAGCAAGGCGGGAACTGGCGAATATCGGCCGCCTTTGAAGAGTGCTGGTTTGATGAACCCCAAGAGGCGGATTTCATCGAGCAACTGCTGTACAAGACGGTATTCAACGAAGGCGCTATGCCCCACACCATATTGCCGCTGAAGTCCTTGCCCGGTTATGAAGGCGCGTTGGCGAGATTGTTCTGGGCATGTCAGCTGGGCAGTTGGCAACAGATTGAACAGTTCGCTCAATTGCCGGCTTGCGATCGCGTGGAAGCCGGTTGGCATTATCTCGGCGAGTTACTTTGCGGCATTGCGACAGAGATCCTCGCCAATAGACCCAAGCATGCCGTGTTTGAAGCACTGGCGGCAGGTTATGGCCAGCCCAACTGGTTTACTATGCCTGCGCCCGATGTCCAGGCCTTCAGCCAACCCACGCCCGAGGAGTGGCTGCAAGTTGGCCAGCGCCATCCCCTGCTGCCGGATAGCTGGCAGCGGGCCTTGTGTCAAAGAGCCGAAGCCGAAGAATGGCTGTCACAGCTGACGGAAGATCCCAGCCTGTTTGGCATGCTGATCTGGCAACGTGAGGGGGTACGTCAGCCATTGCTGTCGGCATTTGAGCATTCATCGGACGCTGAAAACGGCGAGCAAGCCGCCAAGGAGCAAAGTTCCCAAGCGGATATCGCCCTGGAGTGGGCAGAGTTCTACTATTCATTGCCATGGAGCAAAATCAGCCATCGCTTGGCGATGCGTCAGGCACTTTCACTGACGCAGTTGCCGCAGCCAATCAAGGACACTCCCTTTGCCTTGGCTTGGCAGATGTGTGCGGATCCGCAAAGCATCTCGCCGCTGATTGCCGAAGCCGTCATGCGTTGGCCCAAGCAGTTTGTGTTTTGCATAGAGCTGCGCAACCAGGTTGAGCGCTTGGCGCAATCAAGCTTAAGCGATGAAGAGCTCTGGCAACAGATTGATGCCGAGCAACTGACGGCACTGGGTGCCTTGATCAATCGCAGGGTTGAAACCACTGACGATATACACAATACCCTGATACTCTGGGCGGCACTGAGATATCACCCCAACGCCACTAATAGCTGGCGCTATGTCACCACGCCACAACTGGAGAAGCTTCAGGGGCAGCTGAAAGAGCAAAATATCAATTTCGAAGAGTATTACTACGACGACAATACCCTGGCCTATGGTCTGCTGAATGATGATTGGGAACGGGGCATTCATCCGGAAGCCATTGATGCCTGTGCGGCGAAAAAAGAAGCCAAAGACTATGTCTATCCGGCCTGTTACTGCATAGCCTTGCTGGCCAATGACATCTCACGTGCAGGGTTTAATGGCACCTTGGTAGAGGACTTTCACAAGTCGCAACCCAAGCTTGCCGGTGACAGGCAAAACACCGCCAAGCTATTGTGCCAACTGCTGGAAGATAAGCTCAACCAGGTCATCAGTGACGACCGAGAGAAAGCGCCGCAACGCTTTAATCTGCACAGCGGCAAGCGCCTTTTTGTCTGGGCACTACTGGTGGCACTGCACGGTTTTTTCGTATTCCCCATCTATCCCGACAGCGCAGCCTCACTGCTCGACCCTATGTCCATAGTGCAGCAACTCGAGGCTCATAAAGGAAAACTCTTGGTGTTTCTGGCCTTTAACCTGTTTATGGTATTCAGGATCTGCAGTACCCGCCAGACATCGAAAGGCGCCCGCAACTATGGGGTGTGGAGCACCTTTGCCATAGTGTTGGCCTTGGTGGGTAACAGCTTCTGGTGGGCGCTGCCGCTGCTTCTCGGCCACCTGCTGGCTGCCGCAGGCACACAAGCCGCATCTTCAATGCGTCACGGCTGGCCGAAGAGTTTTAAAGAACCCAGAAGAATTCCCCTGGAGGAAATTGTTTATTGATCCCAGTGCGCCAGTGCATTTTGAATCGCCTGGCGCACATCACGAATATAGTTTTCATCCTGGGAGGCCAGAGCCTGTTCAAAACTCAGCAACCAGTGTTCTATCTGACGCCGCTCGCCTCCCAGGCATTCCTCATACATGCGATGTAACTTTTCCGTCAGGTTGAGGTTGGGTAGTTGCTCGCGGGGATGCACTTTCAATCTGGCAAGCCTTTGCCTGCTGGCTTGTCTATCGTCTTCCGATACCCCGGTCGGGCTGCGATCTATCACTTTCTGGTGTATCTCTCCTGTGCTGGTGATGGTGACATCCACTTCAAGCATACCGTTGATATCGTAGCTGAATCTGACATCCACCGATTGCAACCCTTTCCCGGTTGGAATATCGATATCGAGATCGTCAATGTGCAGATTATTGGCAACCCAAAGGCTCTCTCCCTGATAGATGGCGATACACACCTGGCTCTGCTCTTCATGACCGGCGTAATAGCGTTGCTCCAGCGATACCGGCACCACAGTGTTGCGTTCTATGATGGGGCTAAACACCCCGGACTGGCCATTGCTCTCTACCCGGATCCCCAGACTGAAGGGACAAACATCGGTGAGGATCAGCTCCTCTACCGCTTCATCGCGCAAACGACAGGCGGCCTGAATGGCTGCGCCCATGGCCACCACCCGGTCAGGATCCAGCTCCTGGCGGCCAAAGCGGCCCAGTAACCTGGTAGCGACCTGCTTTACATGATGCTGACGGCTAGCACCACCCACCAGAATGAGTTCATCTATCTCTTCAGGCTGTAATCTGGCATCGGCAAGTGCCTGGCTCAGCGGTTTTCGCAGCCGGTTCAGTGTCTGTTGCCAAATCTTTTCCAGCTCATGGCCGTCGAACTCGAGGTTGATATCCTGCTCGCCACTCAAACAGACCCGGGTTCCCTGGCCATTACTGTGACGCTTGGCATTTTCACAGGCGTAATAGAGCTGACTGAGGTACTTGAGAGATTGGCTTTCACGCTCCAGTTGCAGCTTTTGCAACACGCCATCGAGCAGATCCTGAGTGAAGTCTTCACCACCCAGACGGTTATCACCGGCCGAAGCGCGAACTTCTATGATGCCATCCTGGAACTCGACAATGGTGACATCGAAGGTACCACCACCTATATCAAACACCAGGAAACGTCGGCTATGGGACTCGTGTAAGCTGTAAGCCATGGCGGCGGCTGTGGGTTCATTGATAAGGCGTACCGCTTCCAGCTCGGCCAGCTCCGCAGCCGTATGCACTTGTTTGCGCTGCTGATCATTGAAGTAAGCCGGTACAGAAATCACCACTTGCTTAATGGCGTGCCCAAGATAGGCTTCGGCATCGGCCTTGAGGGTACTGAGTATGATGGTGCAAAGCTCAGTGGTGCTGAACTCCTGACCTCCGAGGCGATAGCGTTTCTCACTGCCCAAAAAACGTTTGAATATGGCGGCAGTATTGCGTGGATGAGTCATTAAACGTTCGGCGGCCGGACGACCAACCAATAGGTGCATATCCTCATCGATACTGACGACCGACGGGGTTAAATCCTCTCCCAAGGCATTGGGGATCATCTGCACCTTACCGTCGCGCCAAAGCGCAATGGCGCTGTTGGTGGTGCCCAAATCTATGCCGATTGCGGGTACTTCAGGCTTATCCATCACCTAACTCCTTCCTTTTCCTGCTTATCCATCTTCGCCGGGGGAATTTCCAGCGCCCACACTATGCCTAAAGTTCGACAAAGCAACAAGTTAAATGCTGAAAAACCAACAAAGTCGAAGGATTATTTATCCACCTGTCCCAAATGCAGACAACCAGGGTAATACCAATAGAGTTCTTTGGGGGAAACCAAGATATAAGGCTGATAACTGCGATAATTCTAACGGTCTTCTGAATACGACCAACTTGAATAGATATGGAGAGCAGACATGAAAAGGCCAGCCAGTTTACAAAAAGCTGTTCTCTTTGAATATGGCAAAGGAGCAGGGATTTGAACCCTGCATAATGGCGCTATAAACCCGGCAATCCGCTAACCGATACCAGGCTAATGGCAATCATCAAAAATGAGATACGAAAAAGCCCGCCTGCTTTCACAAGCGGGCTTCTCAGAATATGGCAAAGGAGCATGGATTTGAACCCTGCATGACGGCGCTATAAACCCGCCATTCTCTAACCGCCTATACCTGGCTAATCGCTATCATCAAAACTGAGATACGAAAAAGCCCGCCTATTCTCATAAGCGGGCTTCCCTGAATATGGCGGAGGAGCAGGGATTTGAACCCTGGATGGGCTATAAACCCATGCCGGTTTTCAAGACCGGTGCATTCAACCACTCTGCCACCCCTCCGAACGCTGCAAATACTATAGCGAGGATATGAGACTGTAAAGCAGAAAATGTCACGGCCTTATCTATTTGCTCAATCTGCACTCAGTCTTTGGGCGTTTCTTCTGCATGCAGCGCCAAACGCGCGGGATCCGGCTTGGTAAAACCTGCCCCCACCTGCGACCAGCCGGCAAACTGACGCAGTTTATAGCCAGCAAATACCAGCGCACTACAACCCAGGATCCCCCAGGCAATAGCAGTTTCCCCGGCCGTGGCCCACACAGCAACCAGGCTTGATGCTCCGAATGCCAAGGTGATCTGTAAAAAGTTTTGCAGCCCGGCCGCTTTGGAGGCGCACTGACTGAAATGTTGCAGCGCACTGTTAACCACTATCGGATAAATGGCACCATTGGCCGCGGCCAGCACAGAAAATGCAATAAGCAATGGATAGATGGTTTGCGCCTTGAATACCAAAGTCGCCAAGGCAATCGCCAACACACACAAACCAAACAGGGCCAGCAACAGTTTAAGCGTCATCTCGCTGCCTACCCTGCGGATAAGCAACTTACTGGCATAGCCACCGACAATAAACATGATGGTTTGCGGAATAAAGCTTAAACCTATGGCGTCTGCTTCATAACCGTGCTGTTCCATCACTATCGGCCAGAGTGTCAGATAGGCAAAGAAAGCGCCTGAGCAAGCACCATAGATGAGCACATTGCCCAAATAACCTGTGTTGTTGAAAAAGGTCTTGTAGGCCACTTTTTCTTCAGCTTTGGAAGCGCCTTCATTTGCCGGCTTCACCAACACCATAGTCAGCGCCATCAATGCCGTTGCCGTCGCCGCCAAAATGAAAAATATCGCTTCCCAGCCCAGATGCCCAAGCACCTTGGCGCCGAGAATAGGCGCCAAGGCCGGTGACAAGGCCACCAAGGGCATGATGTTGGAGAAGATGCGCTGTGAATCTTTGGCATCATACTGTTCTACCACCAAAGCCTGCCAAATGACGGCAGCACTGCAGACACCAATCGCCTGGAAGAAACGGGCACAGTTGAGCATGATGATATTGTCACTGAAACCTATACTGACTGTCGCCAGGGCAAACAGCGCCAAGCCACCTAGCAGTGAATTGCGTTTCCCGAAACGCTGCACTAGAGGGCCGTAAAGCAGTTGCCCCAAGGCCAATCCGGCCAGGAAAGAGGTCAAGGACATGGCCACCTGAGATGAGCTGGCGCCAAGCGAGCCTTCAATTGCTTTGAATGCTGGGAGATACATGTCGGTCGCGATGAAAGCCAACATGCTAAGGAGCGCGAGATAGCATAAAAACATGAAATATTTAAGAGTCATATACAACCTGATTACAACTTAAGACAAAAGTAATATGAATGCCGGAGCAGTCTAAAGCCTTGCTCAATCGAGGTGAAACGTTTATTTTTGACCTATGCTTTCAAATAATCTCACAGCAAGGAATCGCCATGCTTTCTGAACAATCGTTGCAACTTATCGATATTGTTTCTCACCTTGGCAGTTTCACCGCCGCAGCCAACAAGTTGCACAAGGTGCCATCCGCCGTGAGTTATGCCATTAAGCAGATTGAAGAAGAACTGGGAGTCGTGCTGTTTGAGCGTCATCACCGCAGCGTCAGTTTGACGCCCGCCGGGGCTCACTTTGTCAAGGAAGCCAGGATTATGCTCAAGCAACTGGACGACCTGAAACGGGAAACCCAGCGGGTAGCCAATGGTTGGCAGCCGACGTTATCCATCGCTTTGGACAATATCGTCAGGGCAGACAGGATCAGTGTGCTGATTGCCGACTTCTATCGTCACTTCACCGATGTGGAGCTGATCATCCGTATTGAGGTGTTCAACGGTGTCTGGGAGGCCTTGTCTACCGGTCGCAGCGATGTTGCCATTGGCGCCACCACTGCCATCCCGGTCGGCGGCGCCTACCATCACAGAGACATGGGCGATATCGAGTGGGCATTTCTGGTGAGCAAGTCCCACCCTTTGGCCGCTATCGACCGGCCTCTGGAAGATGAAGAGCTCAGGCCCTTCCCTTCTATTTGCCTGGACGATACTTCAAGAGAGATCCCCAAGCGCCACACCTGGTTACTGGACAATCAGCGCCGCTTGGTGGTGCCGGATTGGATCCGCGCCATCAACTGCTTCCGTGAAGGCTTGGGGATAGGTTATATGCCGGTACACCTGGCCAGCCCCTTTATTCGCGCCGGTGCCCTGGTGGAAAAACAGCTGGCCACTCCTCTGGCTGCAAGCTCCTGCTGCCTGGCGTGGAATGCCAACAAGATGTCGCCGGCGCTCAAATGGGTACTGGATTATCTGGGCGATACCGAAAAACTGCACAGAGAGTGGCTCGCCTGACTTTAATTCATAAAAGATTCAGTGTTTAATGGCACAATCTATAACAGGAAACCTGCAGCGGAACCATATACGGTTTAAACTGCTCTAACATGGAAACTAGCCGGGCCGCCAACCCGGGCTATGTCAGTCAACCTTCGGAGAAGCAAATGACTCAGCAAACCCTTTATTCGAGCCAAACTTCCACTATGGAAGTGAACAAAATGCTCAGAAACACCTACATGCTGCTGGCAATGACCATAGGGTTTTCAGCCGTATGTGCCGCCATCGCCATGGCGATGGGTATCGGCCCCATGATGTCACTGGGACTTTCCATCGGTGGCTTGGTGTTGCTGTTCGTCACCTTGAGAAAAGCGGAATCTGCCGCCGGGATCTTTTGGGTATTTGCCTTTACCGGTATTGAAGGCGCGTCTCTGGGTTATATCCTCAATCATTACGCCGGTATGAGTAACGGCCCTGAGCTGATTATTCAGGCCTTTGGTCTGACATCAGCCATCTTCGTCGCCCTGTCGGCCTATGCCGTGACCACCAAGAAAGATTTTTCCTTTATGCGCGGCTTCTTGATTGCCGGTCTGGTGGTCGTCATTGCCGCTGCGGTGATCAATATCTTTGTCGGTAACGGCGCGGTATTTATGGCGGTAAACGCGGGTATCGCCCTGCTGATGACAGGTTTTATCCTGTTTGATACCAGCCGTATCGTCAATGGTGGTGAGACCAACTATATTCGCGCCACCATTGCCTTGTACCTGGATTTTCTCAACCTGTTTATCAGCCTGCTGCACCTGATGGGTGCCGGTGGTGATGACTGATCCCCTCGGGACGGAAAATAGGTTAAAATGGCCCTAATTCAGGGTCATTTTTTTTGGTATGAGCAAACTTATTATTATGGTGAATGGCAGTATCTACGGCCCGGCGGCTGGCTTCCATGCACTCAAGTATACCCGGGCTGCCCTGCAAGCAGGCCATGAGGTTCACTGCGTATTCTTTTATCAGGATGGGGTGAGCCAGTCCAATGCGCTATGCGCGCCGGCGTCCGACGAATTGGACTTAACTGCCGCCTGGCAGCAGCTGGCAAAGGAGTGGCAGCTTAATCTGGTGAATTGCGTCTCTGCCGCCCTGCGCCGCGGTGTGCTTTCAGCACAGGATGCCAAGGATAACGCCAAAGCGAGTGCCAATCTCGCCGCTGGATTTACCATGGGGGGGCTTGGCGAGTTGGTCACCGGGCTTGAAAAGAGTGATCGTCTGGTGAGTTTTTAATGAAGAAATTAGCCATTATTTTTCGCCGAGCACCGCATGGGTCGGCTTCCGGCCGCGAAGGCCTGGATCTGGCGCTGCTGAGCGCCAGTTTCGAGCAAGAGGTGAGCCTGATATTTACCGATGAAGGCGTGCTTACGCTGCTGAAGCAGCAGCAACCTGAGCTTATCGGTTGCAAGGACTATATCGCCACCTTGGGTGCGCTGCCCCTCTATGACATAGAGACTGTACTGGTCTGCAAACAATCGTTGCAGGAGCTGGGACTTGGCCGCACCGAACTGGTTATTCCTGCCACCATTTGTGATAACGAGCAGATCCGCCAGGCCCTGCTGGATGCCGATGAGGTCATGGTTTTCTGATGATATTACACCAAATACAAACATCGGCGGCGCGCGACACTGCGCTGTCCTGCGCACTGAGATATGCCGGCAAGACAGACGTGTTTCTGCTGGCAGGCGATGCAGTAAGCGCCCTGCTGAAACGTCAATGGGCCATGGCACTGTCCCCCTTTAAAGTGGTGCTGGTGGCCGATGACGTCAAAGCCCGCGGGCTCGAGGACTTTCTTGGTAATTATGAACAGTTGGATTATCCGGCGCTGGTAGCGCTGATATTGGCTCATACAAAGGTTATTTCGTGGTAGATTTCATTCAATTCAATGACAAGCAGATAGCGACCGATCCTCAAGGGTACTTGAAGCAGGTTTCCGATTGGACGCCCGAGCTGGCGCCTGTCATCGCCGCAGGCGAAGAGATAGAGCTGACCGATGCCCACTGGGAAGTGGTTAACTTTGTGCGTAACTTTTATCTTGAATATAAGACCAGCCCGGCTATTCGGGTATTGGTCAAGGCTATCGGCCAGGCACTGGGGCCGGAGAAAGGTAACTCCAAGTACCTCTACACCCTGTTCCCGATGGGGCCAGCCAAGCAGGCAACCAAGATTGCCGGGCTGCCCAAGCCGGCCAAGTGTATTTAAAGCGACTCGATTCTGCACACAAAAAAGCCCCGGTTCTCGGGGCTTTTTACTATTTGAATAACTATTTTAAATTCTCATATACCAGCATGGCTGCCTTGCCGAGCGTGGCTAAAAACAGGGCAGAAAAAACTGCGATGACGGCCACGTAGGCAAGCCAGCGCAGGTAGCGCTGACCTTTATCCATATGACCTCACCCATCAACCTATTTTTTCAATGCCACCCATATAGCTGCGCAGGGCTTCAGGTACTGTGACACTACCATCGGCATTTTGGTAGTTTTCCAAAATGGCTACCAGAGTACGACCAACCGCCAGTCCTGAACCATTCAGAGTGTGGATAAGCTTGGGCTTGTTGTCGTCTTTGGCGCGATAACGGGCCTGCATGCGCCGCGCCTGGAAGTCACGCACGTTGGAGCAGGAAGAGATCTCACGGTAGGTATTTTGAGCCGGAACCCAGACTTCAACGTCGTAGGTCTTGGCGGCACCAAAGCCCATATCACCGGTACACAGGACGATAGTTCTGTGCGGCAGCCCCAGCTTCTTCAGTACATTTTCAGCGTGACTGACCAACTCTTCCAATGCAGCTTCCGAATCTTCCGGCTTCACCAACTGCACCATTTCGACCTTGTCAAACTGGTGTTGGCGTATAAGGCCGCGGGTATCTTTACCGTAAGAGCCGGCTTCACTGCGGAAGCATGGTGTGTGAGCGGTCAACTTGATTGGCAGCTCGGCTTCATCCAGTATGGTATCGCGGGCCAGGTTGGTCAGCGGCACTTCTGCGGTTGGTATCAGGCTAAGCCCCTGACCTTCCTCTGTGGCCGGTTTGGTGTGAAACAGATCTTCACCAAACTTGGGCAGTTGGCCTGTGCCCTTGAGGCTGGCTTCGTTGACCAGTAAAGGCACATAGCATTCCGTGTAGCCGTGCTCCTGGGTATGCAAATCCAGCATGAACTGCGCCAGAGCGCGGTGCATACGGGCAATTTGGCCCTGCATAAAGATAAAGCGTGAACCCGTTACCTTTACGGCACTCTTGAAATCCAGTCCTTTGAGCTGTTCACCGAGATCCACATGATCTCTTACCGGAAAGTCAAACTCTCTTGGCGTGCCCCAGCGGCGGATTTCCACGTTGTCGTTTTCGTCTGCGCCCACGGGAGCAGATTCATCCGGCAAGTTGGGAATGCTCATGGCAATAGCGTCCAGCTCTTGAAGCAGTGCACTCAGCTCTTGTTTTTTGCTGTCCAACTGGCTGCCGAGATCACCTACCTGCGCCATGATAGGGGCAACGTCCTCACCGCGGGACTTGGCTTGACCTATGGACTTGGAGATGGCATTGCGACTGGCCTGCAGCTCTTCGGTTTCCACCTGCAGCGACTTGCGCTTTTCTTCCAGCTTGGTCAGCCTGTCTACATCGAGGATAAAACCGCGGGTCGCCAAACGCTCCGCAGTTGTTGCGAGTTCATTACGCAGATATTTTGGATCTAACATGTCTACTTGTCTTATCAGTTATACACGTGAAAAAATCAGCTGTTGTCCCAGGTAAACCATGGCCAGGCACAGTCCCAGGTTCAACGCCACATTCAGAAATGCCTTTAGCAACTCACCTCCCTGTATCAGCAGTAAGGTTTCATTTGAGAAAGTTGAGAAGGTTGTCAGTGCACCAAGAAATCCGACACCGACCAGCGCCTTGATCTCAGGGCTGATATGACTGAGTTGCCCCAGTGCATATATCATCCCCATCAGAAATGAGCCAAGTACATTAACAGCCAGTGTACCAAAAGGAAAACCACTGCCAAATAGCTGGAGCACAAATATCGATATCAGGTAGCGCAAAACTGCGCCGGTTGCACCACCAAGGGCAACAACGGTCAGATTAATCATACCTTTTGTTCTCACTTTGACTGTCGAGTTGGCAAAGCTGCGCCAACTTATCGCGGATCCGTTTCTCAAACCCCCGCTCGGTCGGATAATAAAAACGACTCTCGGCCAAGGCTTCGGGGAAATAACATTCGCCGGCGGCGTAGGCATTGGCCTCATCGTGGGCATAACGATAGCCCTCACCGGCGCCGATGGATTTCATCAGCTCGGTCGGCGCATTTCTCAAGTGCATGGGTACAGGCTGCTGGCCGGTTTCCCGGGCCAGTTGCCTGGCCGCCTTAAAGGCTGTGTACACCGCATTGCTCTTGGGCGCCGAGGCCAGATAAACAATCGCCTGCGCTATGGCGCGCTCGCCCTCTGCCGGACCGACCCGGTGAAAACAGTCCCAGGCGTTGAGGGCGACTGTCATCGCGGTAGGGTCGGCATTCCCCACATCTTCAGAGGCTATCGCCAGCAGGCGTCTTGCGACATACAGAGGATCGCAGCCCCCTTCCAGCATGCGACAAAACCAATAGAGCGCCGCATCCGGCGCCGAGCCGCGAATCGATTTGTGCACGGCTGAGATCAGGTCGTAGTACTGATCGCCATTCTTATCGAACCCCGCCAACTGCTCACCGGCCACCTGCACCAGCATGGCTTCGGTAAAACTACCGCCATCCGGCAGCATGTCACTCATCAGCTCTACCAGGTTGAGAACCTTGCGGGCATCGCCATCGGCGAGAGTCGCCAACTTGGCCATCAGCTCAGGTGGCATCTGCAACCGGCGTTTGCCTAGGCCACGCTCTTCATCAGCAAGCGCCTGGGTCACTATGGTAGCAATCTCGGCTTCATCGAGACGCTTAATCAGATATACCCGCACTCTGGAGAGCAAAGCGTTATTGATTTCAAACGAAGGGTTTTCTGTGGTGGCGCCGATAAAAATTACTGTGCCATCTTCAATAAAAGGCAGAAAGGCATCCTGCTGGCTCTTGTTGAATCTGTGTACCTCATCGACAAACAGCAAGGTGCGCTGGCCGCGCGATTGCGCCACGTTTTTGGCGTGTTCTATCGCCGAGCGGATCTCTTTCACCCCGGATGTGACCGCAGATATTCGCTCCACATGGGCGTTGGCATAATGAGCAACCAGCTCTGCCAGCGTAGTCTTGCCGGTACCCGGCGGCCCCCAGAACATCATGGAATGGGCCTTGCCGGCCTCCAATGCCAGTCTCAGCGGTTGCCCAGGTCCCAACAGATGCTGCTGACCGACATATTGCTCCAGCGTCGCCGGACGCATTCTTGCAGCCAGGGGCCGAAAGTCGGGGGCAAAATCAAAGCTCAGGCTGGACA
The DNA here is from genome assembly GCF_012030025.1 of Shewanella sp. Iso12. Classification (NCBI taxonomy): domain Bacteria; kingdom Pseudomonadati; phylum Pseudomonadota; class Gammaproteobacteria; order Alteromonadales; family Shewanellaceae; genus Shewanella; species Shewanella sp. Iso12. Next base: position 402,793 of record NZ_JAAUHW010000004.1, read on the forward strand.
AGGTTAACCTTCCTGCCCCGGGCGCTGATCGTCAATGGAAACGCCTTCGGGAACCTCAAATTGGAACAATCTCTTGTCGCTATCTGTCAGCGGCTGTTGCTCGCTCAGGTTGAACTGACTGAAATTACCCTGAGTGTCTTTCAGTGCCAGTCGGGTCAAAGTGTCATCGTTGAAACAGACGCTGACCTGTTGTACTCCGGCCTCTTCTGTTTTGGGTGCTATCTGGAAACACTCTTTATCCAGAGTGATGTTATAGCGAGCCCAACTGGCCTCGTCGCGGCGCACCAAAAGCGTCATGGGCGAAGCGGCAATGGCATTTTCCAGCGCCAGTACGCTCACTTCCTCGGCGAACGGGTTATAAATCCAAACGTCTTTGCCATCTGCGACAATCACAGATTCATCCGGCTGCTGCAGATGCCAGTAAAACTGATTCGGCTGCGCCAAGGCGAGCTCGCCACTGCCTTGCTGAATAAGCTTGCCATTGATATCTGTGACTTGCTGTTGGAAGTCGGCTTTCAAGCCGGCGATGGCATCCAGCTTTTCTCTGAGCACACCGGCATCATCGGCCATTACAGGTAGGCTGACGGCCAGAGCAAGAAACATAATGCTTTTATTCATCTATACCTCAAATCTGTCTTATCTTGGCGGTGGTGGAGCCAATACTTCGCGGTTACCATTATGCCCCTGGGCACTAACAACCCCTTGAAGCTCCATCTGCTCTATGATGCGGGCGGCGCGGTTATAGCCTATCTTGAACTTGCGCTGCACACTGGAGATAGAGCCGCGGCGGGTTTCGGTAACAAAAGCAACGGCTTCATCGTAGAGCGCATCCAGCTCATCATCGCCGCCTTCAGGTGCTTCACCGGGCAGTAACACCTGCTCGCCGTCGCTGGCACCCTGCAGTATTTCATCAATATACTGAGGCTTACCGCGGGCATGCCAATCGGCAACCACGGCATGCACTTCGTGATCGTCCACAAAGGCGCCGTGAACTCGGTTAGGCACGCCGGTACCCGGGGGCAGATAGAGCATATCACCCATCCCCAGCAAGGTTTCGGCGCCCTGCTGATCCAAAATGGTGCGCGAGTCGATACGGGAAGAAACCTGGAAAGCGATTCGAGTAGGGATGTTGGCCTTGATAAGGCCTGTTATCACATCCACAGACGGGCGCTGGGTTGCCAGAATAAGGTGAATACCGGCGGCGCGGGCTTTCTGGGCGATACGGGCAATCAGCTCTTCCACCTTCTTGCCGACTATCATCATCATGTCGGCAAATTCGTCCACTACAACGACGATCGAGGGCAACTTGTCGAGCTCAGGTGCCGTATCTTCCATGCTTTCATTGGACTTCCACATAGGATCGTAAATCGGCTCGCCGGCAGCCTTGGCCTCGGCGATTTTGGCATTGAAGCCCTTGAGGTTACGTACCCCGAGCGCCGACATCAGTTTGTAACGCCGCTCCATCTCACCGACACACCAGCGTAGCGCATTGGCGGCCTCTTTCATATCCGTGACCACTTCACACAAGAGGTGCGGAATACCTTCATAGACAGAAAGCTCCAGCATCTTGGGATCTATCATAATAAAGCGCACATCTTCAGGGCCGGACTTATACAGCAGACTGGTGATCATCACGTTGACCCCAACCGACTTACCCGAGCCTGTAGTACCTGCCACCAAAAGGTGCGGCATCTTGGCCAAATCCACCACGACCGGATCGCCTGCAATGTCTTGTCCCAGCACCATAGTGAGATTGGATTTACTGTCCTTGAACGCCTGGCAGTCGAGCACATCACGCATAAATACGGTTTCGCGGAACTTGTTGGGCAGTTCCAGCCCCACATAGGCCTTACCCGGAATAACCTCAACCACCCGCACGCTTTCTGCCAGCAGCGAACGCGCCAAATCTTTGGATAGGTTAGAGATTTTTGAAGCCTTGACCCCAGGGGCCAAGTCCAGCTCAAAGCGGGTAATCACAGGACCTGGATAGACACCAACCACTTGCGCGGTAATGTTGAAGTCTGCAAGTTTGCTTTCCACCAAACGCGCTACCTGATCCAGCTCTTCTTCACTGATAGGGTTCTTCTTGCGGTTGGGCACATCCAGCAGTGAGATACTCGGCAAAGGATCCATGGGTTGCTTACTCTCCTTTGCAGCACCCTCTTCACCGGGCAAAATGATAATGCCGTTTTCGACTCTGGCCTTCTGGGTCTGCAATTGCCGCTCTTTATGGCTGATGGCACCGGTTGAGACCCGCTTATCAAAGTCGATAGTCTCGCTTCCTTCTGCTTCATCTTGCCAAGGTGGCGTGTCTTCGGCATTGTCCGGAGAAATGCCCGCAGCCTTGGCAGTTGCACTTCCAGCAACACCTGCAGAAAGCACCGGCTCTACCCTGCCCTGACGCTTAGGCTCTATGTCGGCTTTGTCATCGGCAATCGCCGCTTCACTCTCTTGAACTTGCTTATCCTTTTTACGGAAACGACTCAGCAGCCCGGATTTCTTAACGGGGGCTTCAATAACCTCTTCATCGTCATCCTCCTCGAGCACTTCTTCCGGTTCAACTTCATCGCGCTCGCGACGGAACTTGTCCACTACAGACATAAAACCGCGGGTATCTTCGGTTTCTTTCGGGCCTGACAGACGTGCAGGCAACTGCTTGAGCTTGCGAAAACACCAGATAGTTGCCAAGCCGGTGAGCTCGACTATGGTAAGCCAGCTTATTCCCGTCAGCAGGGTAAAACCCGCGCCGACAAAGCAAAGCAGCAGCAGTGTGGTACCCAACTGGTTGAAGTAAGGCAGCATAGCCTGAGCTATTACATCCCCGGCCACACCACCGGCCGAAAATTCATAGATATCGCCGGCATTCATACTGGCCAAGGCTGCCAGACTCAGCACCATCAACAGAAAGCCAATCAGGCGCAAGCCGACCGAAAAGTAATCCACTTCCAGCAGTCTGTGGGCACGCCTGAAGATCAACCAACCGGTTCCGGCAATGATGATCGGAATAAGATAGGCGGTATAGCCAAAGAAATAGAACAGGACATCGGCCAGCCAGGCACCTACGGCACCGGTGACATTTTCGATCTCCCCTTGATAGTTAGACTGACTCCAGCCCGGATCACCGGGATGAAAGCTGCCAAGCGCCAACAATATATAGATGGCGACCATGCAGCACAGAATAAGCCCCCCTTCCAGCAGACGTTGTAGGCCGCTGAGGGTTCTGACGCTATTTCCCTGAGACAAATGCGATTTCCATAAGCAAACGAAAAACAGATGGATTTAAGATACCAGAATCAACCTGAATGTGCAGCGAATAAGCCTTCGAAAGCCTCTAAAAGCAAGTGGATAGCGGCATTTTTTTATGCTGCCTCGCCGCCTGGGATAAAAAGTAAACAACCGAGATCAAAAAAGGAGCCATTGTGGCTCCCTTTTACCCTCGTTAACAATCGAGGTTTAGGCTTCAGCAGAAATACTGATGGCCACTTTGCTGGTCTGCTTCACCTCTTCCATCACCACGTAGGTACGGGTATCGGACACTGAAGGCAGCTTCAGCAAGGTTTCGCCCAGCAATTTACGATAGGCAGACATATCGGATACCCGTGTCTTCAGCAGATAATCGAAATCGCCCGATACCAGGTGGCACTCCTGAATATCATCCAAAAGCTGCACGGCGCGATTAAACTTATCGAAGACTTCCGGAGTATCCCGGTTGAGGGTGATCTCGACAAATACCAACAAGGATGCGCCCAAAAAGTGCGGGTTAACCAGTGCGGTATAGCCGTTAATGTAACCTTGTTTTTCGAGACGCTTGACGCGTTCAAGGCAGGGAGTTGGACTCAAACCAACACGTTTGGAAAGCTCAACGTTGGAAATGCGACCGTCAATTTGCAGTTCATTAAGAATGTTACGATCGATACGATCCAAGTCTTTTACAGGACTCTTTTTATTATTTACCATATTTTTAACCTTGTTTTATCACTAAAACAACATTTAATTTTGCGTATGTCGGAAGTTTAGCAGCATAATCTGCCCGGGCAATACTATACTAGACTTTCCTGAATTGATCACGTTCAGGTCACTATAAAATAACAATTATGCCCATTAAAAGTGGGTTTTTTAGTATATTGAGGCTCGAAAATGATAATTGGTGTTCCAAAGGAAATCAAAAACCATGAGTATCGCGTGGGTATGGTACCTTCCAGCGTACGCGAATTGACTATGCATGGTCATCAGGTTTTTATCGAAACGAATGCTGGTAATGGGATTGGGTTTACCGATCAGGACTATATCGATGCCGGGGCGTCTATTTTGGACACGGCCGCCGAGGTTTTTGCCAAGGCTGAGATGATAGTCAAAGTCAAAGAGCCACAGGCCGTAGAACGTGCCATGCTGCGCCATGACCAGATCCTCTTTACCTATCTGCACCTTGCCCCCGATCTGCCCCAAACTGAAGAACTGGTCAACAGCGGCGCTGTTTGTATCGCTTATGAAACGGTTACTGATGACCGTGGTGGCTTGCCTTTACTGGCCCCCATGTCAGAAGTGGCCGGACGCATGTCCATCCAAGCCGGTGCCATGGCGCTGGAAAAATCTATGGGCGGCCTGGGCATGTTGCTCGGCGGAGTCCCAGGGGTTGAACCTGCTAAAGTTGTGATTATCGGCGGCGGCATGGTAGGTACCAATGCGGCGCAAATGGCGGTGGGCATGGGTGCCGATGTAGTGGTGCTTGATCGCTCCATCGACGCGCTGCGTCGTTTGAATGTTCAGTTCGGCTCCAAGGTCAAGGCTATCTACTCTACGGCCGATGCCATTGAAAAGCATGTATTGCAGGCCGATCTGGTCATAGGTGGCGTGTTGATCCCCGGCGCGGCAGCGCCCAAGCTGGTTACCCGTGAGCACATCAAGAAGATGAAGCCTGGGGCCGCCATAGTGGATGTCGCCATAGATCAGGGTGGCTGTGTGGAAACCTCTCATGCCACAACTCACCAGGATCCTACCTATATCGTCGATGATGTAGTGCATTACTGTGTAGCCAATATGCCGGGCGCCGTGGCACGTACTTCCACCTTTGCCCTGAACAACGCTACCCTGCCCTACATTCTCAAGCTGGCCCGTCTGGGTTACCGCGACGCGCTCTTGTCTGACAAGCACTTGCTGAATGGTCTTAACGTGATGCACGGTAAAATCACCTGTAAAGAAGTCGCCGAAGCCCACAATATGGCTTATACCGCTGCCAGCGAACTGTTACAGTAAGTAAATCAACTAATCGCTTTAAAGGAGCCTCTGGGCTCCTTTTTTTCGATTAAGTCAATCTTGAAGATTCTATTCCTGGCGCTTTACCCTTAGGGGTAAATTACCTACAATCGCTGCAATTTGCCAAGGCACGGAGAATAAAATGAGCCAAGCCAAACATTGTAATCTTTTGATCCTGGGATCAGGCCCCGCAGGCTATACCGCAGCCGTTTATGCTGCCCGCGCCAATCTCAAACCTGTGATGATCACAGGTATCCAGCAGGGTGGCCAGTTAACCACTACGACCGAAGTCGAAAATTGGCCCGGCGATGCCGAAGGCCTGACTGGTCCTGCGCTGATGGAACGGATGCAAAAGCATGCCGAGAAATTCGATACCGAAATTATCTTCGACCATATTAATGAAGTGGATCTGCAACAGCGCCCTTTCACCTTGAAAGGTGACAACGGTGAGTACACCTGTGATGCGCTGATCATAGCCACAGGCGCATCCGCCAAGTATCTCGGTCTGCCATCTGAAGAAGCCTTCAAGGGCCGTGGTGTATCTGCTTGTGCCACCTGTGACGGTTTCTTCTATCGCAATCAGAAAGTGGCTGTTATCGGTGGTGGTAACACGGCTGTTGAAGAAGCACTCTATCTTTCCAACATAGCTGCCGAAGTACACCTGATCCATCGCCGCGATACCTTCCGCTCTGAGAAGATTCTTATCGATCGTCTGATGGACAAAGTCGAAAACGGCAACATAATTCTGCACTTGGACAAGACATTGGATGAAGTAACCGGCGATGCCATGGGCGTGACCGGACTCAAAATGAAGAGCACCAAAGACGGCGGTATTTCCGATTTGGAAGTGGCCGGGGTGTTTGTCGCCATTGGCCACAGCCCCAACACAGGTATTTTCGAAGGCCAGTTGGAGATGAATGGCGGTTATATCAAGGTCGAAAGCGGCCTCAATGGCAATGCCACCCAGACCAGCGTCAAAGGCGTATTCGCCGCCGGCGATGTGATGGATCAGCACTACCGTCAGGCCATCACCTCAGCCGGAACCGGTTGTATGGCGGCTCTGGATGCCGAGCGCTTCCTGGATGCTCAGAAATAAGCTCTGCCAATATACTGAAAAAGCCAGTCATTGATGACTGGCTTTTTTGTCTGAGGCATTGAAGCATAGGCAAATCACAGGTATGAAAAAAGGGACCTTAGGTCCCTTTTTAACAGCAACTACAACTTATCTCCTGAGAGATTAGTTTGCCAGTGCTTCCTTCGCTTTTTCTACCAGAGTAGCAAACACTACTTTGTCGAATACAGCGATGTCTGCCAAAATCTTACGATCGATTTCGATAGACGCCTTTTTCAGACCGTTGATGAAACGGCTGTATGAAAGACCATTCTGACGAGAAGCCGCATTGATACGTGCAATCCACAGTTGACGGAATTGACGTTTCTTCTGGCGACGGTCACGGTAAGCATATTGACCTGCTTTGGTTACGGCCTGTACCGCTACACGGAAAGTACGTGAACGGGCACCGTAGTAACCTTTGGCAAGTTTAAGAACTTTCTTGTGACGAGCTCGTGCAGTTACACCACGCTTAACTCTTGGCATTTTTCAATTCCTCCTAATTAAGCGTATGGCAGTTGGCGTGCGATCATAGGCACGTCAGCTTTGGCAACTAAACACTTGGCGCGCAGATGACGCTTACGCTTGGTGCTCTTCTTGGTCAGGATGTGACGCAGATGGGCTTGCTTACGCTTGAAACCATTGGCGGTTTTCTTAAAACGCTTCGCTACACCCTTGTCGGTTTTCATTTTAGGCATTACTAAAACTCCGCATTGGGACATTAATAAAACGCAAGGCGAGCAAAGGCCCGTAGACCTTTGCTACTTTTCAGGATTGCCCTGCTATTTCTTCTTGGGCGCCAGCACCATGATGGCTTGTCGACCTTCCATTTTCGGGAAAGATTCAACAATCGCATACTCTTCCAGATCGCCCTTGATACGGTTCAAAAGATCCATACCCAGGTTCTGGTGTGCCATTTCGCGTCCGCGGAAACGCAGCGTAACTTTCGCTTTGTCTCCATCTTCCAGAAAACGAATCAGGTTGCGTAGTTTTACCTGATAGTCGTTTTCATCAGTACCAGGGCGGAATTTAACTTCCTTCACCTGGATCTGTTTCTGCTTCTTCTTCTGTTCTTTCTGGGCTTTTGCCTTGTCGAACAGATATTTACCGTAGTCCATGATACGGCATACAGGCGGCTCAGCATTAGGACTGATCTCAACCAGATCCAGACCTGCCTCATCGGCTACTTCCTGAGCCTCTTTGATGCTGACGATACCAATGGCTTCACCATCCACGCCATTCAAACGTACCTCAGGTACGCCGGTAATTTCTTCATTGATTCTATTCGGGGCCGCCTGACGGCCTGCTGATTTTTTGATCTTTATGACCTAATCCTCCAACAATTCAAGACTACGGAGTGAAATTTGTTGCTTGACCTTAGCGGCGAAATCATCGATTCGCATCTTGCCTAAGTCCACCCCGTCTCGGGTACGCACAGCGACTTCCCGATTTTCCATCTCCTGATCACCTATGACCAGCAAATAAGGAACCCGCCTCAAAGTGTGCTCGCGTATTTTAAAGCCTATTTTTTCATTCCTCAAGTCTTTAGAGGCGCGTATGCCCTGTTCCTTGAAGAATTCGACTACTTCTTCAACATAATCAGCTTGTTTGTCTGTTATGTTCATAACAACAACCTGCATAGGAGCCAGCCAGGTTGGGAAGCGGCCCGCGAACTCTTCGATGAGGATACCGAGGAATCGCTCCAAAGAGCCCAAAATCGCACGGTGGATCATCACAGGAGTCTGACGGCTGTTGTCTTCGGCGACATAAGTCGCGCCCAGGCGTCCCGGTAAGGCGTAATCGAGCTGCACTGTACCGCACTGCCAGGCGCGATCCAGGCAATCATGCAGAGTGAATTCGATTTTAGGGCCGTAGAAGGCACCTTCACCTGGCAGTATTTCAAATTCGATATCGTTGCTGCGCAGCGCTTGTTTCAGAGCTTCTTCTGCCCTGTCCCACATGGCATCGTCACCGATACGCTTCTCTGGACGAGTGGAAAGCTTAACTACGATATTACTGAAGCCGAAAGTGGAATAGGTGTCGTACACCATCTTGATACACTTGCTGACTTCGGATTGCACCTGCTCTTCAGTACAGAATACGTGCGCATCGTCCTGGGTAAAACCACGAACCCGCATCAGACCGTGCAAGGCACCCGAGGGCTCGTTACGGTGACAACAGCCGAATTCAGCCATCCGCAGCGGCAGATCACGATAGGACTTGAGGCCCTGGTTGAAAATCTGTACGTGGCCGGGGCAGTTCATCGGCTTGATGGCGTATTCGCGGTTCTCACTGCTGGTTGTAAACATCGCCTCGGCGTATTTATCCCAGTGACCGGAACGTTCCCACAACACGCGGTCCATCATCAGTGGACCTTTCACTTCCTGATAATCGTACTGGCTCAGCTTCTGGCGAATAAAACGCTCAAGCTCAAGGAATACACTCCAGCCGTCGTTGTGCCAGAACACCATACCAGGAGCTTCTTCCTGCATGTGGTACAGATCCAGCTGCTTGCCGATTTTACGGTGATCACGTTTGGCCGCTTCTTCCAGACGGGTCAGGTGAGTCTTGAGCGCTTTCTTGTCGGCCCAGGCAGTACCATAGATACGCTGCAACATCTTGTTGTCTGAGTTACCGCGCCAGTAGGCACCGGCAACATTCATCAGCTTAAAGAAATGGCAGAAACGCATGTTGGGCACATGGGGACCGCGACACATATCTGTGTATTCTTCATGGTGATACAGCGCCGGAGTGGCATCACGGCTGATGTTCTCATCCAGGATCGCCATCTTGTAAGGCTCGCCGCGAGACTCGAAAGTATCACGGGCTTCCTGCCAGCTGACCACACGCTTGACCACGTCATAGTTGGTCTTGGCCAGTTCCAGCATACGTTTTTCCAGCTTCTCCAGATCTTCCTGGGTCAGTTTATGCTCCAGGTCGATGTCATAGTAGAAGCCGTTATCGATAACAGGACCAATCGCCATCTTGGTTTCAGGCCACAGCTGTTTGATCGCATGACCCAACAAGTGTGCGCAAGAGTGACGAAGGATTTCCAGCCCTTCTTCATCTTTGGCCGTGATGATCGACAGTTCTGCATCTGTTTCGATCAGATCACAGGCATCTTTTAACTCGCCGTTGACTCGTCCGGCAATACAGGCTTTCGCCAGACCGGGACCAATATCAGCAGCAACATCGAGTGTAGAGACTGGGTTGGCAAACTCGCGTTTGCTCCCATCGGGAAGTGTAATTACAGGCATGAAAATTCCTTGTCCAGTGGTGACCCACACGTAGGGCCACTTGGTTATCAATTAAAAAAAGTGTTTAGCCCTTGGGTTAAGGCAGTACAGGAGCCTTAAGGTCTCCGCCGGGCAGGCTGGCAATTTTACGGGATAAGCCCTTGCCTGCGCAACCCAAAAACACTCAAGGGACAAGCTTTTGCTCACAGCCTGGGGCTATACTTGAATTGTGTTGTGATATGAGGTTCTATCGTCCAAAGGGCATAGCGCTACCGGACAAAGGAGGAAGCCATGCAACTCAAGAGTCAGACTATCTGCTGCCCCCATTGCGGCCACCATCAAAAGGTGGAGCTCGACGCCAGCGGCGGCGATCAGGAGTTCTATAATGATTGCCGGGTATGTTGCAACCCTATCCATATGCGGATGCACATCAATGACCAAAGGCACATGATAGAGCTGTACGTCGATGGCGATGACGAACAGCTCTACTGAAAGCTCTAATGAATATGACAAGCCAGCTTCGGCCCAGTCAATTTTACCGGCTTACACTTGCCTGCTAGGCACCGTCGCCCATAAAGCGTGACAGGTTTTATCAGGCCAGTTGTCGCTGGGCCAGCACCCGCTCGACTGTATCCACTATCGTTTGGGTTTGACTGTCAATTTCGATATTCAGCCAATCCCCTTCCCGATAGTCTTGCAGATTGGTCAGTCTGAGAGTCTCAGGAATGAGATGCAGCATAAAGCGATTGCCTTTGACCTCGCCAACGGTGAGGCTACATCCATTGATACCGATAAAGCCCTTATAGAAGATGTACTTCAACCACTCTTCGGCCACTTCCAGCTGCATATTGTAATGGCTGTCACTGATATCCAGATGCACCAACTGCGCCTGGGTATGCACATGGCCGGAAAGAATGTGACCCCCAAGCTCGGTACCAAACTTGAGTGACCTCTCTATGTTAACCTTGGCACCAACCCTTAGTCCGACCAGATTAGTCACCGCCAGAGTCTCTTCCATTACGTCGAAAAACGCCCTATCATCAGCAAGCTGGGTTACCGTCAGGCAAACACCGTTGTTGGCAACACTCGCTCCTATTTCCAATCCCTCGCGCAAGGCGGGAGGCAGAGCGACTTCGAGGGTATTTAGCCCGGGCTTTTTCTCGATCGCCAAGATTTCACACTTGGCTTGAACAATACCTGTAAACATTTTCTCACTCGCTTAGTTGTTAGGGCTGCTTTCATGAATCACACCGGCTTTCAGGCCAAACGCTTAGTTCAACTGGCTTTGCCTGTGCTTATTGCACAACTTACCCAGACAATGATGGGGTTTATCGATACCCTGATGGCCGGCAGAGTCAGTGCTGTCGACATGGCAGCCGTCGCTGTCGGAACCAGTCTCTGGCTACCGGCCATTCTGTTCGTTCAAGGCCTATTGCTGGCATTTACTCCCATGTTTGCCCATCATCACGGTGCAAACAACCAAAAGGCGATCCAACCGCTTGCCTTTCAGGCTGCCTATATTGCCATAACCGGCGCCTTGGGTGTGATGCTGTTTCTGGCATCTGCGCCACATATTTTGGATTGGATGGAACTGGAACCTGAGCTCAAGCGCCTGACCATAGGTTATCTTGACGGCATTCTCTGGGGGGCGCCGGCCTTTGTGCTCTACCAGGTGCTCAGGGGCTGCAGCGAAGGGATCTCCTATACGCTGCCGACCATGATCATAGGTTTTGTCGGCCTGGCGGTGAATATCCCGGCCAACTATATCTTTATCAATGGTCACTTTGGCATGCCCGCCATGGGCGGCGCCGGCTGTGGTGTCGCTACCGCTTTGGTGTTTTGGGCCATGCTACTGGCCATGGCCATCTATATGCAGTGGCATAAACGCTTTAGCGAGTTGGCTCCCTTCAAAGCATTTCACAAACCCCATTTGCACACCATTATGGAGATGACCAAGTTGGGCATGCCTATTGCCATGGCGCTGTTCTTTGAAGTCAGTCTGTTTGCGGTGATCGCCTTGTTACTGGCGCCTCTCGGTGCCACTGTCGTGGCCGGGCACCAAATTGCGCTGAATTTCTCCTCGATTGTATTTATGTTGCCACTCTCAATCGGCATAGCCGTTTCTATTCGGGTCGGTTATTATCTGGGCCGCGGCCAGAGTGATGTGTCGGCACTGGTGACCAAGGTGGGATTGGCTATCGCCTTTTCTCTGGCCATGCTCACCGCGGTGGCGACTGTGGTATTCAGGTATGAGATTGCCCTGCTCTATAACGACAACCCAGAAGTGGTCACTCTGGCAGGCAGCCTGATGCTGATGGCTGCTCTATATCAGTTGTCAGATTCGGTACAGGTGGTTGCGGCCGGTGCCCTTCGTGGCTACAAGGATACCCGCAGCGCCTTTTTCATCACCTTGTTTGCCTATTGGGCTGTGGGGATGACCCTGGGTTATGTATTGGCGTATACCGATTTTCTGGTACCCGCCATGGGAGCACACGGATTCTGGATTGGGCTTATCGCCGGCTTGACCGTAGCCGCGATACTCTTTGCTATCCGTCTGAGATATATCCAGAAAAGTGGCAAACAGTTCGCGGTTATCTCTGACGAGAGCACAAATTAAGCCGAATGCGATCAAAGCTGCAGCAAGTTGTGCAGCAATTCGCCACTCAATAAAAATTTGTGTTTTTTTACTTGCAACTGGCGGCTGCTCGCCCTTAATATAGCGCTCGTTCGAGGGCGGCAGCCTGAAAAACACAATACACCCGTAGCTCAGCTGGTTAGAGCACTACCTTGACATGGTAGGGGTCGGTGGTTCGAGTCCACTCGGGTGTACCACTCTCTTTAGAGAGTCAAAAATGAAAATCATGCAATACACCCGTAGCTCAGCTGGTTAGAGCACTACCTTGACATGGTAGGGGTCGGTGGTTCGAGTCCACTCGGGTGTACCAAGCAACCTGCTTCAAGCAGGTTTTTTTATGCCTGAAATTC